>NZ_LZFO01000014.1 GCF_001758365.1 Clostridium acetireducens DSM 10703
AAGTTATCCACAGGTGCAATAGCACCTTAGCTTTGCTATTATCTTTTTCTGAACAAAATAGTTAATTATTAACAAAAAGTAATGATTTTTAAATATAATTGAGGAAGTTTAATTGTGCAATTTCCTCAATAAATAAAGTTAATAAATTAAATAGGGTATTTACTTAAAAAATTTTATACAAGTGGGGGTGTAATATTTATGGATAAGTATGAAGTTTTAATTAAACTATTATTAGCTATTATAATTGGAGGAGCAGTAGGTTATGAGAGGGAATCAAGAAATAGACCAGCAGGATTTAGAACTCATATACTTGTATGTATGGGTGCAGCTATAATATCAATGATAGAAGTTAGTTCTTTAGCTAATGTAGCTAATATTATAACTGAAAATCCCAAGTTAGCTCCTCATTTTAAGATTGAATTAGGAAGATTAGGTGCTCAAGTTATAAGTGGAATAGGATTTTTAGGAGCAGGAACTATAATACATGAGAAGGGTTCGGTAAAAGGACTAACAACAGCAGCTAGTCTTTGGGTAGTAGCTTGTATAGGGTTAGCTATAGGAGTTGGACATTATTATTTAAGTATTGTATCAGGCATATGTGCAGGAATAGTATTAGTAACTCTTAAGAGAGTTGAAGATAAAGTGCACTTTATTAGAAGAAAAACTTATAAATTAGAAATAGAATATTATAATAGTAAACAAGCTTCTGAAAAAATAATAGAATATTTTGAAACAAAAGATATAAAAATAAAAAATATAGAATTTTCTTTAGAAGATGGTGAATGTGAATTATATGGAGTAGAAGATAAAAATAACATTAGTATATATACTATTTTAGTACCAAAAAATTTTAAAATAGGGAAGGTACTAAAGGATTTGGCTAATGAAGAAGAAATTATTAGAATAAATATTATATAGTTATAAGGTATACTGTTTAATGATTTATGAAAACAGTATGCCTTATTAAATTACATAATACTTCACTACATAGTATTTATTAATAATCAAATACCACATAAGTATAAAAAATCAAATAAGAATAAGATAATTAAATTTAAATAACTTTAATATAAATATAGAGTTAATTTTAAAATTGATAAAAATTTAGTGTAAGGTTATAATAGCAAAGTACATACAATATATTGTGGTTTGGAGGTAAGGTATATGCTATATGTTGTGAAAAGAGATGGCAGAAAAGTAGAATTTGATTATATGAAAATTACTAGTGCTATAAAAGGTGCTTCAGAAGAAATAGGGTTTAATTTAAAAGAAAGTGAATTTGTATCTCTAACTGAGAAGGTTATAGAGGAAATTGAAAATTTAAATGTACAAGAAATTTCTGTTGAAGAAATACAGAATTTAGTTGAAAAGATATTATTAAGAAATAATTATAAAGAAATAGGTAAAGCTTATTCAAATTATAGAAAAGAAAGAACAAAGATACGTGAAATAAAATCAGATTTAATGAAAGCTATTAAAAAAATTGGAGTAGAAACTGACAGAGATAATGCAAATGTAGGAAATAATTTTTCAAGTAAACTTTTAAGAATAGCAAGTGAGTCTAATAAATGGCATAATTTAGTAGCAATGCCCAAGTCTCTTGCTAAAGCTCATGAAAATGGAGATATATACTATCATGATTTGGATAGTTATAATTTAACTACAAATTGTTTACACATACCTACTAAGGAAGTGTTATTAAGAGGATTTAATACAGGATATGGTTATATAAGACCTCCCAAGAGAATAGAATCTGCTTGTGAGTTATCTTGTATATTATTACAATCAACTCAAAATGATATGTTTGGAGGACAATCTCATCCTGATTTTGACAATGATATGGAAATATTTATTAAGTTTACTAGAAAAGAAATAAGAAAGGAATTTGAAGATTTAAATATAAACTTAGAAAATATAGACCAGTTAGTAGAAAAAAAACTTAGAAAAAATATAAGTCAGGCTATGCAAGGAATAGTATATAATCTTAATACAATGCATTCAAGAGCTGGAAGCCAAGTGCCTTTTAGTTCTATAAATATAGGTATACCTAGAAGTAAAGATGCTGCTTTAATTTGTGAAATATTTTTAAAAGAATATGAAAAAGGATTGGGTAAAGGAGAACAACCTATATTCCCAAATATAATATTTAGAGTTAAAGAAGGTGTAAATAGAAATCCAAGCGATCCGTATTACTATTTATTTAAACTTGCCTGTAGAGTAGCTTCAAAGAGGATGAATCCTACTTTTATGAATTTAGATGCAGATTTTAATAAGAAATATTATGATAAGGGAATTCTTCCAGCTACTATGGGATGTAGAACTTATATATGTTCTAATGTAAATGGAGAAGCAGGCACAAAAGGAAGAGGAAATATAGCACCAACTACAATAAATCTTCCAAGAATTGCATTAATATCTAAAAACAACCTAAGTAAATTTTTTAGTTTGTTAGATTCTAGACTTGAATTATCAAAAGAAAGCTTAATGCATAGATATAATGTTTTAAAAAAGCTTAAAGTAAAGGATTTGCCTTTTGTGGCAGGGCAACATTTAATGAAGGGTTCTGAAAACTTGAAGTTAGAAGATTCTATAGAACCTATACTTAAACAAGGAACTTGGGCTATAGGATTTATAGGGTTAGCAGAAACTTTGATAGCTTTAACAGGACATCATCATGGAGAAACAGAAGAAGCTAGAGAATTAGGATATAAAATAGTTCAACATATTAGAAATTATACAGATAAAATAACTCAAGAAACTAATTTAAATTGGAGTACTTATGCAACTCCAGCAGAAGGATTATCGGGTAAATTTATAATTCAAGATAAAAAAGTATTTGGAGAAGTAAAAGGTGTTACAGATAAGGAATATTACACCAATAGTTTTCATGTACCGGTAAACTTTCCTATATCTATAAAAGAGAAGATAGATATAGAAGCTCCTTTTCACAGTATGTGTAATGGGGGACATATAAGTTATATTGAGTTAGACGATTATCCAACAGAAGAGGTAATTATAGACATAATAAACTATGCTTATAAGTGTACAAATATAAGTTATATAGGTATAAATTTTCATATAAAATATTGTAAAAATTGTGGACAGTATATTCATAGTAGTAGTAATAAGTGTAATCACTGTGGAAGTAATAATATACAGGGTATATCTAGAGTAACAGGCTATTTAAGTTTAGATGAAAGGTTTGGAAAAGGAAAGACTGCTGAAAGATTGGATAGAGTTTCTCATGTAAGTAATAAAAAGGTGTATAAATTATAAGGAATAGGTGATAATATTGAATATTCAAGTAGCTGGATTTTTAGATAATTCTCTTGTAAATGGTCAGGGATTAAGGTCTGTGTTGTTTGTATCAGGTTGTAGACATAATTGCTTAGGATGTCATAATAAAGAAATGCAGAGTTTTAATTATGGAGATGCTTTAGACATAGATATTGTACTTGATAGAATCAAAAGAAATATTCCTATAATAAGAGGAGTAACTTTTTCAGGAGGAGAACCTTTTGAGCAATCAGAAGCATTGTGGATTTTAGCAAAAAAAATAAAAGAATTAAAATTAAGTATATGGTGCTATACAGGATATACTTATGAATATATAATAAGCCATGTTAGTGAAAATAAATATTGGAATAATATGTTAAAATATATTGATGTATTGATAGATGGAAAATTTGAAGAAGATAAAAAAGATTTAAATATAAAATATAGAGGTTCTAAAAACCAAAGAATTATAGATGTAAAAAAAAGTTTGGATTTAGGAAAAATAGTTACTATAGATTTATAAATAATATATAAAAGCAGTTTTACAAGATAAAAAATAATTTTATTTACCTTGTAAAACTGTTTTTTTTATTTTAGTATTTATTATAATGGTAATTACAATTATAATAGTTAATGATAATATATATATTATTTATAAATAATATAATAATTTAATAATGTAGGAGAGGATGAAATATGATTAAATTTAAAAAAAAATATTTGGTTTTTCTAATATGTTTCTTATGGGTTTTAATTGGAGGCAAGAATAATGTTTTAGCTGTTAATTTAGATAGAATAGGTGGACAAAATAGATATGATACTGCAGTAAAAATTTCCCAGCAGTATTGGGGAAATTCAGATTATGCTGTTATAGCTTCAGGATGTGATTATCCAGATGCTTTATGTGCGGCACCTTTAGCTAAAAAGTATAATGCACCTATTTTATTAACAGAAGGAGATAGAATAACAACTGTAACATTAAATGAATTAAAAAGGCTAAATGTAAAAAAAATATTTATAATAGGTGGTACAGGCTCTATATCTAAAAAAGCCGAATATGAATTAGAAAAATTGGCAGACACTTGCACAAGAATAGGTGGACAAACTCGATATGATACTAGTGTAGAGGTAGCAAAATATTTAGGAAGTATCGATGATAAAGTAGTTTTAGTTTCAGGAGAAAATTTTCCTGATTCTATATCAATAGGAAGTATAGCAGCTTATAAATCTATGCCTATACTTTTAACACAAAAAAATTATTTACCTAATAGTATTAAAGATTACATAAATGGTAAAAATATAAATACAACCTATGTAATTGGAGGCAAAGGTGTTATAAGTGATAGTATATTATCAAATTTTAATAATATTAAAAGATTATCTGGAGAAGATAGATATTCTACCAATATAGCTGTAATTAAGGAATTTATGAAAGAGCTTAATTTAAATACAGTATACATAGCTTCAGGAGAAAATTTTCCAGATGCTTTATCAGGTTCTGCAGCAGCTGCAGCAAAGACATCATCCATAGTATTAGTAAATAACAGTATACCTAAAGTAACAAAGGAATTTGTACTTAGTATAAAAAATTCTATGAGTTGTTTAGAAATATTAGGGGGAACAGGAGTAATACCTTATATTACAGCAGTAAATTTGCTTAAAGAAGATACATCTGGTACAATAGGAAACTCAGGTAAGATAATATGTATTGATGCAGGTCATGGAGGACCAGATTCTGGAGCAGTAGGACCTACTGGTATAATGGAAAAAGATGTTGCTTTAGCCGTAACTTTAAAAGTAGGAAATATACTTAAAAATAAAGGTATAGGAGTTGTATATACAAGAACAAATGATAATGCACCATGGTCTAATGGAACTTCAGCAGATTTACAACATAGATGTGACGTAGCCAAAGGAGCAAGTGCAGATTACTTTGTGTCTATTCATTGTAATAGTGCTGAGTCAAGCTATGCTAATGGTACAGAGACATTTAGTTTCTATTCTAGTGAAAAAGGTAAAAAACTTGCAAAATGTATACAAGAAGAGTTAGTATCTAAATTAGGTACTTATGATAGAGGAATAAAAACAGCAGGGTTTTATGTACTTAAAAATACTAGTTGTCCTGCTATATTAACGGAATTGGGATTTATAAGTAATCCTAATGAAGAAAAATTATTAAATTCCGATTCTTATCAAAATAAATGTGCAGAAGCAATTTCAAATGGAATAATAAAATTTTTAAAAAACAATTAGGGGGATATTAAAAATGATTGATAAAGCTTCAAATTTTAAAAAAGAAGGTTATAATTGTTGTGAATCAATAATAAAAGCTGTAAATGAAGATAGAGATGTAAATATACCTATATCTGTAGGAACACCTTTTGGAGGAGGAATGTCTGTAGGACATACTTGTGGAGCTATAACAGGAGCTATAATTGCTTTAGGATTTTTAAAAGGAAGAAATGATTTAACTGAAAAAAATACAGCATCTAAATATTCTTCGGAAATAATGAAATCTGTTAAGGAAAAGTATGGTACATATAATTGCAGAGATTTAAAGAAGAAGGGTGTTAGTTGTGAAGAAATAATAGACTTTGCTTACGACGAATTAAAAAAGATTTTATAAATTAAATTAAAATGTTTGACAATGAAAATTTTATATAATATAATATAGAAAATAAAAAATTATAGAATATAAAAGCTATGAATAGGAAGAGTATTTAAAAGGATACCTTACAGAGAGCAAATGTTGGTGGAAATTTGCAGTTTTACTTTTAAAGAAAATCACCTATGAGCTAAAAATTGAAATTTTAGTAGGTTTATTCGTAATTCTGCGTTAAAGAATAGAGTATAAAATGTACTTGAATTAATAACACTTTAGGTGGTATAGCGAATTTAACTTCGTCCTAACGGGCGAAGTTTTTTTGATATATTAAGAAATATTACAAATTAGTATAAATAAGTAAAAAATTAAAGAAAGGGGAAATACATATGTATAAAAAAGTAAATCCTTCAAAAGGATTTGTAGATATTGAAAAAGATATACTTAAATTTTGGGATGAAAAAAACGTAATAAAGAAAAATTTTGAACTAAATAAAGATGGTGAATATTTTACATTTTATGATGGTCCCCCAACAGCTAACGGAAAACCTCATATAGGTCACGTAGTTACGAGAGTAATTAAAGACTTAATTCCTAGATATAAAGTAATGAAAGGATATCAAGTTTTAAGAAAAGCAGGTTGGGATACTCATGGACTTCCAGTAGAATTAGAAGTTGAAAAATCTTTAAATATTTCTGGAAAACCTGAGATAGAAAAGTATGGAGTAGAAGAATTTACTAAAAAATGTAAGGAAAGTGTATTTTCTTACTTAAGTTTGTGGGAAGATATGTCTGAAAGAGTGGCATATTGGGTTGATATGGAGGAACCTTACATTACTTATGATAATAATTATATAGAATCAGAATGGTGGGCATTAAAAAAGATATGGGATAAGGATTTGTTATATAAAGGTCATAAAATAGTACCTTATTGCCCTAGATGTGGAACAGCTCTTTCTTCCCATGAGGTAGGTCAGGGATATGAAGATATAACAGAAACATCTGTATATGTAAAGTTTAAATTAAAAGATACAGATAAATATCTACTTGTATGGACTACTACACCATGGACTCTTCCAAGTAATACGGCTCTTGCTATAAATAAAAGCTATGATTACGTAGAAGTTATAAATAAAGATGAGCACTTAATTCTTGCTAAATCTTTATTAGAAAAACTTGAGGGAGAATATGAAATAATAAATGAATTTAAGGGTGAAGAACTATTAGGAAAAGAATATGAACAAATGTTTAAATTTGAAGTTCCTGATAAAAAAGCTTTTTATATAGTTCATGGAGATTTTGTAACATTATCTGATGGTTCAGGGATAGTTCATATTGCACCAGCTTATGGAGAAGATGACAATTTATTAAGTAAAAAGTATGATTTACCTCTTATAAATTTAGTAGATTTAGAAGGTAATTTTGTAGATAAGGTAGAACCATGGAAAGGATTATTTGTAAAAAAAGCTGATTCAAAAATTATAGAATATTTAGATGAAAAGGGAATACTATATAAACCACAGAAATTTAAGCACTCTTACCCTCACTGCTGGAGATGTGATACACCATTACTTTATTATCCAAAGGATTCTTGGTTTATAAGAATGTCTTCTCTTAGAGATAAACTTATTAAAAATAACAATAAAATACATTGGATGCCAGATAATATTAGAACTGGAAGGTTTGGTAAATTCATAGAAAATGTTATAGATTGGAGTTTGAGTAGAGATAGATATTGGGGTACTCCTCTTCCAATTTGGGAATGTCAATGTGGTCATAGAGAATGTATAGGAAGTATTGAAGAACTAAAAGAAAAAGGAATAAATGTTCCGGAAAATATAGAATTACATAAACCTTATATAGACAAAGTAAAAATTACTTGCCCTGAATGTGGAAAAGAAATGACAAGAACACCAGAAGTTATAGACTGTTGGTTTGATTCAGGTTCAATGCCTTTTGCTCAACACCACTATCCTTTTGAAAATAAAGAAATTTTTGAAAATAATTTTCCAGCTCAATTTATATCTGAAGCAGTAGACCAAACAAGAGGATGGTTTTATACTTTGTTAGCTATTTCAACAGTGCTTTTTGATACAAATCCTTTTGAAAATTGCATTGTATTAGGACACGTACTAGATAGACATGGTTTAAAAATGTCAAAACACAAAGGAAATGTATTAAGTCCATTTGAAGTAATAGATCATGTAGGAGCAGATGCAGTAAGATGGTATTTTTATACTTCAAGTGCACCATGGCTTCCATCAAGATTTTATGAAGAAGCAGTACAAGAAAGTCAAAGAAAATTCTTAGGAACTTTTTGGAATGTATATTCTTTCTATGTACTATATGCTAATATAGATAATTTTAATCCTATAGAATACAAGGATTTTGTAAGTAATGATGTAATGGATAGATGGATTACTTCAAGGTTAAATACTTTAGTAAAAGATGTTTCAGTACACTTAGATAAGTATGAAATAACTCAAGCAGCACTTATTATAGAAGACTTTGTAGATGAACTTTCTAATTGGTATGTAAGAAGAAATAGAGCTAGATTTTGGACTTCAGAATTAACAGAGGATAAAATAGGAGCTTATGTAACTTTATATAGAGTACTTACAACTTTGTCCTTAGTAGCAGCACCATTTATTCCATTTGTAACAGAAGAAATTTATCAAAATTTAGTTGTTAGCTCAGATGAAGATGCACCAGAAAGTATACATTTATGCAAGTGGCCTGAATATAAATTAGAATTAGTAGATAAAGAATTAGAAAAGAAAATGAGTGAAGCTTATAAAATAGTGAAACTTGGAAGAAGCTCAAGAAATGGAGCTAATATTAAAAATAGACAGCCACTTTCAGAAATGCTTGTAAGTTCTAAATCATTACCAGAATATTATGGAGATATAATAAAAGATGAATTAAATATTAAATCAATAGTATTTGGAGCGGATTTATCAAAATATGTTAATTTTGATATAAAACCTAATTTGCCAGTATTAGGTAAAAAATACGGCAAACTTATACCGAAAATAAGAAAAGAATTATCATCTATGAATCAAATGGAATTAGCTCAATCAATAAGAAATGGTGAAAATGTAAATATTAATATTGAAGGCGAAAACATTGAATTAAATGAAGAAACTGTACTTGTAACAATGCAAGGATTAGACGGATATGCTTTTTCTGGTGAAGGAACAATAGGAATAGTGTTAGATACAACTATAACTAAAGAACTTAAAGAAGAAGGAAATTTAAGAGAAATATTAAGTAAAATCCAAAATATGAGAAAAGAAAGTGGATTTGAAGTTACAGATAAAATAAATTTATATGTATCAGGAAATAGTATGCTAGAAGAAATAATTAAAAGGAACGAAGAAGATATCAAAAATGAAACACTATCTAATAAAGTTGTATATAATGCAGATAAAGATTATAAAGAATGTAATATAAATGGAGAAAAATTAAATATATTAGTAGAAGTTGTTAAATAGTATATAAAAATAAGGAGTATACGCTGGTATACTCCTTATTTAGAAAATTTACTTGTAATAATTTATATTTAAAAGTATAATAATTTAAATAATATGACAGGAGTTGATGATATAATGGCGGCATCTATTAAAGATGTGGCAAAGGAAGCAGGTGTATCTATTGCTACAGTTTCAAGAGTATTGAATGACATAGATGTAGTGAATGAAGAAACTAAAAAAAAGGTTTTAAAAGCTATAGATAAATTAGGATATAGACCTAATATTGTTGCTAGAAGTTTAAAAACACAAAAAACAAAAACAGTTGGTATAATTATACCGGATATATCTAGTCAATTTTATCCTGAAATAGTTAGAGGAGCAGAAGATGTAGCAAATATTTATGATTATAATATAATGCTTTGCAATACTGATTTAGACTTAGAGAAGGAAATGGAATATCTAAAAGTACTTAAAGAAAAAATGGTAGATGGTGTGCTTTATATGAGTAATTCTTTAGAAAAAAATATAATAGAGCTTATAAATCAATTAGAAATGCCTTTAGTGCTAGTAGAAACTACAGATAAAGAAAAAATGTTTCCTAGTGTAACTATAGATAATAAAAAGGCAGCTTATGATGCAGTAGAATATTTAATAAAAAAAGGTAATAGAAAAATTGCTTATATAGGAACACCAGAGATAGCAGTTAATGCTAGTGCCCTTAGATATATGGGATATAAAGAAGCATTACAAAAGAATAATATTGAAATTAATGAGGATATAATTTATTTTTCAGGTATGAAAGCTAGACATGGATATGAGGGAGTAAATACAATATTAAATAAAACTTGTATAGATGCAGTATTTTGTACAAGTGATGAAATAGCTATGGGAGCTATAAATGCTTTAAGAGATAGAAATATGGACGTACCAAGTGAAGTAGAAGTTATAGGATTTGATAATATTTATGCTTCTTCTATATTTTATCCTAAACTCACTACTGTATCACAACCTATGTACGACATGGGATCAGTTGGAATGAGAATGCTTATAAAAATAATAAATAAAGAAAGAATAGAAAAGCAACATTATGTATTAAGTCATGAAATTATAGTGAGAAATTCTTCAAGAAATTAGTGTATATCTTTAAAAAAAGGTATACACCTTTTTTATAAAGAAATTATTTGTTTTGAGAAATTTCAATTTTATGGTATAATTTAACAAAACCTAAAATATAGGGGGATTGCCATGGAATTAGTTAAAAAAGAAAAATCAAATAGTTTTTTTAATGAAAGAGTTTTTTCGTTAAAAAGTTATATAATGTATAGAGAAACTGATTTAACAAAAAAAAATATAAAGAGATTTAAAGAGCTTAATTCAAAGTATAATAAATATATAAATAATTTAAAACATTGGTATATACCTAAAAATTTAAAATGCGATTATGATTTAATAATAAGATTATTAAAAGAAGCAAAAAAAAATATACAGTATATAGAAAATAGTGATTTTAAAAATATATTAAAAGTATACTATAATAATGATTTTGCCTATAAAGAAATTACATATTTATATTTAAAATGTAAAAATAATTTAAAAGAAATAGTAAGTATAAAAAAACAATTAGATAATCATATAATTTGTATAGCAGATAATACAGATATAAATTTGCTTAAAAATGATATTGATAAATTAATAAATAAGTTTAATAATTTTAATAACAAATTGGTAAAACTATGGATAAATTTTGATAAAAGCATAGTTAAATATTGTAGAGTAGATTTTCAAAATGTAGATTCTATAGAAAAAGCATATATAATAAAAAATTACATTAAAGCAAGAAATACATTTGAAAACATTAAAGTTAATTGGAATAATGTTATGTTAAAATACAATGGACCTAAAATAAGAATAGATAGCAATATGAATTTAATGTATATGGAGAGTTTAATTAAAAAGTTGGGAGTTATAGTTAATTATAATAGTATATATAAAAGTAATATATTTAAACATTTAAGGAAAGTAAGAATTGGCAAGAAGATAAATTGGTATAATAGTAATAGTTATGATTATTTAATTAAATGTGTTTATAGTATAAAATACTTAGAAGAATATAAAAATTTAAAAGCATATATACAAGTTTTAAAAAAGATTTCTATAAGTTGTTAAAATTTTATTATAAAATACGTTGGAGTGATATTATGAAGTTAACTAGAGAATTTTATAATAGAGATACTTTGTTGGTGGCTAAAGAATTATTGGGTAAAGTTTTAGTTCATAATATAAATGGAAAATTAATTTCAGGGAAAATAGTGGAAACAGAAGCTTATATGGGGTTTTATGATAAAGCTGCTCATGCTTATGGAGGAAAAAGAACTCCTAGAGTTGAAGTTATGTATGGTAAACCAGGTATTTCTTATGTATATTTTGTATATGGTATGCATTATTGTTTTAATGTAGTCACTAGAGAAGAAGGTATAGCACAAGCTGTTTTAATAAGAGCATTAGAGCCAATATATGGGTTAGATAGTATGGCTAAAAATAGATTTAATAAAAATATTAATGAACTAAGTAATTCAAAAATAAAAAATTTAACTAATGGACCTGCTAAATTGTGTAAGGCACTTAAAATAGATAAAAGTTTAAACAAAGAAGATTTATGTGGGGATACATTGTATATAGAATGTATGGATAATGAAAAATTTAATATTAAGGCGTCTAAAAGAATAGGTATAGATTATGCTGAAGAAGCAAAAGATTATATGTGGAGATTTTATATAGAAGATAATAAATTTGTATCTATTAAATAAAAAGTAACACATGTTATAAAGTTATACATATTATATTTATATAGCAATAAGTGGAGAGATTTTATTGGTATATGTATTAATATTAGCAGGTGGAAGAGGAACCAGACTTTATCCTTTATCTAGAACAAGCAATCCTAAGCAATTTTTAAAATTAATGAATAATAAAAGTTTTTTAAGAAATACTGTAGACAGGATTAAGTCTATAGCAAAAAAAGAAAATATATATGTAGTAACTAATAAAGATTATTTAGAAAAGGTATATAATGAATTGCCAGATTTAAGTAAAGAAAATATATTCTCTGAACCAGAAAATAAAGAAACAGCTACTTGTATAGGATTATCTGCAGCAAAATTTCTAAAAAAAGATAATGATGCTATTATGGTAGTTCTTCCTTCTGATCATTATATAGAAAATGAAAAAGTGTTTATAGATACATTGAAACAGGCTATAGAAGTGGCAGAAAGAAAAAGAGGGCTTATAACTATTGGAGTGAAACCTACAAGAGCAGAAACAGGATATGGATATATTGAAATGGGTGAAAGAGTAAATGGTGAAATTGCTACTTATAAGGTAGAAAGATTTTTAGAAAAACCTAATTTAGAAGTAGCTAAAGATTTACTACTAAAAGGAACTTATCTATGGAATAGCGGTATGTTTGTATGGAGAGCAGATGTTTATTTAAGGGAAATGCAAAAATATTTACCTAAAATGTATAAAAGCATGATGAGAATATATAAGTCTTTAGAAACAGAGGAAGAGTACCAAATTATAAAAGAAGAATATGAAGTAATAAGTGGAATTTCTGTAGACTTTGGTATTATGCAAAAAACAAGAAAAGGTTATGTAATAAAATGTGAGTTTGCTTGGGATGATATAGGTACTTTTGAATCTTTAAAAAGGTTTTCAAAGTATTTTAGAGGCAATAATATAAGTGGTAAAGCTTTTATGGAGCAAAGTGAAAACTGTTCCGTATTTGGAAATGGAAGGTTGGTAATAGGTTTTGGTATAAAAGATTTAATTATAGTAGATTCAGAAGATGTAGTACTTATTATGGATAAAAATAAAGATCAAGAAATTAAACATTTAGTAAATAAGATAAAAAATGAAGAAGAAATGAAAAAATATTTATAAAAGACTAGCTTTTGTAGGCTAGTCTTTTATAATTTTTAAAATTAGTATTAAATTTGAAGTTCTTATTTTAATTATGATATAATTTTAAAATATATTATTAAAGATAGGAGCAATGAGATATGAAAAGAGAGGCAAAGGCAGACTTAAGTTTATTATTTGTAACTATGGTATGGGGAATAACTTTTCCTATAATGAGTGGTATTTTAAAATACATTCCGCCATTTTGTTTAATAGCATTTAGGTATATTATATCAGCTATAATAATGGGAATTATTTTTTATAAAAAAATAGTTAGTATTAATTTAAATGTGATTAGAAATTCTTTTTATATAGGATTAACTTTATTTCTAGGTACAGCTTTTCAAGTAGTAGGACTTGTTTATACTACACCAAGTAAATCAGGATTTATTACTGGACTTAATGTAGTTTTAGTTCCAATATTTATGGCACTTATATACAAGAAAACTCCAGATACTAAAACTGTAACTGGAGTTATTTTATCTATTATAGGAATTGCTATGATATCTTTAGATGCTAATTACGGAATAAATAAAGGAGATATATATACAATGATTTCTGCAGTAGCTATTGCATTGCAAGTAATAGTTGTGGATAAGTATGCTAAAAATATAGATGTAATTTCTTTAACATTTATAGAATTTATTATAGTAGGAGTATTTTCATTATTTCCAGCAGTTTTTGTAGAAAAATTAAATATGGAATTAAATATTGTTTCTATATTTTCTATATTATTTATGGCTATTTTTTGTACTATAATAGCTTACAATATACAAAATAAAATGCAACCATATACGGAACCTACTCATGCAGCTATAATATTTTTAGGAGAGCCTGTTTTTAGTGCTATATTTTCTGCATTTATAGGAGATAAATTAAATGGAAGTGCATTAATAGGATGTGCTTTTATTTTAATAAGTATGATTGTTATAAACATAAATTATAAAATGTTAAAAAATTTTTGGTTCAATAAGTCCTCAAAGTAAAAAAGTTGAATTATAAATATATTTTATAAATGAAATATTAAATAATTTTTAATATTTTATTAATCATCCCTCAAATTTAATTATATAGTGAATTTAAGTTATATAATAGTAATATAGTAATACTATGGGAATTTATAATTAATATCGGGGGGATTCTTATGAAAGTAATTGACATAATGAAAAAAAGTGTGAAAGATTCTTTGATTAAAAAAGGAACTAAGCTGCTAAGTGAAAACCCGGAAAAAAACATAGAAAAGCTATTTGATGTTATAAGAAAAACAGTAAAAGATAAAGAAAGTATAGAAAAAATAAATGTTGTATACAACCAATATAAAAATAATACTGCTATTGGCGATTATATACGAAACTTGATGAAAACAGCTGATAGTAATTGCTTGCAAAAGTTTTTTTCTAACTTTTTTGCTAATGCAGTATGGTATGGTATGCCTAAAAGAGCAAAAATACTTCAAGAAAAAGGTGTAAAATTACCTTTTGTTATACTAATAAGTCCTTCTATGAGGTGCAATTTAAGCTGTACAGGCTGTTACGCTGCTAATTATAGTAAAGAAGATGATATATGCTATGAAGAAGTAGACAGAATAATAGGAGAAGCTAGAGAGCTAGGAATTTATTATTTTATAATATTAGGCGGAGAACCATTTTTTATTGATTATATGCTAGATATTTATAAAAAGTATAATGACTGTATGTTTACTCCTTTTACAAATGGAACTCTTTTTGATGAAAAACTTGCTGATAAAATTAAAAAATTAGGAAATGTTATTCCTATGATATCTTTAGAAGGTTTTGAAGAAGAAACAGATAAAAGAAGAGGAAAAGGTGTTTTTAAAAAAGTAATGAATACTATGGATTTATTCAAAGATAGAGGAATTTTATTTGGTGTATCTACTGCTACAAGTAGAAATAACATAAATACTGTAGTTTCAGATGAATTTATAGATATGCTCATTAAAAAAGGTTCTAAAATGAGTTGGTACTTTATTTTTATGCCTGTAGGTAATAAACCAGATATTAAACTTATGCTTACACCAGAGCAAAGGATTTATTTAGGTAAAAGAACAAGACAGATAAGAAGTACAAAACCTTACTTTGTAATAGATTTCTTTAATGATGCTCCTTATGTAGGAGGATGTATTGCTGGAAAATACTATTGCCATATTAATTCTAAAGAAGATTTAGAACCTTGTATTTTTGCACACTTTGCTACAGAAAATATTAAAGGAAAAAAAGTTATAGATGTATTTAAAAATGAATTTTTTAGAGAATTAATAAATAGACAACCTTATGATAGAAATTTATTAAGACCTTGTATGATGATAGATAATCCTAATATAATAAGAGAAGTAGCAGATAAAATAAAAATAAAGCCTACAGATGAAGGTGCAGAAAAAATGCTTCATGATGAAGATTTTAAGAAAAAATTAGATAAAGTTGCTTCTGACTTTAAACCAGTGGCAGATAAAGCTTGGAAAGAAGATTTTAATGAAAAAGGTAATTATAAAATGTCTAAAGGTTGATTTACATTATTAATAAGGTAAAATAAAAGTGTAGAATTAATATTCTGCACTTTTATTTTAAATATATGAGGTGTATTTTATGAAAATAGCAAAAAAGTTTTTGATTTTTATTATTAGCTTAATATTTACATTTAGTATATTTGGATGTACTAAAAAAACAAAAGTAAATAATAATGATAAAAAAGAATTTAAAGGAAATATAACTATTGCTACAGCAGGTATATATACAGATATATTGAATTCTATTGCAGAAGATTTTATAAAAGAAAATCCTAAAGTAAAGATAAATGTAAAATCTGTAGACAGTGATATTGAAAAAATGCCTAGTGATTATGTTAATGACAATAAATTTGATTTAGTACAAATACCTAGGGAAAGTTGTAGCTACATAACAAATAAATATTCAGACAAGTTAATGAATTTAACATCTTTGGTTAATTCTTATAAAAGCAAAGGATATTTTTTTAATAGCTTTATTAATGAAATTGTTAATGAAGAGGATAATTCTATTTATTGTATGCCTTGGTCTATAAGACCTATAGCTTTATACTACAGAAAAGATATATTTAAAAAAGCTGGTATAAATCCTGAAAATATAAAAACATGGGATAATTTTATAGAAGCTGGTAAAAAAATAAATGAAGTTTATAATGGAAATGTTAAAATAATAGGATTAAAATATGAAGATAGTTATGATATTTTATTATGTATGTTAAATCAATTAGGAGGTCAATTTTATGATTCGAAAGGAAATGTTTATTTATATAATGATAAATTATTAAAAGTATTAAATATACAAAAGAAAATGATAAATGAAGATATAGTATTGAATTTAGAAGATAAATGGAATGACAGAATATTTTACTTAAAGACTAATCAATTAGCTACTGTGCCTTATTCTTTAAGGTATAAAAAAGTTATAAAAGATTGTTTAAAGGATCAGTCAGGTAACTGGGGCATAATGAAGTTGCCTGCATTTGAAAATGGAGGTAATCAAATAGCTAATTATGACGGGGCTTATTTAGCTATTTCTAAAAATACAAAAAATAAGGATTTATCTATTGAATTTATGAAATATATTGTAATGAATAATAATGCTAATAAAGTATTACTAAAATATGGTGTATTATCTGGATATAGACCATTTTATAATAATAGTGTATTTGAAAATAAAGATGATTATTTTCAAATGCAAGTAGAAAGATATTTTGCTAATATAGGAGATAGTAGAATTTTATACTATGGGAAAAATTATCCTTATGTTAAAGAAAATATAAAATACATATCACTAAAAAATTTGAATAAAGAAAAAAATTTAAAAAGTTTCCTAGAATTAAAGTCTAAAAAATTAGATGAAATTATATACAAACAAAAAAAATAGGCTATGTTCTTTTGAATATAGCCTATTTTTTTTTCAAAACTTCTTCGTATATTTTAATGGTAGAAATAGCAGTTTTCTTCCAAGAAAATAAAGAAGATTGTTTAATAGATTTATCTATTAAATGATTTTTTGTTTTTTCATCATTTAATACATTTTCTATGGCTAGTTCCAATTCATTTAAATTATAAGGATTTATTAATATTCCACCCCTTCCCATTACTTCTGGAATAGAAGAAACATTGGAAGCAATAACAGGTGTACCGCAACTCATTGCTTCTAAAGGAGGAAGTCCAAATCCTTCATAAAAAGATGGATATATAAATAACTCAGCAGCATTATAAAAGAGAGGTAAATATTTTTCAGGAACAAATCCTGTGAAAACTATGTTTGAACCCATATATAAATTATTGCTTATATCATTTAAATATTTATATTGGTCCGTACATTTCCCTACTATTACTAAATTGTATTTTTTAGTTAATTTTTTATAAACTTTAGAAAAAGCTAAAATTAAAGATTTAATATTTTTTCTTGCACTAAAACCACCTAAGTATAATATAAAGGGTTTATCTATGTGATATTTTTCTTTTATTATATGCTTACATTTTTCTTTATCTAAAGGTTTATATTTTTCATCTGCTGCTAAAGGAGTAACAAATATTTTATTTTCATCTACTGGAAAAAACTTTAAAATATCTTTTTTAGAATATTCAGATACAGTTATTATAGCATCAGAATCATTAATTATATTTGGCATTTCACGCAAGAATTTCAATAAATAACCTTTTCCTACTGTTAAGGGCATTATATAAGGGATTAAATCATGTATTGTAACAATTTTTTTGCATTGAATATATTTACAAAATCCTATGCCATTTTGAGGAATGTGGTATATATCTATTTTATTATCCTTTATATTATTAGGAATATAATATTGTTGAAAAAAATTTTGTTGTTTTTTCCCTGTAAGTATTATATTTGTATTTTTAGTTTTAAAATTTTCAAAATCTTTTCCAGACCAGTAAAAATGGTAGTGGTTGTTATTATCTAATTTAACTATATTTTTGAATAATTTTTCTGTATAAGTTCCTATACCAGTACCCTTATACCAGTTAATACCTCTAGCATCAACTGCTATTTTCATTTAACCCTCTCCTTGAAATTAAATTTAATATATGTTTAATGAAATTTCTATTCTTTATTATATTATTATAATAAATCAAAAAATGTTCCATATAGCACATAGATGTTAATTAATTCATATAATACAAAAAGGAAATAATATTTTAGGAGGAAACTTCTTGAATATACAGTTAATAAAGCATATGTTACAAGAAAATTATAATATTAATAATATAGATTTTATAGAAAAAATAAAAAATGTATATAAAATATGTGTTAATAAAAAGCAATATTGTTTAAAAACAATTAAATATGAGTATGGACATTTTGCATTTATTATAGCTGCTATAGAACATCTTCAAAAAAAGGGTTTTAAAAATACACCTAAAATAATAAAAACTAAAAATAATAAAAATTATATAAAAATAGGCAGTAAATATTGCTATTTAACAGAATGGATTATTGCAAGAGAATGTAACTATGATAATCCTATAGATATTATGCTAGCTACAGAAAAATTAGCACAACTTCATATAAAAAGTAGAGGATTTAAAGTTGAAAATTACATGAAACCGAGAATTGGATGGTTTAAATGGATTGAAACTTATAAAACTAGAAAAAATGAAATATTAGATTTTAAATATAGAATATGTAACAAAAAAGTAAAGAGTGAATTTGATATTATATATTTAAAAGAAATAGAAAAAGAATTAAAAAGAGCAGACAGATCTATATTAAATTTAATTAATAGTGAATATATAAGAAAGATGAAAGAAGATATATATTTAAAGGAATTTTGTCACCATGATTATGCACATCATAACATTTTAATTAATAAAGAAAAAGAATTAAATATTATAGATTTTGATTATTGCATATTAGATTCTCATTTACATGATTTATGTAGTTTACTTATTAGAGTAATGAAAAATGGTAAATGGAGTATAGAAAATGCTAATTTAATATTAAAAAAGTATGATATCATAAATAAATTAAAATATATTGATATTCCTATTATGGCTGCTTTTATGGAATTTCCTCAAGATTATTGGCAAATAGGAATTCAATATTATTGGGAAAAACAACCTTGGACAGAAGAATTTTTTATAAAAAAACTTAATAGAATTTATGATGATAAAGAAGAAAAACAAGAATTTATAGATGAATTTAGATGTTGTAAATTATAAATAAAGGAGTGTATTTATGTGAAAAAGGATATATACCAAAGCTCTTTTAAAGATTACTTAAAATGTAATGAAATTCAGATAGTAGATAATTTTAAATATATAAATAATATAACAGAGGATAGTGTATATAATCAATTGAGTACAATAAAACAATTTCATGTTATATCTACAAAGTATGCTAATTATAATAAAAATATTTTTAAAAGTTCTATAGGAAAAATAGTAGAAAATAATAAAGTATCTTTAAAAAAGGTAAAGAGATTTTTAAAAAATATAAAATATCCTAAAAATGACTTTGAAGAATTTCTTTTATCCATAAGTGATGAGTATATATCAAAAGCTGAAATTTGTATAAATGAAATATACAATTCAAAATATATAAATTTAATAAAAAGAAGTATGAATAGAAATGAATTGTGTTTAGGTAATACTTATTTTAATAATTTAAGAAATTATAAAGGAGCTATACAAATTACTAATTTAAATAAATGTTCTTATAATATGGTAGAAATAGATTGTTATTATTTGTTAAACAAATTAAGAAAAAAAGGATTTAAATTTCCTTGGGAAAAATTAGCAGATGAATTTTGTAATATAGAAAATTTAAGTAAGTATAGTAGTAATTTTATAATAGCCTTAATGTCTTATCCTTATGAATTTATGAAATACTGCAATAGATATAGATTAAATAAAAAAAATTGGACTAGTAAAAAGTATATGATTAAATTAAAAAAGTCTTTAGATTTAGAAAAAAATCTTTAATTTAAAGGAGGAGGTAAAATGGTATATAATAAGAAATATTTATCTCACTATAATTTAGATGTAGAGTTATTTAAAGAATTTGATTTAGAAGTATATGATGTTGTACCTATAAGAAGTGTATATATAATTTATACAGATAAAGGTAGAAAAATTTTAAAAAAAGTTGAATATACCATAAAAGAATTAAATTTTATAAATGATGGAATAAAATATATAAAAAATAAGTTTTCTAGAGTAGTAGATTTTTTAAATAATAAAAATGGAGAAATATATTCTATATGGAATAAAGATATGTATTGTATTATGGATTTAGTAGAAGGAAGAGAAAGTGATTTTAACAATCCTATAGACATATGCATTTCAGCAGAAGGAATTGGAGAGTTGCACAAGGCTTCAGAAGGATTTAAAACAGATTTATGTAATAAGTATTATAATGGTAAACTTATAGATAAATTAAATAGAAAAATTGATGAAATGAATTTTTTTAAAAATATAGCTAATATGCATGAAAATAAAACAGAATTTGATAACATATTTTTAAAAGAAGTAAATTATCATATAGATGAAATAAAAACTAGTATAAATATACTAGAGAACTCTTTATATTATAAATTATGTAGTGAAGAGGATAAAGTAGTACTTTGTCATCATGATTTAGCTCATCATAATATATTAATTAATGATAATAAAGCATATTTTATAGACTTTGACTACTCTATTATAGATTTAAAAGTACATGACTTGTGTAATTTTATAAATAAAGTTGTAAAAGATTTTGCTTTTGATATAGAAAAAGCAAAAATAATTATAAATTCTTATTGTAAAAAAAATAGCTTAGATGAAAGAGAAATAAAGGTTTTATATGGTATGTTGAATTTTCCTGAAGATTTTTATAATATATCAAAAGACTATTATACTAAGAGAAAAGATTGGGAAGAAGAAGAATTTTTAAATAAATTAAAGAAAAAATCTAGTTATAGAAATTATAGAAAAGAATTTTTATTTTTATTTAAAGAATATGGAAATATTAAATAGCCTCTTAAATTTAAGAGGCTATTTTAATATGTTCTTGTATATGTTTATGGTTTCTTTTGCAGTTTTATTCCAATTAAGGTATTTAGAATGTATTAGACCTTTCTTTGATAATAAATCTTTCAATTCATTACTTGAAAGTATGTTATACATAGTATTAGATAATTCATCTATATCATAAGGATTTACTAATAAACCACCATCACCAATTACTTCAGGCATGGAAGTTATATTAGATGTAATTGTAGGAGTGCCGCAAGAAATAGCTTCAACTGGTGGCAATCCAAATCCTTCATAAAAAGAAGGATATACAAATAGTTCTGATGCATTATAGAAATAAGGTAAATGATCTAAAGGTATAAAACCTGGAAAAATAACTTTATTTTCTATATTCAATTCTTCTGTTCTTTTTTTATAAATTGGATAAGATATACCCTTTTTTCCAGCTATAACTAAACGTATATCCTTTTTATATTTATTTACAACAGTACTAAAGCTTTCTATTAATCCAAGTATGTTTTTTCTAGGGCTAAATCCTCCTACATAAAGTATAAAATCATCTTTTATAGAATATAAATTTTTGATTTTTTCTTTACATATATTTTTATTTAAAGGTCTGTAAATACTTTCTCCTGCTAAATAGGTAACAAATATTTTCTCTTTTGGTATATTTAAAGTTTTTATTATATCATTTTTAGAATAATTAGAAACTGTTATTATTCCGTCACATAGAGATATTATTTTAGGTATGTTTTCATGAAATATTTTTAAATATCTATGGCTAACAGTTTCAGGCATCTTATATGGAATTACATCATGTAGTGTTATGACAAATTTACAATTCTTTTTTTTAGGTAATCCTATACCGTTTTGAGGCACATGATATATTTCTATATCTTTATTATAAAGTATATTAGGTATATTAACTTCATTCCAAAAGTTATTTTTAAGATTACATTTGCTAATATTTTCTAAAGTAAAATTATCATTAAAATTTATTTTTGGGGAAAATTTTTCTGGAGAAAATAATAGAAATTTATTTTTAGTGTCTATTTTGTTTAGGCAATTAATTAATTGATAAGTATAAGTTCCTATCCCTGTACCTCTGTACCATTTGGCTGCCCGAGCATCAATTCCTATTTTCATAAAAAGCTCCTTTTAAATTAGTTACATTTTATTATATTAAGAAAAGCTATAAAATGTTAATCTTATTCTAAAATAAATGGTTTTCACATATGAATTATAGAGGGGTGATTAACATGATGAGAGAATTTGAAATAGAAAGACAATTTGATGTTAAAATTGAGAGACTAAAGCCAAATAAAGGAGTATATTTATTAAAAACTAATAAGGGATCTAAATGCTTAAAAAAAATAAATTATGGCATTCAGAAGTTGCTCTTTGTTTATGGTGCTAAAGAACATCTTGTAAAAAACGGATTTAAAGGGGTGGACAGATATGATTTAAATTTAGAAGGAGAACCCTATGCCTTAGTAAATGAAGATATATATACTTTATCAGAATGGATAGATGGAAGAGAATGTGATTTTAAAAGTGTAGATGACCTAGAAAATGCAGCTAAAAGCTTAGCTTATCTTCATATAGCTTCTGAAGGATATGAACCACCTGAAAATAGTAAATTAAAAACAGATTTAGGTAGATGGCCTTATTTAATGAAAAAAAGAGTTAAAGCTTTTAATAAAATGAGAGATATAGTAAGAAAGAAAAAAAATAGAGGAGATTTTGATTTAAATTATATTAAAAATTATGAGTTCTATAAAGAATTAGGAAAAAGAGCAATGACAGTACTAGAAAATTCTTGTTATAGTAAATTATGTAGTGAAGCAGAAAATAAAAAAAGTTTTTGTCATCATGATTATACTTATCACAATATAATAGTTGATAATAATAATAAAATAAATGTAATAGATTTTGATTATTGCAAAAGAGAATTAAGAACTTATGATATATCTTCTTTTATGATAAAGGTGTTAAAACGATGCAATTGGGATATAAATTATGCTAAACTCATAATAGACTCTTATAATGAAATCAGCCCTTTAAAAGAAGAAGAATACAGAGTTTTATTTGCTTTTTTACTATTTCCTCAAAGATTTTGGAGACTTTGTAATAGGCATTATTACAATGAAATAAATTGGCCATCGAAAACTTTTGATAAAAAAATGAACAAATTAATAATGGAGCAAGAAGAATATATGGACTTTATAAAAAAATTTAAAAAAGAATATGAACAACATGAATAGATTTATAAATACAAAAATCCTTATCATAAATAATCATGGTAAGGATTTTTTATGTTTGTTTTATCACAGAATAGTTTTTAAAAGCATAATATATATATAATAATTTATTATGGGGGAATAAAGTTATATGGATATAGGTGATATAGTAGTTAGAAAATCTTATGGTAAGGATATAACTTTCAGAATAATAGATGTAAAAGAAAGTAATAAAGGAAAAGTATTTACTATAAAAGGAATAAATTTAAGAATTATAGCAGATTCGCCAGAAGAAGATTTAGAAATTATCCCTAAATTTAAATTAACAGAAGAAGAAGAAGTATTTAATAGAAAAGTAAATGATTCAATACAAAAAATATTAATTTCTAGAAATGATTTTAGAAATAAGTATAGAACATTAAATAAAAGTATAAAAAAAAACTTAGATAATGATTTAGCCTTTGGAAGACCAGGTAAAATACTACACGTCGATGGAGATGCTGAATATTTAGAAGTGTGTGCAAAGGTATATAATCAGTTAAGTTTAGATGTAGTAGGAAGAACTATTTTAGAAAGAGAGCAACCTAATAAAATAATAGATGTAGTAAAAGAAGTTAAACCTAATATAGTGGTTATTACAGGTCATGACGCTATATTAAAAGGAACTAAAGATTATATGGATTTAAATAATTATAGAAATTCTAAGTATTTTGTACAAACAGTAAATGAGTTAAGAAATTATGAACCTAATTATGATGATTTAGTTATTTTTGCGGGAGCTTGTCAATCTTGTTATGAAGCTATACTAGATGCAGGTGCTAATTTTGCTAGTTCACCTAGCAGAGTGCTTATACATTGTTTAGACCCTGTATTTTTATGCGAAAAAATAGCTTATACTAATATAGAAAAAGTTGTATCTATTAAAGATGCTTTAGAAAATACTATAACTAATACTAAAGGCATAGGAGGACTTCAAACTAGAGGACAATATAGAGAAGGATTTCCTAAATCAAATTATATTTAAATGCATACTTTGTATTTTAGTATATATATAAAGCATAAGGAAATACTAATTAATACACCAACAGTATGTAATATTGGAACATTTTTTTAATTTTAAAAGAAGCAACATAATACCCTTTTATTTAGCTATAAAAGGGTAAAATCATTTAAGTTAACAAAAAATTAATATTGACAATAGAAAATAATAACTGTAAAATAAAAGGTTACCTTGACAAAATACAAATTAACATATATAATATATAATGTGGAAAGAGGGTGTTTAATGTGGAAGGAAGAAATGTATTACTTTCAATAAAGAAAGATATTGAAAGACATGTAGGACAAAAGGTGGTTTTAAAAGCCAATGGGGGTAGAAGAAAGATTTTTGTTAATAAAGGCGTAATAGAAAAAACTTACCCTAGTATATTTATTATAAGGTTAGACAATGACACCCAAAGGAAAGTCTCATATAGTTATTCAGATGTGCTAACAAAGACAGTTCAATTAGATTTTGCTAAGTAAACATATAAAGGGCTATTGAAAAAATCAATAGCCCTTATTTTTTGCTATTTATTATAAAGAAATATAAAAAAAGAAAGATGGCGGGTTACCATCTTTCAACTATGGTATAAAAGGGTATTGAGAATTTATGAGAGGTTATATGGTCAACAACTGTATTTATAATACGCTATTTTTAGCTTTATGTCAATATTAACACTTATAATATGAACTTAAAATATTAAATTATTAAAAAAAATGATGAATTTTGTAATAAAATAACTATTTATTCAATAAATAAACTTGTTAAAAATTTTAAAATCAATCATATTTTGAAAATAATAAATATATAAATTAATAGTAAGGTTATATAGGAGGGGTATATTATGGCCATAGAGCTAATTAAAGAAAATATAGAATGTGAGCAATTATTAGGAGAGAGTACTGTTGATACTGTAATTAAATCGGAGCATATAGTTCCGGATACACATCCAGATGTTAAAGAAATATTGACAATTGACGCTAAACCATATATTACAAATAAAGAAATAATACAAGATAAATTATATATAGAAGGAGAAGTAGAATATAATATATTATATTTGTCACTAGAGGAAGATGGAAAACATGGCATATACAATATAATCTATAACGAAAAGTTTTCTAATAGTATTGAAATGGACGGAATAAACAACCATATGTTATGTGATTCAAAGGCATATGTTGAACATATTGAATGTAAAATATCTAATGAAAGAAAAGTATCTGTAGAAGGAGTTATAAAATTAAAAGGAGAAGTATATAAAAACTATGATTTTAAAGTTATAAAAGATATAACAGGTGGAGATAGTATACAAATGTTAAAGAACCCAGTTTCTGTAGATAAAATAGTAGGGAAAGTATCAGATGATTTAATAGCTACATGTGAAATAAGAATAGATACAGATAAACCAGAAGTAGGAAGTATATTAAAAAAGAATATAAAAATTCATAAAAGAGATATAAAAATATTAGAAGATAATGTGCAAATAGATATTTATGCATTAATAGGAATATTATACAGAGGAAAAGATACAAAAGATATATTTTATATAGAAGAAGATGTTTTAGTAAGTAAAGAATTTGAATTAGAAGGGGTAAATCCTTCTATGGACAATTATACAGATTTTAAAGTAAGAGCTATGGAGCTTAATGTAAAGGAAGATGATTTAGGAGAGGATAGAATAATTGAAGTAGAAACATTAATAAAATTTAATACGAGAATAAGTAATAAAGAAAATATAGACATGATAGAGGATGTATATTCTCCTAATACTATTATGGACATGGAAAGAAAAGATTATGATTTAAATGTAATTCATGGACATGGAAAAAACGAAACTATAGTAAAAGAAAATATTGAAATAACATCGGATATGCCAAAAGCATCCGAAATAATAATATGCTATGGAGATGTATGTGTAACTAATAAAAGAATAGTTGAGGATAAAGTTATAGTTGATGGCATATTAAATGTAAATGTAATATATAAAACTGAGGATGAAGAAAAATATATTTATAATGTAAATAATGAAATAGCTTTCAATTGCTCAGTTGATATTCCAGGATGTAAGATTGATATGCAAAGTGTGGCAAAAGCTAGTTTGGAAAGTTTAGAAGCTAATATAGAGGCAAATACTATTGCAGTTAAAGCTATAATAGAAGTAGAAAGTAGAGTTAATTATATAAAACATAAAGAATTTTTAGTAAATATAGAACCAGTAGAAGGAGAAATACCAGAAAAAAAAGCTAGTGTCATTATATATGTAGTACAAAATGGAGATACTCTTTGGAAAATATCTAAAAGATATTATACTACCATAGATGAGTTAATAAATATAAATGATATTGAAGACCCTAATAGAATTAAACCTGGACAAAAAATTATAATACCAGGAAGAGCTATTATGTAAATATTAGAAATAAGAATATCCTAAGTTGAATCTTGGGATATTTTTTTGTGCATAAGAATTAATAAGCTGGAAATAATAAGGAATAGCTGTAAAAGAGGTGATAAAATTTGAAGGAGGAAATAAGGAGAAATACTATAATAATTGGAGGAGCAGAAGATAAAAAAGGAGATAAAAAAATTTTAAAGGAAGTTTGTAATAAAATAGATACAGAAAATGAAAAATTAGTTATATGTACAGCGGCTTCTCAACAACCAGAAGAATTAGGAAATCAATATAAAATTATATTTTCTAAATTAGGTATAAAAAATATAAGTATACTAAATATTAAAGATAGAAAAGATGCTTATAATGAAAGCAATATAAATATTATTAAAAAGGCTTCTTTATTATTTTTTACTGGAGGAGATCAGTTAAGAATAACAAGTATTCTTGGAGGAACTCCATTATATAAATTAATAAAATATAAATATAAAAATGGATGTACATATGTAGGTACATCTGCAGGAGCATCTGTAGCAAGTGATACCATGATTGTAACAGGTCCAAACGAAGAGTCACCTAGGAAATGTACATTAAAGATGGCACCTGGATTAGGTATTATCAAAGGAGTTATAATAGATCAACATTTTGCTCAAAGAGGAAGATTGGGGAGATTATTAGTAGGTATAGCGGAAAACCCTGAAAGCTTGGGTATAGGTATTGATGAAGATACAGCTATTATGGTAAGAGATAATAAAGAGTTTCAAGTTATAGGTTCAGGAGCGGTATATGTTATAGATGGAAGTAATATAACTAGAAGCAATGTATCTGAACAAAATGCAGAAGAGGTGCTATCTATATTTGATGTTAAATTACATATATTGAAATGTTTTGATAAATACGATTTAGTAAACAAAAAACCTTATTTAAAAAACTAAAACAAGTTATTTTAAGAGGAGGAAAATCAATAATATAATGAATATAGTAGAATTTAGAATTTTTAAAGGAAGAAATATATATTCACATAAAAAGTGTATAAGATTAGATATAGAATTAAAAAAAGAACATAATATTCCAAGTAAGTATATAAAAGATTTTAATGAAAATTTGATAAGAATTCTTCCGCAGTTAAAAGAGCATAGGTGTGGAATTGATGAAGAGGAGGGGTTTTTAAATAGACTAAAAGAAGGAACATATTTACCTCATATATGTGAGCATATAATTATAGCAATTCAAAATATTATTGATTTAAACGTTTCTTATGGAAAATCCAGAGAAATATTTAACAATAAATATTATATTATATATGAATATGAATATGAAAAAACAGGTATAAAAGCAGGCAAAATTGCTATAAATTTAATAAATTCTATTATTCAAAAAAGAAATTTTAATTTAAATTTAAAAATAAAGCAACTTATAAACATATTAAATAATGAAAAGATAGGTCCTAGTACATTATCTATATTAAAAGAAGCTAAAAACAGAGGAATACCTTTTATAAAAATAGGAGACGGAAGTATGTTTCAAATAGGCTATGGTAAAAGTAGTAAGATGATAGAAGCTACTATTGGAAATAATACGAGAGCAGTTTCTGTAGATGTTTCTTGTGATAAATTGATTACAAAAGATGTACTAAATAAACAATGTATACCTGTAGCAGAGGGATATGTAGTTAAAAATGAAATAGACCTTTTATTTAAAGCTGACACTATAGGATATCCTTTAGTATTAAAACCTAGGTTTGGCAATCAAGGAAAAGGAGTAATTACAAATATAAAAACTGCAAAAGAATTACTAGAGTCATATAAAACATTAAAAAAAGTGTATAAAAGCATAATAGTTGAAAAGTATGTTAAAGGTAAAGATTATAGAATATGTGTTGTTGGGGGAGAAGTTGTAGCAGTAGCTGAAAGAATACCTCCATTTGTTATAGGTAATGGATTTAATTCAATAGAAGATTTAATAAGTATAATAAATTCTGATGAAAGAAGAGGTTTTGGTCATGAAAAACCTTTAACTAAGATAAAAATAGATGAAGAAACTAAAAAATGTATTTTAAGTAAAGGGTATAGATTGAATTCGGTTTTACCTAGAGGTAAAAAACTAGAATTAAGAAATAACGCCAATTTATCTACAGGAGGAATATCTATTGATTGCACAGATAAAATATGCAAAGAAAATATTGAATTATGTCAAAGAGCAGCAAAGGCTATAGGTCTTGATATATGTGGAATTGATATATGCTGTAGTGATATAAGCAATATTGTAGATGGAGCAATAATTGAAGTCAATGCTGCCCCTGGAATAAGAATGCATCACTATCCTTATAAAGGTACAAAAAGAAATGTGGCAGGTAAAATATTAGATAAGATGTTTAACAATAAAGAAAATATTCCTGTAATATCTATAACAGGTACTAATGGGAAAACTACTACTACAAGACTTATATCTCATGTACTTAATATTAAAGGATATAAAGTAGGAATGACTACTACTGGTGGAATATATATAGATAATAAGTGTATTTATAAAGGAGATACCACAGGATATAAAAGTGCTATGACTGTACTTACTAATAAAGATGTAGATGTAGCAGTACTTGAAACAGCAAGAGGCGGTATTATAAAAAGTGGAATTGCTTATGACTTAGCAGATATAGGTATTATAACAAATATAGGAGAAGATCATTTAGGATTAGAAGGAATAAATACTTTAGATGATATTGCTTATATAAAATCTTTAGTTGTAGAAGCAGTAAAAGACAATGGATATGCTATTTTAAATGCAGATGATAAAATGAGCTATAAAATTATTGATAGAATAAAAAGTAGGCTTGTACTATTTTCTATGAAGGAAAATAGTAAACTAATAAAAGAAAATATAGATAAAGTTGATTTTGCAATATATATAAAAGATAATTACATTTATTTTGAAAACAGTAGTAAAATACTGCCTATAGTAAAAGTGGAGGATATTGCTATAACGTTAAATGGCATATTAACTTATAATATAGAAAATTCTATGGCGGCTTGTGCGGCGTTAATAGCAATGGGAATAGATAAGGAAACCATAAAAAAAGGATTTAGCACATTTTATAATGATAGTAAGAATAATCCTGGAAGATTTAATTTATATAAATTAAGTAATAATGTAAAAGTTATTTTAGATTATGGTCATAATATAGATGGGTATAAGTCAGTGTTAAAAGCGGTTTCTAATATAGAGCATAACAGGCTTATAGGTATAGTTGGAGTTCCGGGAGATAGAACTGACACTAGTATTTTTGAAATAGGTAAAATAGCAGCAAGGCATTTTGATTATATATATATAAAAGAGGATAAATACAAAAGGGGAAGAAAACCTGGAGAAGTAGCAAACATATTAGAAAAAGGGATTTTAAGTGAAGGATTTAATAAACAAAATATAAAAAAAATATTAATTGAAGAAAAAGCCTTAAATTATGCTATTAATTTTTCTAAGCCTGGAGATTTAATAGTTATATTTTTTGAAGAGTATACTCCTCTTTTAAACATAATAAATAATAATGTAAAAAATGAAAAACAAAAAGTTATTATGGCTTAATAAATAATTTAAAGCTATATTTTAGAATTATATAATTTTAAAATATAGCTTTAAATTATTTGTTATAATATACTAAAATTATATAATAGAGATTGGAGGGTTGAATATGTTGATGAAAGCTTATGCTAAAATTAATATAGCATTAGATGTAGTAGGAAAAAGAGAAGATGGATATCACATGTTAAATATGATTATGCAAACTATAGATTTATATGATGAATTAAATATAGATTATATAGATCAAGGCATAATTTTAAAATCTAATAGCACAAGTATACCTTTAGACGAAAAAAATATAGCATATAAAGCTGCAAAAATATTTTTAGATACATATAATGTAAAATCTGGTGTAGCCATAAATATAATTAAAAATATACCTATAGAAGCAGGATTAGCAGGAGGAAGTACAGATGCAGCAGCAGTTTTAAAGTGTATGAGAGATATATATAAACCTGAAATAGATGATAAAGAACTTATGAAATTAGGTGTTAGATTAGGTGCAGATGTTCCTTATTGTATTATTGGAGGTACAGCAGTATGTACAGGTATAGGGGAAATTGTAAATAAAATAAAACATTTTAAAAATAATATATTGGTAATTGTTAAGCCTTCTTTTGGTGTTTCTACTAAGGAAGTATATAAAAATTTAAATTTAAATTATATTAATCAACGTCCTAACGTAGAAGAATTAGTAAAAGCCATAGAAAAAGATGACTTAAGTTATGTGAGCAAAAATATGAAAAATGTATTAGAAAATGTAACATTAAAAAAGCACACTATATTAAAAGAAATAAAAGATGAAATAAATAGTATGGGAGCTTTAGGAACATTAATGACGGGGAGTGGTCCTACTATATTTGGTTTTTTTGAAGACATGTTAAAAGCTCAAAGGTGTTATGACAATATGAAATATAAATACAAAGAAGTATTTATAACTAGAACTATATAATAAAGTAAAATATGCTAATAAGTTATATATAACTTATTAGCATATTTTACTTTTGTGAATAATTAATTTAGTAAAGGTACAAAATAGTTTTAAGAATAGAAAATATGAGGGGATATAATGAAAATCATTATAAAATTATTTAGTTTATATTTATTAATTTTAATAATTATAGAGGGAAGTATATTAACATTTATTGATGCTAGAAATTTTGAAAAATCTAATATGAAGGATGTAGCAAAAAAGTCTAGGGTAATAGGCATACTTTATATAGTAATTACTTTAGTTTTAACAGTCATTTCTAAGTTTATGATTTAATTTAAGGAAGTGATAATTTGAGAGAAAATATTAAGGAGGAAATTTCTAAAAATTTAGATGAAAATGTAAGCTACTTGAAATTTATATTAAAAGATGCTTCTGACATAGTATTTAGAGAATTTCACATAGGAGATTTTAAAACTGAATTAATTTACATTGATGGTATGGCAAATAGAGATTTAATTAATGATTTTATACTTAAATCTTTTATGTATAAGGGTGATAGTGTAAAAAATACAAATGAAATAAAAAATAATATATTAACCGTTTCTGACTTAATAGAAGTGGAAAGCATGAGAAAAGGCATAGATTCTATGCTTTCTGGTGATACATTATTATTTTTACAGGGATTTCCCAAGTGTTATGTTGTAGCTACTCGTCTTTGGCCTGCTAGAGGAGTAGCTGAACCCTCTGGAGAAACAGCTATAAGAGGTGGAAGGGATGGTTTTACAGAAACTATAAGATTTAATACAGCCCTTATAAGAAGGAGAATTAGAGATACTAGACTAAAAATTGTATCGCAAAATTTGGGAGTAAGATCAAAAACAGATGTAGTTGTTGTTTATATAGAGGATATAGTAAATAAGGAAGTATTAAAAGAGCTAAATAGCAGATTGGAAAAAATAAATATAGATGCTATTTTAGATAGTGGATATGTGGAGCATCTTATAGAAGATTCAAGTACATCTTTATTTCCTCAAATACAAAGTACAGAAAGACCAGATGTAGTAGCAGCATCATTATATGAAGGTAGAATAGCTATATTAGTGGATAATTCGCCTTTTGTTATTATTGTTCCAGCTATTTTGCCTAACTTTTTTCAATCTCCAGATGATTACTATCAAAGATGGATGTATAGTTCTACTGTAAGAATAGTAAGAGTAATTTCCTTGTTTATAACTCTTATATTGCCAGCTTCATATGTAGCAGTTACATCCTTTCATAGTTCAATAATTCCCACAAAGTTAGCTTATTTTATAGCAGCATCTAGAGAAGGAGTACCCTTTCCTGCTTATGTGGAAACTATAATTATGGAAATAAGTTTAGCCTTTTTAATGGAGTCTATAGTTAGATTGCCTAAACCAATATCATCTACAGTAGGAATAGTTGGTGGATTAATTATAGGTCAGGCTGCAGTAAGTGCTGGAATTGCTAGTCCTATAATGATAATAATAGTTTCTGTAACGGCTATAACTAGCTTTACTGTTCCAAATTATGATATAGCATTAGCTTTTAGAATTATAAGATTTTTTTTAATAATTTTATCTTCATTTTTAGGTCTTTATGGAATAGTATTAGGATTGATTATTGTATTAGTGCACTTATCAAAACTTAAAAGTTTTGGAGTACCTTATTTATCACCTATTGTCAGTTTACATACAAAAGATTTTAAAGATATGTTTATTAGACTTCCTATAAAATATTTTAAAGAAAGACCTAATTACATGAAAACAGAAGATAAAATTAGGCAAAAATAGGAGGCTGTTAACAGTGGATGATAAAAATTATATTGGAGATTATGGTGTATTTGCCAGCATAGTAGTAGCAGTAATAGGTGTTAGGGTATTTTCTTACCCTAGAGAGCTAGCGACTATTGTAGAAAATGATGCTTGGATTGTAAGTATAACAAATGGAATATTAGCTATTTTATTATTTTATATGCTTTGTAAAATAATAGAATACAATAATTATTCTGATATATGTTCTATATATCAGAATAATTTAGGAAATTTATTATCAAAAATTGCATTAATTAGTTTATTATATTATTTAATTTCATATATTTCTTTAGGATTAAGAGTTCTTGTAGAAGAAATAAAAATGTACTTATTAGAAAGAACTCCTACAGAATTTATTATAATTTGTATGATATTAGTAGGAGTTTACATAGTAAGATTAGAATTAGAGACAATAGTTAAATTTAATGAAATTGCATTTTTGCTTATGTTTATACCAGCAATTTTTATATTTTTATTTTCTTTTAATGAAACAGATTTCTCTAATTTGCTTCCTATATTAAATAATACTACTAAAAATTATTTCAAAGCTACTAGGTATACTTTAGGTAGGTTTTCAGGTATAGAGATTATTTTTTTATTGTTGCCTTTTATGAAAAATAAAAAAAATATTAAAAAAGTTGGAACAATGAGTATAAGTTTTATTACGGTATTTTACTTTATAGTAGTAGTACTTTGTATAGCTGCTTTTACTGTAGAGGAAACAAAAATACTTATATGGCCTGGAATTACTTTAATTAAAAGTATAGATATACCTGGAACTTTTATAGAAAGATGGGAAGGAATATTAATGGCAGTTTGGATTGTATATTACTTTACTACATTTATAAATTTTTATTACTTTTCATCAGAAATAACAAAAAAAATATTTAATTTTAAAGATATTAAAATTTCATGTTTTTGTATTATACCATTTATTTATATAATAGCTCTTTATCCTAAAGATATAGTTCAACTTTATAAAATGATTAGTGAATATGGAAGCATAATGTTTTTAATAAATTTAGTGTTAATTCCTATTATTTTATTTATAATAAGCTATATAAAGAAAAAAGGAGGTGAAAATGCTGTAGTAAAATAATATTTTATTACAGCTACAAATGAAAATTAAAAAATTTTTACCTCTTATATTAATTTGTGTATTTATGAGTGGATGTTGGGATAAAGTAGAAATAGATAAACAAAGTTTTATATCTACCATAGCTATAGATAAAGGAAAAGAAATAAATAAAGAAAAAGAACTTATAAATATTAAACCTGGAGATACATTTTTGGAAGAAAAGATAAAAAAATTATATATAACTTATGGTTTCCCTGATATTAGTGAATTAGGACCAGGTAAGAGTAACGTATTAAAAGAAAAATCTATAAGTGTAGATGCTTATTCTATGGATAATGGAATTCAAGAAGCAACAGCTAAGAGCAGCAGAAGTATCCGTTTTGGTCATACAAAACTTTTAATACTTGGAAGTGAACTTTTACAGTATCCCAATACTATAAAGGAAGTAATAGATTATCTTGATAGACAGCCTTCATTAAATAGAAATATGATAACTATGGTAGCTAAAGGAACTGCAGAAGATTATGTTAAGTTTATACCGGCTATGGAAAGTAATATAGAAAATTATATAATTGGTCTTGCAGAAAATAATAAAAATACTATGATGAAACCATTAACTTTAAAAGAAGTATTAACATCGCTTATTAATAATGATGAAAATGTTTTAATTCCTACTATGGAGTTAGATAAAGTAAAAAATGAGCTCTCATTAGTAGGAACAAGCATAATAAAAAATTATAAGATTATAGGAAATTTAGATAAAAGTCAATCTTATAATGTTCAATTAATTAAAGGTGATATAAAAGGAGGAAATAAAGTAATATATATAAATGGTCACCCTATAAATTTTAGTATATATAACATTAAAAGAAAAATTAAAATGGATAATAGTAAAAATAAAATAAAATTTAATATAGATTTAGAAATGGAAGGTCAGTTAAAACAAAGTTATGTAGGAAATGAATTGTTTTATAAAGATAGTATTCAAGCTGTGGAAAATAATTTGAATAAAACTATAAAAAAAGAATGTGAAGAAACTTTTAGAGTAGTCCAAAAACAATATAATGTAGATGTTTTTGGATTAGGAGATTATATGAAAAAATTTCATCCATATACATGGAAAAAATTTAAAGGTAATTGGGATGAAGTTTTTAATAATGTTGATATAAATGTAAATGTAAATTTTAAAGTTAGAAGAGTAGGCGTAATTAAATAAATAATAAGTTTTTTAGATTAAAAAGTGAATATAACTAGTAAAAAATGGAAAACATATAAATAGTAATAATTAATATAATAAGGGGATGTAGATATGAAAAGGGGATTTAAGGTTTTTATGGTTGTAATTTTAGTTATATTTACTTTTTCTATTTCTAAAATTATAGAAATTAGAAATGAGTGTATAAAAAATAGCATAGAAAATAAATTAATAAGATTTCATGTTATAGCTAATAGCGATAATGTTAAAGACCAAAAATTAAAACTAGAAATAAAAGATGAAATAATAAAATACATGAGTTTTAAACTTAAAGATTCAAAAGATATAAATGAAAGTAGAAAAATAATAAAGGATAATGATAAAAAAATAAAGGATATAGCATATAAAGTTATTAAACAAAATGGATACAACTATAATGTAATAACTACTCTATCTAAAGAGAACTTTCCTATTAAAACTTATGGAAATATAACATTGCCTCAAGGTAAATATGAAGCATATAGAGTCATAATAGGAGAAGGAGAAGGACACAATTGGTGGTGTGTTATGTTTCCGCCTTTGTGTTTTGTAGATGTTACTAAAGGTGAAGTAGCTAATGAAGAAACAGAAGAAAATATGAAAAAAGTTTTAAATTCTGCAGAATATAATTCTATTAATAATGCACAGTTTAAATTTAAAGTTGTAGAAACTGTAAAAAATATAAAAAATAAAAACTCCTCTAAATAATTTTATGGGAGTTTTTATTTTTTTATAATAATTTTTCTGATTTTTTCAGAAAATATTTTTCCATTGATTTGAGAAAATTTGTGCTAATTTTTTTATTATTAATATATTCGTTTTCTACATTTTTAATTTTATTATTAACTTTATTTTTAACTTTATATTTTATTACAAGAGAGTTTATTAAATTATATATGTTATTACCACAATAAGGTTTAGAAAATTTACTGCAATTATCTCTCATAGTTTTTAATGTGTTTGGAGATGATAGCAGTTTTTCGATAGTTTCTCTACAATCCTTTATATTTTTTAGTTTTATAGCTAAATTGTGTTTTAATAAAAATTCTGCATTTTTTTCTTCCTGACCTGGTATAGGTGAAAATAAAGCTAAAGGTATATTACATATTAAGGCTTCTGTTATAGTAAGACCTCCTGGTTTAGTTAGTAACAAATCACAGGCTTGCATATATTTATTTACTTCATTTGTATATCCTATAATAGATGTTTTTTTGTTAGAAGTTTTTTGCAAGTTTAACAGTTCATAATATAGTTTTTTGTTATTACCTGTTATTGCAATTATTTGAATATTTTTATTTACTTTAATCAACTCTTTGTACACATCAGAAATTTTACCAATTCCTAAACTACCACCCATTATTAGCAAAGTAGTAACATTTTCTTTAAGATTTAATTGTTCTAAAGTATATTTCTTATTATGTTTATTCATAAACTTAGGATTTACAGGTATACCAAGAGGGTGTATATTTTTTTTAGGAATACCTTTTAAAACCATTTCGTCTATCATATCAGAATTAGCAACTATATATGCATCTATGTTTTGATGAAGCCAAAAACTATGGGGCGTGTAGTCTGTAATAATAGACATACCAGGTAAATCCACTTTGTATTTTCTTTTTAATATAGATAACATTTCTGTAGTAAAAGGATGAGTAGTTATTAAAATTTCTGGTTTAAATTTTTTTATTAAAGGTAATAATTTATATGCTAACATTTCATTGATTTTAGCACTTAATGAAGATAAAGCAAAATCATTTTCAGAATAATTGTATAATTTTCCAAATAGCGAAGGAGTAATTTTTATAGTTTTTAAATATCCGCCTATTACTACTTTATCTATTATAGGATTTATATATTTCAATGTATCGATTATTTTTACCTGAGAATTTTTATCATATATTTTTATATAACTTTTTATAGCTTCTGCAGCATGACTATGTCCGCCGCCTGCAGAAACTGAAAGTATAAGAACTCTCATTTATTGTTTCCCCTTTCATTATAAGTTCATTAAAATTTTAGGAGAACTCAGCTAATAAATATTTTACACTATTTTTATAAAAATTATAAGTATCAATTACTTTTATAGATAGTATAGCATATAAGAACTGATTTTATAATTAAAGTTTTGTGAAATAATTTTACATATTAATGAATAACTACAATTATAAATACAAATAATATTAAATGAAATACATAATTAATTAGGAGGCAGATATTATGAAAATGACTAAAAAAAGAATTATATATACTGTTATTGTAACATTAATTGTGGTATTTTCTAGTACATTTGCTGTGTTAATGACATTAGAAAGAACTGATTATAGGAATTATCTTCAAGGTGAATATAGTAAAAATATGTATGAATTAATAGACTCAGTTAAAAATATAAGAATAAATTTGAGTAAATCTGCCATTGTTGGCTCAAGAGAGCAGGGAATAGTTGTTTTTGAAGAAATTTTTAGAAATGCATCTATGGCAAATGATAAATTAAATTCATTGCCCATAAATCAGCAAGCAACTGGAGATACAACAAAATTTTTATCGCAAGTAGGAGATTTTTGTTACACATTAAGTAAAAAATCTACAGAGGGAAAAGATTTAAGTAACGACGACTATAATAATATTGATATGTTAAAAGATCAATCTTTTAAATTAGAAAAACAGTTAAATTTATTAGCTAATGATATAGGAGCAGGAAAAATAAAATGGGGAGAAATAAGAAGAAAAGCCACAGGAGTTTTAGCTAAAAACGGTGCTAGTGATTCTATAGAAGAAAAATTTAAGGGTATACAAAAACAAGTAGTTCAATATCCTTCTTTGATATATGATGGACCTTTTTCTGATAATATATTAAAAATAAATCCTAAGATTAATAGTGAAAAAATAGTTTCAAAAGAAGATGCTGAAAAAAGAGTTAAAGAAGTTATTGGTAAAAATAGAATAGAAAAAATAGTATTAGAAGGAAAACAAGGTAAATCATATATAGATACTTATAGATTTAATATATTAATAAAAGGAAGAAAAGACAAAAATCAAAATATAATATGTGAAGTAACTAAGCATGGTGGTAAAATATTATATATGATAGATAATAGGAGTTTAGAAGTAGCTTCTATAAATGCTAAACAAGCAGAAGAAAAAGCAAATAAGTACTTGCGCTCATTAGGATATAATAGTATGACTCCTAAATATACTTTAACCTATGATAATTATATAGTTATAAATTATGTATATAAACAGGGAGATATAACTATATATCCAGATCAAATAAAAATAAAAATTGCATTAGATAATGGGGATGTAATAGGAATTGAAGCAGAAAAGTATTTAATAGCACATGAAGAAAAGAGAAACATTCAATCACCTAAAATAACTAGACAACAAGCACAAAGTAGGGTAGGAAAAAGATTAAATATTAATTCAGTAAAATTAGCTATAATTCCAACTGAAACAAATAAGGAAGTTTTATGTTATGAGTTTACTGGAAATTATAAAGGAGATAATTTTATAGTTTATATAAATTCTTTAACAGGATATGAACAAAAAATAATACAAATAATAAATACACCAAATGGAGAGCTAACAATGTAAAAATAAACCATATCATTACCATATGATTAATGATATGGTTTGTTTTATTAATAATATAATCTTGTAATAGATTTTAATTTAAGTTATTATAAATTAAAGCCCCTATGTAAATAATAATTTATTTTTGAAAGGGTGATTTTTTATGACAAAAGCACTTGCTATGATTTCTGGAGGATTAGATAGTACATTAGCTGCAAAATTAATTAAAAATCAAGGAATAGATGTAATAGGAATATGTTTTAAATCTTATTTTTTTGGAGCTGAAAATGCTAAAAGAGCAGCAGAACAAATAGAAATTCCTATTAAAATTGTAGATTTTTCAAAAGAACACTTGAATATGGTGAAGAATCCCAAACATGGATTTGGAAAAAATATGAATCCTTGTATAGATTGTCATGCCATGATGATGAATTATACAGGTAAACTATTAGAAAAATATAAAGCAGATTTTATAATAACAGGAGAAGTTCTAAATCAAAGACCTATGTCTCAAAATAAAGCATCATTAAATTTGGTTAAAAAAGAATCAGGATTTAGTGATAAAATATTAAGACCACTTTGTGCTAAAAATCTTCTACCTACAAAAATGGAATTAGAAGGTTTAGTTGATAGAGAAAAATTATTAGGCATATCAGGCAGGGGAAGAAAAGTCCAAATGGAGTTAGCAGAAAAATGGAATATTAAAGAATATCCATCTCCAGCAGGAGGATGTAAACTTACAGAACCTAGTTATTCTAAAAGGTTAAAAGATTTATTAGAACATAATGAGAATCCTTCTGATAAAGATATTTATTTACTTAGATATGGAAGACATTTTAGAATTTCTGATAATGCAAAAATAATTTCTACTAGAACAGAAAAGGAAGCAAAAGAAATTAAGGAGTATTTGGATAGTAAAAATTTAATATTTTTTGCTGTAGATTTTAATGGAAGTATGTGCATAATTACTGGAAAACCTTTAATGGAAGATATAGAATTTGCAGGAAGTATTACAGCAAGATATAGTAAAGGAAAAAATGAAAAAATAGTTAAGATAAAGTATGGAAACTTTAATAATAGTTTAAATAATTACATAGAATCAAAACCTGCATCTGAAGAGGATATAAATAAGTATATAATCTAAGGAGGATAATTATGAGTAAAAATGCTGTGATTTCTTTGCTTAGTGAAAAAGTAGATTTAGAAGAAGAAAAAGTAGAAGTAATTACACCAGGACAATTTTATAAAAGAGGAGAATGCTATTATGTAGTATATGAAGAAACAGAACTATCGGGAATGGAAGGAACTAAAACTACTTTAAAAATAGCACCAGAAAATATGTCTCTTATAAGATTTGGAAATACTAAAACTTCTATGAATTTTAAAACCAATGAAGAAAGTGTAGTTTTATATAATTGTCAATACGGCGCTTTTGAATTAAAAATTGAAACAAAAGATTTAGATATAAGAATGGACGATAACGGAGGAGAAGTTATTGTAGATTACAATATAAGTATTTTAGGAGATGAACCTCAACGTACATTATTAAAAGTTGTTATAAAGACACAAGAAAATTAATTTTTCTTGTGTCTTTTATTTTAATATGTTTAAAAAGATTTATTGTGGTTATTAATTTAAATAATATACAATAAAAGGGGATATTATAATTATGAAATACTTTTTTGATAAAAGAAGTAGATATGAAAAAATAATAGAATTTATATGTATCTATAAAGGAGTAAAGAGGCAAGATATTTTTAAAATTTTAAAAGACATAGAATGTAGATATTTGTTATTTTTATTATTAAAAAGATATAATTGCATAGACCAATACATGCTAAATAAAGATTTCTATATTGAGGATTCAGATATAAATAAATATGTGAATTCTGCACAAAAAAAGATGTTAGCTAATATAAGAGTTAGAAATATGTATTTTGAAGCAGAGGGCATACTTGAAAAATGCAAGAAAATTAGTAAATAAAAACATATATTAATTTTTATTATATGTTTTATTATGACAGAATACTATTTTTAACACTAATTTTTTTAATGAATTAAAAAAAATGTCAAATATATAGAGGATTTTAATATAATTTATAGAAGATATAAATACTAAAACTTTTTGGGAGGTGATTACTTGTTAGTTAATACTTATATAAGTTTTGCATTAAAAGATGAAAATAATAAATATAATATACTAAATACTTCTTTATTTGAATTAAATAATATAAATAATTACTTCACCTCTGTTAAAGTAATGAAAAAGAGTAATCAAATTATATTTAAAGTAAAATGCAGTTTATGCAATGAATATCATAACTATAAGTATAATGTAAATGACATTATTAATGAAAAAGTTATTATAGGTGGATGTGACAGATTAGGATCAATATTATTCTTTATTGGAAATAAGTATAAAATAATTAAAAAAGTAAATAGATATAACTCAATTCACAGCAAAATATATGCAATGATATAATACATAAAGTGAGTTAGTTGACATTCATTTCAATAAAATGTATAATTTACTTAAATACACCTATAATGTAGTTTATAAGGAGGTACTTATAAGTTATGAAAGAAGATTTAGCATTAGGTTTAGTTAGAGTTACAGAAGCTGCAGCATTAGGCTGTGCTAAGTTTTTAGGAAGAGGAGATAAAATTGCAGCAGATGAAGCAGCTGTTGATGGAATGAGGAAATATTTTGATGTTATAGATATAAACGGTACTGTAGTTATTGGAGAAGGAGAAATGGACGAAGCTCCCATGCTATATATAGGAGAAAAAGTAGGTATGCAACAAAAAAGTAGCTTTGAAGTTGACATAGCTGTAGATCCTTTAGATGGAACTAATTTGGTAGCAAGAGGACTTCCCAATGCACTATCTGTTGTAGCAGTTGCTAAGAAAAAGTGCTTATTACATGCACCAGATATGTATATGGATAAGATAGCAGTAGGTCCTAAAGCTTATGGAACTATAGATATAGATGCACCTATACAACATAACATAAAATGTGTTGCAAGAGCTTTGGGAAAAAGAGTAGAAGATATAACTGTTATAATGTTAGACAGAGAACGACATAAAGATTTAATGGATGGAGTAAGAGAAGTTGGTGCTAGGATTAAGCTTATAAAAGATGGTGATATAGCAGCAGCAATAGCCACTGGATTTGAAGATACAGGAGTAGATATGATGGTAGGTAAAGGAGGAGCACCAGAGGGTGTAATTGCAGCAGCAGCACTTAAATGCTTAGGAGGAGAAATTCAAGCTAGACTCAGTCCTTCTAATGAAGAAGAAATAAAAAGATGTCGTAACATGGGAATAAAAGATATTAATAAAGTATTATTTATAGATGATATAGTTAAAGGAGAAGATGTTTATTTTGCTGCTACAGGTGTTTCAGATGGAGATTTATTAAAAGGAGTTGTTTATCACTCTAATAATAGAGCTAAAACTCATTCCGTAGTAATGAGATGCAAAACTGGTACTATAAGAGTTATTAGTGCTATTCATGATTTGAATAAAAAGGTAATAACAGTATAAAAATCTTTTATTCTATATAAGGTTAAAATCTTATATAGAATTTTTGTTTTATTAACTAGATAAAAGTGTAAAAATGATATATAATATCTTTATGGTCAGCCTTCCACTTATTTCTTTAAAGTATTCCCCAAAATTTTTATACATATAAAACATATGGAGGTGTCTATTTTTTGGATAATAATGATTTAAGCAGTAAAACGCTGGTGCAGTTAAAGGCATTAGCAAAAGAATTAGGAATGAAAGGTATATCTAAATACAAAAAAGCTGAATTAATAGATAAGATAAAAGAAGCATCACCGGCTTTTATAAAAAAAGATGGAATTATATTGAGAGAAAAAATATCTTCTAAAGAACAAAATAAAATTATAGAAAATGAAAATAAAGGTAAGGTATTAAATCTAACAAATAAAAAAGAAGATTTTAAAAATACTTCAAATCATGAAATAAAAGTAAATAATGAAGAAAAAAAAGAAAAATTAAAGGAAATGATTAATGAATCGGATACTGCAAAGGGAGTACTTGAAATAATAGAAAGCAATAATTACGGATTTTTAAGAGGAAAAAATTATTTAACAAGTCCTGATGATATTTATGTATCCCCATCTCAAATAAGAAGATTTAATCTTAAAACTGGAGATGAAGTTGAAGGTAAAGTTAGAACTCCTAAAGAAAGCGAAAAATTCAAAGCTTTATTATATGTACAAAAGGTCAATGGCGAAAATCCAGAAAAAGCAGTAGGAAGAAAACCTTTTGAGACTTTAATTCCAATATACCCTAATAAAAAAATTAAATTAGAAACAAATCCTAAAGACTTATCTACTAGATTAATGGATATAATATCACCAATAGGTAAAGGGCAAAGGGGCATTATAGTTGCACCGCCTAAAGCAGGAAAAACCACTCTGTTGAAGAAGATAGCCCAAAGCGTATCTAAAAATCATCCTGAAATTAAATTAATAGTAGTATTGATTGATGAAAGACCAGAAGAAGTTACAGATATGCAACGTTCTATAAATGGAGAAGTTATATATTCAACTTTTGATGAAGAACCAGAACATCATACTAAAGTAGCTTATATGGTGTTAGAAAGAGCAAAGAGAATGGTAGAACAAGGTCAAGATGTTACTATACTTTTGGATAGCTTAACCAGACTTTCTAGGGCATATAACCTTACAATAACACCAACAGGAAGAACTTTATCTGGAGGATTGGATCCAGGAGCATTAATAATGCCAAAAAAATTCTTTGGAGCAGCTAGAAATATAGAAAACGGTGGAAGTTTAACTATATTAGCTACAGCTTTAATAGAAACAGGAAGCAGAATGGACGACATGATATTTGAAGAATTTAAAGGAACTGGCAATATGGAAATACATTTAGATAGAAAACTTCAAGAAAGAAGAATTTTCCCAGCTATAGATATTTACAAATCTGGAACAAGAAGAGATGATTTATTGTTTAGTGATTTAAAAGAAAAGGAAACAGCTTTTAATATAAGAAGATTATTAAATGATGAAAATAATACTAGAAATGTAACTGAACAATTAATAAATATGTTATCTAGAACAGAAAATAATAAGGAATTTATAGAACTTATAAGTAAAATGGATATGTATAAAAATATTAATAGGTAAAAATAAAATGGGAAAGATAAAAACCTTTCCCATTAAATCAATTATTTTTCGCCTAAATTGAATCTCTTCTTAAATCTATCAACTCTTCCACCTGCGTCAACTATCTTTTGTTTACCAGTGAAGAATGGATGGCATTTAGAGCATATTTCTACTTTAAGTTCTTTTTTAGTAGAACCTGTTGTAAAAGTATTTCCACATGCACACTTAACCACAGCGTCATTGTAGTATTTTGGATGTATGCCTTCTTTCATTTTTTTCACCTCTTTCAGATTTCATAAATCTGTATTTTCAACTACTAGATTATAGCATAATAAATGTATTTTAGTCAATAAACAAAATTGCTTTAAATATAGTAATAGGTTTGATAAAATAATATAGAAATTAACAATTAAATTTAAAAGGATGATTTTATGAAATTGCAAGAGTTACTAAGTAAATCATATAATATTTTAAAACAAGCTAATATAGAAACTTATATGCTAGATGCTCAATTATTACTAGGTAAGATTATAAACAAGGATAAAATGTTTATACTTACTAATAGGCATTACCATATAAATAAAGAAGATGAAATAGAGTTTTTAAAACTTATAGAACTTAGAAAAAGAAAAATGCCTGTTAAATATATATTAGGTAATTGTGAATTTATGGGTATAGATTTTAAAATAAGAGAAGGTGTACTAATACCAAGACCAGATACAGAAATATTAGTAGAAGCTGCTATAGATGATGTGAAATTAAATAATTACAAAAATTTATGTGATGTTTGCTGTGGAAGTGGAGTAATTGCTTTATCTATAGCAAAATTTTTAGATAATGTAGAAGCACAGTGTTATGACATTTCTTCCATAGCTTGTGAGGTAACATTAGAAAATATAAAACTTTTAAAATTAGAAAATAGAGTTAAAGTTTACAAAAGTGATTTATTAATGTTACCCAAGAAACAAAATAAAAAATTTGATATATTGGTTTCTAACCCACCTTATATTAAAGAAAAACAAATAAATGAACTTATGGATGATGTAAAATTATATGAGCCTTATGAAGCTTTATGTGGCGGAGAAGATGGACTTTATTTTTATAGGAAAATAGTTGAGCAAAGTAAATATGTACTTAATAAAGAAGGGAGTATAGTTTTTGAAATAGGTTATGACCAAAGAGAAAAAGTAATAAATATATTGAAAAATAATGGATTTAAAGATATAAAGTGTATAAAAGATTTATCTGGAAAAGATAGAGTTGTTAAAGGAAAAAAATATTAATAAATAAAAATTAATTGATTAATTTTTATTTATTATGTTATAATTATTAATTGTTAAAATATATATACGGAGTGATAAATATGTTAGGAAGACTTAACTTCATAGAAAATAAATACGAAGAATTATCTATAAAAATAAGCGACCCTGCAATTATGCAAGATCAAAAAGAGTGGCAAAAACTTTGTAAAGAACATGCAGAATTAGAAATCATAACATTAAAATATAGAGAATATAAAAAAGTTGAAGAAGATATAGAAGCAGATAAAGAAATAATAAAAGAAGAAACAGATAAAGAATTAAAGGATATGGCACAAGAAGAATTAAAAGAATTAATTAAAGAAAAAGAAGACCTAGATCAAGAATTAAAACTGCTACTTTTACCAAAAGACCCTAATGATGAAAAGAATGTTTTTATAGAAATAAGAGCTGGTGCAGGAGGAGAGGAAGCGGCTTTATTTGCAGCAAACTTATGTAGAATGTATACAAGATATGCAGAACGTAAGAATTGGAAAGTAGAAACTATAAGTGTTAACGCTACGGATATAGGTGGATTTAAAGAAATTGTATTTATGATAAAGGGAAAAGGAGCTTATAGTAGATTAAAATATGAAAGTGGCGTTCATAGAGTTCAAAGAGTACCTGATACAGAATCTAGTGGAAGAATACACACTTCTACTGCTACAGTAGCTGTTTTACCAGAAGTTGAAGATGTAGATATAGTTATAAATCAAAATGATTTAAGAATAGATGTATTTAGAGCTTCAGGTCATGGGGGACAATGCGTAAATACTACTGATTCTGCTGTAAGAATTACTCATTTACCTACAGGTATTGTTGTATCTTGTCAAGATGAAAAGTCTCAGCTTAAGAATAAAGAAAAAGCTATGAAAGTTTTAAAAGCTAGAATTTATGAGAAAGCAGAATCTGAAAGAAGAGAAAGTATAGCTGAAGATAGAAAAAGCCAAGTTGGAACAGGAGATAGAAGTGAAAGAATAAGAACTTATAACTATCCACAAGGTAGAGTAACTGATCACAGAATAGGATTAACTTTATATAAATTAGAATATATATTAGACGGAGATATAGATGAAATAATAGGAGCTTTAGTTACAGTGGATCAATCGGAAAAGATGAAAGATTTAGGAAATAATTAATATACGAAAAGAGGGAAAATATGAATATAAATAAAGCCATAAAAAAGCAAAATAAGTCTTATAAGAGATTTATGCTATTTATGTGCTTTGTTTTTTTTACACTTCCTTTACTTTTATTTTTATATAAAAAAGCAAATTTATTTTTTATAATGTATTTGATAATAAACGAAATACTTCTTTTACTAGTTGTACTTATTAGAATCAATAATGAATATTTAAAAATAAAAAAAGATAGCTATAAAATTAAAATTAAATCAGGTATATTTTCAGAAGAGATAAATATTGTATGGGATAAGGTAGTGTTTATAGGTATAGAAAAGTTTATTAGAAAATATGACAATGAAGAAGATTTTAAAATAATATTAATATCTACTTCTAAGTTTAGGAATGATAGGATGTTAGCTCTAAAAGAAACTTTTATTTTAAATCATCCTCTTATGGAAGATTATTATATAAATTTAAAGAAAATTTATTGTAATGAGGAGCTGTTTTATACAATAATATCAAAAGGGAAATATTACAGGTATTTACTTTTAGATGTTTTATATAGAAATTGTGTAAAAGCTTATTTTGACAAAGAGGCTATTAATAAAATAAAAATGTATAGAGAAATTAATATTTAATGTATTCAAGAATATTTCTATTAATTTTAAAATAAATATTGAAATGTAAACAATATTTTAAAAAGGTGATTTCTTGAATAATTATATAATTTATATAACTTTATTAGGAAGTGTTATATCATTAATAGGAACTATGTTAGGAGCTTCTTTAGGAGTTATTATTAAAAATCCGTCTAATAAATTGTTAGGAACTATTGTTGGTTTTGCTGCAGGTCTTATGCTTTCAATAGTAATGTTTGATTTAATACCAGAGTCTCTTAATAATTGGAATTTTTTAGGTACAATATTATTTTGCGTATTAGGAATTATTATTATAGCTTTTATAGATAGTAAATTAAAACCTAAAATACAGGATAATAATATAAAAATGGCAGTAATTACTGCAGCAGCACTTATGATTCACAATTTCCCAGAAGGTATAATAATGGGATGTGGATTTGCTGCAGGCAGTATTTTAGGAATTAAAATGGCTATAGTAATTACCATTCACGATATACCAGAAGGAATAGCGGTATCAGCACCTTTAATGGCTTCAAAAGTAAATATAAGTAAGATTTTAGTTTATTCTTTTTTAACAGCGCTTCCAACAGCTATAGGCACTTTTGTAGGTGTATTTATAGGAGGAATATCAAAGAATATATTAGAGGCATGTATTTCTTTTGCTTCGGGTATAATGCTTTATGTGGTGTGTGGAGAAATGATACCAGAGTCTTCTAAACTTTGGAAGGGTATTAGTAGTACAATTGGTACCTTATTAGGAATTATTTTAGGAATGTTAATAACTCATATATTATAAAAATACTTAATGTTAAAAGGTGATGAAATTATAATGAATACAAAAATAGTAATGATAGATAGTTGCAATATTGATAAAAAATACATAAAAGAAGCAGCAGATATTATAAAAAAAGGAGGTCTTGTTGCTTTTCCTACAGAAACAGTTTATGGATTAGGGGCTAATGCATTAGATAGTGAAGCTGTAAAAAAAATATTTCAGGCTAAAGGAAGACCTCAAGACAATCCTTTAATTGTTCATGTATCAGATTTTGATGAAATAGATCCATTAGTTAAAGAAATACCGGATATAGCACATAAATTAATGAATAAATTTTGGCCAGGACCTATGACTATAATAATGAAAAAATCTGATATAATACCAGACGTTACTAGTGCTGGTTTGGATAGCATAGGAATAAGAATGCCTTCTAATAAAATAGCAAAAGAATTTATAAAAGAATGTAAATTACCCATAGCAGCTCCATCGGCAAATATATCTGGAAGACCAAGTCCTACAGATGTAGAAAGATGTATAGAAGATTTAAATGGGAAAATAGAGTACATAATAGGAGGAGAAAAATGTGATATAGGAGTAGAATCTACAGTAATAGATTGTACTAATTATCCTGCTTGTGTACTAAGACCTGGTGGAATTACTCTTGAAATGCTTAAAGAAATAGATAGCAATATATATATAGATCCAGCAATAATGAAAAAACCAGAAAAAGATTTTAAGCCAAAAGCTCCAGGCATGAAATATAGGCATTATGCACCAAAAGCTCCAGTAAAAATAATTCAAGGAGATTTGCAAAAAACTATTGAAAAAATAAATGAAATGGTGCAAAATTATATAAGTGAAAATAAAGTAGTAGGCATTATGGCAACCGATGAAACAAAACACAAATATACTAAGGGAGTAGTTATATCTGTAGGTACTAGAAAACATATGGAGACAGTAGCTCAAAATTTATTTGAAACTTTAAGAATGTTTGATGATAATAATGTGGATGTTATACTTGCAGAGGGCTTTGAATTCAAAGGAGTAGGAATTGCTGTAATGAACAGATTAAATAAATCAGCAGGATTTAATATTATAAAATTATAGTATTTAGGAGGTTAGTTATGAGAATACTATTTGTATGCACAGGAAACACATGCAGAAGTTGTATGGCAGAAGCTATATTTAATAATATATGTTATATAAAAGGTATAAATGCTTTTTCTGCAGGAATTTCTATTGTAAAAAATAGTGTTGCCTCTGAAAATGCAGTTAAGGTATTAAAAGAAGATTTTAATATAGATTTAAATGGAAGAAAAGCTGTTCAATTAACAGAAAAAATGCTAAAAGATAATGACTTAATTTTAACTATGACTAAATGTATAAAAGAAATTATTTTAAGTGCCTTTCCAAATTTACATAATAAAGTATACACTTTAAATGAATATATAGGAAGCGAAGAGGATATTATTGATCCTTATGGAGGAGATTTTATTGTTTATAAGAATACTATTTTACAATTAAAAGATAGTATAATATTACTTATTGAAAAATTGAAAGAAGATAAAGGTATTTTTTAATACTATATCTTCTTTTTTTGCGATAAAAATCCTAATGGATTTTAAATATATAATAGGAGGATTAAAATATGAAAATAGCTTTAGGTAGTGATCATGCTGGCTTGCCTCTTAAAGAGGAAATAATAAAGCATTTAAAATCTAAACATATTGAAATTAAAGACTTTGGAACTTATACTGAGGAATCTTGTGATTATCCTGATTTTGCTTTAAAAGTAGCTGAAAAAGTAAAATCAAAAGAATTTGAATTTGGAATTTTAGTATGTGGTACAGGTATAGGAATTAGCATTGCAGCTAATAAAGTGCCTGGAATTAGAGCTGCTTTGTGTAGTGATACATTTAGTGCTCATGCTTGTAGAGAACATAATAATGCTAATATACTAGCTTTAGGTCAGAGAATTGTAGGATTAGGTCTTGCTCTTGATATAGTTGATACATTTTTAAGTGCAGAATTTCAAGGTGATAGACACCAAAGAAGAATAGATAAAATATCAGAAGTAGAGAAAAAATATTGTAAGTAAAAAATTATTTAAATAAATGTTATTTTTAGGAGGAATGAACATGAGTAAAGTAACACAAATAGCCCACCCATTAATATTACATAAATTATCTTTAATAAGAGATAAAAATACAGGTTCCAAAGATTTTAAAGAATTAGTTGAAGAAGTAGCAATGCTTATGGCTTACGAAGTAACTAGAGATTTACAACTTGAAGAAGTAGAAATAGAAACACCAATATGCAAAACTAAATGTAAAATGTTAGCAGGAAAAAAAGTTGCTATAGTACCAATATTAAGAGCAGGACTTGGCATGGTTGGAGGAATAATAAAACTAATTCCAGCAGCTAAAATAGGACATATAGGACTTTATAGAGATGAAGAAACTTTAAAACCAGTAGAATATTTTTGTAAACTTCCACAAGATATAGGAGATAGAGATGTTATAGTAACAGATCCTATGCTTGCTACAGGAGGATCAGCTACAGATGCTATAACTTTATTAAAACAAAGAGGAGCAAAACACATAAGACTTATGTGTCTTATAGCTGCTCCAGAAGGTATAGACGCAGTAGTAAAAGCACATCCTGATGTAGATGTATATGTAGCTGGAATAGATGAAAAATTAAATGAAAAAGGATATATAGTACCTGGATTAGGTGATGCAGGAGATAGATTGTTTGGAACAAAGTAAAATAAAAAAACAAAAGTAGACTAAACTACTTTTGTTTTTTTATTTTACTTTAATACTTTATACTTTACAATGATAGCTCAATATTTACTTTTAATTATAATAGTTTTATTATAAAATAATATAAGATTTATTAAATAATAAAATTATGTTTATAGAAAATTAGGAGGAAAATATGAAGAGAATAGATAAAATTAATTACTATTTAGATATATGTGAAACAGTTTTAGAGAGAGGAACTTGTCTTAGAAGAAATTTTGCAGCTATTATTGTAAAGAATGATGAAATAATAGCTACAGGGTATACAGGAGCACCTAGAGGAAGAGAAAATTGTTGTGATTTGGGATATTGCAGAAGAGAAGAGTTAAGAGTTCCTAGAGGAACACGATATGAGCTATGTAGGTCTGTACATGCAGAACAAAATGCTATAATTTCTGCTAGAAGGCAAGATATGATAGGAAGTACTATGTACCTTGTGGGAAAAGAACAAAGTACTGGAGAACTTGTTAAAAATGCTGCTCCCTGTTCACTATGTAAAAGATTTATAATAAATGCAGGAATAGAAAAAATTATTATAAGAGATACAAATACAGAGTATAGAGTTATTTATATAAAAGAATGGCTTGAAAATGATGACTCGTTATATGGAGAAGGAGCTTATTAAATATGATTAATAGACTTTTAATTTTAGCTATATTAGCATTTACAATATCTTTTATGCTAACTCCTTTTGTAAAAAAATTTGCTTTTCATATTAATGTTATAGATATACCAAAAGGTAAAAGAAAAATTCATAAAAAACCTATACCTCTTTTAGGTGGATTAGCTATTTATATATCTTTTATACTAACTTTAATATTTAAATTAGGCAAATTATCTAATTCTGAATTAGGTATAATTATAGGAGCTACAATTATATTAATAGGAGGTTTTATAGATGATAAGTGGGATATAAAACCTTTATATAAATTATTATTTCAAATAGCAGCTACAATTTTCTTAATATTTTTTGGAGTAAAGATAAAAATTATTACTAATCCTTTTTTTACATATAATCAATATATAAATATAGGATGTTTTTCTATACCCCTTACTATAATATGGGTTATAGGAATTACTAATGCATTTAATTTAATAGATGGATTAGATGGATTAGCAGCAGGAGTAGCACTTATATCTTCTATAACTATATTGGTTATAGCTCTATTAAATCAAAGAAACGAAGCAGCTATATTAATGGCAATATTAAGTGGTTCTATATTAGGATTTTTACCCTATAATTTTAATCCTGCTTCTATATTTATGGGTGATACTGGATCACAATTGCTAGGGTTTTTACTGGCATCTATATCCATAGAAGGAGCTATAAAATCCGCTACTGCTTTTGCAATAGCAGTGCCTATACTTGCATTAGGTTTACCTATATATGATACATTATTTGCTATGATTAGAAGAAAAATAAATGGAAAGCCTATAATGCAAGCAGATAAAGGACATTTACATCATAGATTATTAGGTTTAGGACTTACTCAAAAACAAGCTGTAATTATAATGTATTTAGTCAGTGCTGTTTTAGGCAGTTTTGCTATAATTGCTATGCAAATAAGTAGTCAGCGTTCTTATTTTGTTTTAGCTACAGTAATACTTATACTAGTAATTGTAGCTTGGAAGTGTGGATTTTTTAAACATACAGATTAAAGAGTACATAAAAATGGAGGAATAACAATGGATAAAATTAAAATAATAACTATTTTTGGAACTAGACCAGAAGCCATAAAAATGGCACCTTTAGTCAAGGAGTTATCTAGTAGAAATGAAATAGATAACAGGGTTTGTGTAACTGCTCAGCATAGACAAATGTTAGATCAAGTATTAAACTTATTTAACATAGAGCCTAATTTCGATTTAAACATAATGAAAACAAAGCAAACATTGACAGGTATAACTAATAGAGTGCTAGAAGGAATGGAAGAAATATTTTTAAAAGAAAATCCAGATTTAATTTTAGTACATGGAGATACTACTACTACTTTTGCAGGGGCTTTAGCTGCATTTTATCAGAAAATAAAAGTAGGACATGTAGAGGCTGGACTTAGGACTTATGATAAATATTTTCCTTTTCCAGAGGAAATGAATAGAAAGCTAACAGGTTCTATAGCAGATATTCATTTTTCACCTACTATAGGGTCTAAAAATAATCTTTTAAAAGAAGGTATAAATGAAAAACAAATTTTTGTAACAGGAAATACTGTAATAGATGCTATGGATTTTACTGTAGAAGATGGTTATGTGTTTAACAATGAAGAGTTGAATAAAATCGATTACAACAATAAAAAGGTAATTATGGTTACAGCTCATAGAAGAGAAAACTGGGGTGAAGGTATAGAAAATATATGTATTTCTTTAAAAAATATAGTTGAAAATAATAAAGATGTTGAAATAGTGTATTTGGTACATTTGAATCCTGTGGTTAAAAATATTGTATATAAACACTTAGAAGGAGTAAATAGAATACATTTATTACCACCACTAGATACAAAAGAAACTCATAATTTAATGAATAAATGTTATATGGTAATGACAGATTCTGGTGGACTTCAAGAGGAAGCTCCACATTTAGGGAAACCAGTGCTTGTACTAAGAGATGTAACAGAGAGACCAGAAGCAATTAAAGCAGGAACTGTAAAACTTGTAGGAACAAATTTAAATAATATAATAAATGAAGGTAATAAATTAATAAGAAATAGAGAAGAATATAATAAGATGAGTAAAGCTGTAAATCCATATGGTGATGGGAAAGCTTCATTAAGAATAGTAGATTTTATATTATATTACTATGGATTAACAAATAATCCATGTAAGGAATTTCTATAATTGTTATAAATTTAATTTACAAAAAAGTTTGTTTTTTTTTTAACAAAATATATTGATTAAAAGAATAATATTGTGTATAATGAAGATGTTGACAGAAAACTTTGTAAATTTAAAAAAAATGAATAATAAATATTTGAGGAGGGTTACTAATGAAAGATGTAGTTATTGTAAGTGCAGTTAGAACTGCTATTGGTAGTTATGGTGGTACTTTAAAGGATGTTCCTGTTGTTGAATTAGGAACAATAGTTATGAAAGAAGCTATAAAAAGAGCTGGAATTAAACCAGAAGCAATCGATGAAGCTATATTTGGTTGCGTTATTCAAGCTGGTCAAGGACAAAGCCCAGGAAGACAATCAATGGTACACGCTGGAATACCAGTAGAAGTTCCAGGAATGACATTAAATAAAGTTTGCGGATCAGGTTTAAGAGCAGTATCTTTAGCAGCTCAATTAATAAAAGCAGGAGATGCTGATGTTGTATTAGCAGGTGGTATGGAAAACATGTCAGCTGTTCCTTATACTGTAGCTTCTAATAGATGGGGCGCTAGAATGGGAGACGTTAAATTAGTAGATACTATGATAAAGGACGGCTTATGGGAATCATTCAACAATTACCACATGGGTATAACAGCTGAAAATATTGCTGAAAAATGGGGAATCACAAGAGAAGAACAAGATGAATTTGCAGCAGCTTCACAACAAAAAGCAGAAGCAGCTATTAAATCAGGAAGATTCAAAGATGAAATAGTTCCTGTAGTAATAAAGACTAGAAAAGGCGAAAAAGTATTTGATACTGACGAATTCCCAAGATTCGGAACAACTAAAGATACTTTAGCTAAATTAAAACCAGCATTCAAAAAAGGCGGAACAGTTACAGCTGGAAACGCTTCCGGTATCAATGATGGTGCTGCAGCATTAATCGTAATGAGTGCAGATAAAGCTAAAGAATTAGGAATTAAGCCATTAGCTAAAATAGTTTCTTATGGTTCAAAGGGTGTTGACCCATCAATCATGGGATACGGACCAGTAGGAGCAACAAGAGTAGCTCTTGAAAGAGCTGGATTAACTATAGATGATATGGACTTAATCGAAGCTAACGAAGCTTTCGCAGCTCAAAGTATAGCAGTAGCTAGAGACTTAGGATTTGATAAATCAATGGAAAAAGTAAACGTAAATGGTGGAGCTATAGCACTTGGACACCCAGTAGGATGCTCAGGAGCAAGAATATTAGTTTCTCTTCTTCATGAAATGCAAAAGAGACCAGAAGTTAAAAAAGGTTTAGCAACTCTTTGCATAGGCGGAGGAATGGGAACATCTCTTATCGTTGAAAAATGTGAATAATTAACATATAATTATAAGGACTAGGAATTTTTCCTAGTCCTTATTTTTAAAAAAAGATGCATTAATAAACTTATATTATAGTTTATTAATGCATCTTTTCTATTTATAATAAATCTTTTAAAAAAAATGTTAAAAATGTGTTAAAAGTGTGAATAAGATAATTAATATCATGTCATGCTAATAAAAAAACCTAAAAAACAATTTGGATATAATACTGTTAATTATACATAAAATGTAAAAAAATAAACGTTTTCTATAGGTGTAAAATGTTACCAAAGAAGCATAAAAGAGTATAAAAAACAATAACAAAGTCTGAATATTGAGAAAAATGAAATTCGCATAAAAATTTTTTCGGTATTAAAGAATAACTTAAATAAATAAAGCATTGGAGACTAAAACAAATTTTTATATTGAAAAAATCCATAAAAACATTAAAAAAGGAGAATAATATTTAAATATTAGGTTTTTGTTATGTAAAGTTAAAATATATAATTAGTTATCATAATAAACCGGAGGAAAATAAATTGAATAATGATGTTAAACAGATGTTGCAAAAAATAATTATATATGATTTGATTATAGCTATTATTTTTTCAACTTTAATTTACTTTACATTTAAGAAATATTCAGTTGTACTTTTTTTAGGGTTATTTATAGCTTTAATTAATTTTGTAATTAACACTATACTTATTAACTATGCTGTTAATGTGGGAAAGATAAAAAGTATAAGTTTAGCTAGTTTTATTTTTAGAATTGTAATAACAGCTTTTATTGGCTTTTTATTTTATAAGAACAACAAATATAATGTAATAGCTTATGTATTTGGATACACTTTACATTTTATCCCGTTAATATTATATAGTATTAATGTTAAAAATAAATGAAAGGAGTGAGGGTTATTGGAAGAAATTAAGTCGTTATTTAATATTAATTTATTTGGATATAATATTGGAATAACCTCCAGCATAATAATTCAATGGATAATAATATTAATAGTAGCGGTGATATCAATAGTATTAACTAAAGATTTAAAAAGAGTACCAGATAGAAAACAAAGTATATTAGAGTCTTTTGTACAATTTATTAATAATTTAGTAGGGGAAAATATGGGTTCAGAATATAAAAACTTTTCTCCGTATATAGGAACACTATTTATATTTATTTTATTAATGAATTTGACAGGATTAATAGGAATAAAGCCACCTACAGGAGATATTAATATAGCTTTGGGATTAGCAGCTATTACTTTTTTTATAGTTCAATTTAATGCTATAAAAAAGGTAGGAATAAAAAGATATTTATTAGGATATGGAGAACCTTTTTTATTTTTATTGCCACTAAATTTACTTGAAAGAATAATGCTTCCTATATCTTTAAGCTTAAGACTATTTGGTAATATGACTGCTGCGGTAGTTGTTATAGATATTATTTATAATTCATTAGCAAGATTAGGTTGGTTTGCTCAAATAGGAATTCCAATACCAGCTCATGCATTCTTTGATGTATTTGATGGGGTAATGCAAATGTTTATTTTTACTATGTTAACTATGATTAATATAAAAATAATAGCTGAACATTAATTTAAAAATTATTTTAATAAAATTAATGGTTCTGTTAATTAATTATGAAAATATAGCTTTGAAAATCACAAAATTACTATATGACTTACTTTAAATAATAAAAATTATAAAATTAATATTTTGTGGCATGACAAAAAAGCCTATCTATTTATAG
>NZ_LZFO01000015.1 GCF_001758365.1 Clostridium acetireducens DSM 10703
AATGAAATGACTAATTATCTGATAGGATTATTAATCAAATAAAGAATAATATTTTAAATTAGATTAGTAATGTTCGTTAGAAAATAAAGATGTTTTCTATCAAATGTTACAACTATATTATACGAGGAGGAAGTTATATGGATTTAAATCATTTAATAAATGAATTATCTTCTGGAGATAGCGGTTGCTGTACTCCACAAAAAAATGCTTTGGATTTACTAGGTGGTTGTGGTAGTAATTCATTTTTGCTAATTTTAATAATATTACTTTGTTTCTGTGGTTGTGGTGGACATGGAGGATATGGTGCACATAGTGGATGTTGTGACTTTGATAATGATTATTATGTATGCACTTGTAAAAAGAAACATCGCAAAAAGGATAAGAGGAAATGTTATGAGGTTTATAATTATTCCTGTGGTAATGATATGAACTTTATAATATTAATACTAATAATTATATGTTTATGTAAAAATCCATGTAAGTCATCAGGCTGTTCAAATGTAGTAAATTTAGATACATGTGATAAATAAATATTACATTAATAGCCATAGCACAGGAAAGGGGGTTTATATATGTCAAAAAAGATAAAGTGTTACCCTAGTAAACCTTGTAATCCCTGTGGAGATCCTTGTACTTTAATATTATTTTTGCTAATATTAGGATATTCAGGTTTGATAAATAATAACAATGCTTTAATATTAATATTCTTATATTGGCTTTGCTGTGGTGAACGTAAGGGTATTAACACATGTTGTTGCTAAGTAAGGGGGCTTTTTTAGCCCTCTTAATTATATATAATCAATGTTTAGGAGGGTTTTACTATGTCAAAACATAAAAAACACAAAAAGCATAAGGAAAAGGAAAGAACTTTAGATTTTAATAATATTGATGTTGCTCAATTAGCTCAAATGTTAAGTAATATAGATATAGACAAAGTTTCTCAAGAACTTTCAAAATTAAATATAGATGAAAATGTAATAAAAGAAAATAATAAAGAAAATAATAAAGAAGATAATTTGAATATTAAGGATAAAGATACAAAATATCTTGAACATAAAACTAGTCGTGATAAAAATAATGTAGCTAAAGCCTATGAAGATGATAAAACTATAAAAGTCTTGAAAGCAATAAAGCCTATGGTAAATGCTCAAAGGTGCCAAATAATAGATAAAATAATACAATTATACTCTATAGGAAGAATAATTAATAAATAATATATTAAATATAAATAGTTTATTAAAATTTTTTTATAAATGAATAAAAAAACTTTTAAAGGGTAAAATTAATAATGTAATTAGGAGATATATAGTCTCCCAGAACATCAAATAAATATTCATTTGATGTAAAACCCCCCATCCCCCTTTTGGGACCGTAAATCGGTCCCAATTTTATTTTATTCTAAATTTAATTTATAATTTATTGATGTAATTTTAAAATATGTATTGTTATAAGAATCTTTATGGGGCTTAAGTAATACATTTAAATACATATTTTTAATTTTATTATTACTTTCTATTTTTTTAGGCGTAACTTTAAAATTTAATATCCATTTTATTTCTATAGGAGAACCGTCTTTATTCCATTTTGTATCTCTAAATAAAGCATCTTGAAAATTATAAACATTTTCTTCTTCTATTAATTTTTCTAAAGCATAAAAATTTTTAATAGTTAAGCCTGGATAAAAAATGTTAGAAGGAATATTATTTTTGTTATTTTGAAGGCTTTCTATATATTTAATTAAAGAAAATATGGAATCTTTACCCATATAACTATTAGTATGTTTATGATAAAAGTTTTCAAATTTATTGTTAAAAATATAATTGGAGAATACTATGTAATTAGAATTTATACTTCCACTTATTACTTTAGGAGTTTTATTATTTTTTGAATCTACAAATCCTAAAATATTATTAGAACTAAAAAATAGCTCCTGAAATTTAGTTCCGTTCCAGAAAAATATATGTTGAAGTGCTTTGTTATTATAAGAAGATTGTATAAATATTTCTGGTATAGTATTTCTATCTATGTCTAAAAGAGTTATTTTCATAGGCCAGTAGCTACAATATTGACCTAAAGTACCTATATTTATATTAGGTTCAATGTATAAACTTTTATTTTTGCTATTTACTTGTAAATGATATTTATTTTTACAAGTTTTTATATATAGTACATCTTCTATTCCATCACCAGTAAAATCAGTTTTTATAATTTTATTATCTGAAATTATATTAAGTGTTGCAGTAGATATATTAAATTTTTTAAAAATAATAAAGGATATAACAACTATAAAAAAAGCAATAATTAAATAAATTTGATTTTTCTTTATAAAAATGCTCTTGAATTTCATATAATCACCCCTAAGGTAATTATATGAATGGTATTTTAATTTAATTATAAAAATAAAAAATAAATCATTACATTCCTATAAAGTAATCTTTTATCATTTTATAGGAATGTAATGATTTATTTTTTAGTCAATTTAGTTTTACATTCTTCACAAAAACCGTAGAAATAAACTTGATTACTCAATACAGTATAATTAGTATATGAAGTTACTTCTGTATTAAGATTAGAAAAACAAATCCCGTTTATATCGTCTACTTTACCACAGTTAATGCACTGAATATGAGGATGAGAACATACATTAGCATCATACCTAAAATTTCCTTCTCCTACATTTAGTTCTTGTATTAAATTAACTTCTACTAAAGTTTTAAGAGCCTTATATACTGTAGCTAAACTCATTGTAGGATACTCTGGCTGAAGAGCTTTGTATATAACTTCTGCTGATGGATGGCTTTTAGTAGATTGCAAATATTTATACACAGCTATACGTTGAGGAGTAAGTTTTAATTTTTTTTCCTTAAAAATTTCTGTAATATTATTCATATTTACCACCCTTATTATATGATTAAATTTATTATATAATTAATCATATTATATAATAAAAATTATTGTCTGTCAAAAAATATTGATTTACAAATAAACTTATTTTTTATAATATTTATAACATTATTACTATATTTATAAACATTTTAATGTTTTATATATTTAATGTACTATACTAATAATATCATAAATTTTTAATAAGTTCTTTAAAAGTTATAAATAATTATTATATGTTATAATAATTATTTAATTTATCCTTTATATAAACTAAATTGAATAATTATTGCTACAATATTCATTAAATAGAAAACACAAAAAATGAGAATAAAATTATTAATGTTTAATTTCAGTTAATTTGAGTTATAATATTAGAAATAAAATCAAATGGAGATGAAAAAAATAAATGTCTACATTAAAAACATTATATAAAAAAGCTAATAAGTTGATAAATGAAAAGTCACCATATTTACTTCAACATGCTTATAATCCTGTAGATTGGTATCCTTGGGGTGAAGAAGCTTTTGAAATAGCTAAAGAAGAAAATAAGCTTGTGTTTTTAAGTATAGGATATAGCACTTGCCATTGGTGCCATGTAATGGAAAGAGAATCTTTTGAAGATGAAGAAATAGCAAAAATACTAAATAAATATTTTGTATCTATAAAAGTAGATAGAGAAGAAAGACCAGATATAGATAATATTTATATGACATTTTGTCAAATGTATTCAGGAAGTGGTGGATGGCCTCTTACAGTTATAATGACTCATGACAAAAAACCTTTTTTTGTTGGCACCTATTTTCCTAAGGAAGATAGATATGGGCGAAGAGGGCTTAAGGATATATTGAATTCTATTAAAGATTCTTGGATAAAAGATAAGGAAAATATATTAATTTTAAGCAATAATATAGCTGAAGGTATATCAAAGTTTGGAATTTCAAAAAATCAAGGAAAAATAAACAAAGATATAGTAAATATTACATTTAAAGATTTAAAACAATCTTTTGATAAAAAATATGGTGGTTTTAGTATACAACCTAAATTTCCTTTGTCACATAATATATCTTTTTTATTAAAATACTATTTTATAACAGGAGAGAATTTAGCGTTATACATGGCAGAAAAAACTTTGCAGTCTATGTATAAAGGAGGAATTTTTGATCATATAGGATATGGCTTTTCAAGATATTCTACAGATGAAAAATGGCTTGCACCACATTTTGAAAAAATGCTTTATGATAATGCATTATTAATTACTCCATATACAGAAGCATACGCTATAACTAAAAACGTTTTTTATAAAGATGTAGTAGATAAAATAGTTAAATATCTAGTAAAAAATATGCTAGATAAAGAAGGAGGATTTTACTCTGCTGAAGATGCAGATTCGGAAGGAGTAGAAGGTAAATTTTATTTATGGAGCAGAGATGAAATAATAAAAATATTAGGCGAGGAAAAAGGTGAAGTATATTGTAGGTATTATGATGTTACTGAAAATGGTAACTTTGAACATAAAAACATACCTAATTTAATTAAAACTGATATAAATTTTATAGAAAAGGACAATAATTTAAAAAATTTATTAGAACAATGTAGGAATAAACTATTTTCAATTAGAGAGAAAAGAATACATCCTCATAAAGATGATAAAATACTAACTTCTTGGAATGGAATGATAATTGCATCTTTAGCTTATGCAGGAAGAGTGCTTAATAATTATAATTATATAAAAATAGCTGAAAATGTATGGAATTTTATTTCAAATAAATTAATAAGTAAAGAAGACAATAGGTTGTTTGGAGTTTATAGAAAGGGAGAATCTTATAATTTAGCTTTTTTAGATGACTATGCTTTTACTATAGGAGGACTTATAGAACTTTATCAGTCTACTTTTAAATTATATTATTTAAAAAAAGCTATTGAATTAAATAATAATATGCTTAATTTATTTTGGGATAATGATAATGGCGGATTATATTTTTACGGAGAAGATAGTGAAAAATTAATAGCAAGAAATAAGGAAAGTTATGATGGAGCAATACCTTCAGGAAATTCTGTAGCAGCTTTAAATATGGTAAATTTATCTAAATTTACTAATGATTTAGATTTAGAAGATAAAATAAATAAGCAATTTTTTGCTTTTGGAGAAGAAATAAATAAGAATCCATTAGGATATAGCAATTTTGTTATTGCTTTTATGAGTTATTATGAATCCATAAAGCAAATAGTAATAACAGGTAATAAGGAAGATGCTGATACTAAAGCTATACTAGAGAAAGTAAATAGCAAGTATAATCCATTTTCAATTATTATTTTAAATGATGAAAGTAGTGAATTGTTTAAAGTAAATTCATTTTTAAAAGAGCAAAAAAAGGTTAATAATAAAACAACAATATATATTTGTGAAAACTTTTCGTGTAAAAGTCCTGTGAACAACATAGATGAGTTAGATAAATTATTAGGATAAATTAAGGAGGTAATTATATGAAAGCTTTTGTAGATAAAGATACTTGTATAGGATGTGGACTATGTCCATCTATTTGTCCTGATATATTTGATATGGATGATGATGGAAAGGCAAAAGCATCAGATAAAGAAATACCAGATGCATTAATTGATGATGCAAAGGATGCAGAAGATCAATGTCCTGTAAATGCAATAAGTGTTAAATAAAATTAGGAGTAGAGCTTTAATCCATTAGCTTTACTCCTAATTTTTTATAGAAATTAAAATTTATTGTATTAGACAAAGGGATATTATTATCCTTTTGAAATTTATGTATGTAATATTTCATTCCATCTCCATAAATTCCATCAGGATTACCTTCGTAATAACCTTTTATCTTAAGAAGTCTTTGAACTTCAAAAACATCAGCACCTCTATCACCAGGATTTATATTTCTAAGTCTGCTTCCAAAGTTTCCATAAGGTCCTCCATAAATTATTACAGGAGTGCCGTGAGGTACTAATTTATATAATTCAGAAACATCTCTATTTTTCATTCTAATACATCCATGAGAAGAGTTCCAGCCAATTGAGTTAGGTTTATTAGTTCCATGTATACCATATTTACCCCAAGGAACATTTAATCCTAACCAATGTCCTCCAAAGCCCTTTCCCCAAGTTCCTTTGCTTATAATTTTCCATGAACCTATTGGAGATGGAGTATTAGGTTTGCCACTGGCAATAGTATAGGATTTTATAATTTTATTATTATTTATAAGAAACAATTCATGAGAAGATATATCCACTAAAATACATGTAGATTTATTATTAGAACCATTATTTAAACTTAAAATATTATATTTGTTACCTAAATATATAAGAATTATTTCTATTATAAGTATAAATAAAAGAGTATATAATAATTTTTTAAATCTTGACATAATAAATTTCCCTCCCACTCAATTATATGAATGAAAGGAATTTAAGAGAACAAATTATTTATGCTTTTTTATTAAATTATATATAAAATTATAACTTTTATATATATAATTATTATAATTGTATATAGTGTATTAAAATATTTTAATTTATGAAGGGAGCAATATATGTTTTATTCAAAAAAGTATATACTAGATAATGGATTAAATCTTATTTGTATAAAAAAAGATAGCAAATTAATATCTATAAATGTAGCAATTAGAGTGGGAGCTTTGCTAGAGGATAAATCAGAAAGAGGAATATCACATTTTGTTGAACACATGATTTTTAAAGGAACTAAAAAAAGAAACAATGAAGATATAAATTCTGATATTGAAAAATTAGGTGGAGAGTATAATGCTTATACAGGATATGATCGTACAGTATATACTTTCACGGGATTAAAAGAAGAAATAGAATGTATTATTGAAATATTTTCAGACATGCTTCAAAATTCTATATTTTCATCAAAAGAAATAAAAAAAGAAAAAGAAGTTATATTGTCAGAAATTAGAACTGCTAAAGATGATATAGAAGATTTTAGTTATCAAAAGGCATATTATGCAGCTTTTGATAAAAGTCCATTAAAATATGATACTATAGGTACAGAGGATATAGTAAATAAGTTTACAAGAAATGAAATTTTAAGTTTTTATAAAAAATACTACATTCCTAATAATTGTAACATTGTAGTTGCATCTGATTATGAACCTTATTATATTTATAAGTTAATTAAAGAACATTTTGGTAAGTGGGAAAGAAAGGAAATAAAAAAGAATAATATTTTAATGGAAAGAAATATTCCAGGATGCAATTATTCTTATAAAAAAGATATAGAACAAAGTACAATAATATATATATTTACATTTAATAATTTAAATAAAAATCAAGAGTTAGCTTTAAGAATATTAAATCATAAATTAGGCGAAAGTAATAATTCTATACTTTTTAAAGAACTAAGGGAAAAGAGAGGATTAGCTTATGACGTTTATACATCGCTGGATTTATCAAAACATGTAAAAACAATGTGTATTTATACTGCTGTAAGTGAAGAAAACATAGAAAAAACAATAAATATTATTAATAATTGTATAGATAAAATAAAAAAGAAAGAAATAGTATTTGATAATAGTACAATAGATATTATGAAAAAAGTTTTAAAAACTGCTACAGCATTTACTTTAGAAGATTGTGAAGATATAGCTAATTATGTTTTGTATCAATCTATAAATAATGAAAATATATACGAATTTATAGAAGATAATAAAGCGTTAAATTATATAGAAAGTAATCACATATATGAAATAGCAAATTTAGTATTAAATAATCCTACAATTCACATACTTAAAAGAAAAGAATAGGTGATTTTATGAATAAAAATATAGTTACTAAAGTAGAATTTCAAAAGAAGAGTAAAGATAGAGTTAATGTATATATAGATGGAGAATTTGCTTTTTCCTGCTCTATTGAGCTAGTTTATTCTCATAACATTAAAAAAGATAAAATTTTAGATATAGATTATATAAAAGGCATAGTAAACCAAGATAACTATATTAAAGCAAAAAAATATGCTTTAAATATTGTGGAAAAAAGTTACAAAACAGAAAAAGAAATAATAGACAAATTACAATCTAAAGAATATGATAATAATACTATTAATAGTGTATTAATGTTTTTAAAAAAATATAAGTTTGCAGATGATGAAAAATACTGTAAAATTTATATAGAAGAAAAAATAAAAAATCAAGGTAAAAATAAAATAAAATATAATTTACTAAAAAAAGGTATATGTGAGAAAATAATAGATAATGAATTAAGAATTATAGATGATAGCATAGAAGTTTTATATGGTAAAAAATTAGCTGAAAAAAAATACAAACTATTATTAAAAAAACCTCAAAATATAAAAAGTATATATAGTAAATTAGGAAATTATTTATTGGGAAAGGGATATAATTATAATATAGTAAATAATATTTTAAATCAAATTGTAAAAGAAGAAGATTTAGTTAAAAAAGAAGAAAATGAAGATGAGTTAAAAAATTTAATTTATAGCAAATATAAAAAGATGATTGTATCAGAAAAAGATATTAAAAAAGTATATGTAAAATTAGCTAATTATTTATTAAGAAAGGGATATGAGTGGGAAAAAATAAAAAATTTGTTACATGATATAATTGAGTAAAAAAATAAAATTTATATAATACAATTAATAAAGATGTATTGTTTTTAGTAAAAATGGGAAGGAAGGATACAAATTTGAAATTAAATCCAATTACAATAATTTTATTATTATCTTTTATTTATCCTCTTTTAAAGGGATTTTTATTTAAATTTTCTTCTCATGATTTAAAATATGATATAGAAGAACTAGGCAAAAACATATCTTTTATAGCAGGAATTGTTCTAGGAACTTACTATGGAAGAAAGATATTTATTCAACATTATGGAGGAGTATATAAAAAGATATATAACTCAATACCTTATAGTATATTGAAGTATATAGAAAGTAATAATTTTGTTATTTATTTAATAATAATACCTATATTAATAATTATAACGTATAAAATAGTATTTTTAATATTACAGTTAATGAATTTAATTACTATATATCCTATTTTAGATAATATTGAAAGTTTTCTAAGTAGAAAAAGTGAAGTGTTTAAAAGAGTAGCAGGAGCTTTATTTCAAATTCCAAAAGCTCTATGTTATTTATTGATTATAACATTTTTATTTAATTTAGTTTCTATATTAAATGGCAGTAAAGCATTAGATAAATATTTAGAAACATCTAAGCCATATAAATATATATGTAAAGAAGTAGTTATTCCTATTACTAATTCTAGAATAGCAAAAAAATTACCTAATATAATTGATAACTCATTTAAAGTTGTTATTAAGAATTCTAATAATCAAAATGATAAAGTTTCATATAATAATAAAGGAAGAACCATAGTATATTATAACGGAGTAACTTTAGATGAGGGAATAAAATCTAATTCTAAAATAGATAAATTTGCAAAAAGTATAGTATCTAACGAAGTTTCCACTAGAAATAAAGCTAAAATATTATACAATTGGATTGGAAGTAATATATCTTATGATAATGAAAAGGCAGATAAAGTACTAAATAATGATTTTAATGTTAGATCAGGTGCTGTAGCAACTTTTGAAACTAGAAAAGGAATTTGTTTTGACTATTCTTGTTTATATGTTTCTATGTGCAGAGCAAATGGAATAAAAGTGCGTTTAATTACTGGATATGGTTTTAATGGATTAACATGGGTAAACCATGCTTGGAATCAAGTATATATACCAGAAGAAAGTCAATGGATTAATGTGGATACAACTTTCTATAAAGGAGGAAACTATTTTGATAGTAGAAGATTCAAAATAGATCATAAAAATGGAACTATAGCTGGTGAATGGTAGAAAATTTATGCAATATTTATTGTTATGATAGGAGATGTTAGAGCTATGAAAAAAATTAATAGAATAGATAAAGGTAAAAAGAAAAGATTTAAAAATATTGCATTTCTAGGGTTTTGTATAATGATACTGTTTTCTATAGGATTTTTTATAGGTGGCAGAGTATCTCAAAGTAGGCATGTTGTAGTTAATGCTTTTAGTTCAAATAAAAAAAATGATGAAATTAAACAAAAGAAGTTAGAAGAAAAGGAAAAGCAAAAGAAAAAGAAAAAACAATATGCTATGGATCCTTATAAAAATGATGGCAAAAAAATAGTGTTTTTAACTTTTGATGATGGACCTTCTAGAAATAATACTCCTAAAATATTAGATATATTGAAAGAAAATGATGTAAAAGCTACTTTTTTTGTAGTAGGAAGTTATGCAGAATCTAATAAGGACATATTAAAAAGAGAAAAAAATGAAGGACATGCTATTTGTAATCACACTTATTCTCATGATTATCAGTATATTTATTCAGATGTATCTAATTTTGTAAATGATATAAAAAAGTGTGAAAATACTATAAAAGATATATTAGGAAAAGATTATGAAAATAAAGTAATAAGATTTCCAGGAGGTTCTTTTGGTTCAAGATTGCAGCCCTATAGACAAGCAATTAAAGAAGAGGGGTATTACTATATAGATTGGAACTGTTTAAATGGAGATGCAGAGAGACATAATGTACCAGTATTTAATTTAATAAATAGAGTAAAAGAAACATCTCAGGAACAACAACATATAATAATTTTAATGCATGATGCTGAAACCAAGCATACAACTGTACAAGCGTTACCTGAAATTATAAAATATTTTAAGAGTCAAGGATATACTTTTGAAACATTTTAAAAATAAAAAACACGGTTTTTAAACACCGTGTTTTTTATTTACTATATTTATTCATTATTATATTTATTGCTTTTTCACAATCTTTGTCACTAGGGTCTAAAGACCAAGCAGTATTAAAATATATTAAAGCTTTTTTATGATTTTTTAATAATACATAACAATAAGCAAGATTGAAAAAGTATTTGCTTTCTCTTTTTTTATTTATGGCTAACTCTAGAAGTGATATGGCTTTTTTTAAATCTTTTAACTTTATAAAGCATACTGCAGCATTATACAATGAAGAGGCTTCGTTTTCTTTGGCGTGTAGTGCTTTTTTGTACATAGCTATAGCTTTTTTATAATTTCTATTGCTATATAGATTATTAGCTTGTTGAAAATAGCTCATTTAAAGTCCTCCCTAGTTTATTGAAAATTTATCTTTATAGTACTTAAATAACTATAATATCTATTATAATTATTTCCATTAAAGTATATTTTATGCTTTAACTGCTAAGTTTTTTTTCAAAAAAAGCTACAGCTTGATACATAAGATAAGCTAATATTGAAAGTATAATTATACTCATCATTACCATATCTAGCTGGGATATTTGACCACCATAAATTATTAAAAATCCTAAACCTTCTTTAGCTACTAAAAATTCACCCATTATAACACCTACCCAGGAAAGACCTACATTTATTTTTAAAGTAGATACTAAAGTAGGTATAGATGCAGGTATTATTAAATATCTTAATATATCTAATTTGTTTGCACCTAAAGTTTTAAGAAGTTTAATTTTATCTTCATCTACTTCATTAAATCCATTTAAAACATTTATAATAGTTACAATTATTGATATAAGAAGAGCTATTATTATAATAGCTTCTTTACCATTGCCTACCCAAAATATAATAATAGGTGCTAAAGCAACTTTAGGTAAAGCATTTAATACTACTAGATAGGGGTCTAAAACTTTAGATATAAAATCAGACCACCATAGTATAATAGCTATAAGTGTACCTAATATAGTACCCAGTAAAAAACCTAGTATAGTTTCATAACAAGTTACCCATATGTGTTTAAATAAAGTACCTTCATAATATATTTTTACTAAACTTTTCCACATTCTAGAGGGAGTACTTGTTAGAAAAGGATCTATCCAATTTAAATTTCCTGCTATTTCCCATAAAGCGAAAATAGAAAATAATATAATAAATCTAGTTATAGCAATTTTTGCATTTCTTTTTTTATAATTTTTAATATACATGCTATGTTCTTTATTTAAATCTATCATTGATTATTCAACTCCTTCCATACATCATTAAAATAAGTTCCGAATTCAGGAGTTTCTCTGCGTTTTAAAGGAGAATTATAATTAGCTTTAAAGTCAATTTTTATATTTTTTACTATTTCTGCAGGACGCTTAGATAGTACCAATACTCTATTTGACATAGATATAGCTTCTGAAATATCGTGAGTTACCATGATTACTGTTTTATTTTCTAATTTTAATATTTTAAATATTTCATCACCTATGTTAAGTCTAGTTTGATAATCTAAAGCTGAAAAAGGTTCATCTAATAACAAAACTTCTGGATTTAATGCTAATGTTCTTATTAGTGCTACCTTTTGTCTCATACCTCCTGAAAGTTCATTAGGATGATGATTTTTAAAATCTAATAAATTGTAATTGTAAAGTAATTTTTCTATTTTTTCTTTTTGCTGATTAGTTAATTTGTTTTTTATTTTAATACCTAAGGTAACGTTATCCCATACATTGAGCCAATCGAATAAATGATCTCTTTGAAACATATATCCTATTTTATTTGACACAGAGTATAAATTTTTATTGTCAATGTATACTTCACCATAAGAGGGTTTTAAAAGTCCAGCTATTATATTCAATAATGTAGATTTACCACAACCAGATGGACCTACAATGCTTATAAAGTCTCCTTCTTTAACAGAAATAGATATGTTTTTAATTGCTTCAGTGGTATTATTTAAAGAATGATAGTTCATATATATATTTTTAACCTCTACTTTATTCATAATATCATCTCCTATAAAATTCTTAATTTATTATATGACTTTTAGGAAAGTAATGTTAAAATATTATATAAATTAAATATATTATAGATTAGGTTATTGAATAAAAAATAATAGATAAAATAAAATATAAAAAATTAGTTGTATTGTATTTTATAATGTATTATATTGAATATAAAGAAAAAATTTTAATAAAATTATAAAAATGTGTTGTGTTAAACTATAGTAATTAAAGCTATTTTGATACCATATATTTTATGTAAATAAACTAATATATAAAAAATTATAAAAAGGTGATATGATATATGAAAAAGTTATTTAATGTGGGATTAGATATAGGTTCTACTACTGTGAAGATAGCTGTATTAGATGAAAATAGTAATTTAATTTATAGTAAATATAAAAGACATTTTTCTGATATTAAGAGTTCAATTGTTGACATTATAAGTGAAGCATATAAATATTTTAAAAATGAAAATATTACTATAATGGTAACAGGCTCTGGAGGATTAGCTGTTTCTAAATGGATAGAAATAGAGTTTATACAAGAAGTTATAGCTTGTACTAAGACAATAGAAAATTTAATTCCCAATACGGATGTAGCTATAGAACTTGGAGGAGAAGATGCTAAAATAACATTTTTTGATAATGGTATTGACCAGAGAATGAATGGAACTTGTGCAGGGGGAACTGGGGCTTTTATAGATCAAATGGCTTCTTTACTTCAAACAGATGCTCAAGGGTTAAATGAATTGGCAAAGGAATATAAGGTTATATATCCTATAGCGGCTCGATGTGGAGTTTTTGCAAAAACAGATATTCAACCTTTGTTAAATGAAGGAGCAGCTAAAGAAGATATAGCAGTATCAATATTTCAAGCAGTAGTAAATCAAACAATAAGTGGATTAGCTTGTGGTAAAGCAATAAAAGGTAATGTTGCTTTTTTAGGTGGACCTCTTTATTTTTTATCAGAGCTTAGAAAAAGATTTATAGAAACATTAAATTTAACAAAAGATGAAGTTATATTTCCAAATAATTCTCAATTATTTGTAGCTATAGGAGCTGCAATAGCTTCTAAAGATAAAAATCCTATTTCTTTTGAAGAAATTAAGAAAAAAATAAATAATTTAAATCATGTTTTTTCAGGAGAAATTACAAATCTTAGACCCTTATTTAAAAATGAAAAAGAATTAGAAGATTTTAAAAATAGGCATAGTAAATATATAGTTAAAAAAGGAAACTTGAAAGGTTTTAAAGGAAATTGCTTTTTAGGAATAGATGCAGGTTCTACTACTACTAAAGCGGCTTTAATAGATGAAAAAGGTACTTTATTGTATTCTTATTATTCAAGTAATAATGGAAGTCCTCTAAAATCTACAATAAACATATTAAAAGAATTATATTGTGTAATGCCTAATACAGCAAATTTAGTTAATTCTACTGTTACAGGATATGGAGAAGGATTGATAAAAGCAGCTTTAAATGTTGATATAGGAGAAGTTGAAACTATAGCACATTATAAAGCAGCAGAATTTTTTCTTCCAGGAGTAGAATTTATACTGGACATTGGTGGACAAGATATGAAATGTCTTCAAATAAAAAATGGAGTAATAGATAGTATAATGTTAAATGAAGCTTGTTCTTCAGGATGTGGTTCTTTTATTGAAACTTTTGCTAAATCACTAAATATGGATGTTAAAGAATTTGCTAAAACAGCTTTATTAGCAAAAAATCCTGTAGATTTAGGTTCAAGATGTACTGTATTTATGAATTCTAAAGTTAAACAAGCTCAAAAAGAAGGCTCAACTGTAGGAGATATTTCTTCTGGTCTTTCCTATTCTATAATAAAAAATGCTCTTTTTAAGGTTATAAAAGTAAGAAGTGCAGAGGAATTACCTAACAATATAATTGTGCAAGGTGGAACATTTTACAATGATGCTGTATTAAGAAGTTTTGAAATTATATTACAAAGAGAAGTAGTAAGACCAGATATAGCTGGAATTATGGGGGCTTTTGGCGCAGCGTTAATAGCTAAAGAAAGGTTTAAAGAAGGAGAAAAAAGCAAATTACTAACATTGGATGAACTACAACATTTTAATAGTGAAATTACTATGAAAAGATGTGGAGGATGTGGAAATAATTGTTTATTAACGATTAATAAGTTTTCAGATAATACAAGTTTTGTATCTGGAAATAGATGTGAAAAAGGTGCTGGAAAAGAAAATGTAAATAAAAACGTACCTAATTTATATAACTATAAATATAAAAGGGTGTTTAACTATAAACCTTTAAGTAAAGAAAAGGCTAAAAGAGGTGTAGTAGGTATACCTAGGGTATTAAATATATATGAAAATTATCCGTTTTGGTTTACATTATTTACTAATTTGAAGTTTAGAGTTGAAATATCTCCTCGTTCTAATAAAAAAATATATGAATTAGGAATAGAAACTATACCATCTGAATCTGCATGTTATCCTGCTAAAATTGTTCATGGTCACATAATGAGCTTAGTACTAAAGGATATAGATTTTATATTTTATCCATGTATACCGTATGAACAAAAAGAACAAGAAGAAGCAGATAATAACTATAATTGTCCTATAGTTACTTCTTATGCTGAAGTTATAAAAAATAATATGGATGTATTAAGAGAAAAAAATATAAATTTCAAGAATCCTTTTTTACCTTTAAATAATGAAAAAAGGCTTATAAATAGATTATGCGATGAATTAAAAGAATTTAATATAAGCAAAAATGAAATAAAAACTGCTGTAAGAAAGGCATATGAAGAGCAAGAAAAAGTTAAAGAAGATATAAGAAAAAAAGGAGAAGAAGTTCTTAAATATTTAAAAGATACAGGAAAAAGAGGTATTGTGCTTGCGGGAAGACCTTATCATATAGATCCAGAAATAAATCATGGACTTCCAGAATTAATTACTTCTTTTGATATGGCTGTACTTACAGAAGATTCAGTAGCTCATTTAGGAAAAGTGGATAGACCACTAAGAGTAGTAGATCAATGGGTATATCATTCTAGGTTGTATGCAGCTGCTAGCTTTGTAGCTAAAGAAAATAATTTAGAACTTATTCAACTTAATTCTTTTGGATGTGGTTTAGATGCTGTTACTACAGATCAAGTAGAGGAAATATTAAGATATTATGGTAACATATATACTGTATTAAAAATAGATGAAGGAAGTAATTTAGGAGCAGCTAGAATAAGAATTAGATCTTTAAAAGCTGCTGTAGAGGAAAGAGAATATAGTGGATTTAAACCTAATAAAATTTATTCACCAGAAAAAAGAATAATATTTACAAAAGAAATGAGAAAAAAACATACCATATTATGCCCTCAAATGTCACCAATACATTTTCAATTTATAGAAGAAGCTTTCTCTGCTTCAGGGTATAATGTAGATATTTTACCTTCAGTAGATAAAAAAGCTGTAGATGAGGGATTAAAATATGTAAATAACGATGCTTGTTATCCATCTATTATTGTAATAGGACAAATTATAGAAGCATTAAAATCTGGAAAATATGATTTAGATAATACATCTGTTATTATATCTCAAACTGGTGGAGGATGTAGGGCCACAAATTATATAGGATTTTTAAGAAAAGCTATTAAAGAAGCAGGTTTTCCTAATGTTCCAGTTATATCTGCAAATTTAATAGGTATAGAAAAAAATCCAGGATTTAAATTAACATTGTCATTAGGTAAAAAAGCACTTATAGGCTTGTTATATGGTGATTTACTTATGAGAGTATTGTATAGAGTAAGACCTTATGAAAAAATACCGGGCTCAACTAATGTGCTTTATAATAAATGGGTAGGAATATGTAAAAAAAATGTACGGGACGGAAATATGGCTACATTTAAGCAAAATGTGTATAATATAGTAAAGGAATTTGATAATATAGAAATAAATAACATAAGTAAACCTAGAGTTGGAATAGTTGGAGAAATATTAGTTAAATTTCATCCTACTGCTAATAATAATGTTGTTCACATATTAGAAGAAGAAGGTGCAGAAGCAGTTGTGCCAGATTTAACAGACTTTTTCTTGTACTGTGCTTATGACTCTACATTTAAATATAAGTATTTATCTGGAAGTAAATTCAATCAATTAATTAGTGATTTAGGTATACTAGTTATAGAAAGCTTTAGAAGACATATAAAATATGCTCTTAATCGTAGTAAAAGATTTGATTCTCCAAAAACTATAGGAGAACTTGCAGAAGGAGCAAAGCCTATATTATCTATTGGAAACCAAACTGGTGAAGGATGGTTTTTAACAGCAGAAATGGTAGAACTTATAGAAAGTGGAGTAAATAATATAATTTGTATGCAACCTTTTGCATGCTTGCCAAATCATATAACAGGAAAAGGTATGATAAAAGAGTTAAAAAGAAGGTATCCAGGTACAAATATTGCAGCTATAGATTATGACCCTGGAGCAAGTGAAGTGAATCAATTAAATAGAATTAAGCTTATGCTTTCTGTAGCTTTTGAGTCTATTAAAAATAAATCTAATAAATTAAATAATAAAAAAAATATGGAAAAAGTTATTGAAGAATTAAAGTAAATTAATATAAAGATTTATTTATAAAAAGAGTCTATGTGTTTTCTAATACATAGACTCTTTTATTTTATTTATTTATTTTAAATTTTCCATAGCTTTTTCACTAAAAGAGTTATTTACTATTTTATTAAAAGGTGGTTTTGAAGGTATTAAAGTATTATCATAAGATTGAATTATGTCTATTAGTGTATTTAGATATTCTTCTTTCATTATAGGATTTTCAGCATAAGCATTTATTGATTTATAATTTTTGATTACATTAATTAATATATTTTCGTTAGTTCCAGGGAAAAATGATTTAATAGATTTTGCTATTTCAGATTCGCTATGTTTTTTTACCCAAATCTGACCTTTGTAAATAGCTCTTGTGAATTTTTCTATAGTTTCTGGATTTTTTTCCATGTAGGATTTAGTACAAAAATAGCAAGTATAAGGTATAACACCAGCAGATTTACCTATAGAGGCTACTATTTTACCAGAATTGTCTTGTTCTATCATACTAGCAGTAGGTTCAAATAAAGCTACATAGTCTCCAGTACCAGATTTAAAAGCTCCTGCTGTAGCAGTAAAAGCAAGGTTAGTTATTAGCTCAACATCTTTTCCAGGTTCTAGTTCATGTTTTTTTAAAACATACTCTAAAGCCATTTCAGGCATTCCACCAGGTCGTCCCCCTATTATGGTTTTTCCTTTTAAGGATTCCCAATTAAAATTATTATCCTCTTTTCTTCCAACTAAGAAAGAACCATCTTTTTGAGTTAGCTGAGCAAATAGTATCGGATAGTCTTCTCTTTTTTGATTATATATATATACTACTTGTTCAGGACCACAAAATCCTATATCAGAACTTCCGCTTAGCACTTGTTGCATAGTTTTATCAGCACCTTGTCCTGTAGAAAGTTCTATATCTAAACCTTCTTCTTTAAAAAAACCTTCGTTAATTGCCACATACATAGGAGCATAAAAAACAGAACGAACAACCTCATTTAATTCTACTTTTACTAAAGATTTATCTTTATTTTTACATCCAGCAAATAGTGTTATAAAAAATATCAGCAATATACTAATAGATGCAATGTGTAAATTTCTTTTTTTCATATAGTCCTCCTTATTTTATATTTATTATTATTTTATAATATGATTGTTGTGTAAAATTTGTTAAACTTAGGTTATTGAATAAAAAATGCTATTGACATGTTATAAATTAAAGATATAATATATATTAAAACTGATAAATAGTTATTTTTTAAGTATATACTATAATAATATACAAACTATGACAAAGAGGAGTAAAGAATAAGGAGTATAAAGAGAGGAAAGTTCATTGGCTGCAAGGCTTTCTATACAAATTTTCTTGAAGGTAGCTTTGGAGTTTCTTTACTGAACTTTTAAGTAGGTAAAGACGGTTTACTTAAATCGTTATTATATTAAGAGCCTGCATTGCATATAATACAGGAAAAAAGGTGGTACCGCGAGTCTTCGTCCTTTTATGGACTAAGGCTTTTTTTAATTGGAATAATTAATTTAATATAAATTTAAGGAGAGATGGATATGGACGAATCAAAAAATATTGCAAAAACCTATAATCCTAAAGAATTTGAAAGTAGATTATATAGTTGGTGGCAAGATAAAGGAGTTTTTACACCAGATGTAGACAAAAACAAAAAATCTTATTGTATAGTTATGCCACCTCCAAATATAACAGGAAAATTACACTTAGGTCATGCTCTTGATAATTCTCTTCAAGATTTTTTAATTAGAGTAAAAAGAATGCAAGGTTATAGTACTTTGTGGCTTCCAGGTCAAGATCATGCTAGTATAGCTACAGAAGTTAAAGTAGAAAATGAACTTCTTAAAAAAGGAATTAAAAAAAGAGAAATAGGAAGAGAAGCTTTTCTTGAAAAAGTTTGGGAATGGACTGACGAATATAGAGAAAGAATTCGTGAACAAGTTAAAAGAATGGGATGTTCTGTAGACTTTACTAGAGAAAAGTTTACTATGGATGAAAGCTTAAATAAAGCAGTTAGACATATATTTGTAAAATTGTATAATGAAGGACTAATATATCAAGGAAATAGAATTATAAATTGGTGTCCTAAATGTAAAACTGCTTTATCTGATGCAGAAATAGAATATAGTGAACAAAACGGACATTTTTGGCATGTAAAATATCCATTAGCTAATGGAGATGGATATTTACAAATAGCTACAACAAGACCAGAAACTATGCTAGGAGACGTTGCAGTAGCAGTTAATCCAAAAGATGAAAGATATACTCATTTAGTAGGAAAAACTTTAATATTACCACTTGTAAATAAGGAAATTCCAATTATAGCAGATGATTATGTTGATATGGAATTTGGAACAGGTGCTGTTAAAATAACTCCTGCCCATGATCCTAATGACTATAATGTAGGTAAAAGACATAATTTACCTGAAATAAATGTAATGAATGAAGATGGAACAATTAACGAATTAGGTGGCAAATATGCTGGATTAGATAGATATGAAGCTAGAAAAGTTATGGTAGAAGATTTAGAAAAAGAAGGATACTTAGTAAAAATAGAAGATCATGTTCATAATGTAAGTTGCCATGATAGATGTGGAACAACAATAGAACCTATTATATCTAAACAATGGTTTGTAAAAATGAAACCATTAGCAGGTCCTGCTATAGATGCAGTAAGAAATAAAGAAGTAAAATTTGTTCCAGAAAGGTTTGATAAAATATACTTTAACTGGATGGAAAATATACAAGATTGGTGTATATCAAGACAACTTTGGTGGGGACACAGAATCCCAGTTTGGTATTGCCAAGATTGTGGAGAAGTTATAGTAGCTATAGATGAACCTACTAAGTGTACTAAATGTGGAAGTAGCAATTTGAAACAAGATAATGACGTGCTTGATACTTGGTTTAGTTCTGCATTATGGCCTTTCTCAACATTAGGATGGCCTGATAAAACAGCAGATTTAGAATACTTCTATCCTACAAGTACATTAGTTACAGGATATGATATTATATTCTTCTGGATAGCAAGAATGGTATTTTCTTCACTTCATACTATGAAAGAAATACCTTTTGATACAGTATTAGTTCATGGAATAGTAAGAGACTCTGAAGGAAAGAAAATGTCAAAATCCTTAGGTAATGGTGTTGATCCTATTGAAGTAATAAATGAATATGGAGCAGATGCTTTAAGATTTATGTTAATAACAGGAAATGCTCCAGGAAATGATATAAGATACTATCCAGAAAAGGTAGAAGCAGCAAGAAACTTTGCTAATAAGATATGGAATGCTTCAAGATTTGTTATGATGAATTTAGATAAAGATTTAATGGATAAGTATAAAGATAACAAAAATTATTCTGTAGCAGATAGATGGATATTATCAAGAGCTAATACTTTAGTTAAGGAAGTAACAGATAATATAGATAAATTTGAATTAGGAATAGCTTCTCAAAAAGTATATGAATTTATTTGGAATGAATTCTGCGATTGGTATATAGAACTTGTTAAACCAGTAATGTATGGAGATAATGAAGAAGAAAAGGGTATAGCATATAATGTTTTATATAAAGTGTTAGTTATAAGCTTACAATTATTACATCCTATAATGCCATTTATTACTGAAGAAATATATACTCACTTAGGAGAAGAATGTGAATGTATAACTACTTCAAAATGGCCTGAATACAACGAAGAACTTGAAGATAAGAAATCTGAAAAAGAAATGAAATATGTAATAGAAGCTATAAAGGCTATAAGAAATGTAAGAACAGAAATGAATGTACCTTATTCAAGAAAAGCTAAAGTAATGATTCATGTTACTGAAGAAGATATGAAAGAAGGATTTGTTCAAGGAGAAGAATATTTTAAAAAATTAGCTTCAGCAAGTGAAGTTGTATTAGTAAATTCAAAAGATGAAGTTTTAGATAACACAGTTTCAGTTGTTACATTAGGAGCGGAAATTTTCATGCCTCTTCTTGATTTAGTAGATGTAGAAAAAGAAATTGAAAGATTAAACAAGGAAAAAGAAAAATTAGAAAAAGAAATTGAAAGAGTTGAGAAAAAGCTTTCCAACAAGGGTTTTGTAGATAAAGCACCAGAAGCAGTAGTAAATAAGGAAAGAGAAAAAGGAGAAAAATATAAAGAAATGCTTGAATCTGTATTGGAAAATTTACAAAAATTAAAGTAAATCATATATAAAGTGTAGGGTATACCCTACACTTTAATTTACATGAGAGGGTGATAAAATGAATTACAAAGAAGCTATGAACTATATAAAAGATACAGCTAAATTTGGTAGTAATTTAGGATTAGAAAGAACAGAAAAATTATTAGAGTTTCTAGGAAATCCTCATAAATATATAAAATGTATACATATAGCAGGTACTAACGGAAAAGGTTCTACAACTTCTATGATAACTCAAATACTAATAGAAGCTAATTATAAAGTAGGAACATACATATCACCTTATTTAGAAGAATTTGAAGAAAGAATGCAAATAAATAATAATAGTATATCAAAAGAAGATTTAACTAACTTAGTAGAAAAAGTTTCAAAGGCTGTAGATAAAGTTATAGAATTAGGCTATGAACATCCTACAGAATTTGAAATAATAACATGTGTTATGTTTTTATATTTTTATATAAATAAAGTTGACTTTGCTGTAATAGAAGTAGGCCTTGGAGGTAGATTAGATTCTACTAATGTTTTACAATCTTTTAATGATAAAACTCAAGGAGGAGTTATATTAAGTGTAATTACTTCCATAGGTTATGATCATATGAAAATATTAGGAAATTCATTAAAAGATATTGCCTATGAAAAAGCAGGAATAATTAAAAAAAGTGTACCAGTTGTTTCATACCCTCAGGAGGTAGAAATATTAGAAGTATTAAATAAGGTTAGTAAAAGTAAATATAGTGAATTTATAGAAGTATCTAAAAATTGTGCAAGATATGTAGGTACTAAAAAGTTAAATAATAAATATATTCAACAAATTCAAGTAAACACTTATAAGAGCAGCTATGATATAGATTTATCCCTTTTAGGAAAATATCAAGTTTTAAACTGTGCTACAGCTATATTTGCTATAGAAAAGTTAGTAGAGCTTGGATTGAATATAAATAATAAGACTATCATTAATGCATTAAAAAATGTAAAGTGGCCAGGAAGATTAGAAGTAATGAATACACAGCCTTTAGTTGTAATTGATGGAGCTCATAATATAGATGGAATGTTAAGTCTTAAAGAAAGTATAGATTTATATTTTAAGTATGATAAGCTTGTGTTAATTATAGGTATATTAGCAGATAAAGAAGTAGAAAATATGATTAGTATAATAACACCTATGGCAGATAAGGTTATAGCTGTTACACCTAATAGTGATAGAGCAGAGATTTCTAGTGAACTAAATAAGTTAATAAAGAAATTTAATATTAATAGTGAATCAGAAGAAGATTATGAAAATGCTTATAAAAAAGCACTAAGCTATTGCTCTGAAAAAGATTTATTATTAATATGTGGTTCATTATATATGGTGGGAGATATGAGAAAAATAATAAGACAGATGATTGATTAAACATCTGTCTTTTTTAATACCAATTCTTCTAAAGCTTTTGCAAATTGATCTGGGCAAGAAGTAATTTTAAAACCACATCTTATTCCTTTTAGTCTATTTATAGTTTCTTCTACAGGTAATCCTTCTACTAAATGGGATATTCCTTGAAGATTTCCACTACATCCTCCAGTAAAATTTACATTAGTAATTTTATTATCTTTAATGTCAAAATCTATTTTTTTAGAACATACTCCTTTAGGAATATAAGTATACATTTTATTATTCCTCCCTTTTTAATAGTATATATTATACTAATATTATACCCTGATAGGGTATATATATCAATATTTTATAAAATAAATCTCAAAATTTAAGTAGCTACATATTATAACTGTGAGGAGGTGATAATATGGAAAACTTATATGTTTGTAATACATCTTCAGATTTCATATCTGTCATAAACTTAGATTTTTTTAAAGAAAAACATAAAATAAATTTGAGAACTAATAATTATAATAAAATGGGACCCCACGGTATGTGTGTAAAAAACGATAAATTATTAGTTGCTAATAATTATAGTGATAGTTTATCTATAATAGATATAAAAAATTATAAAAATGTAGAAAATTATTTTATTGGAAGCAATTGTAATGATTTAGTTGTAAATGAAGATATGGCATATATAATATGTGGAGATTTAAATAACGTAATTTTATTTAACTTAACTAATAAAGTTATTGAGGAATCAGTTCCTTGTGGAAATTTGCCATTTAGCATAGATATAAATAAGAAAAAAAAGCTTTTAGCTATATCCAATGTACAGGAAGACAGTTTAACTTTAATAGATTGTGAAAATAGAGATAATACTAAAAAAATAAGAGTAGGTTCTTATCCTACTAAAGCCATATTTACTTCTGATGGAAATTATATATTAGTATGTGAAAGCAATATAGGGTCAGATTTTAGAGGAAATATTTCTATAATATCTTTAAAAAATTTTAATTTAGTTAATAGAATTGAAGTTGGTAATTCACCTGTGGATATGTATTATGATGGCAAAAATTGTTTTGTATCTAATTTTGGAGAAGGAAGCATAAGTATTGTGGATACAAATTGTTATAGGGAAATAAAAAAAATAAATGTAGGAGGAATGCCTAGGGGAATAGTAAAAGCCAATAATTACGTATATGTAGGAGATAATTATAATGATCTTTTATTTAGAATTGATATAAAAGGGGAAAAGAAAAAAGTCATTCGGATAGGGGGAGAACCTACAGGAATGACTATATATTAAATATTAATCAATAAAAGCCTTTATTATTTTACTATATATTTCTGTAGAATGCTTTTTCCATTTAGCACATAGTTTTTTAGCCTGGTCATTTGAGCCTACATTTAATTTTAAATCTATTAATATGCAGTCATTTTCTACAGCTTTTAAGTTTACAATAAAATTGTTTTTATGTTCTATAGTATAATCAGCAGTTATTGTGACTTCTTGTTTAATATTATTTAAATGATTTTTCAAATATTCATCTATTAGGTACTTTTTTTGGTTAGAAATTCTATTTTTAAATAAGTTAAGTACTTTTAGACCTTTATCAGTTATTATAAGTCTATGTTTTCCGTCTTTTTCAATATATTTTAAAAAATTAGATGATACTAATTCTGATATATATTGTTGCAAAGTAAAATAATTTATAAAGTTGTTTTCTAAAATAATTTGAGTAATTTGATTATTTGAGATTGCAAAGTTTATTTTATTAAATATATAAAGTAGTAGTAGTTTATTTTCTGCTAACTCTAAAGTATCCTCAAACATTATTCATCCTCCCCATAAAAATATCAAGTTATAATTTATTATAACATAAAATACATAAAGCACCGAATATATTCGGTGCTTTATGTAAAAAATTATATATAATATTTTCTATTATTTGTTATTTTGATTTTTAGATAAATGGTCTTCTGCCATTGATACAAGTCGTTTTACCATTTCTCCTCCAACTCTTCCACAATCTTTAGATGTAATATTTCCCCAATAATCTTCAGATCCTTGGTGTACTCCTAAATTTAGCTCTTCTGCTATTTCATATTTCATATTATCTAAAACAGAATGAGCTTCTGGAACAATTTGTGTTCTTCCACTTCCTGACTGACCTAAAGCCATAATAATACCTCCTTTATTTAAATAAAGTATATACTAATATATTTATCTTTTATATAAAATTTATGAATAATAAAATATTGAAAGTAAAGAAGTATTTTCAAATTGTATATAGTTTGTTGAATAAAAAATTATTATCATACTATGATTTATAAATAAATATATATATTAATATATATTATTGAAGGGAGAATTTGCTTGTGAAAAATTATAAAAAAATAATACTATCTTTTTGTCTTCTTTTTATTTCAGCATTAATATCAATTATTATTAACTATAAAAATACAGGAGTATTTTTAAATGTAAAAAAAAGATTACCTATATATTGTGTAGATGTAAAAGATAAAAAACTAGCTATGTCTTTTAATGCCAGCTGGGGTAAAGATAATACTATAAAAATATTAAATATACTTGATAAATATGATGTAAAAGCTACATTTTTTTTAGTTGGAGGTTGGATTGATGAGCATGAAAATGAAGTTAAAGAAATTTATAAAAGAGGTCATGAAATAGGCAATCATTCTAATATGCATCCAGATATGACTAAAATATCTAAAGATAAAATAAAACAAGAAATATACATAACGGATGCTAAAATTAGAAAAATTACGGGAAAAAGCAGTAAAGTTTTTAGGTGTCCAGAAGGAGCATATAATAATTTAGTTGTTGACACAGTAGAAGAAATGGGAAACTATTGTATACAATGGGATGTAGATAGTATAGATTGGAAAGAAGAAGATGTTAGTAAAGAATACCATAGAGTGATAGATAAAGCAAAGCCTGGTTCTATAATTTTATTTCATACTTATGCTAAAAATACACCAGAAAATTTACCTAAAATCATTGAAAAGTTGCAAAATAAAGGATACAAGTTTGTTAAAGTAGGAGATTTAATTTACAAAGATAACTATAAAATAGATCATTTAGGGAAACAAATACCTAATTAATAGTAATTAGATTTTTAATATTGTTGAAATGTAATAGCTATTTGTATTATAATGGAAATATAGTATAAAATTCTTAAGAAGGTGGTAAAAAACAAAGGAAAAGTATAAAATAATAACTCCTGTTTAAAATAACTCTAAAGGAATCTTTAAATTGGAGTTGATTTAATGAAAAGTATAGCTATAATAGGTAAAAATAAAGATTTTACTTCAGCATTAATAAGATTATTAAAATTGTTAGAAATAGAATATGAGTTATTTTTTGAAGAAAATATAAGAGGAAATCATTATTATGATTATATTATACTAAATAATAATAGCTGTGCTATTAAAGATAATATTATAAAATTAAGTGGTAAGTATTGTTTTATAAACATGGATAATTCCATAAATTTGAATACAAGTATATTTGCTAATTTAATTACTTATGGATTTGGAAGTAAAAATACTGTTACCGTTTCTAGTATAGAACAGGGTAATTGTCAATTTTTATATTGTTTACAAAGATATTTAAATTATAATAACTTTAAAATGATAGAACCAGAAGAAATAATAGTTAATATATTATTTAAAAATGATGAAGAAATGTATGCATATATGGTGGGAATTACAATGAGTTTAATAGAAGATAAAGAAATTAGTAAAATACAAAGCACAATAGGAAAAATTTAGTAATATTTTAAATACTATTAGAATAAATATATGTTATATAAGTAAATAGAAACTAAGGGAAAGAGGGGTTACAATGGAAAATTTAATGCAGAACAATAAAATTTATTTAGAGGGAGAAGTAATCTCTGAACTTAAATTTAGTCATAAAATGTATGGGGAAGGTTTTTATACATTTAACATTGAAGTTCAAAGATTAAGTGAAAATAGAGATATATTATATGTTACTATATCAGAAAGATTAATTGCAAATATGAATATTGACTTAGGTAGTAAAATAGTAGTAGAAGGACAATTAAGGTCATATAATAAATATGTAGAAGGTTCCAATAGACTTATATTAACTGTGTTTGCTAGGAATATAAAGTTATGTACAGAAAAAAGCAAAAATCCAAATCAAATATATTTAAACGGATTTTTGTGTAAACAACCTGTTTATAGGACAACTCCTTTTGGAAGAGAAATTACAGATATGTTGTTAGCAGTAAATAGACCTTATAATAAATCGGACTATATACCTGTTATAGCTTGGGGCAGAAATGCTAGATTTTGTAAAACTTTAGAAGTTGGTGATAATATAAGAATTTGGGGAAGATTACAAAGTAGAGAATATCAAAAGAGAGTATCTAATACAGAGGTAGTTAAAAAAGTAGCTTATGAGGTATCTATATCTAAAATGGAAAAATTTTCAGATGATAATTCAGATAATAATGATGATTACATATATAAAACAAATGAATCAGTTGATAATATAAAAAGTGAATACTTAGAAGAAATTGATACTATAAAAGAAGAATATTAATTATATTAGAATAGAAAAGTAATAAGAGGATAAAGTGAATCACTTTATCCTCTTATTATGTCATCCATGCAGTATAAACCAGGAGCTTTATTATACATAAATTCACAAGCTTTAAGAGCACCTACAGCAAAAACTTCTCTTGATATTGCTGTATGCTTAATTTCAATAGTTTCACCTTGACCTGCAAATATTACTTCATGTTCTCCTACTATGCTACCTCCTCTTATAGCATGAATACCTATTTTATTGTGGACTTTTTTAGAAGAACCTTCTCTACCATATATAAAACTAGTTTCTTCTTTTATAGAATTTTTTATGGTATTAGCTAAAAGTAATGCTGTTCCACTTGGAGCATCTACCTTTTGGTTATGATGTTTTTCTATAATTTCTATATCATAATTATTGTAAAGTAAATTTGATATATTTTTTAATATATTATTTATAACATTTATTCCAATAGACATATTTGCTGAACGAAATATTGCCAATTCTTTAGAGAAATTTTCTATTTCCTTTAGTTGTTCATCAGAATGACCTGTTGTACATATTATAAGTGGAATATTTTTTAGTTTAGCATAGTCCATTAAATTTTTTAAAGAGTCTGGTCTTGAAAAATCTAATAATACATCTGCATCTATATTACAATCTTTTATATTTGAAAAAACAGGATAGTCTACGCTGGATGTGTTTTTATCAATACCAGCTACTATAGATAAGTTTTCGAATTTTTTTACAGTTTCAGATATAACCTTTCCCATTTTTCCATTGCAACCATTTAATATTATTTTAGTCATTAAAAATACCTCCTGAAAAATATATTTAATTTAAGCCAGCACTTGTTTTATTATGTGCTGGCTTTTAAGTTCAATTACCTTATTTTAAAAGACCATAATCTTTTAATTCATTCTTTAGTACTTGTAAGTTGTTTTCACTCATCTCACAAAGTGGTAAGCGTAGTTTACCTGCATTCATATTTAAAAGATTCATTGCAGTTTTTATAGGTATAGGGTTTGTCTCAATAAATACAGCATTATTTAATGACAAAGTATTTAATTGAATATTCATTGCTTCTTTAACTTTACCATTTAGGTAAAATTCACACATATTGTGAATTTCTTTAGGGATAATATTTGCAAGAACGGATATAACACCTATACCTCCAACAGATAAAATTGGAACTGTTTGATCATCATTACCAGAATAAATATCTAACTTATCCCCACATAAAGCTTTAACTTCAGCTATTTGGCTAATGTTTCCACTAGCTTCTTTTACAGCAACTATATTGTCTAATTCACATAACTCCTTTAAAGTTTTTGGAAGAATATTAAGACCAGTTCTTGAAGGAACATTATATATAATTATAGGAGTTTGTACACTATTTGCTATAGCTTTGTAATGAGCAATAAGACCCTTTTGAGTAGTTTTATTATAGTAAGGAGTTATTATAAGTAAACCATCCACACCTACACTTTCAGCCCATTTACTCATGTTTATAGTTGCAGCAGTATCGTTGCTTCCAGTACCAGCTATTACAGGAATTCTCTTATTAATTACATCTACAGTAAATTTAATAGCTTTTTTTCTTTCGTCTTCTGTCATTGTAGAAGCTTCACCTGTTGTACCACAAATAATAATAGCATCAGTTCCAGATTGAACATGCCATTCAAGTAACTCTTTGAGTTTGTCAAAATCTACACCATTATCGTTAAATGGGGTGACTATAGCAACACCAGAACCTTTAAATAAACTCATATATTATCCCTCTTTCTTAAAAAATATTTTTTATAATATTATTATATTAAACTTTAAGCTTAATGTTTATAAAAATCTTTATTATTTATTTTTTATTATATATTCAGCAATTTCAATTGCATTTGAAGCAGCACCTTTTCTTATGTTATCTGCTACTACCCATAAATTCAAACCACTTTCTACACTAAAATCACGACGAATTCTTCCTACATATACTTCATCATGACCTGCACAATCAACAGGCATAGGATAAACTAAATTGTCTATATCATCCTTTAATTTTATACCTTCAGTATTTTTGTATAAATCAAATATTTCATTTATATCATTGAAATTTTCTTTTAATTCAACATTTATACTTTCGCTATGTCCATAAAATACTGGAACTCTAGCAGTAGTAGCTGTAATTTTTAAATCTTCATCATGGAATATTTTCTTAGTTTCATCTATCATTTTCATTTCTTCTTTAGTGTATCTATTATCTAAGAATACATCTATGTGTGGAATAATATTACCAGCTATAGGATAAGAAAATTTCTTAGGTGATACACCTTCATATCCTTGAATTAAATCATTATAACCTTGAAGTCCAGCTCCAGATACAGCTTGATAAGTAGAATAAACTATTCTTTTTATTCCATACTTATCATATAGAGGTTTTATTGCTACAACTGCTTGTATAGTAGAGCAATTAGGATTTGCTATAATTCCTTTATTGTCCTTTATATCTTCAGGATTTACTTCTGGTACAATTAAAGGAACTTCAGGATCCATTCTCCAAGCACTACTATTATCTATAACCAAAGCATTATATTTTGCAAATATAGGAGCAAATGCTTTACTTACATCTCCACCTGCAGAAAATAATGCAAAATCAATTTTCTTGTTTTTTATATTTTCTTCCTTTAATTCTTCAACTATAATGTTACAATTTTTAAATTTTAAAGTTTTCCCTTCAGATCTTTTAGAAGCAAAAAGATAAAGGGTTTTTATTGGGAAATTTCTTTCTTCTAATACTTCTATGAATTTTCTGCCTACCATTCCAGTAGCTCCAACTACGGCAACATTATAACTCATTTTTTTATGCCTCCTTAAATTTTGTGTTTTGTATATTTTTTTATAATATAAAAATAAATGCAGCAAGGAACACCTATGCTGCATTTTAAACCAATTAAAATTACAACTTTGTGAACCTTATAGCACTCCACCTTTATATTATTGGTGACAGCTTTACACATATTATATGTAAAGCCAGAAAATAATTTTACACATTATTTTCTTCGGCTGTAATTCCTTTCTTTATACATCATTGCCTGTCGACTCCTTATAAATACTCTTAATTACAGCACCTCTACGAGGTACTTTAAATATATTTAATTATTTTAAACAGTATAACATATATTTAAATATATTTCAACTATTTCTATTTTTTTGATTAAAAAATTAGTAATATTTCATTCATATATATATTTAATGTATTATTTAGAATTTTTTAATTTATTCTTAATTTGACAATAATTTGACAATCAAAAAAAATTATGTTAATATGAAAAAAGCATAATTATGAATTTGTGCAACAATTTTTTTTCATAAAAAATTGTTGCAATATTAAAAATACATGTATAACAGAGTAAATAGTTTAAATATGAATTATTTAAATCTAGAAATTACAAATAGTTAATTTAATAAAAAACTGTAACTGGTATCAATAGTTTTAATAATAAAATTATTGATAAATTAATATTTTAAAAATAAGGGGGAATACTTTTGAAAAGCAAAAAAATTCTATCTTTATTAATAACATTTTCTTTATTGGCTACTACAGCTTTATTTGGATGTGGTGGAAGTGATAATAAAGAGGGTACTTCAAAAGGTAATATTGATAAAGATCAATATTTAAATGTAGTTCTTCGCCAGGAACCTAAAAGCTTAGATCCTTCTAAAGCTTCAGATTTATATTCTTCACAAGTAATTGCGGAAATATATGAAGGATTAACTAGAATAGAACAGGATGAGAATGGCAAGGACGTAGTTAAAGCTGCAGGAGCTGAGAAATGGGATATTTCAGAAGATGGACTAACTTGGACTTTCCATTTAAAAGATTACAATTGGTCCGATGGTGAAAAGGTTAAAGCTAAAGATTTTGAATATGGAATAAAAAGAACATTAGATCCAAAGGTTGCTTCAACTTATTCATATCTTTTATATCCTATAAAAGGTGCAGAAGCATACAATAAAAACCAAGGTTCTGCTGATAATGTAGCAGTAAAAGCTATAGATGATAAGACACTTGAAATAAAATTAGAAAAACCTTGTGCTTATTTCTTAAATTTAACATACTTTAAAGTAATGATGCCTCAAAGACAAGATATAGTTGAAAAGTATGAAGGCAAATTTGGTACTGAACCAAATTACATGCTATTTTGTGGTCCGTTTAATATAAAAGAATGGACTCATGGTAATAAGATAGAGTTAGTTAAAAATGATAAGTATTGGGATGCTAAATCAGTAAAATTGGATAAGGTTACTATGAAGATAGTAACGGATGAACAGGCAAGAATGAATGAACTTCTTAATGGTTCTTTGGACTTAGCTTTAGTTACTAAAACTGAGTGGGTAGATAAGTTTGATAAGACAGGAAAATTTGATACTATAAAAAGTTTTGAACCTACAACTAATTACATATTCTTTAACCAAAAAGAAAAAGTATTTAGTAATGCAAAGGTAAGAAAAGCTTTTTCAGTTGCTTTAGATAGAGAAGATATTGCTAAAACAGTATATAGAGGACTTGACGCTCCAGCATATGCTTGGTGTCCTCCAACATTGCTAATTGGTAATGATGAGTTTAGAAATAAAGTAAATTCAGAGCCTGCTAAAAAATTAAAACAAGAAAATCCAGATGCAAAGAAATTATTAATTGAAGGATTAAAAGAACTGGGAATGGATGAAGATCCAAGTAAATTATCTATAACTTTTTCAGTAGGTGGTACAGATGCTCGTGATAGAGAAGTAGCTGAATATTATCAACAAGTTTATAAAAAAGTTTTAGGCATTGATTTAAAAATAGACTATTCTCAATGGGCAGTATTTTTGGAAAATGTACAAAGTTTAAAATATCAAATGGGTATGATGGCTTGGAGTGGAGATTATAATGATCCTATGACAGAATTTGATTTATGGATAACAGGATCAGGAATGATTCCAACAGGTTGGTCAAATCCTAAGTATGATGAATTAATAAATAAAGCTGCTTCTTTACCAAAAGAAAAGAATGATGAAAGAGCTAAATTATTTGCTGAAGCAGAAAAAATATTAATTTATGATGATGCAACCGTAGCTCCAACTACTTATAGAAAGAAATCAATGTATAAACATAAATATGTTAAAGGCTTAATGGTTCCTTTATTTGGTTCAGAAATGGATTTAAAATACGCTTATACTGAAGGAAGAAAATAATATATTTTTAAAATATACAGCAGAGTCTTTGTAGACTCTGCTGTATGATTTATACATACATTCATGGATATTTTTGGAGGGGTAAAAATGCTCAAATTTTTATTAAAGAGAATAGGATATATGATAATTACATTATGGGTAGTAATAACAGTTACTTTCATGTTGATGCATTCTATTCCTGGAGATCCACTAGCGTCAGAAGCAAAAAACTTGCCACCACAGGTTAAGAAAAACTTTTATGCTACTTATGGATTGGATAAGCCTCCTATAGAACAATATAAAATATATTTAAAAAATATTGTTACTGAAGGAGATTTAGGAGAATCTATAAAGTTTCCAGGAAGAAGTGTAAAAGATACAATAAAAAATAGATTTCCTATATCAGGAAAACTAGGAATACAAGCTATAGCATTAGGATTTATAATGGGATCAATATTAGGGATAATTGCTTCTTTTAATAGAAATAAATGGCCTGATTATATAGTAATGTTTGTAGCTTTAATAGGTGTATCTATTCCTAACTTTGTATTTGCTGCTTTGTTACAATGGCTTTTTACAGTTAAGTTCCAAATATTGCCTACCACAGGATGGGGTGGCTTTAAGTATACTATATTGCCTACTTTAGCTTTAAGTTTAAGTTCTTTAGCTATGTATGCTAGATATATGAGAAATAATTGTTTAGATGTAATTAATCAAGATTACATTTTAACTGCTAAAGCTAAAGGTGTTTCTAAATTTGCATTGGCGTGGAAACATATTATAAGAAATGCTATACTTCCTGCTGTAACGGTATTAGGACCTCAGATAGCAGGAATAATGGTAGGGTCTTTTGTTATAGAGAGTATATTTGGTATACCAGGATTAGGAGACTATTTTGTATCTTCTATTAATAATAGGGATTTTACAATGATAATGGGATTAACTATTTTTATTGCAAGTTTATATATGATTTCATTAATAATAGTTGACTTATTATATGCATTAATAGATCCAAGGATTAGAATAACGGGAGAAGAGAAATAGGAGGAAGAAGTATGACTGAATTAAGTAAGGAAAAGTTTAAAATAATAGGGTGTGAAAATTTTAATTCAGAACAAATTACAAGACCAAACATGAGTTATTGGCAGGATGCTTGGAGAAGACTAAAGCAAAATAAAGTGGCAGTATTATCTTTAGTTATACTTATAATAGTTACTATTATGACTATAATAGGTCCCAGTCTAACTCCTTTTAAATATTCAGAAACTAATTCTAGTATTATAAATTTAAAACCTAATGCTCAACATTGGTTTGGAACAGATAGTTTAGGAAGAGATATATTTGCAAGAGTTTGGATTGGTGGAAGAGTATCAATAATTATAGGAATTTTAGGAACTCTAATAGAAACAGTAGTTGGTGTTATATACGGAGGAATATCAGGGTATTTCGGTGGTCTTGTAGATGACATAATGATGAGAATTGTAGAAGTACTTATGAGTATTCCGTATTTAATGATTGTTATACTTATATCGTTAATACTTGGAAAAGGTATGTTTGCGTTAATTTTAGCTATGACTATAACAGGATGGTGTGGAATGGCTAGAATTATAAGAGGACAAATTCTTCAAATAAAGGAGCAGGAATTTGTTCTTGCAGCACAGGCTCTAGGAGCAAAGCCTTTAAGAATAATATTGAAACATTTAATACCAAATACTTTAGGTGTTATGATAGTTTATATTACTTTAGATGTACCAAGTTTTATATTTGGGGAAGCTTTTTTAAGTTTTATAGGATTAGGAATACAATCTCCTCAAACTAGTTGGGGAGCTTTAGCTGCTACAGCACAGCAAAATTTAATGTTTTATCCTTATCAGTTATTTTTCCCATCATTAATGATAAGTTTAACAATGTTGGCTTTTAACCTTTTAGGTGACGGTTTGCGAGACGCTCTTGATCCTAAGTTACGTCAATAAAGGAGAGATAATAATGGAAAAAGTACTTGATGTAAAAAATCTAAGGGTTTCATATCATACTTATGCTGGTGAAGTTCAATCGGTAAGAGGAGTAGATTTTCATTTATGTAAGGGTGAAACTTTAGCTATAGTTGGAGAATCAGGATGTGGAAAAACAGTTACTGCAAAAGCTATTATGAAATTAATACAACAGCCACCAGGTGAAATAAAAGAAGAGTCTAAAATTGTATTTAATGGAAAAGATGTATTAGAAATGTCAGAGAAAGAATTAATGAAATTAAGAGGAGCAGATATAAGTATGATATTTCAGGATCCTATGACTTCTCTTAATCCAACTATGAAAGTAGGTAAACAAATAGCTGAAAGTTTAATTATACATAGAGGAATGAGCAAAAAAGATGCTTTTAAAGAAGCAATAAGAATATTGCAAATGGTAAATATACCTAATGCAGAAAAAAGAGCTAATCAATATCCTCATGAATTTTCTGGAGGTATGAGACAAAGGGTAATGATAGCTATAGCCTTAGCTTGTAATCCTAAAATATTAATAGCAGATGAACCTACTACAGCTTTAGATGTTACTATACAAGCTCAAATATTAGATCTTATAAAGGAGCTTCAAAGAAAGCTTAATACAGCGGTTATAATGATTACACATGATTTAGGAGTAGTAGCAGATATTGCTCATAGGATACAAGTTATGTATGCTGGAAAAATAATTGAAAGAGGAAGCACAGAAGAAATATTTTATAATGCACAGCATCCTTATACATGGGCGTTACTTCAATCAGTACCAAGGTTAGACACTAAACATAAAAATAAATTATATTCCATTTATGGAACACCTCCAGATTTAATTAAACCTCCTGTTGGATGTGCTTTTGCATCTAGATGTAAGTATTGTATGTCTATATGTAAAGAGCAATTGCCAGAAGTTACCCAGATGTCTAAAACTCATGAAGTTTCATGTTGGCTTAAGCATCCATCAGCACCAAAGGTAGAAAATCCTATAATAGCAGGAGGGGAATATTAAATGGGTGGTAAGAACTTAATTGAAGTAAAAAATTTAAAGAAATATTTTAAAGTTGGGAAAAACTCTGTACTAAAAGCAGTAGATGATGTAAGTTTTAATATAAAAAGAGGAGAAACTTTAGGTCTTGTAGGCGAATCAGGATGTGGAAAAACTACTTGTGGAAGAACTATATTAGGATTATATGCGGCTACTAGTGGTCAAGTTTTATTTAATGGTTCAGATATACACAAATTAGATAAAAAGAAAAAAATAGAATTTACTAAAAAAGCTCAAATAATATTTCAAGACCCATATGCATCTTTAAATCCTAGAATGACTATAGGAGATATTATAGGAGAAGGTATAGATATTCATAATTTATATAAAGGCAAAGAAAGAATGGAGAAAATATATAAATTATTGCAAGTTGTAGGACTTAATAAAGAGCATGTTTCTAGATTTCCTCATGAGTTTTCGGGCGGACAAAGACAAAGAATAGGAATTGCTAGAGCATTAGCTATTGAACCTGAGTTTATAGTGTGTGATGAGCCTATATCAGCTTTAGATGTTTCTATACAAGCTCAAGTAGTAAATTTATTAATAAGACTGCAAGAAGAATTTAAATTAACTTATTTATTTATAGCACATGATTTATCTATGGTAAAACATATATCAGATAGAGTAGGGGTTATGTATTTAGGAACTATGGTTGAACTAGCAGATAGTAAAGAGTTATATGATAAACCATTACATCCTTATACTAAGGCACTGCTTTCAGCTATACCTATACCAGATCCAAACATTGCTAAAAATAAAGAAAGAATTATGTTAGAAGGTGAAGTACCTAGTCCAATTAATCCTAATCCAGGATGTAGATTTGCAAGTAGATGTGCTTATGCTAAAGATGAATGTTTTAAATCAAGACCTGAATTTAAAGAAGTAGATAAAAATCATTTTGTAGCCTGTCATCTAATTTAACAAAGAAGTCAGAAGAAATTTTCTTTTGGTTTGGATTCTTTTATACATTAGGTTGTTGAATAAAAAATGCTTGAGATAACTTGCAAATAAAAAATAATTAAAAATAATAAGCAAAGAGACATAAAGAAAGTTTGTAACTAATCTGAATGAATTTTAGAGACTCTTAGAATAAAAAATAAAAAAACTCCGTAATTCATCACAGGACGTGATGAGCCAATTTCCGCCCCAAGGACGGGGCATAAATTGGGTAGGAGTTTTTTTATTTTTTATTCTTAGAGTCTCTTAATGAAATGACTTAGTTACAAACTTTCTTTATGTCTCTTTGCTTATTATTTTTAATTATTTTTTATTTGCAAGTTATCTCAAGCATTTTTTATTCAACAACCTAATGTATAAAATATTATATATAAGTAAAACATAATATATAATATTTAATTTATGATTTTGGAGGGATGAGCATGGGAAAAACACCATTAAAAAAAGTAATAAAAGCTAAACTAAAGGCTAATAAAGAGTTGACAGAAATGGAAAAGTTAAGAGAAAAGATTAAATATGAAATAGCAGAGGAATTAGGATTAAAAGAAAAAGTAGATAAATATGGATGGAGTGGATTAACAGCAGAAGAAACAGGAAGAATAGGAGGATTTATGACTAAAAAAAAGAAAGAATTAAATATTCCTAAAAATGAAATTATACAAAAAACTGAAGAAAAAAACAGTTAATTTATTGACTTATGATCTAAAAATATATATTATTCTTAATGAAGTATAAATTATTTTATTAGGAGAAAAGCTATGCAATGTTATAAAGAATTTGCTTATATATATGATAAGCTTATAAAAGAAGATATAGACTATAAAAAATGGGCTAATGTAATAATAGATATATGTGAAAAGTTTAATATAGAAAAAAGAAATTATTTAGACTTGGCTTGTGGTACAGGGAACATTACAATTGAAATAGGTAAAAAATTTTTCAATACATGGGGAATAGATCTATCTGCAGATATGCTTACAGAAGCAGATAGCAAGTTAAGAAAACAAGGATTAAAAGCTAAATTTGTATGTTCTGATATATGTGATTTTAAATTAAATAGACAATTCAATCTTATAACTTGCTGTCTTGATTCAATTAATTATATATTAGAAGAAGATAGTATAAGCAAGTTATTTTGCAATGTGTATAATCATTTAAAAGATGATGGTATATTTATTTTTGATATAAATTCTTATTATAAGTTAACAGAAATACTTGGCAATAATACTTTTAATTATGAAGATGATAGTATAGTTTATATATGGGATAATTATAAAGAAGAAGATACTATATATATGTATTTAACATTTTTTATAAAGGAAGGAGAACTTTATAGAAGATTTGATGAAGAACATGTGGAAAGAGCTTATAAAGAATATACAATAGATTACTTATTAAAAAAGAATAATTTAAATATATTATATAAATTAGAAAATTATCAATGTAAAAAAATAAAAGAGAATACCGAAAGAGTAGTCTATGTTGTAAAAAAAGGATAAAATTTTATTTAGGAGGCATTAATATGGAAGATAAATTAGTACATGCTATTGCTAAAAATGGAGATATAAGAATAATTGGAGCAACAACTACAAATTTAGTAAATAAGGGTGTTAGTATACATAAATGTGCTGCTACAGCAGCAGCGGCATTGGGAAGAATGCTTACGGGTGGATTACTTATGGGTTCTATGCTAAAATCTGAAAATGATAAAGTAACAATTCAAATATTAGCAGATGGAATAGCTAGGGATATAGTAGTTACTGCATACCCAGATGGTCATGTAAAGGGATATATAGCAAATCCCTTAGCAGATTTACCTTTAAATAGTAAAGGTAAATTAGATGTAGCTGGTATAGTAGGAAAAAACGGAAATCTTTTAGTAATAAAAGATATGGGACTTAAAGAACCTTATGTAGGTCAAGTACCTATATATACTGGAGAAATAGGAGATGACTTAGCTTATTATTTTACAGTTTCTGAACAAACTCCTTCTGCAGTAGGGCTAGGTGTATTGGTAGATACTGATTTATCAATAAAAGCTTCAGGAGGATTTATAATTCAAATGATGCCTGGTGCAGATGAACTTTTAGCAGATTTAGTTACATATAGATTACAGGAACTAAATTCTATAACTGAACTAATAAATAAAGGAATGGATATAAAAGAAATATTAGAGTTAATATTTAAAGATATGGATTTAAAAATATTAAATGAAAGTATGCCTTTATATAAATGTAATTGCAGTAGGGAAAAAGTTATAAAAGCACTAATAAGCATTGGAAAAGAAGAATTACAAAAAATATATAATGATAATAAGGAAGAAGAACTTCAGTGTCATTTTTGTAATAAAAAATATAAATTTACCCATGATGAAATAGGTAGTATATTAGAGGATATAAAATAATACCTTAAAAATACATTGACAAAAATTAATATACTATATATAATATAATATGTGGTTAGGGCATGGGCGCATAGCTCAGCTGGGAGAGCATCTGCCTTACAAGCAGGGGGTCACAGGTTCGAGCCCTGTTGTGCCCACCACAGGGAAGAAAATAAACATGTATGTGGCCTGGTGGCTCAGATGGTTAGAGTGCCGGCCTGTCACGCCGGAGGTCGAGGGTTCGATCCCCTTCCAGGTCGCCATTTGGCTGGATAGCTCAGTCGGTAGAGCAGAGGACTGAAAATCCTCGTGTCCCTGGTTCGATTCCTGGTCCAGCCACCACATGTTTGCGGGAGTGGCTCAGTGGTAGAGCGTCACCTTGCCAAGGTGAACGTCGCGAGTTCGAATCTCGTCTTCCGCTCCATAGGGCGCTATAGCCAAGTGGTAAGGCAAAGGTCTGCAAAATCTTCATTCCCCGGTTCAAATCCGGGTGGCGCCTCCATTAAAGAGTATTGTAATTTTACAATACTCTTTTTTATTTAGCAAATTATATATTTAATATACTTCCTCTATCAATTAATTTACCTTTCTTTAAAAAAAAAGGTTCTACATTATGTTTTTTTAAAAAATCAATAACATCTTTTTTATAAATGTAATAATCTAAGTTTCCAAAAAAAGCCATCAAATTTTCTTCTATTAAACCACAACACCCTCCTATAAAACCGTAATTTAATCCTGGAAGAAGTATATCACCAGGAGGAAGTAATAATACATCCATACCTTCTTTATTTAAAGCATTAGCAATACCTAAATCGCTAGTCATGAAAGCATTATTTTTTACTATAGCAGTAGAACATTTTGTATATCCTTGATTTACATTTAATAATTTTTTATTTTTTAAATTAGTCAGTATGCTATTATCAGTATATTTCAAATTGTGCATAAAAAAATTATCTGTATTAACTGCATTTAAAATAATGTCTTTTGGATATTTTGATTCTAAATTATTTTTTGAAAAAATTACATTTACATTTTGAGATTTTATTAAATGTAAAAAATTAATATCTATATCTTTATGAACTATTAATTTATTTTTTTCTAATACTTGAATTTGAATATCAGGATGACCACAAATAGCATTATATAAATTTTTAAAAGCAGGGCATAATAATATTTTGCATCCTAATTTTTTTAAGTTTTCTATTTCTACATTAGAAGTTCTATAATCAACAATTACAGTTTTCATTTATATATCTCCTTTACTATTGTTTATAGATATTTTAAATTTCATAAAATATATTGTCAATAAAATAAATATGTATAGTATGAAATAAAAATATTGTATACTCATTAAATTTAAACATATACTATTTTAAAGAAAGGGGTGTTTTGTATTGTTATTATATACTCTAATACATGAAAATAGAAAAAATTTAATAAAAAAACTAGAAGAGTTGCAAAAGCACCTTCAAGATAAGGATACTTTTATAAGAATTGAAGATAATGTTGAAGGAAAAGTATATTTTATTGATATATATTGTGAGTATAATAAATTAAGTGATAAAGAACATAAACTGTTTAATTTTTATATAGCAAATGTAATATATGAAGAAATAATAGAAGAATATTGTATCTGCAAATTAAAAAAACTTTTGTTAGATACATATTTTTTTCTAAAGCACAGTGAAATTGAAGATATATGTAAACTGGCAGAAGGTGTATTTAAAAATAATAATTTTATAATTGAAGAAGATAAATTATATTTTATAAGTAAAAAGAATAAAATAATTAATAAAATAATGAAGTGCCTTACGGAAAATAATGAATTTAATATAAAAGGATTTGTAACTTTTAGAAAAAATGAAATTATTTATGATTTAGAAAGTATGGTAGATAAATTAGTAGAAGACTATATGATAGAGAAAGAGTACAACGAATTTATAAAGTTGCTAAAGTATTTTGTTGAATTAGAAGAAAGTAAATTAAACGAAGTTAATATAATAGTTTTAGATAGTGGAGAATATTTAATTAAAGATGAAATAGGAAAGGATATAACATTTAATTTATTAGATAATATAAGTTATAAAGATTTATCTGAGGGAATAAGTTTTGATGATACTCTTATAAGTTTATTAATTACTAATTCACCTAAAAAAATAATAATACACCATTCTAAAAATTTTAAGAATCAAGAATTATTAAATACTATAGTAAAAGTATTCGAAAATAAAGTACATTTTTGTAATGATTGTGAAATATGTAAAGATAAAGCATTGTATGTAAAAATTTAACTTAATAATAAAATAAAATTTTTAATTTTATTTAAAAAAACTATTGACATATTAAAATCTTAATACTATAATGAATATCAAGATAAGTTAATAAAGTTTAAAAAAAGACAATGATGAAGGAAGAGTAAATAGTTTACTGTTTTTAGAGAGAGAAATTCATCGGCTGAAAGATTTCTTAAACAAGTATTATTGAAAACCACCTTCTAGTTGAATGCTGAATTTTAAGTAAGCATATCCGCTAATAAAGCGTTAAATTTAATCAAAGAGGGTAGTGTTATTATGAATTAAATACTATCAACTTGGGTGGAACCGCGAATATACTCGTCCCAATATTGAGGACGAGTTTTTTTGTTTTATAAAAATAAAAAAAGTTAAGGCCTTACTAGTTAAAAAAGGGTATAAGTTTCAACTATGGTATATTTGGGTGTAAATGGTAACAATAATAATTTGAAAATTTAGAATATTCAGAAAATATAATAGGAGGTAAATATTATGATAAAAATAAAAGTAAATGGTAAAGAATTAGAAATTGAAAAAGGAGCTAACATAGGGGAAATCGCTAAAAAAATTAGTCCAGCTTTATATAAGAAAGCTTTAGGTGCTAAATTAAATGATGAAGTAGTTGAATTGGAGAGAGAAGTTAATGAAGAGTGTGAAATTGAAATATTAACATTTGATAATCAAGAAGGAAGAGATATATTAAGACATACAGCTTCACATATATTGGCTCAAGCTGTTAAAAGATTATATCCAGATGTAAAACTTGCTATAGGACCATCAATTGAAGACGGATTTTATTATGATTTTGATGCAGAATTTAAGTTTTCACCAGAAATGTTAGAAAAATTAGAAGATGAAATGTATAAAATAGTAAAAGAAGATATTGCTTTAGAAAGAATGGAATTACCAAGAGAAGAAGCTATCAAATTAATGAAAGAAAAATGTGAAGATTATAAAGTTGAGCTTATAGAAGATTTACCAGAAGATGCAATAATATCATTTTATAAGCAAGGAGATTTTATAGATTTATGTGCAGGTCCTCATCTTCCATCAACAGGTAAAATTAAAGCTATAAAATTACTTTCATTAGCAGGTGCTTATTGGAGAGGTAATGAAAATAACAAGATGCTACAAAGAATATATGGAACAGCATTTATGAAAAAGAGTGAACTTGAAGAGCATCTAAAATTATTAGAAGAAGCTAAAAAGAGAGATCATAGAAAATTAGGTAAGGAGCTTGATTTATTTAGTATACATGAAGAAGGACCAGGATTCCCATTTTTCCATCCTAAAGGAATGATTGTTAGAAATACATTAGAGTCCTTCTGGAGAGATGAACATGAAAAAGCAGGATATGACGAAATAAGAACTCCTCTTATATTAAATGAAGCATTATGGCATAAATCAGGACATTGGGATCATTATAAAGAAAATATGTATTTTACAAAAATAGATAATGAAGCATATGCTATAAAACCTATGAACTGTCCAGGTGGAATATTAATTTATAACAATTCATTACGTTCATATAAAGAGTTGCCATTAAGATTGTCAGAGCTTGGAATAGTGCATAGACATGAACTTTCAGGTGCATTACATGGATTAATGAGAGTTAGATGTTTTACTCAAGATGATGCTCATATATTCATGACAAAAGAACAAATAAAGGATGAAATCATAGGAGTTATTAAATTAGAAGATAAATTCTATAAATTATTTGGATTTGATTACTCAGTAGAATTATCTACAAGACCAGAAGATTCAATGGGAAGCGATGAAGAATGGGAAGCAGCTACTAATGGATTAATTGATGCGTTAAAAGAAGTAGGAATCGAATATAGATTAAATGAAGGAGATGGAGCATTCTATGGTCCTAAGATAGACTTCCATTTAAAAGATTGTATAGGAAGAACTTGGCAATGTGGAACTATTCAATTAGACTTCCAAATGCCAGAAAGATTTGATTTAGCTTATATAGGAGCAGACGGAGAAAAACACAGACCAGTAATGGTTCATAGAACTATATATGGAAGTATAGAAAGATTTATAGGAATATTAATAGAACAGTATGCAGGAGCATTCCCTGTATGGCTTGCACCAGTTCAAGTTAAAATTATGAATATTACAGATAATCAAAGTGAATATGCACAAAAAATTGCAAAAGAATTACGTGATAATGGAATAAGGGTAGAAATGGATTTAAGAAATGAAAAAATAGGATATAAAATAAGAGAAGCACAACTTCAAAAGGTTCCTTATATGATAGTATTAGGTGACAAAGAAATGAAAGAAGGAAAGGTTGCTGTAAGAGCTAGAAAAGATGGAGATCTAGGACAAATGAATATAAGTGAATTTATTGCAAAAATTAAAGATGAAATAGAAAAAAAAGTTAGTGATATTTAATAAAATATATTGACAATAATAAAGTATAATAGTACAATATACTTTGTGTGATAATTGTATTTAAGTAGAAACCAGCCGTTTCTCACCTTACAGCTAAGGCTAGTAAGGTTAAGTAAATTTTACTTTATTTGTTTAAAGGAATTAGTATTTTAGGGACGGCATTACCGTCCCTTTTTTATATGTTTTAATTTTACCTAGGAGGTGAAGAATATTAATAAAAATTTTATTATTAATGAAGATATAAGATGTAAAGAAGTAAGAGTTATATCTGAAAAAGGTGAGCAAATGGGAATATTATCACCTAAAGAAGCATTACAAATTGCAGAAGAAAGGGATTTAGATTTGGTTTTAGTAGCACCTAATGCTAAACCACCTGTTTGCAAAATAGTGAATTATAGTAAATATTTATATGAGCAAGCTAAAAAAGATAAGTTAGCTAAGAAAAAGCAAAAGACAATTAATATTAAAGAAATAAGACTTAGTACAACTATAGAAGAACATGATATTGGAATAAAAGCTAATAATGCTAGAAAGTTTCTAAAATCTGAAGATAAAGTTAAAGTAACTATTAGATTTAGAGGTAGAGAAGCTGACTATTCATATATTGGAAATAGAATATTAGATGTATTTTTTTCTAAGGTTGAAGATATATGTGTTATAGAAAAAAAACCTAAATTAGAAGGAAAAAACATGATTATGATTTTAGCGCCTAAGAAAGCATAAGGTATGAGAGGAGGAATTTATTATGCCAAAAATGAAAACTTGTAAAGGTGCAGCAAAAAGATTTAAGCTTACAGGAACTGGCAAAGTTAAAAGAGCAAAGGCTTATAAAAGCCACATATTAACAAAGAAAACTAGAAAAACTAAAAGAAATTTAAGAAAAACAGCGTATGTATCACCAGCTCAAGAAAAAACAATAAAGAAAATATTACCATATCTATAATTTGGGTTATGGATAAAGGAGGTAGTCGAAATGGCAAGAGTAAAAAGAGGAGTTAACTCCCATAAACATCATAAAAAGATATTAAAACTTGCAAAAGGATATTATGGTGGAAAAAGCAAGTTATTTAAAACAGCAAATGAAGCAGTAATAAGATCTTTAAAAAATGCCTACGTAGGAAGAAAATTAAAGAAAAGAGATTTTAGAAAACTTTGGATAGCTAGAATCAATGCGGCTTCAAGAATGAATGGTCTTTCTTATTCAAAATTTATGAATGGAATAAAACTTGCAGGAGTTGACATAAACAGAAAGATGCTTTCAGAAATAGCAATAAACGATCCAAAAGCCTTTACTCAATTAGTAGAAGTTGCAAAAAAGCAATTAAATGCTTAATAAGAAAAGCTTCGTAAATAAAAAGCTTCATAAATAATTTTTATGAAGCTTTTTTTATTTTAGTTTTTAATAATTATAATTTATATATTGAAATTGACAAAGGAGTTTTTGGTGATATAATTGGGTATATATTGAATTTTTATCTTATTAATTAAGAAATGAAGGTGAAAGATTTGCAAATAAATCTAACTAAAAGTGTTACACTTACTCCTGTACAAATATTGGCATTGGGTTTTGCTATAGTAATTTTTATAGGAGCATTTTTATTACATTTACCTATATCTTCTCAAAGTGGCACATCTACTCCTTTTGTAGATTGTTTTTTTGTATCAACTTCTGCTACTTGTGTTACAGGGCTTGTAACAGTAGATACAGGAACTAATTGGACTTATTTTGGAAAAACAGTAATAATGTTTTTAATAGAAATTGGTGGATTAGGATTTATGTCTTTTGCTACTTTATTTGCTTTAATTTTAGGTAAAAAAATTACACTTAAAGAAAGATTAGTAATGCAAGAAGCTTTAAATTCTTTTAATTTACAAGGATTAGTAAAGATGGCTAAGTATATATTAATGTTTACTTTTTCCATAGAAGGAGCAGGAGCAATCCTTTTATCTACTCAGTTTATTCCACAGTTTGGACTAGCAAAGGGAATATATTATAGTATATTTCATGCTATTTCTGCATTTTGTAATGCAGGAATAGATTTGATTGGAAATTTTAGAAGTGTAACTCCTTATTATGATAATCCTGTTATTATACTAACAATTGGAGGATTAATCGTAACTGGAGGTTTAGGATTTTATGTATGGCAAGAAATATATAGTTATGAATCTGAAAAGAGACTTTCTCTTCATTCAAAAGTGGTAATAGGAGCTACAATTTCTTTAATAATAGTAGGAGCTATTTTAATATATTTATTTGAGATGAATAATCCTAGTACAATAAAAAATATGGCTATAAAAGATAAATTATTATCTTCACTTTTTGCATCTATTTCTCCTAGGACAGCAGGTTTTAATTCTATTTCTACATCAGAGATGACTACAGCTTCAAGATTTTTAACTATTATACTTATGTTTATAGGAGGTTCTCCAGGTTCTACAGCAGGAGGAATTAAAACTACTACTGCAGCATTACTTTTTATGACAGTTATATCTGTTATAAAAGGAAGAGAAGATACAGAAATGTTTGAAAGAAGGCTTTCAAAACAAATTGTATATAGAGCATTAGCTATAACTGTTATAAGTTTATGTTTAGTTGTAACAGTAACAATAGTATTGTCTATTACTGAAAAAGGAGCAAGTTTAGAGTATCTTTTATATGAAGCTACTTCAGCTTTTGGAACAGTTGGTTTAACATTAGGATTGACAACTAAACTAACTGTGGCAGGAAAAATAATTTTAGCATTTACTATGTATGCTGGAAGAGTGGGTCCATTAACTTTAGCTTTAGCTTTTGCAGCTAAAAATAGTAATAATTCTATAAAATATCCTGAGGATAAAATATTAGTAGGTTAGGAGTGAAAATATGAGCAAAAAACAATTTATTGTAATTGGATTAGGGAGGTTTGGCAGTTCGGTTGCTAAAACTTTATATGCTCTTGGAAATGATGTTTTAGCTATAGATTCAGATGAGGATAAAGTTCAAAATGTTGCAGATAGTGTTACTCATTCTATTCAATTAGATGGCACAGATGAAAATAGTTTAAAATCTTTGGGTATAGGAAATTTTGATGTAGCTGTGGTAACTATAGGTTCAGATTTACAAGCTAGTGTATTGGTTACTTTAATAATTAAAGAATTAGGCGTTAAAAATATAATAGCTAAGGCAAACAATGAATTGCACGCAAAAGTACTGTATAAAATAGGTGCAGATAGGGTTATACTACCAGAAAGAGACATGGGAGTCAGAGTAGCTCATAATCTTGTATCAACTAATATATTAGATTATATAGAACTTTCACAAGATTATAGCATTGCTGAAATAGCCAGTCCTTCTGAATGGTATGGAAAAACTTTAGATGAATTAAATGTTAGAGCTAATTATGGTATAAATATAGTAGCTATAAAAAGAGAAAATGATATAAATGTTTCACCTGCAGCAGAAGATACAATAAAACCTGGAGATATTATTGTAGCTATAGGAAGTACTTCGGAATTAAGTAAACTTGAAAATTTCATAACAAAATAAAAGGTGATAAAATTGAACAAAATTACAAGCAAGGAAAATGCTATAATAAAGGAAACAAAAAAGTTAAGAGATAATAAAAAATACAGAATGAAAAATAAACAATTTATAATAGAAGGATTTAGGTTTGTAGAAGAAGCTTTAAAGTCTAATTTTCATGTTTCTACAATTTTTATATCAGATTCAGCATATGAAAAAGAGAAAATTCATAGTTTTTTAAATATTAAAAATAATGTAAAATTATATGTTGTAAAAGATTTTATATTAAAGTATATTTGCAGTACAGATAATCCTCAAGGAATAGCTGCTATTGTAGATTATAATAATATAAAAATTAAAAATGAAAAAGGTTTTTATATATTAGTAGATAAAATACAAGATCCGGGAAATATGGGTACTATAATTAGAACAGCTCATGCATCTGGAGCTTTAGGAGTAATATATACAAAAGGAACAGTAGATGTATATAATGAAAAAACTTTAAGGTCAACTATGGGGTCTATATTTTATGTACCTATAATAGAAGATGAAGATTTAAGTATAACAAAGTCATTGAAAAATCAAGGATTTAAGCTTATAGGTAGTTCTTTAGAATCTGAGAAAAATTTTTATAATTTAAGTTTAAAAGATAAAATTATAATATCTGTAGGTAATGAGGGAAATGGATTAAGTAAAGAAGTATACGATTTATGTGATATATTATGTAAAATACCTATGCCTGGAAATGCTGAATCATTAAATGCAGCTATAGCTTCAGCAATAATGATGTTTGAAATAGTAAGGCAAAATTCAGTAAATATAAATAAATAATTGACATTTAACCTAAATAAATATAAAATTTGAGTTAAGGTAAATATTAATATGTTAAACTATGAAAGAGAGAGTAAGTATAAAGTTCTTAACAGGGATAAAAAGTCTTTGACTGGAAGCTTTTTTTAAAAACTTTATATTGAAGTTCACTCTGGAGTTCTAGTTGTGAAGTTTAAGTAGCAATTAGCGGTTAGTTTTCCGATAAAAAATAAGTGGGTATTTTATTATATGCCAACTAGGGTGGTACCGCGGATAGAAGTTCGTCCCTTTATAGGGAGGAACTTTTTATTTTATTAAATATAATATAAGCTAAATATAGCACTATAAATTGAAAGGAGTTTATACTATGAAGAAAAAACTTGAAGATATAAGGAATAGCGCATTGGAAGAATTAAAAAAAGCAGCTAATATATCAGATATAGAAAAAGTAAAAGTGAAATATTTGGGAAAAAAGGGAGAGCTAACTTCTGTATTAAAGAGTATGGGAAAACTTTCTAAAGAGGAAAGACCTGTAATAGGTAAGCTAGCTAATGAAATTAAATGTTATGTTGAAAATTTTGTAGAAGAATCTTTAGGTAAATTAAAATCAAAAGAAAAAGAAAATAAGATAAATAGTGAATTTATAGATATATCTATGCCAGGAAGAAGACAAACAATAGGTAAAAAACATCCTCTAGAGCAAACTTTAGAAAATATGAAAGAAATATTTATTTCTATGGGATTTACTGTAGAAGAAGGTCCAGAAGTGGAAAAAGATTATTATAATTTTGAAGCCCTAAATATACCTAAAAATCATCCTGCTAGAGGAGAACAAGATACTTTTTATATAAATAATAATATTTTATTGAGAACTCAAACATCACCAGTACAAGTAAGAACAATGGAAAAACAAAAGCCACCTATAAAAATGATATCCCCAGGAAAAGTATATAGATCTGACGCAGTAGATGCTACTCATTCACCAATATTTTTCCAAATGGAGGGTTTGGTAGTAGATAAGGGTATAACTTTTGCAGATTTAAAAGGAACTTTAGAATTATTTGCAAAAAAAATGTTTGGAGATAGTATAAGAACCAAATTTAGACCACACCATTTTCCTTTTACAGAACCTTCAGCAGAAATGGATGCATCTTGTTTTGTTTGTAATGGTAAGGGATGCAGAGTTTGTAAAGGTGAAGGATGGATTGAACTACTAGGTGGAGGAATGGTGCATCCTCAAGTTTTAAAAAATTGTGGTATTGATCCTGATATATACAGTGGATTTGCTTTTGGATTTGGTGTAGATAGAATGGTTATGCTTAAATATGGAATAGATGATATAAGACAACTTTATGAAAGTGATATGAGATTTTTAAATCAATTTTAATATAGCATTAATTTAAATAGTATTAAGGAGGAATATCAATGAGAGTACCAATAAGATGGCTTAAAGATTATATAGATATAGATATAAATGCTAATGATTTAGCAGATGAATTAACATTATCTGGTTCAAAAGTTGAAGAAGTTATAATTACTGGAGAGGAAATTCAAAATGTTGTTACAGGTAAAATATTAAAAATAGAATCTCATCCAGATGCAGATAAATTAGTAGTATGTGAAGTAGATATTGATTCAAAAGAAAATATCCAAATAGTAACAGCTGCTAAAAATATGAAAGAGCAAGATATTGTACCGGTAGCTTTACATGGAGCTACATTACATGGAGGATTAAAAATAAAAAAGGGAAAACTTAGAGGAGTAGTATCTAATGGAATGTTTTGCTCTGAAGAAGAACTTGGAATAGCAGATGAAAAAGAAGTAGATGGACTTATGATACTTCCAGCAGATACTCCTGTTGGAAAAGATATAAAAGAAGTTTTAGGAATGAATAGTGCTATATTAGATTTAGAAATAACATCTAATAGACCAGATTGCTTGAGTATATTAGGAATAGCTAGAGAAGTATCAGCAGTATTAGATAAAAAATACAATATTCCAGCTTTAAATTACAATTCTGCTTATAAGCAAAATGTAAATGATTTATTAAAAGTAGATATTAAAGATAAATTATGCAAAAGATATATGGCAAGAGGAGTTAAAAACGTAGTTATAAAAGAATCACCAAAATGGATGCAAGAAAGGTTATTAGAAGCAGGTGTTAGACCTATAAATAACATTGTAGATATAACTAATTTTGTGATGATAGAATTTGGTCAGCCTATGCATGCTTTTGATGCAAGACAAATAACTTCAAAAAAAATAGTTGTAGATAGAGCAAAAGATGGAGAAAAATTTATTACTTTAGATGAACAAGAAAGAACATTAACATCGGATATGTTAACTATAAAAGACAATGATAAAACAATAGCTCTTGCTGGGGTTATGGGTGGAATGAATTCTGAAGTTAAAGATGATACTAAAGAAGTAATTTTTGAATGTGCAAATTTTGATGGCACTAATATAAGAGTAACTTCTAAAAAAGTAGGAATAAGAACAGAATCTTCATCAAGATTTGAAAAGGAATTAGATCCAAACGTTATAGGTATGGCTATGGATAGAGCTTGTAATTTGGTAGAAGAACTAGCTGCAGGAGAAGTAATGGAAGGAACAATAGATGTATATAATGAAAAAATATTTCCTAAAGTATTAGAAGTTGATTATAATTGGATTAACAATTTTTTAGGTACTGAAATAAGTAAAGAAAATATGAAAAATTATTTAGATAGATTAGAATTAAACACAGAAATAAAAGAAGATTTATTGATAATCAACGTACCTACTTTTAGAATTGATATTAATATAAAAGAAGATATTGCGGAAGAAATAGCTAGAATATATGGATATAACAATGTACAATGTACTACAATTAAGAGTTCTGCTATGAAATCAGGGAAAAATATAAAACAAGTGTTAGAAGGAAAAATAATAGAATCAATGTTAGCTAGTGGGCTTAATCAAGCTATTACATATTCTTTAGTTAGTCCAAAAATATTTAATAAAATACTTTTACCAGAAGATAGCGAACTTAGAAATACTATAACTATTAGAAATCCTTTAGGTGAAGATTATAGTATAATGAGAACAACTACAATTCCGTCTATGATGGAGGCTTTAGCTAGAAATTATTCAAGAAATAATGAAAAAGCTAGATTGTTTGAATTAGGAAAAGTATATATACCAAATAAAGATGAAAATCAACTTCCAGAAGAAAGAAATGTGCTTACTATAGGTATGTATGGAGAAGCAGATTACTTTGATTTAAAAGGTGTAGTTGAAAATTTAATAGATAATTTAGGAATACAAAATGTATCTTTTAAAAGAGAAAGTAATAATGTAACTTTTCATCCAGGAAAAACAGCAGCATTATATGTAAACAAAGAGTATATAGGAGTATTAGGTGAAATACATCCAGATGTTGAGGAAAACTATGATATAGAAGAAAATTGCTATATTGCAGAATTAAACTTAGATATTTTATGTAAAAGTGCAAATATAGATAAAAAATATAAACCACTACCTAAGTTCCCTGCAGTTACAAGAGATATTGCTTTAATTGTAGATGATAATGTACTTGTAGAAGAAATAGAAAATATAATTTTAAACCAAGGTGGAAAAATGGTGGAATGTGTAAATTTATTTGATGTTTATAAAGGGAAACAAGTACCTGAAGGTAAAAAAAGTATAGCTTATTCTATAACTTATAGACTTGAAAATAAAACTTTAACAGATAAGGAAGTAAAAAAAGTTCATGATAAAATAGTAAGAACTTTAGAAAACAAATTAGGAGCTCATCTTAGATAGTCTAGCATTGAGTTTAATATATGTTGATTTTATGTTAAAATATATATAAATAATTTTTGTATTATTTGTTATATTATTTAAGAGGGTGTTTTTATGAAAATGGTAACTATCAATATAAATGGCATAGAATACAACTTAAAGGGCGATGAGAGTGAAGATTATCTACATAAGGTAGCATCTTATGTAGATGGTAAAATAAAAGATATAATGGATAATAACATAAAGTTAAGTACCTCTGCTGCTGCAGTTTTAGCAGCTCTAAATGTAGCTGATGATATGTTTAAAAAGGAAGAAATATATATAGAACTTAAAAAAAATATTAGTGAAATAAAGGAAAGAGAAAGTAAATTAAAGGAAAATTTAAAAACATTACAACAAAAGCTACAATATGCTAAAAGTGAAAATGATGAATTAAAGAATAATTTAAAAGAAAATATAAAAGAAATTAATAATAAAGATACATTAAATAAATTAGAAAATAAATTATTAGAGTTGGAAAAATCTATAGAAGATTATAAAAATGAAAATCAAAAATTGAATTTAGAAAATAAACAAATGAAATTTGAAATGAAATCTTATAAGTACAAAATAATTAATTTACAGCAGAGACTTATAGAAAATCAGATAGATTTAGTAAAAGAAAAAAAACAAAATCATCCTCTTTTAAATGTAGAGCGTTAAAGTATTAAAAGAGACCTATTTCTTTTGAACGGAAATAGGTCTCTTTTAATATATATAATAATATATTGTTAATAGTATAGAAACTATGATTTTCATTAGGGGGGATTATTGTGTCCTTTGATTTTTTAAATGAATGTATTTTAGTATTTGAATCTGATAATGAAGCAAATTTTATATATAACAATATTATTAGAAAAGGATTTAGTATTCAATTAGTTTCAAAACCTTGTGTAATTTCATCGCCATGTACTCAATGTATTAAGTTAAGAGAAGAATATATAAATATGGTTAAAAAAGAATCAGAAAAAAATGATATAAAAATAAAAGAAATATACAAAATAATAAAAAATGGATATAGAAATTCTTATGAATTAATTTCATTTTAAAGCAGTTCAGGAGTAAAAAACACTCCTGATTTTTATTGCAATAAATAGGCAAAACTAAATTTATAAAAAAGATATGAATTACTTACGTATTAAAACTAAGATATAATTAATAGTAAAATTATATAATATATTGTATAATATGATATTGTATAACATGCGGTATAATTGTTTAGGAGAGATGAAAATGAAATATATAGAATTATTAGCTCCAGCAGGAAATATGGAAAGTTTATATGCAGCAGTACAATCAGGGGCAAATGCAGTTTATTTAGACCAGCTAGTAAAAGTCAATAAAAAATTTTTAAAAGTTTATTTTTAAAAAAATGTATGACAAAAAGGCATTGCTCAAAGAACGAACAATACAAAAATTGGTAACAGTTTTTGCGGCCGATTAGGCTGCCGGATTATTGGAGTTTTCAAGATACATTTTATGATGAATTTTTGGTAAACGCTGCTCGTATTCTTTTTGATCACGTAGAACAGCAAAAATATAGTTAACAAGTTTATGCATA
>NZ_LZFO01000016.1 GCF_001758365.1 Clostridium acetireducens DSM 10703
AAACTCCGTAATTCATCACAGGACGTGATGAGCCAATTTCCGCCCCAAGGACGGGGCATAAATTGGGTAGGAGTTTTTTTATTTTTTATTCTTAGAGTGTCTTAATGAAATGACTTATTTACAAACTCTCTTTATGCCCTACTGTGCTTATTATTTTTAATCATTTTATATATTTAAATTATCTCAATGATTTTTTATTTAACAAACTATGTAAAATTATAAGGATTTTAATAGAAAATAAATATAAGGGGTATTTACAATATAAGAAATATGTGCTAAATTAATTTATGATAATGATTATCAATTTCACGATGTGAAAGGATTAAAGAGAATTGTAATTTACTAAAGAAGGGAGGAAATACTGTGTTATCAAGATTTATATTATATGGCTCTATATTGTCTTCTATAGTGCAACATCATAAAAATGATAAGAATTCTAAAGATAGATTACCTAATTTTAAAAATATTTTAGAAGTAAAGCATTTTTTACCAGGTAGGTTAAGGCTTTATTCTCCTAAAATTAAAAATAGGGAAGATATTAAAGAAATGCTTATATCTCAATTAATGAAAATACAATACATAAATTATGTAGAATTTAATACTATAACAGGAAGTGTGCTTATAAAATATGATAAAGAAAAATTAGATGCTGTAATTATTATTGCGGTTATTGTGAAATTATTAAACTTAGAAAAAGAAATAGAAAAAAAGCCTAAATCTATTATAAAAAAAGAAATAGTTAATATAAAAGATAGCCTAAATAGAGCAATATATGAAAAAACAAATGGAATAGTAGATTTAGAAACTATAATTTTATCACTATTACTTATTAGTGGAATTTATAGAGTAAAGACTAGACCAGATGTTATGCCTGGAGGAATTACTTTGCTTTGGTGGGCTAATTCTAATTTACGTTAGGAGTTATACAATTATGTTTGATTTAAAATTACTTATATTTAAGCATTTAAATAAAATTAAGGTAGTGCACAGTATACCTGGTAGATTAAGAGTAAAAGTTCCTTATTTAAAAAATTTATCACAGGAATTTAGAATATACGAAAAATATATTATTAAAGCTATAAAAATTCTTCCTGGAGTAGATGAAATAACTATTAATTATGTATTAGGTACTGTTTTAATAATGTACCAAAGTAATATTATAACAGAAGAAAAAATATTATCTTGGATAAAAAAAGTTGTGTCTTTTCAAGTAGATAACTTTGATTTTATAAAAGATAATATAGAAAGTAATTTTCAGATGGTTGTGGAATATTTAGAAAAAAACTTAAAAGAAGAAGTTAAATATATAAAATAAAAGGGTGATACTATGATTAAAAAAAGAATGCCTTTATTTAAATGTAATGTAATTCATAGTATTCCTGGAAGAATAAGATTAGGATGTAGGGCTTTAAAGTATCTTGATTTATATAAAGAAAAAATAAAGTTTCAGTTAGAGAATATTAGATATATAAAACAGTGTAGAGTTAATATAATAACTAAAAATTTGTTAATATATTACGATGATAAGCTTTTAAGTGACTGTGAGATATTAGAAATAGTAGAAGAAAGTTTATCCCAATATTCTTTAACAGCGTATAAATTGGAAAGAGAAGAATTGTACGAAAATACTATTAAAGAAAGAAGTATAGAAAAAGAGTCTGTAGGGGGTATTGCTAAAAGAATAACATTAACTGCAGGAGCACTTACTTATTCTATATTTAATAAAAAACAAGTAGTAGCATCTACTGTTTTAGAAAAGTTCACTACAGTTCCAGCTGTGGCTAGTATTTATTTATCTCTTCCATTTTTTAAAAGTGGATTATCAGCTTTAAAAAATTTTTTAAAACCTAATGCAGATACTTTAACGGCAACTTCTATTGTAGCTAGTATATTAGCAGGAAAAGATGTATCTGCTTTAACTATAATATTATTATCTGATGCAGCAGAGTTATTAACATCTTATACTATGGAAAAAACTAGAAATTCTATTAAGGATATGCTTTCTTTAAATGAACAATATGTGTGGAAAAAGTTAGAGGACGGTTCTGTTAAAAAGGTGAAAATAGATTTAATTAAAAAAGGGGATAATGTAGTTATACACACAGGAGAAAAAATATGTGTAGATGGTAATGTTTTAAGTGGAGAAGCAGTAGTGGATCAATCTGCTGTAACAGGGGAATTTATGCCTGCTATAAAGAGAACAGGGGATAAGGTATTTGCAGGTACTGTAGTTAAAAATGGAAATATAACTGTAGCTACAGAAAAAGCAGGAGATGATACTGTAGTATCTAGAATTGTAAGTCTTATAGAGGATGCTTCTCATAAAAAAGCTCCAATTCAAAATTATGCTGATAAATTTTCTAGTTATTTAATTCCTTTTAATTTTATGTTATCGGGAATTACATATTTAGTAACTAGAAGTGCAGAAAGAGCTTTAAACATGCTTGTTATAGATTATTCTTGTGGAATAAGATTGTCTACAGCAGCAGCATTTTCAGCATCTATAAATACAGCAGTTAAAAATGGAGTACTTGTTAAAGGTGGAAATTATATAGAAGCATTGTCAAATTCAGATACTTTAATATTAGATAAAACAGGAACATTAACCGAAGGAAAACCTCAAGTATCAAGTATAGAAACAGCTTCTACAGATATAACTGAAAAAGAGGTTATTGAAATAGCATCAGCAGCAGAAGAAACATCAAAACATCCAATGGCATTAGCAGTTTTAACAAAGGTTAGACAAAAAGGATATATTATTCCAAAGCATGGAGAAACTAAAACATATATTGCTAGAGGTACTGAAACTAATATAGGAGAAGATATAGTAAGGGTTGGAAGTAGAAAATTTATGATTGAAAATTATGTTAAAATAAATGATGTATTAAAAGATAGTGAACAGTATTTATTAGCAAAGGGTGAAAGTGTAATATATGTGGCTAAAAATGATTTGGTTATAGGTATTTTGGGTATACAAGATAAAATGAGAGAAAATATGAAAAAATCTTTAAATAATTTAAGATATCAAGGTATCAGTGATATTGTATTATTGACAGGAGATTGTAAAGAACAGGCAGAAATAGTAGCAGATAAAATGTATGTAGATAGCTTTGAAGCAGAATTGCTTCCAGAGGATAAAGCTAAGTCTGTTTTGAAACTTCAATCCAAAGGTTCAAAGGTTATTATGGTAGGAGATGGAGTTAATGATGCACCAGCTTTAGCGTATTCAGATGTAGGAGTGGCTTTAGGAAGAACTACAACAGATATAGCTATTGAGGTTTCAGATGTAACAATTCAAGGAGACGACCCTATGGTTTTACCTACAGTAGTGGATATGTCTAAGAAAACTATGAATATAATAAATGAAAATTTTGGACTAGTTATAAGTATAAATACCATAGGGCTTTTACTAGGAGCGGTAGGAGTACTTCCTGTATTTTGGGGAGCAGTACTTCATAATTCTAGTACTATATTTGTAATAGCTAACTCTTTAAGATTACTTTTTTATGATATGGAAAGAGGGTAGATAAAGTGGAATGTGCTTCTATTATAATAGTCCATACTTTACCTAATAGGATAAGAGTTAAAATATCCGAGCCTATAAAAAACATAGAAAATTTTCAGAGTATTTTTACAAAAGTGTCAGGAATAGAATGCTTCAAGTACAATAATATAACAAAATCTATATTGATTTATTTTAATCCAATTTATGTAGGAATGGACGAGTTAATAGTGAATTTAGCTTTAATATTTTCAAAAGAAAATAGATTAAAACCTATAAAAATAATATATAATTATCCTAAAAAAGGTATGTCTAATTTAGCATATTATTCTTTAATATCTATTTTAGTAGCAGGTGTATATAAAATAGCAAGTCCAACTAAAACTGCTGAAAATCTTTTAAATTGGATTGCAGTAGGAAGTACCGTAGCAGCCATTGGTAAGCATGCTTTAGTAGAAATAAGTGAAAAAGGTTCTTTTGACCCTGAAATAGTATCTGTTATGTATCTTATAAACTCAATAAATAAAGATAATTTCATAGAGGCTTCTGCAGTTACATGGTTAGCGGCTTTTGGAAGACATTTAATTGACTTTTCTTATGACCAAGTAACTCTTCAATTCAGAGAGCTAAGAGATACTTATACAGAGGAAGTTTATTACGATGTATCTTTATTAAGAGGAAATCAAGCATATGATAAAAAAGATTTTATGGAAACTTTAATTTCAAAGGTTATGGAAAGTGAAAATAAAGGTTTTTGTGATGTGAAAAATGTATTTTGCGGAAAAGGATTAAAACCTCAAAATGGACAAGCATTTTTTAGATTAAAAGCCAATAAAAAAGGCTTTCAATATATTTAAATTCATATAAAAAGGAGTGATACATATGTTATCAAGTATTAATAAAGACCATATTAAAGGAGCTTTAGTAGGCGTAGGTGTATGCGCAGTAGGTTATTATATTTACAAAAAAAATCAAAATCAAGTAGATAGTTTTTTAAGAAATCAAGGAATAAATGTTCCAACTTCTAGTTCAAAAGACTATTCAAGAATGTCTATAGAAGAACTTATGGAAACAAAAGAACTTTTAGAAGACATTATTGCAGAAAAAGAAATGAGCTGTAGTGAACAACAAGCAGCAGCACAAATTGAAGAAGCACCTTTACAAGAAGTTAAAGAAGAAACTGTAAACATAGAACAAGAATAATCTAATAGCTGTTGGTACTAGTATCAACAGCTATATATTATTTTAAATTGATATAAATAGAGAGAAAAAATAATTAAAAATAATCTATATAAAAATAATAAGCCTAGACCCATAAAGAGAGTTTGTAAATAAGTCATTTCATTAAGACACTCTAAGAATAAAAAATAAAAAAACTCCTACCCAATTTACGCCCCGCCCTTGGAGCGGAAATTGGCTCATCACGTCCTGTGATGAATTACGGAGTTTTTTTATTTTTTATTCTAAGACTGTCTAAAATTCATTCAAATCATTTATAAACTCTCTTTATGGGTCTAGGCTTATTATTTTCATATAGATTATTTTTAATTATTTAAATTATACAGTGAATATGTATTTTTGTAAAATTTAATAAATATTAAGTGAAATTTTAATAAAATTCTGTTAAAAGCATAAAATAAATTTAAATATTAGGAAAGTTTGAGGAATATTATGATTAAACTAAAGATTAATTTATATAATTTTTTGATTTTTGCTATTAGAGTTTTAGTATGTTTCAATATTATTAATAGTATTTTAACTAAAAACTATTATTTTTTATTAATTGGAATAGTTACATTATTTTTAACATTTCTCCCTAAAATATTAGGAAGATTACTAAAAAAAGAATGTAATAAAATTCTTTCCTTTTCTATAATATTTTTTGTATTTATATCCTTGTATCTTGGAACTTTAAAAAATTTTTATAGATATACTTGGTGGGATACAATGCTCCATATATTTTCTGGAGTAATACTTGGTGTTATAGCATTAATTATTATTGATAACTTTAATAAGTGTACAGATAGTAAAAATTTAATTTTAAATCCTATTTTTGTATTGATTTTTATAATTTCTTTTGCTACATTTTGTGGCGTTATTTGGGAAATATATGAATTTGCTATAGATAATTTAGTAGGTTTAGATATGCAAGGTGTAAAATTTTCCGGTGTTTCCGATACCATGGTAGATTTAATAGCAGATTTGTTAGGTTCTATAATACCTGGAGTATATGGATATATTATATTTAAAAAAAGAATGTAGCGTAATTTGAGAAAAAATAATTAAAAATAATAATACAGTAGCATAAAGAAATTTTGTAAATAATTCAAATAAATTTTAGACAATCTTAGAAAAAAATAAAAAAACTCCATAATTCATCACAGAACGTGATGAGTCAATTTCTGTACCAAGGACGGTGCATAAATTGGGTAGGAGTTTTTTTATTTTTTATTCAATAACCTAATTAAGTGTTACTTATTTTTATTTATTAAATTTTTTTCTGCTTCTTCTACCATTCTTCTAACCATTTCACCACCTACGTTACCGGAGTTAACTATTTTATTTACCATATTTGAAGGTAAATTTCCCATGTAAGGTCTATTTTTAGGCTTTGGGGAATTAAATTTATCTTCTAGTCCCATTTCACTTGCTACTTCCATTTTAAATTTATCTAATTCCTTTTCTACACCAGGAACTAAAGGTCTTTTTCTTGACATAAATTTTCTCCTTTCTTTAATTAAATTTTTTATAAAATATGTTAAAGTATGCTTATTTCTAAGGTTTTACAATAATTTAAAGAAGCATTATATATATTTTTTACTTATTACATTTTTATATGTAGGTAAAATTTTTAATTTTTTAGTATACAAATTCAATTTTTTATGATATAATTCAGGTATATTTATATAAAAAGTAAAATGGTAGTATAGAAGAATAACTAAGAAGGAATTAGTAACAATTTTTGTGTATTATGTAGAGAGCATAGTGGTTGGTGAAAATTATGTGTTACAAAAATTTGTGAATTGCGGTTCTGGAGTTTTAATGTGAAAGCATTACGGCTGTCATTCGATAAGTGACTAAGAGGCATTTAATATGCGAATTAAGGTGGTACCACGGGAGTTCTCGTCCTTTAAGGATAAGAGAAGTCTTTTTTTTTTATAAAAAAATATTTTAGGAGGAAGGCAGTATGGTAGAAAGAGAAAATTTCACTAGTAAAATAGGCTTTGTGTTAGCCTGCTTAGGTTCAGCCATAGGTTTAGGAAATATATGGATGTTTCCTTGGAAATTAGGACAATATGGGGGAGCAGCTTTTTTAATACCGTATTTTATATTTGTTTTTTTATTAGGAGTTACAGGACTTATAGGTGAATTTAGTTTTGGTAGATCAAGAAGAAGTGGATCTCTTAAAGGAATTAGAGAAGTATTTAAGGAAAAAAATAAACCTTTTGGAAATCAAATTAGTGTAATACCAACATTAGCCGTTTTTGGAACACTAATATTTTATGGAGTAGTAGTAGGATGGGTTTTCAGATATTTCTTTGCATCAGTAAAAGGAAGTTTTAATTATGTAGATATTCCAAAATACTTTGAGAATTTTGCAGGAACACAACAAAGTATAATTTGGCACTTTATAGCGGTAGTTTTCACTATAGCAATTGTAATATTAGGTGTCACCAAGGGAATTGAAAGAATGAATAAAATTTTAATGCCAGGACTATTTATAATATTTTTAATTTTATTAGTAAGAACTCTTACATTGCCTGGAGCAATGAAAGGTGTTGAGTACTTATTAATTCCAAGATGGTCATACTTATTAAAACCTGAAACTTGGATAATGGCTTTAGGACAAGCGTTTTTTACAGTATCCTTAAATGGAGCAGGAATGGTAGTTTACGGAAGTTATTTAAAAGATGATGTAGATATACCAAAGGCAGCAATTCAAGTAGCAATATTTGATACATTAGCAGCACTACTTGCAGCATTTGTAATTATACCGGCAGTTTTTGCATTTGGATTAGATCCATCAGCAGGACCATCTCTATTATTTATAACAATGCCATTTATATTTAAATCAATGCCACTAGGATACTTATTTGGAGTATTATTCTTCTTAAGCATAATATTTGCAGCAGTATCATCCTTAATTAATATGTTAGAAGCAAGTACTGAAGCTTATATGAATAGATTTGAAGTTTCAAGATTTAAAGGCTGCATAATAGTTGGATTAATTGCTTTTGCTATAGGAGTACCTTTAGATTTAAGCATGGCTAGATTTGGAATATGTGCAGACTTTATTACAATATTCTTAGCACCATTAGGTTCTATAATTGCTTCTATATGTTTCTTCTGGGTATACGGTTCTAATAAGGCTAGAGAAGATATAAATATTGGAGCAAAAAAGCCTTTAGGAAAGTGGTTTGAACCAGTTGCTAAATATGTATTTACAGGTGCAGGGATTTTAGTTCTAATACTTGGAGCTATATATAATGGAATAGGATAATAGATGTAATTTAGAATTATTGCCACATTAGAGGTAGGATATTATTATATGAAAATAGATTGGAAATTTTGAGGATATATAGCTAGAGTTCACCTTAAAAAAATTTGTAGCTTAAAAGCTAAAGCATAGAAAAAAACTTTTGCTAAACTTTTAAAACTCACGTTTGTTCAAACAGTTAAAAGTTCTTCACGCAAAAGTTTTTTTCTAGGGTAAGTTTTTATAGCAACAAATTTAATACAGGTTAATCTACCTATATAGCCTCATAATTTTTAAGCCATTTTTGTCTAATAATATCCTAATTTAAATTATAATAATCTATTCTAGAATTTAAATATATCTTCTAGGTTTATAGAGATATTTGGAAAAACTGTGCTTATATAATTATCATTATTCTTAAAAACATTTGTTATTTTATACTGATTATCTATTAATGAATATTGCACTATATACCCGTCTTGTTCAACTAGATTATATTCAAGAACACCAAATCTTTGATAAACATCTAACTTTGTTATATAGTCATGAGTGGCAGTACTTTTTGAAATAACTTCAAATATAACCTTTGGAGATGATGTGAAACTTTCACCTTGTCTATTAGATTTTTCACACATTACAAATACATCTGGTTTAAACTTATATACTTCTTCATTATTTCTAAAAATCACTTCAATAGATTCCGTATATACATCACATTTACTTTTATCAAGAAATGTCATTAATTTAAAATTTAATCTTGATATTATTTTATTATGCTGAATGGAAGTATTAGATGATAATATAATATATCCATTACTATATTCAGCTTTACCATTATAATTAGCCTGAATATTTTCAAAATCATCCTCTGTGTAATGTATATTCTTAGCATACATATTACTTCACCTCTCCATTACTCACTTTTTTATGCTATACACAATAACTACAATAATTATAACATAAAGACAATTTCTAAATCATCTTAACAGAAAAAATAAAAAAGAACTACATAACTTATTGCTTTAAGTGTTGTTATTTCATTTTCATTATCTATAGATCCTCTATACATAATGATACAAAACTTGATATATAGGCATTTATAGTATCATAAACTAAAGGAAACTCCTACTTCGCTACTCTACGTAGGAGTAAGTTCCGCTAACTAAATCAAAGATTTAGAGCGTCACTTAAATTATAGTTTATCTATGCACTAATTATAAATTAAGTAATAACAGTTTTCAACTAAATGACTATCGTCGTAAATAATTTTAAAATATAAAGTACTGTTATTAATCTTAGAAAATCAATAGCCCCAAATGCTATCGCATGAATTTTCTTATGAAAATTTTTTATAATCGCTGCCTTATTAATAACGAATCTTATCCAATAGATAGCGGAAAAGAAGAAAACATTGGTTTATTATAATAGTAAGAAATATCAATACTTCTTAATTAATTCGATAAAAAATGATACATACCTTTTAAATTTATTTAACTTTTTTATTACTCTTGCTCCTCGAATATACTACCGTTAATACAAAAATAATGATATTATTATTATGTAGGAAATATATAATTAAATTATAAAATTATAGGAGGAATATATGAATGAGAGATTAAGAAAAGTTAATAGTTATTTAAGCAGTTTATCACCTATAAAATTTATTATTGTAATGACAGCTTTAACATATTTAATAATAATTCCTTTTATACCGTTGTTTTATTTAGCTGAAAAACATATAGGTCCAATGGGGGGAGCAGCAGAGGATATAAACCAACTTTCGTTTATAGGTAAAATTTTAATTGCATCTATTTTAGCACCACTTCTTGAAACATTAGTATTTCAATATGGAGTTATTGAAGTATTGGATTTTATAAATTTTTCTAAGTATAGACAGGCTATTTTGATTGTTATATCATCTATTGCCTTTGGAATGTCGCATTGTTATAGTGTTATATATATGGTGTATGGGTTTTTAATAGGATTAGTATTGGCATATTCTTATATGCTTTATAAGAAAAAGGATTTTTCAGCTTTTGGGGTTGTGTTTTGGATACATTGTTTGAGAAATACAATTTCAACTTTGCTATATTTAATTTAAAATTTTAGTTTACATTGATAGCATATTATACTTAATAAATAATACCAATTGTTATGGGAGGAGTTAATATGGGAAAAGTTATAAATACAAGTATAGAAGGATATAGATTAAGATTTGCAGAGGAAAAGGATGTACCTTTAATACTTAAATTTATTAAGGAATTAGCGGATTATGAAAATCTTTTACATGAGGTTGTTGCAACGGAAGAAATACTTATGGATTCTTTATTTAAACGTAAGGCAGCAGAAGTTATTATTGGAGAATATAATGAGGAGCCAGTGGGTTTTGCATTGATTTTTTATAACTTTTCTACTTTTACAGGAAAGCCAGGAATATATTTAGAGGATTTATATGTAAGACCAGAAATGAGGGGAAAAGGATTTGGAAAGTGCTTACTTTCATTTTTAGGTAAATTGGCAGTGGAGAGAGATTGTAAAAGAGTTGAGTGGTGGTGCCTTGATTGGAATGAATCATCTATAGAGTTTTATAAAGAAATGGGAGCAATTCCTATGGATGAATGGACTGTTTATAGAGTTTGTGACGAAGGCTTAGACAAGTTAGCTAGAGAATTTCATAAATAAAAGGAAGTTTCTTTAAAAAATTAAATTTTAAAAATCATTTGACATATAATTATAGAAGTAATATAATTAACAAAAATAGATTAGTATTAGTTATAAAGTGTTTTTTATTTAATATATAAATATTTTAACATATTAATACATATAAAATATAATAGAGTTCTTATCAAGAGCGGTGGAGGGACTGGCCCTATGAAGCCCGACAACCGGTATTTATAATACATCGGTGTCAAATCCTGCAGAATCTTTGATTTTGAAAGATAAGAAAGATAGCGTTATTCAAGAAATTAAGCTGCTTTTCTTACTGAAGAGCAGCTTTTATTATATTTAAAAATATTGCAATTTTAATTAATAAGTATTTATTGTTTTTTTATTAAAAGGGGGATTATTTATGAGTTTAAAAAATTTATTTTCAAGTAAAAAACCAGTTATTTCTTTTGAGATATTTCCACCTAATAAGGCTTCTTCAATTAACACTATATATAAAACTATAGATAATTTAGCTGTTTTAAACCCAGATTATATAAGTGTAACCTATGGTGCTGGAGGAAGTTTAGTGGATAATAAAACTATAGAAATAGCATCTATAATTAAAAATCAGTATAATATAGAGCCTTTAGCACATTTAACTTGTGTTACTTCTACTAAGAAAGATATAAATTATGTGCTAGAAAAACTTCAGGAAAATAATGTGGAAAACATATTAGCTTTAAGAGGAGATTTACCAGAAGATGATAGTTTTGAATTTCCTAATCCACTTCACTTTACTTATGCTTCAGATTTAATTAATCATATAAAAAATAATAAGGATTTTTGCATAGCAGCAGCTTGTTATCCAGAAGCACATATAGATTGTAAGGATTTAAATACAGACTTAAAAAACCTTAAAAATAAAGTAGATATAGGAGTAGATTTTCTTATTACTCAGTTATTTTTTGATAATAAATTTTACTATGATTTTGAGAAAAGAGCTAGAGCTTTAGATATAAAAACTCCTATAGAAGTAGGAATTATGCCTGTGGTAAATAAGAAACAAATTGAAAGAATAGTAAAACTTTGTGGAGCATCTCTTCCAGAAAAATTTATTAAAATAATGAATAAGTATGAAAATAATCCAGAAGCTTTAAAAGATGCAGGTATAGCTTATGCAGTGGAACAAATAGTAGATTTGCTATCTTCAGGGGTTAGCGGAATTCATATATATACTATGAATAAACCAGATATAGCTAAAAGAATAGTGGATAGTATATATTCTATAGTTAAAGCTATAGAAAGGAGCAATTAAAATAGTGCATGTTGATAAAAAAGAAGTTTTAAGATATTTAGGATATAGAAATCAATATATTGATAGTAATTTAAATAATTTAATAGATGAGTCTATTGAAGAAATTAAGGCATATATAAAACCTAGATATACTTTTAAAATGTTTGATGTTGAAAAATATTTTAATGGAATAAAGCTTTTAGAAAGTAATTTAGTATTAAAAGGTAAAGATATAAAAAATCATTTAAAGAATTCAAGTAAATGTGCTGTTTTTGCTGCTACTTTAGGAAGTGTGGTAGATAGTAAAATAAGATATTATGAAAGAATAAATTTAACTAAAGCCTTGGTTTTAGATGCTTGTGCTACTGCTTATATAGAAAGTTTTTGTGATTTTGCTGAAAAAGAAATAGAAAAAGAAGCAAATAAATTAAATTTAAATATAACTTATAGATATAGTCCAGGTTACGGAGATTTGACTATAGATATTCAGGGAAATATATTAAATATGTTGGATGCTTATAGAAAAATAGGACTTACAGCTACAGAAGATTTTATTTTAATTCCAAGGAAATCTGTAACTGCTTTTATAGGATTTCAAAGTAAAAGTATTAAAAGGCAACATCCTAGTTGTAGAAATTGCAATAAGTACAGTAGTTGTATTTATAGAAAAGGAGGAAGCTATTGTGGGAATTAAAGAAGATTTATTAAATAAATTTTTATTCTTTGATGGCGCTATGGGTACTATGCTTCAAAATAGAGGGCTAAAAGCGGGAGAAATACCAGAGACTTATAACATATTACATCCTGAAATAATAAAGGATATTCACGAAAAATATATAGAAGCAGGGTCTAATATTATAATTACAAATACTTTTGGTGCTAATGAATTAAAACTTAAAAATACAGGTTATTCTGTAGAAGAAGTTATAACTGAGGCAGTTAATATAGCTAAAAGTGCTAAAGGAGAAAAATATATAGCTTTAGATATAGGACCTATTGGACAACTAATGGAACCTATAGGAACTTTAAAATTTGAAAAAGCTTATGAAATATTTAAAAGACAAGTTGTAGCGGGAAGCAAAGCAGGTTGCCATGTTATTTTAATAGAAACTATTTCTGACATTTATGAAGCTAAAGCAGCAGTATTAGCAGCTAAGGAAAACAGTAATTTGCCTGTATTTTGTACAATGACTTTTGCAGAAGATGGAAGAACTTTCACTGGCACAGATCCAATTACTATGGTAACAGTACTAGAAGGACTTGGAGTGGATGCTTTAGGATTAAATTGCTCTTTAGGTCCTAAAGAGATTATGCCTATAGTAGAGGAAATATTAAAGTATTCATCTATTCCAGTTATAGTACAACCTAATGCAGGATTACCTAGAGTAGATGGAAATAAAACAGTATATGATATTACAGAAGAAGAATTTGCTAGTTATATGAAAACCATAGCAGAAAAAGGTGCTAGAATTTTAGGAGGATGTTGTGGCACTAATGATGATTTTATTAGAAAAACTGTAGAAAAAGTTGAAAATATTAAAGTAAAAGAAATTGAGAAAAAAGAATTTACAGCTATAACATCCTATTCAAAAACAGTTTTATTAGGGGAAGAAGTAAAAATTATAGGAGAAAGAATAAATCCTACAGGAAAGAAAAAGTTTAAAGAAGCTTTAAAAACAAATAATATGGATTATATATTAAATGAAGCAATAATGCAAAAAGAAGCTAAAGCAGATATTTTAGATGTAAATGTAGGGCTTCCTGAAATTAATGAAGAAGAAGTAATGATTAAAGTTATTAGGGAAATACAATCTATTATTGATTTACCATTACAAATAGATAGCTCTAATTCAAAGGTTATAGAAAAAGCAGTGAGAATTTACAATGGAAAACCTATAATAAACTCTGTTAATGGAAAAGAAGAGGTTATGGAATCTATATTTCCTATTGCTAAAAAGTATGGAGCAGTAGTAATAGGTTTAACTTTAGATGAAAAAGGCATTCCTTCTAAAGCAGAAGATAGAGTTAAAATTGCAGAAAAAATCATAAATAAGGCTAATGAATATGGAATAGATAAAAAAGATATAATAATTGATTGTCTTGTACTTACAGTATCTGCTCAGCAAAAAGAAGTTATGGAGACAATAAAAGCAGTAAAAATGGTAAAAGATAAATTCAATGTAAAAACTACTCTTGGTGTAAGCAATGTATCTTTTGGACTTCCAAATAGAAGCATATTAAATAAAACTTTTTTAGCAATGGCTTTAGCTCAGGGACTAGATGCGCCTATACTAAATCCTAATAATAAAGATGTAATAGAAACTATAAATGCTTTTAAAGTTCTTGCAAATCAAGATAAAGATGCAAAAGACTATGTAAAAAATTATTCTAATATAGATGATAAAAAAGAAGTTAATAAAGAAAATAATACTAAAGATTTAAAAAATATAATAATAAGCGGAATAAAAGAAGAAGCAAAAGAAAAAACAAAGGAACTTTTAAAAATAAAGCAAAGCATGGAAATTGTAGATGAATATTTAATACCAGCCCTTGATATAGTAGGTAAAAAATATGAAAAAGGAGAAATATTTTTACCACAACTTATACAATCAGCAGAAACAGTAAAAAATGCTTTCGAAATTATAAGAGAAAAAATATCGATTGAAGGAAAAGTCAGCATATACAAAGGAAAAATTATTTTAGCTACTGTACAAGGTGATATACATGATATAGGGAAAAATATTGTTAAAGTTATTTTAGAAAACTATGGCTTTGAAGTTATAGATTTAGGAAAAGATGTTCCTATAAAAGTAGTAGTTGAAAAAGCCAAACAAAATAATATTAAACTAGTAGGACTAAGTGCACTTATGACAACTACTGTAAAAAGCATGGAAGAAACAATAAAAGCTCTTAGAAAAAATAATATTAATTGCAAAGTTTTTGTAGGTGGAGCAGTACTTAACGAAGAATATGCAAAAATGATAAAGGCAGATTATTATGCCAAAGATGCACAAGAGGCAGTTAAAATAGCTCAAAAAGAATTTAGATGTTAATAAAAAATTGATATAATTTAAAAGAAAAATAATTAAAAATAGTTTGTATAAAAATAATAACACAGACTCATAAAGAGATTTTGTAAATAAGTCATTTCATTAAGACAATCTAAGAATAAAAAATAAAAAAACTCCTACCTAATTTATGCACCGTCCTTGGTGCGGAAATTGGCTCATCACGTCCTGTGATGAATTACGGAGTTTTTTTATTTTTTTATTCTAAGATTGTCTAAAAGTCATTCTAATTATTTACAAAATCTCTTTATGAGTCTGTGTTATTATTTTTATACAAACTATTTTTAATTATTTTTCTTTTAAATTATATCAATTTTTTTATTAACATCTAAATTCTTTTTTTATAAATTATTAAAGAAATTAATATTTGTGTCGAAATATAACATAGAGTTATACAAAAAAAATGATTACATTTTTTTACTTAGGTATATTTAGAAAAGGAGGATTTATGTTGAATAAATTTTGTATGTTTAAAAAAAATTTAGCATTTGTGGTGTTTATTTTAACAATGGCTATAAGCATGAAGTTTAATAATGTAAGTGCTAAATACAATTTTCAAAAGATTAAGGGTCAAAATAGGTATGAAACATCTTTTGGTATTGCAAATGAATTTCAAAAGGGAAAGGTGGATAATGTTATATTAAGTAGCGGAAAAGATTTTCCAGATGCTCTTTCAGGAAGTGTGCTTTCTAAAAAATTAAATGCACCTATTCTTCTTGTGGAAAACAATTTATCAAAGAATTCTAGTGCAATAAAGTACATAAAAAATCATTTAGATAAAAGTGGAAAGATATATATTTTAGGGGGAAATGGATCAGTAAGTTATAGTTATGAAAGTTATTTTAAAAAGTTAGGATATAATAATGTGGAAAGGCTATGGGGAAAGGATAGATACGAAACTAATAAAAATGTAGTTAGAAAATTAAATGTACCTAAAGGAACACCTGTAGTAATAGTTAATGGACAAGCTTTTCCAGATGCTTTAAGTGTGTCTAGTGCTGCATCTATAAATGGATATCCTATATTATTAAATTCTAAAGGAGATTTATCTAATCAATGCAAAGAAATTTTAAAGAGTGTAAATCCTGATAGAGTATATTTAATAGGTGGACAAGGAGTATTAAGTAGTAATATAGAAAATGAAATTAAAATTTTAATAAGTAAAACTCCTATAAGAATATATGGAAAAGATAGATATGAGACTTGTTTAAGTGTAAATAAATATTTTAATACTAATTCTAGCAATGTTATATTAGCTAGTGGAGAGAATTTCCCAGATGCTTTATCTGGTACTTCTCTTGCATCTAAATTAAAAGCACCTATAATTTTAACTAATGGATATAATTTATCTAATCAAAAACAATATATAGATAGTATAAAATGCAGTAATATTATATTATTAGGTGCAGTAAATGAAAATATAGTGGATAAATTATCAAAAGTAGAAATAAAGCCAGAACCAAAACCAGAACCTAAGCCATCACCTAAGCCAGAGCCTAAACCAGAACCTAAGCCTGAAGAATTAAATTCAAAGCCAAAAGAATCTAGATTATTTAATGTAAATCCTGGACATACATTAACGGGAAGAGATACTGGAGCTCAAGGTATTAATGGATTAAGGGAAGAAGTATTAACTAGAGAATTAAGTGAAGAATTAATTAAAGAACTAAAAGCTGCAGGACAAAGTACAAATTTAGTCCGTGTAGACCATGCGGATTCTTTAGTAGAATCATTAAATAAACAAGTGGCTATTTGTGAATCTGTAAATGCAGATATGAATGTGGTAATACATTTTAATGTTTCTGGAGGTCAAGGAAATGGCATAGAAATATTTACTTATAGAGGACAATATGTAAAAGAAGCAGATAGGGTATTAAAAGAAATGGAGAAGCTAGGTTTTACAAATAGAGGAATAAAAAATAGATCTTTAGCTTTAATAAACAATACTAAAGCTACGACTATATATATAGAAGTTTGTTTTATAGATAATCCTCATGATGTGGAACTTTTAAATAAATATGGAATGAATGGAATAGCTAAAGCTATTGTAAGAGGTTTACTAGGAAAGTAACTAATATTATAAAATATATAAGCAGCCAATGTGTATTTAATATGTTTGCTAAATATACATTAGCTGTTTACATATTTTATAATACTAAAAATCTAATAGAATGTGATGTATTTTATTCTATTAGATTTTTTTATGATTTAGTATTAAGTTTTAAAATGGAATACATCTTTTACATATTAATAACAATATAAGTAGAATACATAAAATATCATTATTACAACAATGTTGACTAATTTCATTAACTTTAGTATGAGTAGGGGTTATAGAACTTAAAGAATTTATTAAACAAGCCATAGCTTTTTCTTTACAAGAGTAGGCACATAATATTTTTTTTATAATTTCTGCTTTTTTTTCAACACAATCAATTTTTTTTATGTCATGTACTAAATCACAGCAAAATAATTCGCTTAAGCATTTAGCCATTTCCGATTCAGATTTTAAAATATCAGTAGTATATTTTTCTTTACAGCTAATATTGCTAGGAATAGTCATTTTAAAACCTCCTATTTATAATAATGAGTCTATTTAGGCTATACTAAAATAGCCTAAATAGACTTTTTGCTAATGATAAAATTAATTTGTCACCAGCTTTATAATATCTATATCAAATATAGAATAATTCTATATTAATTTTCAAATTTAACAACCCATTTTTTGATTAAAATTAGATCTAGATTCATGTCTAGTCTTTCCACAGCATTTGCAACATACTTCACTTGGATCTAAGCCACAGTCTGCAGCATTCTTTCTAGCAGCTGCCATTATTACTTCAGCTATAGCTTTTTCTTTAGCAGAAAAACCACATAAAATTTTCTTTAATATTTTACCTTTTTTCATTACATCTTTATCTGAATATGCAAGATTATAACTTAAGTTACCAAATAAATCTACCATATCATCAAGTATTCCAGCTTCAGAGTATAGTATAAAATAAGTCATTAATTTATCCATATCGCATTCACCACAGTAACATCTTGATTTATTATAGTTATTTTCCATATACAATTACCCCCAATTTATTTATTAATTTAAAAATTGCAATCACAGTGGCAATCTGATTTTATTAGTCCTTTATTTACTGCAATTTTGCAAGCAAGGGAATTTAAAACATCAGCTATGGCTAGTTCTTTACATGCTAAAGAACATAAAACATCTTTTGCTACTTCAGCTTTTTCTTCTATGCATGGCAAGCACTTAATTTGATATAAGAAACCATAACTAAATAAAAGATACATATAGAAAAGCATTGTGGCTTCAGAACTAGCTATCCAATCTATTATACAAGATTCAGGCCACCATATTGCACCATATTTTTTATCAGCACTGGCAGATTTCATTTTGTCAACTTCAGATTTTACTTTATCAAAATGAGAGGAGAATTTTTCTGCATCAGATTGATATTTTGACATAAATTCTTTCATTAAATCAAATTCAGCTTCGTTTAAATTTATATCGTTATTTTCCATATACAATTACCCCCAATTTTTTCTATTTTAATAAAAAAACTTTATTTGTTTTTCTAGTATATAATATCAAGGTAATGAAAAATTGTTACATTAAATTTCATCTAGCGTATGAATATTTATAAAAGCATTAACATTTTTCGCAAATATCTATTTAAATAAGTGTTTTTGTCTACTAGTATAAAGAGTTGAATTTATTGTTTGAGTAAATTCAATAGTATTATATGTTTTTATAGAAACTATGTTATTTAAAATTTGTTTATTAGTGTGTAATTTTTTTAAATTCCTAAATATATGTGTAATACTATTCTAATTAACAAGAATATGGTTCACATAAATATGACTAAATGATATAATGTGGTAGTAATAAACGGATAATAAGTATAATATTTTAGCTTAAATTGATTAGCAATTAAGGAGGTTTTTATGGAAGCAAACTTACAGCAAGATAAAATTTATAAAAACAGATGGTTTATACTAGCTATAGTAGTAATGCAGCCTTTTATGGCTTGTTTAGATGGAAGTATAATAAATGTGGCGTTGCCAGTAATGGCTAAAAGTTTTAATGTATCCATGGCATCTATAGAATGGGTAGTTACTACATATCTTATAATGATATCTGCTACCATTTTAATTTTTGGAAGAATAGCAGATATAAAAGGCAAAGGAACTGTATTTAAATGTGGTCTTGTAATGTTTGCATTTGGATCTTTACTTTGTGGATTTCCTTTTTCATTAGAATTTTTAGTTTTTTCTAGAGTGGTACAGGCTCTTGGAGCATCTATGACTATGGCTACTAACCAAGGAATAATAACTCAAGTTTTTCCAAGCAATGAAAGGGGAAGAGCATTAGGGATTTCTGGAGTTTTTGTAGCTTTAGGTACTATGACAGGACCACCATTAGGTGGACTTATAATTTCTTTTTTTCATTGGAAGTATATATTTTTAATAAATGTTCCTGTAGGAATAATAACTTTTATATTTAGTATGAAGATACTTCCAAAGAATGAATTTCAAGATGAAAAAATGGATAGTAAGGGTGCATCTTTATTTTTTATATGCATAGTTACTTTATTTTTAGCTATGATAACAGGGCAGCAAGTAGGGTATAATAACATATTTATTATTATTTCATTTATACTTTCTTTATTTTCTTTTATATATTTCATATCAGTAGAAAAAAGGTCAGAGCAGCCAATGTTGGAACTTAGTATATTTAAAAATAAGGTTTTTTCTATAAATGTATTTTTAGCTTTTATAGCTTATAGTTCTTTAAGTTGCATAAATATAATACATCCTTTTTATTTGCAAGATGTTTTAAAAATATCACCGGGAAAAGCAGGATTAATAATGATAACTCATCCTGTAGTACTTTCTTTAGTAGCACCTATAAGTGGTTATGTGTCAGATAAAATAGGCTCAAAAATACTTACTTTAGCAGGTTTATTTTTTCAGGGTGCTGGAATATTTTTGCTGTCTACTTTAAAAGAAAATTCTGATTTAGCTTATATAATTGCGTTTATAGCAGTTTCAGCTTTAGGAAGCGGGTTATTTGAATCCCCTAATAATTCTTTAGTTATGTCTACTGTTCCTAAAAATAAGTTAGGAATAGCAGGAAGTATAAATGCTCTTGTAAGAAATCTTGGATTTATATTTGGAGTTTCTTGCGCTACTACTATTTTATATAACAAAATGAGTTATAAAATAGGATACAAAGTGCTTAGCTATGTACCAGGTAGAGATGATGTATTTATTTACGGAATGAAGTGGGTATATATATCAGCATCAATATTTTGCTTTATTGGATTTACCATATCCTTAATAGACAAAATTAAAATTAACAGCAAAAAATCCTCTGGAAAAGTAGCATAAAAAATTAGTGCCTTTTTCATTTAAAAAAATTCTGTAAATAAGTTACACCCAAAAATTGACGTAAAAAATTACAAAGTTAATAGTCAGTAAGTAATGTTGTAAATATTTGAATAAATTCTAGAGAGTCTTAGAAGAAAAAATAAAAAAACTCCGTAATTCATCACAGGACGTGATGAGCCAATTTCCGCCCCAAGGACGGGGCATAAATTGGGTAGGAGTTTTTTAATTTTTTATTCTTAGACTCTCTTAATGAAATGACTTATTTACAACATTACTTACTGACTATTAACTTTGTAATTTTTTACGTCAATTTTTGGGTGTAACTTATTTACAGAATTTTTTTAAATGAAAAAGGTACTAATTTTTTAGTACCTTTAAATAAAATTTAATGTATTCCTTTTTTCATTTGAGTATTAACGTATTGCAAATGTGTTGACATAGCTTTTTCAGCAGCATTGGAATCATGATTTTTTAATGCTGTGAAAATAGTTCTGTGTTGCTGTATAAGCATAGCTTTGTGTTCTTTTTCTGTTAGTATATTCTTTCTAGTGTTTTTAATAAAAGATTCAATTAAAAAGGATATAGCATTTAATATACTTACTATAAGAAAATTTTTAGAAGCTTGAGCTATTTTGTAATGGAAAGTTATGTCTACTTTAACTAACTCTTCTTCAGAATTTGAATTTTTAGCATTTTCAAAAAGTAAATCTATTTCTTCTAATTCTTCATGGGTTATTCTTTCTGCTGCTAATATAACAGAGCCTCTTTCAATAATATGTCTAAGTTCTAATATTTCTTCGGGATTACTTTCTTTTAATAGAAATATAGTTGATAAAGGTTCAAATAAATTATTTTCAAAGTTGTCTTTTATAAAATTTCCTTCACCTTGTCTAGATTCTATAATTCCCATTATTTCTAATTCTCTAAGAGCTTCTCTTATAGAAGTCCTACTAACTTTTAAACTTTCAGCCATTTCCCTTTCAGAAGGAAGTTTGTCACCCTTTTTAAAAGTACCTTTAGCAATCATTTCTTTAATTTGTTCTATAACTTTTTCATATACTTTTGTATTTTTTATAGGACTAAACATAAATATTCATCCCTTCTTAACTATATTCTTAACTATACTGATGAAAATGTTTTTATAAATATACAATGTAAATAATATATATTGCCCAATTCGAAATATTTATCAAGAATATTAACTATTTATCAATATATATTAATGTTTTTTAACACATTATAAAAATACTAATTATATTATTGTTAAATATTTATCGTTTATATTAAGATTATACTCTAAGCTTTAAGTTTGTGTCAAGTATATTAAAATAGGTTTTTTAGCATAATAAAAGCTTGCACTTTCCAGTGAAATGAAGGTTTCAGGTGCGTATTTTCTAAAGTTACACAATTATATTATTTCCAAATTATATAAAAAATTTCTATTATATTAATATCTAAAATGCATAAATATATAAAAAATTCCTATAAACAGACAATTATAATTATTGATTAGATAATATTACAGGTTTATTTGTGATAATTAAAATGTTAAAATTGTTACGTTTATAACAAACTTTCTTGATTTTTTAGTTTAAATAGTAGTATTTTATAATTTTTTTAATTTTTAATTAACTATGTAAACCATATTATTTCTTATAAATACCAAAAATAATATATAAAAAAATTAGTGTTAATTAATTAACTATTGTAGAAATTTATAAAATAATGTGATATTATATAAACAACGAGCTGGTAATACCACTAAACCGTAATACCAGTAAACCATAATACCAGTATTAAATTAAGATTAAAATAAAATTAAATTTAAATTTGCAGGGGGTAATTAAAAATGATGAAAAAAAGAAATACTACTAAAATTTCAGTTGTAGGAGCAGGTTCAGTAGGAGCAACTACTGCTTATGCATTAATGTTATCTGGAGTTGCTACAGAATTAGTATTAGTAGATGTTAACAAAGCAAAAACAGAAGGCGAAGCTATGGATTTATCTCATGGAGCAGATTTCGTAAAACCTGTAAACGTAATAAGCGGAGACTATAAGGATACAGAAGGTTCAGACATAGTTGTAATTACAGCAGGTCTTGCTCAAAAACCAGGAGAAACTAGACTTCAACTTGTAAACAAAAATATAAATATATTTAAATCTATAATTCCAGAAGTAGTTAAATACAATAAAGATGCTATATTATTAGTAGTTTCAAATCCAGTAGACGTATTAAGTTATGTAACTTATAAATTATCAGGATTCCCTAAAGAAAGAGTTATAGGATCTGGTACAGTTTTAGATACATCAAGACTTAAATATGAAATAGGAAAGAGATACGATGTAGACCCAAGAAATGTAAATACTTACATTATGGGAGAACATGGAGATTCCGAAATTGCTACTTGGAGTGTAACTAACATTCAAAATATTAAAATTGATGAATATGCTAAGAAAGAAAATCTTCCATACGATGATACTTTTAGAACAGAAGTTTATGAAAATGTTAAAAATGCTGCTTATGAAGTTATCAATAGAAAAGGTGCTACTTTCTATGCTATAGCTTTAGCAGTAACTCGTATTGTAGAAGCTATATTAGGAGATGAACAAACTATATTACCAGTTTCTACTCTAGTAGAAAATTACTATGGAATTAATGATGTTTATCTAGGATTACCATGTGTAGTAGGTGGAAATGGTGTTGAAAAAGCATTAGATATATCCTTAAGTGATGATGAAGTTGAAAAATTAGTTAAATCTGCAGATACTTTAAAAGAAACTTTAAATAATGCAGAAGGACTATAATATTAAATTGACAATATAACAAAAAAAATTGTAATAGTTTTGCAATTTCCCATACCTCTCCTTTGATTATATAAATTATAAGATTATAAAATTTAAAATTACTTTAAGAATAAAAAATTACTTAAAAAAATAATTCTGTTTGATGTTTGATAGCTGAATTTTTAAATTCCTTAAAAAATAATTGGTAGTGGGAAATTGCAAAATTTTATATGAAATTTTAAGTTGAAAATATAAAATTTTTGGTGAAAACCTTTAAATAGTTATTTGAAAAATTTGTATGTAATGTTGTTGTTTTTGAATGAAAGGAGGATATATTACTATGTTCGGACTTATTGCATTTATGCCAATTCTAGTAACAATAATCCTGATGGTAGGTTTTAATTGGTCTGCTAAAAAAGCTTTATCGCTAGCATGGGCTATTGCTGCAGTAATAGGATTAACTCTTTGGAAAATGACGTTTCACAATATTATGGCATATTCAGTATTTGGTTTGTTTAAAGCAGTAGATGTTATTATTATTATTTTTGGTGCTATATTAATTTTAAATACTTTAAAACAATCCGGTGCTATGGCTGCAATTAATAATGGTTTTAGTAATATTACAAAAGATAAACGTATACAAGCTATAATTATTGGATGGATGTTTGCAGCTTTTATAGAAGGGGCAGCAGGGTTTGGAACACCAGCAGCTTTAGCAGCACCACTTCTTGTAGGACTTGGGTTTCCTCCATTAGCAGCTGCTATGGTTACTCTTATTATGAATAGTACTCCAGTTCCTTATGGAGCAGTAGGTACTCCAACAGCTGCGGCAATGAGTACTATAGCAAGTAATATTAAAGCTATAGGGGTAAATCCAGAATTGTTTACAATTACTACATCAAAATGGATTGCTTTAATACATGGAACTATAGGAATATTTATTCCGTTAATAGCTATATGCATGATGACAAAATTTTTTGGAAAAGAAAAATCTATTAAACCTGCTTTAGAGGTGGCACCCTTTGCTATTTTTTCAGGATTAGCATTTAGTGTTCCTATGTTTTTAATAGCTAGTGTAGCAGGTCCAGAATTACCTGCATTATTAGGTGGTCTTATAGGACTTGTTATTACAATATTTGCTGTAAAAAAAGGATTCCTTATGCCTAAGAAAGTATGGGATTTTCCAAATCCATCTGAATGGGAAGAAGAATGGAAAGCTAAGAATAATGTAGAAGAAGAAAGTGATGAACAACCTGCCATGTCTTTAGTAAAAGCTTGGATTCCTTATGTATTAATTGCAGTAATATTAGTGTTAACACGTATTCCAGCTTTTGGATTAAAGCAAATATTAGTTAACCAAAAGATTGTAATACCAAATATATTAGGTACTAAAGGGTTAAACTATGAATTAGGTTGGGCTTACCTTCCAGGAATAATTCCATTTATGTTAGTTGCTTTAATTACTCATGTAATTCATAAAATGGATGGAAAGAGAGTAAAAGCATCTTGGTCAAATACTTTTAATCAAGTAAAAGATGCTGCAATTGCATTATTTGCAGGAGTGGCATTAGTACAATTAATGCTTAATTCTAATGTGAACGCTGCAGGACTTAGTAGTATGTTAACTGAAATGGCTAAATCTATTGCAGGTGTTGCAGGACAAGGATATGTTTTTGTTTCACCTCTTATAGGTATATTAGGTTCATTCATGTCAGGTTCTGCTACAGTATCAAATATCTTATTCTCATCTTTGCAATTTGAGACAGCTTCTATTTTGAATATGTCAAAAGTACTTATTATTGCGTTGCAAGTTATAGGTGGATGTATAGGAAATATGGTATGTATAAACAATATTGTTGCAGTTTGTGCAACAGTAGGTGTAGCTGGAGTTGAAGGAAAACTTATTAAAAGCAATTCAGTACCAGCTATAATTTATGCTGTAGCTTCAGCAGTGGCAGTAGCAATAATGATATATATGGGATTTAATCCCTTAAATATATAATATAAATTAAGTTAGCTAAAGAATATTTTATTCTTTTGCCATATAACTCTTAAATTTTCTTACACAATATAATTATATAAATAATTTTCTTACAAAAGAAAAAAAGGAGAACCCCTCCTTTTTTCTTTTTACATTTAAATTTATTTTTTTGGAATCCAACTATTAACTACATCTTCATTTTGCTTAATCCATTCCCTACAAACTTCTATAGGTTCTTTGTTAGGATTGTCATTTATCATTTTTAATAAAGTATTTAATTGTTTGTCATCCATTTTAAAATTTTTATAGAATTGGTATACTTCAGGCATATCTTCTTCTAGACCTTTTCTCGCTAATGTATGAACATCTTCTGGTTCACCATACATTTTTTTAGGGTCTTCTAAGAATTTTAAATCCCATTTTGCAAATTTCCAATGAGGTTTCCAGCCAGTTACCACTATAGGTTTTTTCTTATCTATAGCTGCTTTTAACATAGCTATCATAGTTGGTCCACTGCCTTCTACTAATTCAAAATCTAAGTTATAATCTTTTATAAGATTTTCTGTAACTTTCATAATACTTGCACCAGAATCAATACCTATAATTTTTTTATCAAATTCATCTTTCATAGAATTTAATTCCTCTATACTATTTATTTTAACATAAGAAGGAACTACCAATCCTACAGGTGCATTTTTATAGTTTATTCCTAAATCAACTATGCTATCTTTATACTTTTTCATGTAATCTGCATGAAGTTTAGGAAGCCAACCATCTAGGAAAACATCAGAATCTCCTTGAGATAATGATGTAAATATTATACCTACATCTCCCATAGTAGTTTCCACAGTATAGCCCATTTTATCTTCTAATATTGCTTTTGTTAAATTAGTAGTAGCAATACCTTCTACCCAGTTAGCGTATACAAGCTTAACAGTTTTCTTTTTACTGTCTGCTTTTTTTGAAGCACTATTACATCCTGCTGTAATAAATATCATAAGTATACAAACAGAAAATAATGCAATAAGTTTTTTTAGTTTTTTATTCATAAAATAACATTCCTCCCATAAAGTAATATTATTATTTAATAAGACTGTCTAAATTTATGACAGTCTTATTTTTAAAAGTTATTTTCTTACACCTAATCCTTGAGTAATCCTATCTAATATCATAGCTAAAATTACTACAGCAAGTCCACTTTCAAAACCTAATGCTATATTTAATTGAGTAATACCTGTTAGTACATCTTTACCTACACCACCGGCACCTATCATTGCAGATACAACTACCATGGATAAAGCTAGCATTATAGTTTGGTTTACACCAGCTAAAATAGTTGGAAGAGCAATAGGAAGCTGCACTTTGTAGAGCATTTGTTTTGATGTAGAACCAAAAGATTTAGCTGCTTCAATAACTTCTTTTGGAACTTGTCTTATACCTAAGTTAGTAAGTCTAACTGCTGGAGGCATAGCAAATATTACAGTAGCTATGGCACCAGGAACTTTTCCCATTCCAAAAAACAATACTGCTGGAATTAAGTATACAAAAGCAGGCATTGTTTGCATAAAATCTAAAATAGGCTTTACTATTTTATCTACCTTATCGTGTTTAGCTGCTGAAATTCCCAAAGGAATACCTATAACCAGAGCTATAAAAGTAGATACTAATACTAAAGCTAATGTTTTCATAGTTTGAGGCCATAATTCCATAGAATCAATAAATAAAAGCCCAAAAAAAGTAAAAGCAGTAACACCTTTAGTACATAACTTATAAGCTATTAATGTAAATATTAATATTATTACTATACTAGGTGGCCACAAAAGAATTTTTTCCAAGGATATTATTAAAAACTCATTTATTATTTTAATAATATCAAAAAAAGGTTCTATATTATCTTTAAGCCAATTTATTATTATTTCAAAAAAAGGACCTATATGAAAAGTAAACATTAATATTCCTCCTCCCCTAAAATACCAGCAATTATTGAAGATTTTTTTATGATTCCTAACATAGTATTATTTTTATCAACAACTACTATAGGATAATTAGAATGAAGAGCTTGAGATAATAAATCAGAAATAGGGGTATCGGGAGAAGTTGTTGGAACATCTTTTATAATTATGTTATCTAAATAGTGAATTCCTTTTTTAATTAAATCCACCACATCTTCTATTTTTACAATACCTTTTAATTTTCTATCTTTATCAATTACATATATACTAGCAATACCTTCTCTTTTCATAAGTCTCATTGCCACTTTAGGACCATCCTTAATAGATACTATTGCCTCTGATTTTTTTATTATAGAAGAAGCAGTTATTATGTTAGTTCTATTTACATCCTGTAGAAAAGCTTTTACATAATCTGTAGCAGGATTAGTTAATATTTCTTCAGGAGCACCTATTTGCTCTATAGCTCCGTCCTTCATAATAGCAATTCTATCTCCAAGTCTCAGGGCTTCATCTAAATCGTGAGTTATAAATATTATAGTTTTTTTCATTTTAGACTGAAGCTCCAATATTTCTTCTTGCATTTCTCTACGAATTAATGGGTCTAATGCACTAAAAGCTTCATCCATAAGTAAAATATCAGGATTTGTAGCTAAAGCTCTTGCAAGACCTACTCTTTGTTGCATACCTCCACTTAATTCACTAGGCATACTATTTTCATAGCCTTTTAATCCTACCAATTCTAAAGCTTCATAAGATTTACTTTTTCTAGTTTTTTCATCTACTCCTTGTATTTCTAAACCATAAGCTACATTGCTGCAAACATCTCTGTGTGGAAGCAATGCAAAGTTTTGAAATACCATAGCCATTTTTTTTCTTCTAATTTGAAGTAATTCTTTATCTGAACATTTGTTTATGTCTTTTCCATCAATTAAAATTTCTCCATAGGTCGGTTTTATTAAACGATTAAGACAGCGTATCAGAGTTGATTTTCCGCTTCCAGAAAGGCCCATTACCACAAAAAACTCGCCAGAATTTACTTGAAAATTTACATTGTTTATACCGATAGTATGATTTGTTTTTTGATGTATTTCATCTTTCGACAATCCTTTTTTTACCAGTGAAATAATTTTTTTAGGATGTTTACCGAAAATTTTGTATAAATTATTAATTTGAATTTTGTACATTAAATCCCCCCATGTATATAAAGTTTGGATTAATTGTGTGTGCATGCCCTTGCAATTATAATACAATAAACTAAATAATATTTCAAACAAAAACAGGGAAAATGGTATTAAAAACTACTTATACAGAATTATAATGAGAATACAAAAAATATATTTTGAATATAAGTAAATATGATGTAATATTCGAAAATATAGTATATATTTAATTTAAATATAAAGTTAAATTAAATATTGTTAAAAAAATATGAACAAAATTAGGTAAAATATAATTTTGTTCATTTAGATTATAAAAAAATTAAATATCTGTGTTTGAATAAATTACAAAATTATAAAATTTGTATAATATATTTTCCTATAAATACAAATAATAAACTTAGAAATAAATTTAAGCTAGCATTTATTGAAGCTAAAATATAATTTCCCTTTTGAAATATATTTACAGTTTCGTAACTAAAAGTTGAAAATGTAGTAAGACCCCCTAGTATTCCAGTAGTAAGGAAAATACGTAAATTTGGAGAAATTAAATTATATTTTATACTAACTTCCATTATTGCTCCCATTAGAAAAGCACCTAATATATTAACTACTAATGTTCCATAGGGTATATAATTGTAAAAATATTTTGATGCCATATTAGATATTAAATATCTAGTAGAAGCACCAATAAATCCTCCCAATCCTACAAAAAATATTTTTTCCATAATAAGACTCCTATAATATTTAAAATTATATAAAAAACTCCTACTTAAATTAAGTAGGAGTTTTAGTACATTCACTTAAATGTGAATTTCTTCACTAAAAGTATTGTACTATATATTTATATAATTTTAAAGGGGGTTAAGGTTATTATAGATTAATTTTTACTATTTAAAATATCTATTTAACAATCCTCTAAAAGCTGAACCGTGTCTAGCTTCATCTTTACACATTTCATGTACTGTATCATGAATTGCATCGTAGTTTAATTTTTTAGCTAAAGTTGCTAAGTCTTTCTTTCCTTGGCAAGCTCCATGTTCAGCTTCTACTCTAGCTTCTAAGTTTTTCTTTGTATCAGCGTCTACTACTTCTCCTAATAATTCTGCAAATTTAGCAGCATGTTCTGCTTCTTCAAAAGCTATTCTTTTGTAAGCTTCTGCAATTTCTGGGAAACCTTCTCTATCAGCTTGTCTACTCATTGCAAGATACATACCTACTTCTGTACATTCTCCTGTAAAGTTAGCTCTTAATCCTTCTAAAACCTCTTTATCTACATCTTTTGCAACTCCTATTTTATGTTCATCAGCCCAAGCCATTTCTCCTTCAACTTTTTCTATAAACTTTTCCTTTGGAACACCGCATTGAGGGCACTTATCTGGTGCTGAATCTCCTTCATGAATATATCCACATACTGTACATACAAATTTTTTCATTATAAACTCCTCCTAAATTCATTTATATTTATAATTTATTTTATAATTTATATTTTGCTGTTCTTTACAGTTGTTATTATATAATAATTATTATTAAAATGCAATAGCTTTTATGAAATTTATAAAAAATTTTTCCAAGTTGTAATTTAAATTGATTTTTTTATGCAAATATCCTACTTTGTTTAATAAAAGGCTATAAATGTTGTTCAAAATATATTAATAAAATTATAATTTTATTATATTGAAAATATAGTGTTAAATCTGTATTATAAGATGTATAATAAATATATTGTGTATTTAAAGGAGTGAAATAAATGTTTTCAAGTGTTAAAAAAACTTCAAATGATGGTCCAAAGGTTGAAACTATAATAGGAACTACTACTAATATAACAGGAAATATGGAGGCTTCTGGATCAATTAAAGTAGAAGGACAATTTACAGGAGATATAAATGGAAAAGCAGAAGTTATAATAAGTGAAACTGGTTATGTTAAAGGAAATATAAATGCAGTAAATGTAAAAATTTTAGGAAAAATTGATGGAAATATAAATGCCAGTGGTATTTTGGAAGTGGCTCCCACGGGAAAAGTAACAGGAGATATTGAAACTGTTAATTTAGCTGTGGAAGATGGTGGAATAATTAACGGAAAGTGCAGTATGACTTTAGATGATATAAAGAGAATAATTTCACCAGATGAAAATATTTAATATGTATTTAATATTATTAAAGAGAAGATGTTTTTTTAGTTAAGAGTTGAGATGGAAGAGTTGAGAGTTTTGGAGAATTTTTCTCCATTGATATTACGAAAAGTTTTTAATTATGTTTAGTAGGGAATTTTTTTTAGAGGACGCTTTTTTAGATTTGACAGAGGACATTTTTTAGATTTGACATTTGACAGAGGATAGTAATTGAGATAGTGTGGGGGAGAAAATAATTAAAAATAATAGGCAAAATTTCTTTATGGGATTTGCTTATTATTTTTAATTATTTTTTTTCTTACATTATATTTATTTTATATATTTAAAATTTTTAAAAAATTTGTTCTATAATTAGTATGCCAGAAAACAACAATATAAAAGATAAGTATAAGAAGAATTTAAATTTTAAATAATCCCTCATAACGTCCTCCTAAAATGTATTTTAAAAGTGTATTTACAAAATCTTTTAATTACAGTATACTATAAGTGCACTAATTAAATCAATACACTTAATACAATTAATACGATTAATACATAAATTTTTGGAGGTGAGATTAGTTGATTAATATTGATGGTAGAAGTAGTACTCCTATATATGAACAAATTATAAATGCAATTAAAGAAGATATACTAAAGGGAATATTAATGCCAGGAGATAAGCTACCTTCTGTTAGAGAACTTTCTTTAATGGTTACAGCAAATCCTAATACAGTAAGTAGAGCTTATAAAGAACTTGAAAGAGAAAAGGTTATTGAAACATTAAGGGGTAAGGGCACTTATGTATCAAAAAATTATAAGCCTAAAATGGAGGAAGATAAAATGGAAGCTTTAAAAGAAAGTTTAAAAAAGATTATAATAGAAGCCCATTATGTTGGGCTAAAAAAAGAAGATGTTTTGAATATAGTAAATGAAATTTATAAAAATATAAAAGGAAATTCAAAGTGAATTTTAAGGAGGTGTGGATATTGATAGAATTAAAAGGAGTATGTAAAACATTAGATGATAAAAATATTTTAAAAGATATAAATTTAAGTATAAAAGAAGGAAGCATATTTGGACTTATAGGACATAACGGAGCAGGAAAAACTACATTAATTAAATGCTTAACAGGTATATATAATGTAGATAAAGGACAAATAAAAATAGATGATAAAGAAGTTTTTCAAAATAAACATATAAAAAATATAGTAGGCTATGTACCAGATTTTAATAACCAATTTTCTAATTTAAAAGTTAAAGAATTAATAAAACTATATGAACTAAGTTATACTAACTTTAATAAAGAAAGATTTTATAAATTAAATAAATTTTTTAAAATACCAGAAAACATAAGAAGAAAAAAACTTTCAAAGGGAATGAAAACAAGACTTGCTATAATGTTAAATTTAAGTATTATGCCTAAGGTACTTGTTATGGATGAACCTACATCTGGATTAGATCCTTTAATTAAAAAAGTAGTTATGAATATTATTTTAGATGATGTATCAGAAAGAGGCACTACAGTTTTAATATCTTCTCATAATTTAAGTGATTTAGAAAGAATATGTGATAGTGTAGCTATTATGGGAGATGGAGAAATAAAATATAGTAATTCTATTGAAGAAATGAAGGAAAATATAAAAAAAATTCAAGTGGTGTTTAAAGAAGAAGCTCCAAAGGATTTGTCTATTTGGAAAGGTGTTATGAATATACAAAAAGTAGGACGAGTTTATAATATTGTTATAAATGGCTATAACCATGAAATTTTAAGTAAGTTAAAAAATTCCAATATAGTTTTCCATGAGTTCATAGATTTAAGTTTAGAAGACATGTTTATTTATTCTGTAGGAGGTGACTCTGAATATGAAGAACTTTTTAAATAAAGCATTGTTATATAAAGAATGGAAAGATGGAAAATGGGCTATGCTTATATTTTTTATGATTCAATTTTTCACTATAACATCCAGTTTTTTAAATAGTATGGATAGAATGATGTGGGATATAAATCATAACCATTTAGCAGAAAATATTTTAAATAATAATGAAAAATATTATAATATTTTTTGGGGACTTTTTGGAGGAAGTTCAATAGTTCTATTAATAATTATAGTAATAACTATTTCATTTATTATTATGGGATCAGATAGAAATAATAATTTTGAATATTTAAGTACTATGCCTTTTTCTAGAGAAGAAATAATAAATACTAAATTTTTTATAGGAAAATTAACTATAGCAGTACCAACTTTAATTAATTTTGCAATAATTTCTTTTTCTTATTTCAAAAATTTACCTGTTGTAAATGCATATATAAAAGCCAATTCACTTCCAGCATTTTTTGATTATAGTATTATATTAAAATGGTTTTTATTGAATTTTTTAGTTTATATTTTTGTTTTTGCATTATTAATGCTTATGCATTCTATATGTGGAAATGCCTATGCAGCCACTCTTTTAGGAACTATAGCATTAGTATTTCCAGGAGGAATTTTACATCTTATTTGGGAATTTATTAGAATCAATATGGGAAGTAATTTTTCTTTTCAAAAGTATCAATGGCTACAAGTAATACAATCTAAAATAATTAAGTGGCTAACTTTAGCATTATATGGTCAGATGGATTATAATGGAAGTGAAATTGCATCATATAGTAATTTTGGATTAAAATGTATAATACTAGTAGTTGTAATAATTATACTATATTTTGCTACTAAATACTTGTTTAAAAAGAATAATTTTGAAAGAACAGGCAATATACTTATGTTTAAGATTTTAGAACCTGTATTAAAATACGGATCAGCAATATGTTTTGGACTTTTTATTGCTTGTATTGCACCGAATTTTATTTATAGAAACTATGAATATTATTTATTAAAGGAAATTATTTTAAGTGATATTTGTTTTGTAGTATTTTCTATTGTATTTTATTTTACAACAAGTAAGCTGATAAAATCTTTTAGAAATTAGAGGGGAAGTAAAAAAATTGCGATGCAATTTTTTTAGTTGAGAGTTGAGAGAGAAGAGTTTTTTTAGTTAAGAGTTAAGAGAGAAGAGTTAAGAGTTATGGAGAATTTTTCTTCATTGCATTACGAAAAATTTTTAATTTTGTTACTAATAATTATGATTTCTTGAGGTACGAAAGAAATCCTCCATAACTCTTAAATCTCAACTCTCAACTCTCAACTAAAAACCTTTGGATTTATTTAAAGTTGGTATTATTTTTTTGCCTAATGCTGCTGTTAATAAGCATTTAGCTAAATCGCCAGGTAAAAATACTATACATCCAACTTTTATGGCATTTATAAATCCTATGTCTTTATGCACAACATATTTTAATCCTAAATATAAATAAGGAACCCCTATAATGTAAATAACAATAGTTCCTATTAAACAAGCAAAAAATAGGTTATAAGTGGATACTTTTTTATAGTGTTCTGCAATTTTGCCTATTATATAAGCACCTAATATAAATCCTAAAAGGTAACCAAAAGTAGGTTTTAATATGTAAGAAAATCCACCGCCTTCAGTGAAAACTGGTATGCCTACAAGTCCTAAAAGTACATATATTAATTGAGATAAAGCTCCTAATTTTGAACCTAAAAGCACACCAGCTAAAGTGGTAAATAGAAGTTGTAATGTTATAGGTGCTGGACCTATAGGTATTTTAATAAATGCTCCAATAGCAGTTAATGCTGCAAAAATAGATACTAGTATAATATCTCTTGTTTTCATGTTCATAATAATAGTCCTCCTATATAGTTAACATATAAAATAATTTCAGTTGACAATTAAAGAATATAACAATGTATATTAATTGTCAACTGAAATTTTATATACACATAACAATTAAGTGCGATTTAATCGCACTTAAATAATAAGTAATGTATATATAAAATTTATGAGGAGGATTTATTTAGTAATATTGACATAAAAATAAAATATATACAAGATATTATAAAAATAAATATAATACTAAGTCATTTAAATTGAAATAGTATAAAATTAAAATTAATATTCAACAACCTAGGTATTAATAGATAAAATGGTATTAAGTTTGTTTTTTACTGAAATTTTTGAATTTTTGCTATTGATTTTTATTAATTATTTGATATAATAGAAAAAAACGAATTTAAAATAAAATTATTATAAAAGATAGGAGAAATTACAATGGAAAATATTATTAGAAAGGGAATAGTAGAACAAGTTTATAATGTTTATTATTACTGGAGCTTTTATTATAGCGCTGGTTATTTGTTCTACAAAAAAATAATGCATATTCCTTTTTCTAATGAGTTTAATAGAGAAGCAATTGTTTTCCATGGTGCTTAACTGGAAAATAATTTAAATTAGTGTATTTTGTGTGCTAATTACGTGTTGATATATAAAAGAAGGCTCATTATGAGTCTTCTTTTTTTTATATAAAAAATTAAAAGGAGGATATTATTATGGTGATTTTTATGAAAGAAAACACACCTAAAACAGAAATTGAAAGCATTAAATGCAAGTTAGAATTATTGCATTGTAAGGTCCATGTGTCTAAAGGGGAAAATAGTTTTATATTAGGATTAACAGGTGACAAAAGTGAAATTAATACTATGGAAATACAATGTAATAAAAATGTTGAAAAAATATTATCTGTAAAAGAACCTTTCAAACTAGCCAATAAGGTTTTTCATCCTGAGTGCACTAATATACAAGTTGGTCACAGTAGTATAGGAGGAAAGCAAATAGCCATAATGGCAGGACCTTGTTCTGTAGAAAATAAAGAACAAATTATGACTATAGCTGAGGATGTAAAAAAAGCAGGGGCTACTTTTCTAAGAGGTGGTGCTTACAAGCCAAGAACATCTCCTTACAGTTTTCAAGGATTAAAAGAAGATGGATTAGAATTATTAAAATTAGCAAAAGAAAAAACAGGTCTTCCTATTGTAACAGAAGTTATGTCTGCAAATTTAATTGAAAAAGTTTCACAAGTTGCAGATGTTTTGCAAATAGGAGCAAGGAATATGCAAAATTTTGATTTATTAAAAGAAGTGGGAAAAGCAAATAAACCTGTGCTTTTAAAAAGGGGATTATCTGCTACTATTGAAGAGTTTCTTATGTCTGCAGAATATGTAATGTCAGAAGGAAATGAAAATGTAATTCTTTGTGAAAGAGGAATAAGAACTTTTGAAACATACACAAGAAATACCTTGGATTTAAGTGTAATACCTGCAATAAAGAGATTAAGTCATCTTCCAGTTATAGTGGATCCAAGCCATGCAGCAGGAATATGTTGGATGGTAGAACCTCTTTCAAAAGCAGCTATAGCTGCTGGTGCCGATGGTTTAATTATAGAAGTGCATAACAATCCAGAAAATGCTAAATGTGATGGTGAACAATCCATTAAACCTGAAAAATTTAATGAATTAGTTAAATCTTTATCAGAAATAGCAAAAATAAACGGTAGAGCCATATAAAGAGGTGGTAAAATTGATAGAATTAAATATAACTGTTGTAGGATTAGGATTAATAGGTGGTTCTTTGGCTATGGCATTAAAAGATTTAAAGCCTAAAAATTTATGGGGAATTGATATAGAAAAAAGCACTATTGAAGCTGCTGAGAAAAAATGCATAATTCACAAAGGCTATACTAAACCTGAAATTCCATTAAAACATTCTGATATAGTAATAATAGCATTGTATCCAAATTTAACTGAAAAGTTTGTAAAAGACAATATTAAAAATTTTAAAAAAGGAGCTATTATCACAGATGTAGCAGGAATTAAAGAAAATTTGGTGAATAATATAAATTCATTTATTCCAAAGTCATTAGATTTTATTGGAGGGCATCCTATGGCAGGTAGTGAAAATAAAGGATTAAGCTTTGCATCCAAAGATATATTTAATGATGCAAATTATATAATTACTCCTGTAGAAAAAAATAGAGAAGAAAATATTAAAATTTTAGAGAGTATTGCAAAGAAAATAGGATGTAAAAATGTAGTTAGAATTACCCCTAAAGCCCATGATGAAATTATAGCTTTTACAAGTCATTTAACTCATGTATTAGCTGTAGCTTTAATTAATAGTGATATTTTAAATGTAGAAACATCTTTGTTTATTGCAGGAAGTTTTAAAGATGGTACAAGAGTGGCAGATATTAATTCATCACTTTGGGTGGAGCTATTAACTTCAAATAGAAAAAATATAATTAATAAAATAGAAGTTTTTGAAGAAAAAATAGAAACTATTAAAAATGCTATAAAAGAAAACAATAAATCTATTATAAAATCTGAATTTGAAAAGGCAAGTTTAAGAAGAAAGGAGCTAGTGTAGTATGCATACATTAACAGTAAATCTTTCTGATAAAACTTATCCTATATATATAAAAAAGGGATTGTTAGATAGTATAGGAAAAGAAATTAAAAAAATATATAAAAATAAAAAAATAGCCATAATAACTGATTCAAATATTGAAAAGTTATATGGCGAAAGAATAAAAAATAATTTAATAAAAGAAAATTTTTTAACCAATAAAATTATAATAGAACCAGGAGAAAAAAGCAAATTCTTTAAAGTGTTAGAGCAGGTTTGCAATAAGCTTTTAGAATTAAAACTTAATAGAGGAGATTTGATAATTACATTTGGCGGTGGAGTAGTTGGAGATTTAGGCGGGTTTGCTGCTTCAATGTTATTAAGAGGAATTTCTTTTATACAAATACCAACTTCTCTTATAGGTCAAATTGACAGTAGTATAGGTGGAAAAGTAGCTATAAATACAGATTATGGTAAAAATCTTATAGGAAGTTTTTATCATCCAAAGGCAGTATTTATAGACCCAGAATTACTAAAAACATTAGATGAAAGATATTTATATGATGGTATGGCAGAGATGATAAAATATGGTGCTATTAAAGATAGAAAATTATTTAATAATCTTTTACAATATAAAGGGAAGGAAGATTTATTTAATAATATAGAAGAGCTAATTTATACTTGCTGTAGTATTAAAAAAAATTTAGTAGAAAAAGATGAAAAAGACAATGGCGAAAGAATGCTTCTTAATTTTGGTCATACAATAGGTCATGGTATAGAAAAATACTTTCAATACAAAAAATTTACTCATGGAGAAGCTGTAGCTATGGGAATGTATGCAATTACTAAAAATAGCGAAGATTTTGGATTAACGGAAAAAGGTACTTCAGATTTAATAAAAAAAATAATAATTAAGTATAATTTGCCTTGGAAAATTCCAACTATAGATAAAAGTGAAATTATAGATATTATTAGTAGAGATAAGAAAAATAATTGTGAAAATATGAATATAATTTTACTTAAAAATATAGGGAATGGATTTATTAAAAAGATAAATATTAAAGATATGAATAAAGTGAAGTTTATATAAGTTTTTAATATAATTAGGCATTACAAATGATTATAGATTTATTAATGTGCTAAAGAAATCATTATTAAAGTAAGAAATTTAGGAGTATAAAAATAATTATTCATTGACTTAAATTAGGTAGTTGTGGATAAAATAGAAAGGAGGATTTTATTTGAATTCTGTAAAAATAACACCGAGAAATCTATATGGTGAAATTAAAATTCAGCCTTCAAAAAGCCTTTGTCATAGAGCAATAATAGCAGCTAGTCTTTCAAAAGGCATAAGTAATATAAAAAATGTAACATTTTCTCATGATATTAAAGCTACTATTGATGGAATGAAAGCTTTAGGAGCGGATATTAAAAGAAGTGAAAATAATTTATGTATAAATGGAAGTGAATTTTTAAATTTAAATAAAAATGAAATTAATTGTATTGAATCTGGATCTACATTGAGATTTTTAATTCCTATTGCTCTTTTAACAGGAAATCAAATAACCTTTAATGGAGAAGGAATGTTAAAAAACCGTCCATTAAATCCTTACTATGAAATATTTAAAAAACAAAATATAAATTACAGTAGTCATAATGGATTGCCTCTTAGTGTAAAAGGATTGATTACTCCTGGGGATTTTGAAATAGAAGGTAACATAAGTTCTCAATTTATAACGGGACTTATGTTTGCACTTCCACTTTTAAAGGGAGATTCAAGAATAATTTTAACTACAAAATTAGAATCAAAGGGTTATGTAGATTTAACCATAGATACTTTAGATAAATTTTCTGTAAAAATAGAAAGTAATAATTATAATGAATTTTATATTAAAGGCAATCAAAAATATATGCCTACAGACTATAAAGTGGAAGGTGATTTTTCACAATCTGCATTTTGGTTAGTAGCGGGAATATTAGGTGGAAAAATTCAATGTACTGATATAAATATAAATTCTCTTCAAGGGGATAAAGCTATTGTAGACATAATAAAAAAAATGGGAGGAAATATAAGTGTATATAAAGATAAAATAGTTACTGAAACTTCAAAAACAAAAGGTATAACCATTGATGCTTCAGATTGTCCAGATATTGTACCTATTTTATCTGTACTAGCAGCTTTAAGTGAGGGAACTACAGAGATAATTAACGCAGAAAGACTTAGAATAAAAGAATCCGATAGATTGAAGGCAATGTGTACAGAATTAAATAAACTAGGTGCAGACGTAAAAGAAACAAATCAAGGCTTAATAATTAATGGAAAAGATAAATTAAAGGGTGGAACTGTTGAAAGCTGGAATGATCATCGCATTGCTATGGCGCTTTCTATTGCTTCTATAAAATGTAGTGAACCAGTAATTATAAAAAACAGCCATTCAGTAAAAAAATCTTACCCTGAATTTTTTAAGGATTTTTCAATGTTAGGAGGAGTTGTCCATGAGTGGAGTTTGGGGAAATAATATTAAATATTCTATTTTTGGTGAGTCTCATGGAAAAGCCATAGGCATAACTATAGACGGTATTCCTGCTGGTATAGAAATTGATTTAGAACATATTAAATTTGAGATGAGTAGAAGAGCTCCAGGAAAAAATCAGTTTTCTACAGAAAGAAAAGAAAAAGATAGTTTTGAAATATTAAGCGGATATTTTAATGGTAATACTACAGGAACTCCTTTATGTGCAATTATAAGAAATAAAGATGAACATTCAAAGGATTATTATAAAATTAAAAGTATAATAAGACCAGGACATGCAGATTATACTGGTAATGTAAAGTATTTTGGTTTTAATGATTATAGGGGAGGAGGGCATTTTTCAGGACGATTAACAGCTCCTTTGGTTTTTGCAGGAGCTATAGCAAAGCAAATTTTAATGAAAAAAAATATTATTATAGGAAGCCATATATATGAAATAGGAAATGTGCAAGATGAAGAATTTGACAAAGTAAATATTAAAAGTGATTTTTTGAAAAGTCTTATAAATAGAGAATTTCCTGTTATTAATGAGGAAAAGGCTTTAGAAATGAAGAAAAAGATTTTAGAAGCAAAACAGGATTTGGATTCTATAGGGGGGATTGTGGAAGCAGCAGTTTTAAATTTGCCAGCAGGTTTAGGTTCACCTTTTTTTGATTCTATTGAAAGCAGTTTAGCTCATATTTTATTTTCTATTCCTGCTGTAAAAGGAGTAGAATTTGGGGAAGGTTTTAATATATCAAGAATGAAAGGTTCTCAGGCAAATGATGAATTTTACATGGAAGAGGACAATGTACACACATTTACTAATAATAATGGTGGTATATTAGGTGGAATTACTACAGGAATGCCTTTGATTTTTAGAGCTGCTTTTAAACCAACGCCTTCTATAGGTAAAATTCAAAAAACTGTGGATTTACTAAAAAAAGAAAACACAGAAATTCAAGTAACTGGTCGCCATGACCCTTGTATTGTACCTAGGGCTGTTCCAGTAGTAGAAGCAGTAACTGCTATGACAATTTTAGATTTTATACGTGGTAAATAGTTTTTAGGGCAGGTGGTGTAAATGGAGGATATATCAAAATTAAGGGAAGAAATTGATAGTATAGATGAAGAAATTGTAAAATTATTGGAAAAACGTATGGAAATATCATTGAAAATTGGTAAATGTAAAAAACAAAATAATATTAATGTGTTAGATAAATCTAGAGAAAAAGAAATTATTAAAAGTAGAGTGGAATTTTTAAAAAATAATGATTTTAAACAACCTCTTGAAAAACTTTTAAAATTAATTATGGAAATTAGTAGAGAATTGCAGTATAAATAATCATAAACTGAAAAATGAAAAGAGGTGAATTTAAATTGGGAAGTTTATATGGACTTTTAGGTGAAAAATTAAAACATAGTATTTCCCCTAAAATACATTCATTAATATTTAAAGAAGGAAATATACAAGGATATTATCATTTATTTGAAGTAGAAAAAGAAAATTTAGGAAGTGCAGTAGAAGGATTGAAAGCATTATGTGCAAAAGGAGTAAATGTTACTATACCTTATAAAGTTTCTGTAATGGAATATTTAGATGAAATTTCTATTGAAGCAAAAAAAATAGGTTCTGTAAATACAATTTGTTTTAATGGGAATAAAACTATAGGGTATAATACAGATTACTATGGTTTTGGAAGAATGCTTGAGAAAAACAATATTACTGTAGCAAACAAAAGTGCAGTTATACTTGGAAGTGGAGGAGCTTCCAAGGCTGTTTTGCAATACATTTTAGATAAAGGAATAAAAGATGTGAAAATAGTAAGTAGAGATGTTAGCAAAATTAAATGCACACATAAAATAAAGTATTTTAATTTAATAAGCTATGATGAAATTAAATATTTAAAGGGGAAAGACATTATTATTAATTGTACTCCTTGTGGCATGTATCCTAATTTGCAATGTAGCCCTGTGGAAAAAGAAGTTATTTCTGATTTTTCTGTAGCTATTGATTTAATATATAATCCATCAGAAACTCTTTTTCTAAAGTATGCAAGAGAATTAGGTATAAAAGGAGTAAATGGCCTATACATGTTAGTAGGTCAAGCTGTAGCAGCAGAGGAATTATGGAATAATATTAGTATTTCAGTAGATAAAATATATGATAAAATTGTTTAAAAATTTACGAACCTACAGAAGAACAGACTAAATAAAAAAATGAAATGTATGGTAAAATTGTTTAAAAATTAACGCGAGGATATAATATGAAAAATATTAATATAAATAAAAATATAGTGTTAATAGGCACACCTGGTGCTGGTAAATCAACCATAGGAGATATTTTAGCTAAAAATATTAATTTGCCCTTTTATGATGTAGATAGCTATATTGAAAATAAACAAGGAAAAAGTATAAATAATATATTTGAAAAGGGAGAAGAGTATTTTAGAAATATTGAAAGTGAATCCATAAAAGAAATAATTAAAAAAACACCTTCTGTTATAGCAACTGGTGGTGGAGTAGTTAAAATACCTGAAAATATGAAAGTTTTAAAGGAAAATTCTATTATTATATTTATAAACAGACCTGTAGATAATATAGCTAAAGATATAGATGTATCTACACGTCCTCTTTTAGCAGGAAATGTATCAAAGATATACGAACTTTACAAAGAAAGATATGATTTATACAAAAAATATTGTGATTATGAAGTTTTTAATAATAAAGATGTTAATTATGCTATAAATAAAATTTACGATATATTGGAAGTGATATTTTGAAAGTATTAATAATAAATGGACCTAATATTAATCTTTTAGGCATTAGAGAAAAAGGTATATATGGCAGCATAAGTTATAGTGAAATGTGCAAATATCTATATGAAAGTTCTAAAGAATTATCAGTAGATATAGATATAGTTCAAAGTAATATAGAAGGAGAAATTATAAATTTTATACAAAAGGCTTATAATAAATATGATGCTTTGGTAATAAATCCTGGTGCATATACTCATTATAGCATTGCTATATATGATGCCATAAAAGCGGTAAATATTCCAACAGTAGAAGTACATATAAGCAATATACATTCAAGAGAAGAATTTAGAAGAAAGTCAGTAACAGCAGCGGCTTGCATTGGTCAAATATCAGGATTTGGATTGTATGGATATATTATGGCATTAATGGCTTTAATTAAAAATAAAAAAAACATTTGACAAAGTAAGTATTTTAGAATATAATGAATAAAAAATACATTGATAAATCAGTGAATAAGAAGAGTAGGTATGTTTAACAATTCCAGAGAGTTGGGAATGGTGGGAACCCAATATTTAAAAACATATTGAATGGGCTTATGAGTGGAATCCGAAATATGAAATGTAAAGTAGGTGACACGGGCATCTCCCGTTATAGAGATAGGATATCGGAGTTTATTAAAATTTCCCGTATCTGAAAAAGCGGATTGTAATTTCTAAAAATAGTTTATTACAATCAATTGAGGTGGCACCACGGTGAATATCGCCCTCTATGCATGAAAATGTATAGAGGGTTTTTTATTTTTCAAAATATTAGGAGGTGAAATAATGATAAACATAACAAAAGAACAATTTAATAGATATAAAAAAGAAAATATAGTTTTTCCTGTTGTAGTAGAAATTAATGGAGATGAAATTACACCTATAAGTATTTTTTATAATTTAGAAGGCAAAAATAAATTTTTATTTGAAAGTTGTTATAATGGACAAGAATCTGGAAGATATTCATTTATTGGAGTAAATCCTTATAAAACTATTAAAAGTTATGGTGATGAAATTCAAGTTATAGAAAAGGAGGGAATTGAAAAGTTTAAAGGGCAGGTATTGGATTATATTAAAAAGTTTGTAACTGTAGATTATAATTCAAAAGAAATAAATATTCCTTTCACTGGTGGTGCTGTAGGATATGCTGGTTATGATATTGTAAGACAATATGAGAATTTAAAATGTAACAATATTGATGAAATAAATATACCAGAAGCATATTTTATGTTTTATAAAACAATTATATGTTATGACCATTTTAGGCATACTTTATCAATAATTTATAATGTGTTAAAAGAAAGTGATGAAGATTATTACAGCATAATTAATGAAATTAATTTGTTAATTAGCAAAATTAAGATTAAAAATAATATACATGAAATTCCTAAAATAACTGAGGAAAAAGAATTTAAATCAAATTTTAGTGAAGAAGAATTTTGTTCTATTGTAAATAAAGCAAAAGAATATATTAAAAAAGGAGATGTGCTTCAAGTAGTACTATCTCAAAGATTAATAGCTGATTTTAATTCAAATCCTTTTGATGTATATAGAAGACTAAGAAGTAAAAATCCTTCGCCTTATCTTTTTTACATTGATTTTCAGGATTTTCAAGTAGTAGGTTCTTCACCTGAAAGTTTAGTTAGTGTAAAGGGTGATAAAGTTATAACCAATCCTATTGCTGGTACAAGACCTAGAGGTAGAAATAGCGAAGAAGATAATAATTTAAAAAAGGAATTACTTTCAGATGAAAAGGAAATATCAGAACACATTATGCTGGTAGACCTTGGAAAAGAAGATATAGGGAATGTAAGCGAATTTGGAAGTGTTAATGTTGAAAAGTATATGGAAGTAGATTTTTATTCTCGTGTAATGCACATAGTATCAAAGGTTTCAGGTAAATTAAAGAAGGATTATTCCTGCTTTGATGCACTTAAATCTTGTCTTCCAGCAGGCACAGTTTCTGGAGCACCAAAGTTAAGGTCAATGGAAATAATTGATGAACTTGAAAATGTAAAAAGAGGATTATATGCAGGAGCAGTAGGATATTTTTCTTATAATGGAAATATGGATACATGCATTGCTATTAGAACAGTTATTTTTAAAGATAAAAAAGCTTATTTACAAGCAGGTGCAGGAATTGTAAGTAATTCCAATGCTAAATCAGAATATATAGAAACATTAAATAAAGCTTTGGGAGTAAAAGAAGTGATTTAGAAAATTAATATTAATAAAAAAGCAGTGATAATTGATTCAAGTATTGAAAAAAATTATAGAGTGAAAGTATTTAAAATACTTCAATAAGAGAAAATTTTTAACCAATAAATAAAAATAAAAAACTATAAAAGTATAGTTATAAAGAAATTTTAAGATATTTATAAATTTAACATGTAAAAATATATTAAATATGTATTAAAAATCAATAAAAGTAGGTGAGATTATATGAGCGTAATTCAATTAAGGGAAAGTTTACAACAAGTAATTCAACGTAAAGATTTAAGTTTTAATAATGCTTATGAAAGTACATTGAGTTTAATAAGCGGTGAAGTAAGTAATACTGAAATAGGAGCTTTTTTAGTAGCACTAAAATCAAAAGGTGAAACTGTTGATGAAATTGCTGGAATGGCTACAGGAATTCGCGAAAAGGCAGTAAAAATAAACACAAAACAAAAATATGTAATAGATACTTGTGGTACAGGGGGAGATGGCGCAGGAACTTTTAATATTAGTACTACAGTAGCTTTTGTACTAGCTGCAGCAGGAATTGTAGTAGCTAAGCATGGAAATGGCTCTATATCTAGCAAAAGTGGCAGTGCAGATGTGTTAAAAGCTTTAGGAGTTAATATTAAAAATCAAATTAGTGATATAGAAAATCAGTTAAATACTATTGGAATAGCCTTTATATTTGCTCCTAATATTCATCCAAATATGAAATATGTTATGCAAGCTAGAAAAGATTTAGCAATTCCTACTGTTTTTAATGTACTAGGTCCTTTAACTAATCCTGTTAATCTTCAAGCACAAATATGTGGAGTATACAAAAAAGAATTAGTTTTGCCTATGGCGCAGGTGCTTAGAAAACTAGGTAGAAAAAAAGCAGTAGTAGTGCATGGTGCAGGAAACTTAGATGAAATTTCTTTAGCTGGAGATAATTATATAGCATTTTTAAATGAAGATGAAATACAAGAAAATATAATAAATCCAAAAGATTTTGGAATTAATTTAGCTGCTAATTCAGAAATCATAGGAGGAAATGCTTATGAAAATGCACAAATTACTTTAAATATTCTAAAAGGAAAGAAAGGACCTCATAGAGATATAGTATTATTAAATTCAGCTTTAGGTATGATTATTGGTGGCAAGGCTACCAATATAGAGGAAGGTATAGAATTAGCCAAAGAAAGTATTGATTCAGGGAAAGCTTTAGAAAAATTACAACAACTTATTAAGTTTACTAATTTAAATAATTAAATATTTTTTAAGGGAGAAGAGGTTATATGGAAGACTTTTTAACTAGGATTTTAAAGGCTAAAAGATTAGAAGTAAAAAAGCTTAAAGAAAACTTTAATTTTGAAAGAGAGCTATGTAATTTAAATAGAAAAAGTAAAAAATCTTTTATTGATAAATTAAATAAAAGTAATTACATGGGGATAATTGCTGAGATTAAAAAAGCATCTCCTTCTAAAGGATTAATTAGAGAAAATTTAGATCCAGTAGTACAAGGAAAACTTTATGAAAGCTATGGGGCTTTAGCAATATCAGTGCTTACGGATAGAGAATTTTTTAAGGGTTCTTTTGAATATTTGAAAAAAGTAGCTCAATCAACTTCTTTGCCAATATTGTGTAAAGATTTTATTATAGATGAAATTCAAATACAAAAGGCAAAAATTTGTGGTAGTGATGTAATTTTATTAATAGTAGCAGCTTTAGAAGAGAAACAATTATATAAATTATTTAATTTTGCAAAACAATTAGATTTAGAAGTATTAGTTGAAGTTCATAATGAAGAAGAATTGGACAGAGCTATTGAATTAGGGGCTAAATTAGTAGGTATAAATAATAGAGATTTAAAGACTTTCAAAGTAAATTTAAATACTAGTTTAGAAATTGCACCTAAAGCTCTTAAAAATAATATTACTTTAATAAGTGAAAGTGGCATAAAAACAAAAGCCCATGTAGAGAAATTAGCTAAATCTGGAATAAAGGGTATTTTAGTAGGAGAAAGCTTGGTTACTGCAACAAATCTTGAAAGTAAATTTAATGAATTAAAAGTAGTAAAGGAATTTTAGATTATGGTTAAGGTTAAAATTTGTGGTATTAAAGATAGGGAAACAGCTATAGAAGCTTGCAAAGCCGGGGCAGATGCTTTAGGATTTGTTTTTGCCAAAAGCAGTAGACAAATAACAGTAAATGAGGCAAAAAATATAATAGATAAATTACCTTCAAAAGTTGTTAAAATAGGAGTTTTTGTAAATGAATCCTTAGAAAAAATGGAGTATATAGGCAAAGAATGTGGATTAGATTATTTACAACTTCATGGTAATGAGAATCCAGAAATTTGTATTAAATCTAAAATACCTATAATTAAGGCTTTTAGAGTAGCTACTTTACAGGATATAAAAGCAATGGAAAATTACAAAGCTTCAGCTTATTTAGTAGATAGCGGAAAAGGAAAATATTTTGGAGGCAATGGAACTACATTTGATTGGAACATAGTTAAATGTATAAATAAATCAATTAAAACACATGTAATTTTAGCAGGTGGATTAAATTGCAATAATATTCATAAGGCAATGGATATAGTAAAGCCTTATGCTGTTGATGTTAGCAGCGGTGTTGAAACTAAAGGAAAAAAGGATGTAATTAAAATAAGACGATTTATAAAACTAGTAAAGGAGAGATAATTATGGAAAATTATAATATGCCTGATAAAACAGGTCACTTTGGAATATATGGAGGTAGATTTATACCAGAAACATTAATGACATCAGTATTGGAACTTGAAAAATGTTATAGACAGTTTCAAAAGGATGAAGCTATGCAATCTCAGGTAGATTATTACCTAAAGAAATATGTAGGAAGAGAAACGCCACTTTATTATGCTGAAAATTTAACTAAACTATGTGGTGGGGCTAAGATATATTTAAAAAGAGAAGACCTTAATCATACAGGGGCACATAAAATTAACAATACTATAGGACAAGCCTTATTAACACTTCGTATGGGAAAAAAGAAAGTAGTAGCAGAAACAGGAGCAGGTCAACATGGAGTGGCAACAGCTACAGCTGCAGCATTATTTGGACTTGAATGTATAATTTTTATGGGAGAAGAAGATATAAGAAGACAAAGATTAAATGTATTTAGAATGAAATTATTAGGAGCAAAAGTTGTATCTGTTACTTCTGGAAGTAGAACATTGAAAGATGCTGTTAATGAAGCATTAAGATATTGGGTTGCCAATGTGCGTGATACTCATTATATTATGGGTTCTGTACTAGGACCACATCCTTTCCCTGAAATTGTAAGAGATTTTCAAAGTGTTATTGGAAAGGAAACTAAAAAGCAATATTTAGAAGAAGAAGGAAAATTACCAGATGCAGTAGTAGCTTGTGTAGGTGGAGGAAGTAATTCTATGGGAATGTTTTATCCATTTATAGAATGCAAAGATGTTAAACTCTATGGTGTAGAAGCTGGAGGAAAAGGAGTGGACACTACAGAACATGCTTCTACTATGGCTAAAGGTAAAGTAGGTGCATTGCATGGTTCTATGATGTATTTACTTCAAGATAATGATGGACAAATTCATGAAGTTTATTCTATTTCAGCAGGTTTAGATTATCCTGGTGTTGGTCCTGAACATTGTTATCTAAAAGATACAGCTAGAGTAAAGTATGATTCTATTACGGATAAAGAAGCACTGGAAGCATTTCAAACATTATCTCAAGTAGAAGGCATTATTCCTGCTTTAGAAAGTGCTCATGCAGTAGCTTATGCTATGAAAATTGCTAAAAATATGGGAAAACATGAAGGCTTAGTAATTTGTTTATCTGGTAGAGGGGATAAAGATGTACAAAGCGTATCAAAAATATTGGAGGTAGAATAAAAATGGGAGTATCAAGAATAAATAAAGCTTTTAAAAATTTAAAATTACAAAATAAAAAAGCTATTATACCTTATATAATGGCTGGAGATAAAGGAATGGAGTTTACTGAAAAACTTGTTTATACTTTAGAAAAATTAGGAGCTACTGTTATTGAAATAGGTGTTCCATTCTCAGATCCAGTTGCAGATGGACCTACTATTCAAGCAGCAGGCAAAAGAGCTTTAGAAAAAGGAGTAAATATTAAGCAAATATTAGATTTAGTTAAAAAAATTCGAAACAATTCATCTATACCTATAGTTTTAATGACTTATTTGAATCCAGTGCTTCAATATGGCGTTGAAGAATTTTGCAATAAGTGCAAAGAAGTTCAATTAGACGGATTGATTATACCAGATTTGCCTTTAGAAGAGTTAGAAATTGTGGAGCCTTTTGCAAAAAAAGCTGAATTAGCTATTATACCTTTAGTGACTTTAACTAGCGGTAAAGAAAGAATAGAAGTAATTTGCAGAAGAGGTGAAGGCTTTATTTACACCGTTACAGTAACTGGAGTAACAGGAGCTAGAAAAGAAATGGACAGTGATTTAACTAAACTTCTTAAAGAGGTTAAATCTATTAGTAAATTACCTGTAGTAGCGGGATTTGGCATATCCACTAATGAGCAAATTAAAGAAATTACTAAATATGTAGATGGAGTAGTAGTAGGAAGTAAAATTGTAGATTTAGCTTATAGAGAAGATTTTAATGGAATAGCTGAGTTAATGGGAAATTAATATTAACAAAATAAATTTAATAATTATTCCATATTAACTTATAGTTAAATTTTTGATAATATATTCAACTATGCATCCATTGGTATAAGGATAGCATTAAGTTATACTAAGTGTATAAGGTCTTATAATAAAATTATGGAGTGGTAAATTATGAATAGATTATCAATAGGTGAAGTTATTTTTGAATTAAGAAAAGAAAAGGGTATTACTCAAGATCAATTAGGGAATTTTGTTGGAGTATCAACAGCAGCGGTATCAAAATGGGAAAGTGGAATTTCCTATCCAGATATAACTATGTTACCAGTACTTGCAACTTTCTTTAATGTTTCTATAGATAAATTATTGAATTTTAAAGTAGATTTGTCAGATGAAGAAGTTATGAAAATATTTAGTGAATGCGAGGCTATATTTAGTAAAGGTGATTTATATGAAGCAATTAATAAAAGTAAGGAATATGTATTAAAGTATCCCACAAGCTATTATTTAAAACTTAGAATAGGATTTTTATTTAATGTGTATTCATGGAAAGAAAATAATGAAAAAAAACGTATGGATATTATAGCTTTTTCTATTAAATTATTTGAAGATGTAGCTAAAAATTGTACAGAAATAAAAATTGTTGATCAAGCTTTATTCCAACTTGGAGCTCTTTATCAAGTAATAGAAGAAGAAGATAAGGCTATAGAAGCTTTAAATAAAATTTCTAAAAGCGAACTTGAAACAGATATTGTACTTGCAGGTATATACATCAAAAAAAATAAATTTAAAAAGGCTAGAGAGTTGCTTCAAACTAAACTTTATAAAAATATAAATGAAATAACTTTTGTGTGTATGGGATTAGCTAATTCATATATTAAAGATGAAAAAAATTTAAGTATGGCAGAAAAATATAATAATCTATCTATTAATATAAAGAAAGCTGTTTCTTCTAATAAAGATTCAGTGTTAAGCTTATCAATGGAGTATTTAAATTTTGCTGAAAATTACTTGAAATTTAATGAGAAAGAAAAAGCAATTAAAATGTTAAAGAATATGGTAGATGATATAAAAAATAATGACATTAATAAACCAGATAAATTTAGAGACATTTGGTGCTTTAATGAAGTTCCAAAATCAGAACGTACAATAACAATGAATTTATATGAGAATATATTTAAAGTTTTTGAACAACCAGTATTTGATTCAATTAGGGAAAGTGAGGAATTTACAAGGATTATAAATGATTTAAAAGATTTGGAGAAAAAATCATTAAGCTAAAAATAATTGAGAATGAAGTTAAAGGAGAATCCCTAGTAATAACTAAAAATAATCTGTATAAAAATAATAATACAGTGGCATTAAAGAGAGTTTGTAAATAAGTCATTTCATTAAAACACTCTAAGAATAAAAAATAAAAAAACTCCTACCCAATTTATGCACCGTCCTTGGTGCGGAAATTGGCTCATCACGTCCTGTGATGAATTACGGAGTTTTTTTATTTTTTATTCTAAGAGTGTCTAAAATTCATTCTAATTATTTACAAACTCTCTTTAATGCCACTGTATTATTTTTTTTATACAGATTATTTTTAGTTATTACTAGGGATTCTTTTTATATTTTAGATTATTTATTGTGATAAAACTTCCATAAGAACTCCGTCAGCAATCATATATAAATTAAATAAATAATCATTATGTAAAAAGGTTTCTTTAAGAGCAGTTTTAGCTGTAGTCCAACCTTGCCCATCTGTAATCCATATAAAAGGTATATCTTGAGAATTTAAAAGATTATATAATTCCTTATATTCTCCAGCAGTTGCCTTTAGTTTTGAGCCACCAGAACTATAATAATTAACTTCCATTAAGAATAATTTTTTATTGGAAGTTAATATAGCAAAATCAAAGCGTCTATCTATTTTATCTACTTGTATTTCTATATTCCATTTATCATAAATTTTATTTTTAGTAGCTTGAGGAATATATGAAAGATTATATTTATTACTTAAATTTATAATATAATTTTCTATTAGACTTTCCATAGCAGTGCCTGTCCTATTTTTTCGTGCATTGGTATCCATTCCTACTTCTATTCCTTTGCAGTAGTCAATAATATTAGAAATATTTTTATTTATAAAAAGATTCCTTAATCCTGTAAGCTTAAAGAATTTTAAAAGTTCTTTGGATAAATCTTCATTTATTTTTACTTTGGGATTAAATAAGTCTTTTTTTATTGAAGCAGATAGTGTATTTATATCATCTATTATAGGTAAGGAAGAGAGCTTTTTATATCTAAGGGCTATTAAAATACATAGACATTTTCTTGTTTGGGGATATTTCTTTAATAAATTTATAAATTCCTCATTTAGATTATTTTTATCTACAGTTAATAGTGAATTTAAGACTTCTAAGTCTTTTTCTACATTTTTTACATTTGTAATTGCTTTATCAAAATCTACAAAGTAATTCCAAGTAAAAATACTATCTTTTAACGTGTCTATTAAAAAATTAAATACCTTATTAGGTGAATTAAGATTTTTTTTAATATAGTAATTTGTGTTTTTCATAATTACCTCCTGAAATTAAATATAGTTCTGTTAAGTTATATGAACATTGCTTCCCCTCAACCTATGAAATATAATAGATTTACCATAAAAATATTACCTCCCAGAAAGGAGAGAGGAAACAATGAACAAAGCTAATAAAAAAATCACCTG
>NZ_LZFO01000017.1 GCF_001758365.1 Clostridium acetireducens DSM 10703
AAGTTATCCACAGGTGCAATAGCACCTTAGCTTTGCTATTATCTTTTTCTGAACAAAATAGTTAATTATTAACAAAAAGTAATGATTTTTAAATATAATTGAGGAAGTTTAATTGTGCAATTTCCTCAATTATATATTCTTTATTAAAAATCTTATTATCATCTACATCTACATATTTTATAATATTTTTTCTTTTTTCTATTTCCTTTAAAAAAATTTCATTTTGCTTTTTTATATTATTTATTTCATTACTTATATTAACTATTTCTTTAGTTAAATCTTCTTTTTCTCTTTCTTCAATTTTATTTTCTTCAAACTTTTCTTCAAGAAGTTTTTTATTATTTGAAATATATTTTTCTTTGTTGTTTAAAATATTTTTGTATTCTAATAATGTTTTATTTATAAAATTCTCATCATAATACCCCATTATATTTCTTTTAAAATTCTTTTTATATCTTTCATTAAATATTTCTTCCTCTTTTGAAAAAGAATTTATACTATTTTGAAGTTGCCCTTCTATTTTATACTTTTCTTGAAGATTTTTATTTATTTCTTCTATTTCTCTTTTTGCATTTTCTATATTTTCTTTTACACATTTTATATTTTCTTCATTTTCCCTTAAAACTCTTAATACTTTTTCCTTTTTCATTTCATAGTATTTCTTTAATGTAAAACCTATGTTTTCTCTTTCAGGTTCTAAATTCTTATTTTTTTCTTTTATAATTTGAATTGCATTTTCATATTTTTGTACATCTCTTGAAGCTTTAACATATTCCTCATATATCTTTGCACATTGTAGTATATACTGTTGTGTTTCTAAGGAATTTATATTATTTTTAAAACATTCAACTTTTCTTTCTAAGTCTTCTTTTTTTCTATGAATTTTCATAGATTCATCTTTAATATTATATATTTCAACTGAAATTTCCTCATATTGTATTTCTTTAATGGAGTTTTCTATATCTAAAATAATATTATTAAGATTTTCAAAATTCTCTTTTTCTAATTTAATTTTGTTTTCTAAAAACATAGTAAAATTCGCTATTTTATTTGCCAAACTATTACTATAATTTTTTTGCTCCACAAAAATATTTGCTGAATCTAATATATCTTTAGCACAAATTTGAAATTTCTCTATAGAATTTTTCTTTTCTATTTTAGATTGATTATCTCTATATTGATATATGTATTTTTTAACTATTTCACTAAAATTCTTTACTTTATCATCTTCTCTATTTATTTTGTCTTCTACAGTTTTAATAAACCATTTTTCCACAAGTCCTGATACATTTTTTGCATCTTTAAATAAATCTGAAAGTCCAGATTCCTTCATATTAATTTTTTTAATTATGCTTTCCCATTCTTTATGATTTATTTTATACTGCTTTAAGTTTTTAAAGTAGTTATTTATTTGAGAAGATGCAGTCATATCAAAATAATTAAATGTTGTATATTTATCTTTTTTTAGTTCCTCAAATAGCAATTTAGCATTAGTAAAGCTTTTAATTTTTTTAGTGTTTTTATTTTGTTCTACAATAGGGAAATTTTTAATATTATACTTATTATTCATTCCATATTCATATATGAAATTTATTATATCTAATTCTTCTGAAGAATCTTCATCAGAAACTACACTTCTTTTTTTTATCATCATACCTACTAATATATGACCAACACCTCCATCTAAAACCCATTCAGTTAAAATGTAAGTTGGAGAAGATGTAGTAAAATAACTTTTAAAGGCTCTATCTTTTAAATCTCTGTATCTTTTATTTACAAAAGGAGCCATCATCATTTGAACCATTACAGTTTTGCCTCCACCATTTCTAAGGCTTAATAGAGTACTCTTTCCATCTAGTTCAAAAATTTCATCATCTATTTTCATAGAATTATTATTGTAGTTTAAATTTATAATTCTAAAAGCATTAATTTTGCTCATGCTCGCTACCTCCTAAGGCTTTTGCCACTCTTTCATAATTATTTCTATTTAATATATTCCAATCCATAAAATTATCTAATTTAGGAGTAGTAGTTATCATATCATCTACTTCAATATAATTAATAAGCCCCTGATTCTCTAAAAAACTTAATATAGTATATATAAATCCTTCTTTAGTAGTTTTAGACTTTGTTTGCTTATCAGTACTTCTTAAAGCTTCCCAACGTTCTAATATATTAGTATAGGCAATGCCCATTTTATCTTGAATTTCTTCTAAATTTTCTTTTTCCACAGCTTCTTTTAATCTATCACTTATTATATTTAAAAGTTGACCACTTTTTAAAAAGTCTCTAGATTTACTACTCCTACCTTGAGAACCATAAAATTCTACTAGCAAAGTAAGTATAAGAAATTGAGATAAATAATAATCTTTTTGATTACTGTTTGATTTACATAATTCTTTTTTAAGTTCTGCTTTAGAATATCCTAAAAAATCATTATCTTCATTAGGTATAATATATATAACTCCACTATATTTTTCTACATTACAATCAAAATTTTCACCTTGTCTTTTTACTAAATTCATAATAGATTCATTTTCAGAATACATTCTATAAAGTTCCCTTTCATTTTCTTCTGAAATTTCTCCTTTTTGCAGTAAATAATAAAATATTATATTGCTATTGCTTATATCTTCAATATTATACATAAAACTACCTCTCTATTTCTTTATAGTAAAAAGTAAATCTGAACAGGTTACTGTTTTTACCATACCTTTGTCACTTGGCAATCCATAAAATCTAACTTTATCTTTATTAAATAATTTAGAAATATAAATATATTTAATATGTTTCAGATTTACATTTTCTTCTAATATATTTAATATAGTTTCATTTAATTGAAATTGAAGATGTCCATCAATTATTACTGATGCCCTTTCTTCTTTTAACTCTTGTATATCAATACACTTACATTTTAACATTTCAATTATTATTTCTCTAAATATTTCAACTGTAGGTACTAAAATTTCTTTAATACTGTTATCTTTTTTTATTTCATTAGCTATTTCACTTAAAGATATACGCCCTTTTTCATTAGTAATTTCCAAAATAAATTTTAATGAGTTTTTGTATTTTTCAAGCTTTTTCTTTTGTATTTCCTCTTTTTCTTTAATCCATTCTTCTTCTTCAAAACCTAACTCTTGGTCTTCATCTATTTCTTTAGATTTTATATTTTTTTGATACTGAAGACACTTGTTAATATTATAAAACTTATTAATAGGTGCTCTGTATAAAGGTCTCAAAATATAATCTATAGAATCCAAATTAAAACTATTTTCTATAACTTTATCATAAATATCAGTACTTATATTAAATCTTTTTATAAGAGACATAGCAGATATTTCTTCCAATTCTTTAGAATAAATACTTTTAAAATCAAAATGAGCATTTAATATCTTTTGCTGCTCCTCAATAGCTCTTCCAAGATATTGTTCTATAACACCTAAAAATTTTAAATTTTCCTGCTCTTTTTCATTTAATTTTTTTACATTTATATCTTGCATCTTAAGTTCTGATATTTTTTCATTAATCATTACTCTATAATCTTGAAACTTTTTTCTCGTATCTGCCAATGAGTTCATATTTTCCTCTAACAACCGCCTATATTCTTCTACAGAATAATTGAGAGCATTTTGTCTAATTCTTCTTATAGCTTCTTGCATCTTTTTAAGTTGTATTCTAAGTAAATTAAATATATTTTTTATGTCATCTACAGCTTTATCATAACTAGCTTTTTCAAGATGAAGTTTAAAAATCATTTCATGTATTGTAAGTTTCATATTATTTTCTATTTCCAAAGTACCTAAAATTAAGGAATATCCATCTTCTGTTAAATAATAAGAAGTTCTCCTTACAGCATCATCTATGTAAACTATTTTATTAGCAACAAAATTAATGTTAATGTCTTCGTAATCTCCTTTATAAAAATCAAATCCTTTAAAGTACATTGCTTTTCCTTCATCACAAAATATAGTATTTACTATAAACTCTCCTAGTTCTTTACACTGTTGTAAACTTAAAGGTTTTTTAAAAAATTTCATATTTATATCATCAATAAATCCCCCTATACTATCCATAGTGCAATATTCATCTTTTAGAGATTCTTCCATTATGTATAACATAACTGAAAAAATTAAATTAATGTATTCATAAGTTTCTTCAAATCCATAGCTTTTCCATGTATTTTTAAACATACTATTTTTACATATAAGAGCATATGCTCCTACCTTTTTCATTCTTATATGAAAGTCTTTGAGAAAATCTATATTCATGGTCAATCTCCTTTAAAAATCAGAAATATTTAGTATCTCTTCAGGTATATATTTACCTCCTTCAAGTATATCTAGTATTTTATTTTTATATTCTACTGTAAATTCTTCTATAAATATTTTTCCTATGTTTCTATTTTGACCTTCTTTTGTATCTGGCAAAATCATATTTTCTTTAATATATTTATCTATCATAAATTTATATCCTTTTACAAAGGGTTTTATATTAAAATTATCCTTAAAAATTTCGTATAAACCTTCATAAATTATAATTCCCTCATAATCCAAATCTCCTAAATATAATATTTTATTACATCTATGTAAAAGATAAGGTTCTACACAATATTCAAAATCCTTAAAAGTTTTATATATACTTTTTCCACCACCATATATTAATGTAGAAATTTCTTCTCCTAATATATTATTATTGCCTTTTATCATATGCTTTCTCATACTGTAGAATGTATCTTTATTTTCAATAATTAATATCTTTTGAGGTGAATTTTTATGGTGGGAATAATAAGCTAAAGGTTCTGTGGTACTGTATATATTTAAAAATTTTCCTGATACATTAAGATTTTTAAGTATCCTTTTACCTCCTTCTTTAATTAAAAATTTCTCCCTTCCCCAAATTTGAAAACTTCTTTCATTAGCAGATACCTCTGTATTTAATAACTCCTGTTTTTCATCAAGAAATTTACTCAATTTAATTACGTAATTCCTATCCCTTTTATATTTATCTATATTTTTCATATAATAAGTTTTATCTAAAATAATATTTAGTTTGTAGCAAAGTTCATTTATGTATTTTGAATTATCTTCTTCTTTTTTTTCAATATTATATCTATTAAAAAGAGATGGTTTTTTCCCATTTTGCTTACTGCTTTTTATAGGCGTTATTACTCCTTCATTGATTAATTTTATTACTGCTTCTACTAGTTTTTCATAATCATCTATTTGAAGATATTCTTGTATTTCATAAATTTCTATTCTTTTTTTATTAAGGTTTCTTAAATCTTTCATATATACCACCTTTTTTCTACACATACTATAAATATATAATACTATTATACATAATTGTGTTATATATTTATAGTATGTGTCAAGTTAAATTGAAAGAGAAATAAAAGAAGAGCTAGGTTGTTCTGTAGCCCATTTGCTATTAAACGGGCTACTTCTGTTTTGCCTATTCCAGATGCTCCAAATAAAAAAATTGAAAAAACCTTCTGCTCCTTTAATTTATTTAAGGCAATGAAATTTTCAAGACAATATTTAAATCGTTCTTTGAAATATTCGTGTCCAACATGTTATTTCCATCATAATAAAATGGTACATAAGAAGAAAATAAGTACGGGAAAAAATTTATTGTATCATCTGACGACTTTTGATTAGCGACTGGGCGAGTGGCACTTTTTATTATTTTCGAGGTAGTCTCACTGCTTTGGTTTTGGCGTATCCCTATATCTTGAAGATAAGTAAAAGTATTAGAGGATATAGATTCTTCTTCAACAAGCCCCTTATAAACACCAACAATTGATACATGGCCAATTAGCAAATCGTTAATGCAATATTTGTTTTCAAACTTATTTTGTATTTCTAAAGGAATCTTAATAATAATTTCTGCAACTGCATCTTTTATGTTGTCATCAAAGACTGTTCCTTTAAGAATATAAGCATAATCCTGAAGCATAGAACTAACTAAATTATTTAACTCCACACCTTCAATCCGAACCCCTTTTAAAGCATCTCTCCTTAAAATAAGAAATTGCCTCAGAAGAAACAGCAGCTTTAATTTCTTTGAAATATACTGACACAACTAAAAATACAATTCTAGGAATTACCATTGGTAAAATAAATAAAGCAGGGATAATACTTAATAGTACCATTCCTGCTTTAAAATAAGCTTTTGCTCTGCATGTTCAAATTATTTTATATTATCTTAATTCAATATGAATTTCTTTTCCTAAGCCTTTTGCAAGCTTACTAAGAAAATCTAAAGAGGGATTGTAATTACCACTTTCAAGCCTGCTTATATTTGATTTTTGAGTTCCTATACGTGAAGCTAATTCTTCCTGAGTAAGATTTAATTCCCTTCTCGCTTTTATTACTTCAGAAATAAGTTCATATCGTGGTTTTAACTTCTCATATTCATCTTTGAACTCATTATCTTTCATAAGTTCTTCCTTGATTATTGAAAAATTAACACTTGCTCTACTCATCTTCACACCTCTTTTCAAAATCATTTTTATATTTTCTAGCTTTTTCAAGATCTGCTTTTGGGGTTTTATTAGTCTTTTTTAAAAAACCATTTAATAATACAAAAGTATCTCTATGGTAAGTGAAATAAAATATTCTTGATGCATCTGATCCTAATTTTATCCTTAACTCATATATTCCTTTATATTGTTCCCCTTTAATAGGTTTTACATAAGGTTCCTTCAAATAAATTCCATGCTCTTTTAAAAGCTCTATTTCACTGTATGCTTTTGCCCTCATTTTAGGTGAAAGCGATAATAAGAAGTCCATTACAGGGATGTTACCACTTTCTCTTTGGTAAAATTCAACTTTCCATTCCACTTTTTCTTCTTCCTTTTTATAATATATGAATTTCTTAATTAAATGTTATCACATACGATAACTTCAGTCAATATATTTATTTTCTATATTCCACAGGTTTAGTAATCTTTATTACTGCTGCCATGGATATAAATATAACTGTTAAACAAACTGCAAGTATTGCCTTTCCAATGCTTGTGAACACCAAAATGTCGTACTATTCCTTATTTAGAAAATACATAAGTGGTATATTACCTATTAAAAGTATGGTCATGGTTATAAACTCCTTCATAGGTTCATAGAGTAAATAATCTAATTAAGTGAGTTTCATACTGATCTTTATCTAACTTTCTATTTATAGGACATAATAAACATCTCAATAAATTTTTAACTGACTCTACTGATTCTTCCTTAATATTATCTATATACTTATTAAACCATTCATAGTAAGGAATTTTACAAAATGGATAAACTTCATCGTTACTAATAACTAACTTAAACCACTCATCCAAGTTATTATAATTATTTGTATAATATATTGAATTATATTCCCACATAAACATCACCTACATTCTAACTTTTTGTTTATATTCATATATTTTTTGTCTTTATTAAGAATAATATACAATAATCAACTCTTTAATCTGCCATATACACTCCACAATGATATAAAAAAATATTAAGTATATTATGTCCGTAAATAATCCTGCACTTTATATTTCAGTAATAATTGCTGAAAAATCAGTTTTCATACCTTTACTTATTAATTTTATAACTTTACCAGTTAAGTCTTCAACTATAGTTGTAAGCCATAGGTAAAGTGTAGGAAAAGTTACTGCTATAGCCAATGATTTTTAAAAAACTGTAAGAAATATTAAAGTATCTGCGTCTGCATCCCCTTCTGTCCAAAGTATATACTGTTCAAATCCTTTCTTTAAGAATTTAAGTACAATAAGTGATATGCCAAAACATAAAAATATATTAAATACTTCTGTAAATCCATTGGTGCCGAGTAAAGTATCCATATATTTTTCTGCATGAAAATCTATAGGCACAAGGTCGTTTAAAAGTGAATTTACATACACAAGACAACCACTTAATATTCCTGCAATTAGCATTACAAGTAATTCTTCCAAGATTATCACCTCCAAAAGATTAAAGGGCTTGAAATTTAAACTCACAAGCCCTTTGAAAAGTTACTTTAAAACATCTCCTTTATTCTTTGAATTAAAGTTGGAAAAACTGTATCCTTAAATAATAGATATAATCCACCAAGTGCTAATGCTCTATTACTACTGACATTAATATCTTTACTGCTGTATCTACTTATTAAATTTAAAGTTGCTGAAGCTATAACAGCACCTATTCAAGAAACTATTGCAACTACAATTTTGCTATTCCATTTTTTCTGATCCATTTCATCAGCAGCACTACGCCTTATAAAGAAATATATTATAAGAACACCTGAACTATTGGTGCAAGAATCATAAACCATGTAGTTACATCATTAATAAGCTTTTCTGTACCTTTTACAAGCTTACTACTCTATACACTACTACTAGCATAAACAGTATAACTACTCATGAGTACAGTAAATATGCTAATAATTAATGTTCAGGTCTTTTCTTTTATTTTTTTGAATAAATTTTTAATCTTCATTGCTGTATAGTTCCCAGGCTTTTTTGATATTTCCTCAAGAGTTTCTATATCATCTGCCTGAAGATAAATCCAGTTTTCACAATTCCCTTTTATGGTCTTTGCCACCTCCTTTCCATACTTATCATCAAACTGGGCAAAACTCTGTAGAAATAAATTAAACCTGATTCCTCTGCCATCATCAACGGTTAGCTTATTTGAGAAATCAAGTATTGTAGCAAAATTTCCAAATTCATCAAGTAAGAAATTTACTCTGTTTTTTAATCTACCACCTCTTTCATCTGCACTTTTTATAAGTTCTGCATAATGCTGAGATACAAACAAACTTGCTAATGTATAATAAGTAGTTTTCTCATCCTGAAGTATTATGAATATAGCTCTTTTTTTATTGCCAGTTTCTTTAGGATCATAATCACTAACATTTGACATAGAATTGATTAAAGGATTTGTAAATAATCTTAGAGTAGTAAGAGCTGTTGTATAAAAGCTTCCCCATCTGTCCACATTCTCTCACCCTTTGCTTCTCCTATAAAATAAATCTTTTCACTTCCTTTATGATTTTTGCAACCTAAAACTATCCCACCCTGCGGTAAAAAAGCTTTGCTAAATTCACCTGAACATTTTGAGTTTTCAACTTTGGACTTTCTTTGAATATCTCCTTTTTGTCCTTCCATGGTAAATTGTTCTTTGCCTTCAAAACTTTTTTCTTGTTCCTTTTCCTCTTCATCTTCTCTTTCACTTTTTTCATTCCATCCTTTCTTCATTTCTTTTAAATCATCATATCCTTGTCTTATTAGCACCTTTACTGTGATGTCATTTGCATTTAGAATAAAGCTATTAAAAGCTGAATCCTTCTCTTTTTCTAGCCATTCTGCTGAACCAAATTGTTTTTGTCCTGCTGGCACTGGTGTTGAAATTTTAGGTGTTATTTCTCTTAAATCACTTTGATAGGGCTTGTTATTTGCTACATAGTAGAACATTGAAAATAAAACTATTAATCCATCAAGACATAAAAAAAGCAGTAAGTGCTGTTTACTTACCGCCATGCTATGGATACAAATTATTAAACTTGGAATTTTTAAAACTGCCATTTGCTTTGAAAGCAGTTGATGAATTATTGTTGAAAAATAAAAATTAAATAAAATACCACTCACTAATATGAGTAAGCTTATTAAAAGTTTTTTCTTTTTGGATTTCATGGAGCAAGCCTCCTTTCTCAATTGAGTTTTAATTATAAAAATAAGACCTACACGTGGTAAGTCTTAAAATTTTATCTGCTCTATTAATTGTAGTTTGTTGGTTTATTCAAGTTGTTATGCTATATCTCATTGAAGATGTGTTTTTTATTTTTTCTTTGGCTTAAATAAAGCACTGTACGCTTTAACATCCAGGTCAATGTCATAAAGCTATGATTCAATATTTTGTAAAAATATTGAATCATAGCTTTATGACATTGTCTCTCTGGGTTATAATCTATATTTTCACTTTGAGATTTTAACTCATCACTTCCTATATTAATATCTAATGAAAACTTTCTAGAACAACCTTTTTTATTTGAAAGCATTTCTATTTTATTTCCCAGTTTAAATAATGATTTTTTTATACCTAACCCCGAAATACGTTTTCCATCATTTATACCTATTCTAAATATTTCTTTATCTGTTATGTTAATATTAATTCCGCCACTATTATCACTTATTATTATTAAATTTTCAAATATATTTATATTAATGTGGCAAGGATTTTCACTTGTTGTTACTTCTTGTCTAGCTTTTATGGAGTTGTCTATGAATCTACTTAAAAATTTTGATATATCCTCTTTCTCTACCAAATGTCTTTTTAAGAAATTTTTATCAATAATAACTTTACTGTAATTAGCCATAATTCCTCTTTCATATAAGTAATTTAATATTACTATATGCAAAGAATTTTATTTTGCTACTAATATATATTTTTACTTATTATTAAAGTATTCTTTTAATTTTTTACAAGCCTCATAATTTAAATTGTAATATTGTTTTATTGACATAACATTTTTGAAATATTTTTCATAACATTTATCTATACAACAAAATATAGGTCTATTTTCATAAATTGAGCACTTATTAGTTTCATTTTCAAAATATTTGCACGTTCCATCTCCCCTATCTAAATGTTTATAAATATCATTAGTTGATACTGATCTACAACAACATCCACACATATCACAATTAAACATTTTAACTTAACCTTCTTAGAAAATCTTCTCCATTTTTTAAAGCTTTTTTACTTTCAGGCATTAATTCTCCCTTTTCATTTAATAATGATGTATCAATAACTACTTTTATTGTTTGTGCTATTTGTACACAAATATAGATATTGTTTTTCATACTATCTGGATATGTATTCCAATTTGTACCACATGTTTCAATTCCATATTTTAAAATTTCTATAGAATTAACAAAATATTTATTAAGTTTATTTAATAATTTACGTAAATTATTTGCTCTAGTAGAAATACTAGATAACATTGTTACTATAGTTTTGCCTTGTTCTTCAAATTCCTTTGCCTTATCAGCATTTGATTGTGCATCATAGTATGCTTTTTCTGCTTGTTTTGCAAAAAGAGCTCCTCCTATTGCTAGCGCTGGACCTGCTACTATTCCACCAAGAACAGCCATTCCTCCAACCATTCCAAAGCCACCTGCTGATAGTGCACCTCCACCTAACCACGCTAGTGTTGCATTAGTTGCAGCTACTCCTGTTAATGATGAAAGTGCAGTTCCTGTTGTGGCTGTAACTAAAAGACCTCCAAGTCCACCCATAACTATATTATAAGTACCAAATGCTAATAAGGCACCTCCACCTATAGCACTTAATCCATTAACCGCAATTTCTTTTGCTTCAAATGATGCTTTTTTTAATTCTTTAAATTCTGAACTTTGAGGATTAAAGTTTCTTAATTCATCTATTCCATCACTATCTTTTAAATTAATATTTTTTATTTTTTCAAAATTAATTATAAAGTCATTTATAGATGTACTTAATAATTCAATTTTTTTTCTCCCTAAATTTTCTATAAATGTTTTAGTTCTGTCTTTTGCTTTTTCTATGGACTTTTCTGTCTTTCTAACTATTCTATTTGCTTCTTCATTAATACTTTTTGCTAAATCCATATCGTTTTTAGCATCAATTCCTTTTTTTACTCCTACTGCACCAGTAGCAAGTGCTGCTGCACCCAATATAAATGGTATTGGCATATTTATCCCTCCTAAATTAATTATAATATTTAAAATTCAAGACTTGATGTATCATCTTGCATAAATCTATCAAATTGATCAAAATTTTTAAATTGTAATGTTGATCCAAATTGAATAGCAATATTATTTAAGTCTTGAGTAAATAAATTAACATCATTATTTTTAATAGCTGCATCCATTGTGTTAAAGCTATTCTCAAATATAGCTTGTCTATTTTTGAAATATTTATCAATAAATACTTCAAATTTTTTCCTCTCTTCTTGCATTGATTCAATAGATGCCATACATAAAGAATGTATAGTTTCATATCTTTCTTTTGCAATTCTAACTTCATTTAATACTTTCATTGAAGCATTATATATGCTAGAACTTGTCATGTATCCAATCATTCCACCAACTGCTGTTCCTATTCCTGGCAAAATTGCTGTTCCTACTGCTGCTCCTAAACTTGCTGCTAACATACCAGTTCCTTTTTCACCTAATTCTTCAACCAATTCAATTTCATCAAGTTCACCTTTAGCATATTTTTTTATAGAATTTACTACTTGTAAAGTAGTACTAGCAATCATTGATGGAAAAGATGTTTTTGATAAATTAACAAAAACGCTATTACTGCTAGATGCCATAAATCCTCTAATTGCAGTATCACTAGCACCTGTTATATATCCTAGTACTGAACCTTTTGCTACATCAACTGCTGAATCATATAAAGCCTCAGAAATTTCCTTTTCTCCTCTCATAATATAAACAACATTTCTTGATACAGATAAAGTTCCTGATATTATAGCTACCCCTTTAGCTTGTTCGATTCCACATCTATGTGATATCTTAGCAACATTTTTAACAGTAGCTAATTTAGGATATTCTCTTAAAAACATTGCTTCCCTTGATGTAATTCCACTATCTTTTATATTTTTACTTACTTTTTGATACTTTTGGGCTTGTTGTTCTAATTCAATTGATTTATGTAAATTTCCTAATTGTTTTTGCTTAGATGATTCATCAAATAGCTCTTTTGCCTTTTTTTCTGCAAAATTTTTTGCCACAGAATATTGTTCTTTAGGTATTAGAATGTCATTATTTCTATATCTATCCCATTTAGGATGTACTAATTTCTTTACTAAATTTTCTGACCTTCTTTTTATTTCATCTGCAGTTTGATATGCACCACAAAATTTCATTTGGGCTCCCCATTTTGGATCCTGTCCATCTAGAACAACATTACCATTAATATCTACAGCTACAACATCAAATCTAGTATCATTTCCTCTTCCAACATCATTTGATCTGCTTATCCTACTATTATTTTTATTTATTATATTTTCAGCATTTGTTTTACTTACATAATCTACTTCTGCTGAAAAACCAGCTTGCTGTTTTAAATTCTGATACTTAAACTTTTCATTAACTTTAGATTCTGAAATTTGTTTTAATCCTTTTTTTATTAGATTATTATTACCGTCATATGTTCCACTATACCCTTTTATATATTCGCTTGCTGCACTACCATATCTTTTTAGTTGTTCTGTATTCATAGTTGCATTTATTATTGTATACATATTAATATCATTTTTTTGAATATATTTAAGAGTCTTTTCAATATCTCGTTCATTAGATTCATAGTATTTTTTTACTTCATTTTTATTCAAACCGGTTTTAAGTTGTATATCGTTAATACACTTATTATCATATTCACTAAACATAACAACACCTCTTTATTTCCTTTATACTCTATAAGTTAATATATAATTAATTGTTTTTTACAATATTATCATTTATTTATCTAATTTCTATATGTTTAGATGCTAATACATTTTTATATTATTTTTGCCTACTCAATACTTTTTAACAAAAATTATCTGTTTCCAATTTATCTGGCTTTGAATATTTACATATATTTAATATTCTATAAATCTTGTATTTTACCTCCTTTTTATCTAATTTTTCCCTAAATTTTTTATATAAATATTAAATATTATATACTACTTATAAATAACCTAAATCTTTTCATATTTAATAAATTATTTTAATACCATTTTTTAATAACTCATAATTTATGTAACTACCATCTTAATTACTGATTTTATGGTTATTCAATTTGACTTTAACATTAGACAAGTTTAATGTTAAACTATATATTGTAGAAAATAACATAAAACTAAAGCTAATATTGCAGACTTGAGGTGAAATAATTATGACTTATATTGAAAAAGGTTCAGATGAATTCAAAAAAACCAACATAGCACTTTTTGCAGGTGGTTTCAGTACCTTTGCAATTTTATACAGCACACAACCACTACTTCCTTATCTTTCTAAAGAATTTCACATTTCTCCAGCAACCTCCAGCCTTTCGCTTTCAGCTGCAACAATTGCACTGGCAGCAAGTATTCTCATAGTTGGCTCTTTATCGGAGGCATTTGGTCGAAAGTCAATAATGACATTTTCAATGTTTTCGGCATCCATACTAGCAGTACTTACAGCATTTGTTCCAAACTTTCACTTTCTTTTGATGTTGCGCATACTGCAAGGTTTTGCTTTATCGGGATTATCTGCTATTGCCATGGCATATTTGAGTGAAGAAATTGAGCAAAAGAGTCTTGGAATGGCAATGGGAGTATTCATTAGTGGAAACTCTCTGGGTGGAATGTTTGGACGTATTATCATAGGAGTTCTCACAGATATTTTCAATTGGCGTGTTGCCCTTTGCAGTGTAGGTGTATTGAGCTTGATAGCAAGCATATTGTTCGTAATTGAACTTCCTCCGTCAAGACACTTTCAGCCACGTACTCTGGAAATATGGAAATTATTCAAATCCTTGCTCAGCCATTTGAAGAATCCCAAATTGCTTTCTCTTTTTGGCATTGGATTCCTACTATTGGGAAGTTTTGTTTCATTATATAATTATATAGGCTTTCAATTGATTGCTCCTCCCTATTCACTGAGACAGACACTTGTAAGCTTTATTTTCATACTCTATCTCATGGGAACCTTCAGTTCTACTTGGATGGGACGTATGGCGGACAAGCATGGGCAGAAAAAAATGCTTTTGAGTGCACTTTTTATAATGTTTGTTGGTATATCAATAACATTGAGCATCAGCCTAATTTTAAAGATTGTAGGCGTTGCCCTTTTAACCTTTGGTTTCTTCGGAGGTCATTCCATAGCCAGCAGTTGGGTTGGACACCTTGCAACTCATGACAAGGCACAAGCTTCTTCACTTTATCTTTTCTTTTATTATGTAGGCTCAAGCATAGGTGGCACTGCAAGTGGAACCTTCTGGACTTCATATGGATGGAGTGGTGTAGTTGGCATAATCATGTGCTTTATCATATTGGCTTTTATACTTTTAACTAGACTTTCGCCAAATAAAGCAAAATAAAATTCATAGGCACCCATTAAAGAGGTGCCTTACCTAAACCCCTATAAAAGCATAATACTACCAACATATAATAGTTTATAAAATTAATTATGATTATTTTCTTCATAACAAATAATAGGCGTTCCACGTTCTATATTATCAAAAATTGTTTTAGCTAAATATAATGGGGTATTTACGCATCCATGTGTTCCAACTCTTTTATATATATCCCCTCCGAAAGAATACATCCAGCTTGCATCATGTATGCCTATATTTCCATTAAAAGGCATAAAGTAATTTACTTTAGCTTCATAAGTTGGACCTCTTAAAACTGCCTTTTTTTGTTTGTAATTAAGTATATACGTTCCAGCAGGAGTGGCATTCCCTCTATGAGGATTACCTGTTACTATTGGACCTTGAGTTATAAGCTTTCCATTTTTATAAAACCATAACTGTTGTTTTGTTATGTTAATTTCTACATAAGTATTGCCTATGTCGTCTTTATCCCTACATACAGCTTTTTGAGTATATATAGGTTCTTTTTTGAGTACTTCACCACCTTTTATATTTTTTAATAATGCTAGTGCCTCACTAACACAATTAATTTTCCATCCATAAAATCCTCCCTTAACTTCGACTATTTTACCTGTAGATGTTTTAATTTTTCTTGCTACTCCAACTGTATCATATTTTTTACTCAATGCTTGCACATATTTTAAAACTGCTTTGGGTTTTATTACTACTTCTAAATTTTCATCAACATTAATCCATTCATTTATTATATTACCATCTAATATTTCATTCTTATTTCCAAATGTATAAGTGATTTTTGTTGATACATATTTATTTAGCAAATTTTTGGTTTCAGAAGTTTTAGTAGAACTTACAGTGTACTTTGGCTTTATATAACAAAGTTTTTCATTTAAACCTAATTTTTTTTCTCCTTTTAGTATGCTCATTTTTATAGCTTTATTTAATTTATCTTTATTTACCTTATTTCCATATACTTCTTTAACTACCTTGTATGAACCATTTAAATACTTAAAACTTACATTTTTAGGTTCTGTAATAACTGTATTTAAACAGTTTAATTGATTTATTTTATTTTGCAATTCATCTTCATTGTAACTAAATAAATCATTCACATAATATTTTTGATCCTTTAATAATGAAGTAATCCATTTAAGTGAATTTTTCCTATGATAAATTTTAGAAATGCTATTTTTTTCATTATATTGCACTCCTACATCTTGCCCTATTATTTCTTCTACTTTTCCATTTCTCTCTACTAACTGTAGCTTATAACCTTTAATATAACTTTTAATTATATTATCTGCATCTTTATGTGCTTTTAATGACACATTTACTCCGTTTATTACTGTATTAAAAAAGAAATGCTTAGAAAAGTATACTGAAATAAGTAAATAAAATAGCAAAATTAAAGCTATTAAAATACTAATATTTACTGTATCCTTACATTTAAAAAACTTTTTTATGTTAATATTTTTCATATGGCTTTATACCTTTCGTGAAAATGCTTTCATTTAAATATAATAACTAATTTAAAATATGTTTCTATTTTTGACTTTATAACTAATATATAACTTACATTAGAAGGATATTATTTTAAATTTAAATGAAAGTAATAAAAAACCGCACCTATTTATGGTACACCGTATCATACTAAAGTGCGGTTTTATCAAATCTATAAATATCAATTTATAGGGATATTCATTTTGCTAATCTACAATATTAACTATCCCAGAATGTATCAGATTGTTCAAATTTAACCAAGTTAATATCAACTATACCAACATTTTCAAATACATTTTTCAATGCACTATATGCTTCTTTGTTATACCAATATACTGTCCAATGAGTACTCTGATTTACGCTCTCAATTATCTTATGTAAGTATGGAAGGTCCACTTCCCCACCTGACCACCCAATAATAACAACATGATTCACCAAATTAAGTCTTTCAAAGAAATTATAGTTTCTATTAATCTGCTCATCTGTGTCCTTATATATTGCTTCAAGGTAGTCTGCCACAGCATCTTGTACACTCGCCTCTGCTTCAGCATACTCGTCATCAGCCTCTTTTGCCCATATCCTATGTTTTTTAATGTCTTGCTTGTTACAATGTCCCATTATTGGATCTATAGTACAAATCGAAGAAACTCCGCCATGTATATGCATAACATCATCAATGCCATAAACCTTTTCTAACACATCTGTATAATTAAAACTCATAAAAATATCTGTACTGTTTATCAGAAACATGTTTAAAGGCTTCAATTTATCAGTATTAATTGTCTCAATCCAATCTTTTACATATGAGTGCAGTTTTTTTACACCTCCAAATTCATCCTTCCAATAGTAATCCATATGATCCCGAATTCCAATTTTGGGCATTCCTTCTGTAACAGATTCAGACATTTCAAGCATTTCCATCGTATTAGGATTACCTATGTGGTGTTCAAACACACTCCACAAATTATGATTTACAGATTTATTCCATCTTTCTTGTGCTTCTTCCGTATACCATGGTTCTGTATCATCAAGAGACTGAATATTATATCTGGATTCAAAAAACCTTAAAAACTCCGGATCTCGTTCTTCAATATACTCTCTCATTCCCCAATAATTTGTATTTAAACCATGTGCCACATCAAACCCATTTCCAATAATATATAATGTCTTCATATTAACCTCTCTATTCATAATATTACATTAAAACATTTTTCAAATACTATTAGCATTAAGTAATACCTATATTGATAAGTTGATTATTCACCATAAGATTCATTAACTCTACTACAAGAAATAATCTATATTTTATGCTGTCCACATTATTAGAATGAAAATTCTTTACTATTAACGTTCCCCCCCAAACCTAAATAAACTGTACTTCAATAGACAAACATATTTTTCATGATTATTATAAATCATATCACGTGGAATATTTTTCTCATACTCCAGATAGCAGTCAATTATATCTACAACTTTTATTTCCTCATAATTAGTCCTACAAATCAGAATTTGTAGGCTTGTTTTACTAGTGAAATAAAAACCGCACCTATTTATGGCACGGTTCTCTATTCATTATCCTAAATTTTATACATACACATAATCATTCGCTACTGGTTGCAAACCACGATCTTTAATTGCCTGATACACTTCTTCTACAGAACGTGTATCTGCAATTTCAAATTGATCATCTCCTACTTCTTCTGTCTCTTCAACATGACTTCCAATTCCAGTACTAACACCAGCTGAAATCTTCGTAGCCGCTAAACCAATTACATTATCGCGGAATCCAGCACGTTCTCTTGTTGAAATAGTAATACTCGCAAATGGCATAAAGAGACGATATGCTGTAATAACTTGCAAAAGTTGTGGTTCATGAACATCTTTAGGATTAATTTTATCATTATTAATAATTGGTCTTAGTCTTGGACAAGAAAACGCAATTTCTGCATGTGGATATTTTCTTTGAAGAAGATATCCGTGCAATCCTGTGGCAAAAGCATCTTTACGAAAATCATCCAGTCCAAGTAATGCAGCAAATCCAACGCCACGCATACCACCTTTTAATGCCCTTTCTTGAGTATTAGCTCTATATGGGAATATACGTTTATGTCCTGCCAAATGAAGAGTCTCATATTTATCTGAATTATAAGTTTCTTGGAATACAGTAACAAAATCTGCACCACATTCATGAAGATATTCATATTCATCAGAATTCATAGGATATACTTCTAAACCTACCATCTTAAAGTATTTACGTGCTATTTTACAAGCCTCTCCTATGTATTTTACATCTGACATTTTTCTGCTTTCACCAGTAAGAAGCAATATTTCTTCTAAACCAGTTTTAGCTATAGCTTCCATTTCTTTTTCCATTTCTTCAGAATTTAATTTTGCTCTACGTATTTTATTGTGACAGTTAAATCCGCAGTAAATACAATAATTTTCACAATAATTAGCAAGATATAATGGTGTAAACATATAAATTGAATTACCAAAATGCTTTCTTGTCTCCTGCTGTGCTAACTGAGCCATTTCTTCTAAAAATGGAGCAGCTGCTGGAGATAATAAGGCTGCAAAATCTTCTACTGTTCTAGAGTCATGATTCAAAGCTCTTCTTACATCTGCCGCTGTATATTTATCATAATCATAGGCTTCCATGCTACTAATAACTTGTTCTACTATATCTGATTCTAGCACTTCCATTCCTGGCATATATTCCATATGATTTGTACGTTTTTCACTCATTATTATCCCTCCTACTTTTCTAAAAATCCAGTTAATGGTGAAGATGCAGATGCACCCTTGTCCAATACACGACCTAAACCTGAAAGATATGCTTCACGTCCAGCTTCAATAGCCTTTTTAAAAGCACCTGCCATAACTGGAATATCACCAGCAGTTGCAATTGCAGTATTAGCCATAATAGCTGCAGCCCCCATCTCCATAGCTTCACAAGCTTGTGATGGACGACCGATTCCTGCATCAACAATAATTGGAAGATCAATTTCATCTACTAATATTTTGATAAATTCTTTTGCAGCTAGTCCCTTATTAGAACCAATTGGTGATGCTAGAGGCATAATGCAAGCTGCTCCAGCATTAACTAAATCACGTGCCACATTTAAATCTGCATGCATATATGGCATTACAACAAATCCTTCTTTTGCAAGAATTTCTGTAGCTTTTATTGTCTCATAGTTATCTGGAAGTAGATATTTTGAATCGTGAATAATTTCAATCTTTACAAAATCTCCACATCCTAATTCTCTTGCTAATCTTGCAATTCTAACTGCCTCTTCTGCATTTCTCGCTCCAGATGTATTAGGAAGCAATGTTACACCCTTTGGAATATAATCTAAAATATTATCTTTTCCGTTAGTGTTAGCACGTCTTACTGCTAATGTAATAATTTCAGCTTCTGCACATTCTACTGCTGCCTTAATTAAATCTAAATTATACTTTCCTGATCCTAGGATAAATCTGGATGAGAACTCATGTCCTCCAATTGTTAACATATCTTTTTTCATTATTATTTCCTCCTTTAAACGTCTTCAACTCTAATTTTAATTTATCGTCTTTGTCATACTAAGATGACATATACTATACTAGCCTCCAGCTACAAAGCTAACTACCTCTAGTGAATCATCATCTTTAATAATTGTGTGGCTATATTTATCTTTCGATATTATGTTACCGTTGAGTTCAACGGCAATTCTATCTAGCAAATATCCTTCGCCAATAAGTAGTTTATCTAAATATATTCCATTTTCATTATTTACTTTTTTTCCATTTAACTTTGCCATTTACTCACCTCATTTCTAAGCATAATCAAAAAAAGGTCACACGAAGATTTACACCCGTGGTGGTGTACCCCTTCGTGTGACCTCTTTCACACTCTACTGGTATTCTATCATCACTTTACATTGTTGTCAAATTATTTTTATTATTCGATATCTTCAAGTTACTGTTACTTGACACTTAAAAGAATGCGTGATATGATGATAAAAATTGCAAATAGGAGGAAATATTATGAATTCCAAAATTAATATAATAATTTCAAAATCAAATATTAATCTCTTATTATTAGCTAACTTAACTTAGCGATTGTATAGATAGATAAAAATACTATCATAGATACAATCGCTCAAAAAAGATGCGTATTGTATCTATGGTGGCTAATATATTTGTAGTAAAATAAATTAAGCCTCGTAGATAAAACTAAGGGGCTTTTTTCTTATATCCTAGGCAAAAGTGAAAGTCCTTTAGTATATAACTAAGGGGCTTTTTTATTTTATATAAATTAATAAAAAACAATACATTTAATATAAACTGTTTAAAAGGGGCTGAAATAAATGAAAAAATCTAGAGAACAATGGGGAACTAAAATGGGGTTTATACTTGCCGCTATTGGTTCTGCTGTAGGATTGGGAAACATATGGAGATTCCCTTATGTAGCTTATTCAAATGGAGGAGGAGCTTTTTTAATACCCTACTTCTTTGCTATATTTACAGCTGGAATACCTTTATTAATTCTTGAATATGGAATGGGACACAAATTCAGAGGGTCAACACCTCTTACAATTGCAAGAGCAAATAAAAAATGGGAATGGCTTGGATGGTGGCCAATAGTCAGTTCAAGTATAATTTTGTGCTATTATTCAATGATTTTAAGTTGGTCTCTAAAATATTTAACTTTAAGCTTTACAAAGGGCTGGGGAACTGATACTAATAAATATTTTTTTAAAGACTTCTTAAAATTATCATCATCTCCTTTTGATTTTGGAGGTATAGTAATTCCAGTATTAATAGGTATAATTTTAATTTGGGCTATTAATTGGATTATATGTTACAAAGGAATAAAAAGTGGAATAGAAAAGTTAAGTAAAATAGTACTGCCAATACTATTAATAATTATGATAATTATAGTTATAAAAGGAGTAACTTTAAAAGGGGCATACTTGGGATTAAACAAATTATTTACACCAAACTGGTCAAAAGTAAAAGATCCTAAAGTTTGGATTTCAGCTTACGGACAAGTATTTTTCTCATTAAGTATAGCTACAGGAATAATGATGACTTATGCAAGTTATTTGCCCGAAAAAACAGATATAAATAACAGTGCCTTTATAACTGCTTTTGCAAATTGTGGATTTGAATTTTTGTCTGCTATTGGAGTATTTGCAATAATTGGATTTATGGCAAATACTCAAGGAGTAGGTGTTGATGAAGTTGTATCAAGTGGTATAGGACTTGCCTTTATAGTTTTCCCAAAGGTATTTTCAGTTATGGGAACTTGGGGAAATATTTTAGGAGTATTATTCTTCTCTTGTCTATTCTTTGCAGGATTAACATCTGCTGTGTCTTTAGTTGAAGCTATATCTTCATCTATAATTGACAAAATAGCATGGGAACGTAAAAAAGTAGTATCTATTATGTGTTTAGTTGGAGTTTGTATAAGCTCAGTATTTTCAACAAAAGCAGGCCTTTATTTGTTAGATATTATGGATAATTTTATAAATAATTATGGAATAGTAGTTGTAGGATTGTTAGAGGCTATCTTAGTAGGATGGATAATTAAAGCAAAAACCATTCGTAATCATACAAATTCAATTTCTTATTATAAGATAGGAAAATGGTGGGATGTAATTATTAAATATATTACACCAACTATTTTAACTTATATGTTAGGTAGTAGCATTATTACAGAAATAAGCACCCCTTATGGAGGATATGAACTATCAAGCTTATTAACATATGGTTGGAGCATAATTCTATTAGGTATTACATTAGGCGTAATAATTAGTAAAAAGCCATGGAAAGAAGATAATACCTATGAAAAAAAGGAGGCGGTTTAAATGACGCCAAGCGCAATAATATTTTTTACTATAGGAGCAACTGTACTTTGGGGCGGACTATTGTGTACCCTAACAATTGCAATAAAAAAAGAGAAAAGGTCAAATTAATTTATATAGGGAATGTGCACACTCTCCTTATTAACTAAAAATTAAAATAATAATCTTTAAAACGACTAAGTCCTAGCTTAGTCGTTTTTTAATATACTCCTACCACATAGCCATTATTCTTTCCTCTCTCTTAGCAATGTATTCTTTATATACCAACAAAATTCAAAAATTTAAAAAATTAACAAGCCTTCAAATATTATTTTTCTTTCATATTTATCTTTTTCCTCAATTTGAGACCCTAATAAATGTATTTCTTAATACTACTGATATCCAATATATCAATTCATTATTTATGATGCGGTTATATTTAAACTCTACAAAACTGCTCATCTTTTATAAAGTTGTAAATAATCCAGCCCCTTTTATAATTTCCTGCTCCCTAAACAAACTTAAGACAGCTTCATTATAATCTCTTAACTTCTGTGACTTCTTTATTTTTTTAGCATATTTTTTATTATCTGAAAATATGCTAATCATATAGCCCCATAGTTCTTTCATTCTAAACATTGCATTTCTATCTTCATTAAATAATTCTATATATTTATTCAAAATTTCATCATGAAAATCTTTTAATACTTTTTTATCTATATGAGCATTATTTTTAATTTCATTAATTATCCCTGGATTAGCTACTAGACCTCTTCCTAACATTACTGTTTTTAATTCTGGAAAAGTTTTTATTAATTTATCATAATCATCAACAGTAAAAATATCCCCATTATAACATACTGGATTGATGCTTAAAGATAATGCATCTTTAAATACCTGTAAATTAGGTTTATTTCTATAAAAATCTTCTCGGGTTCTCGGATGTATAATTAATTCTTCTAAAGGATATTTATTGTAAATTTTTATCAGCTCATAAAATTCTTCTGGACTATCTTTCCTATTCTAGTTTTTATAGAAATTTTCATATTATCCATTTTAAATATTTCATCTAAAAACCTATCAAGTTCTTCTCTTTTTGCCAAAAATCCTGAACCTCTATTTTTTGAGACAACTGTTCCAGCAGGACATCCTAAATTTAAATTAATCTCATTGTAACCTAATTGTTGTAATTTTTCAGAAATACTAATAAAACCTTTTGAATCGTTAGTAAGTATTTGAGGAACTATATTCATACCTTCATTATTTTTAGGCAAAACATCTTTTAATTCTTTAGCCTTAAAACTTATATTTTTATTTGTACCAATAAAAGGTGTAAAGTATTTATCAATGTTACCAAAAAATTTCTCATAAGAATTTCTATATATGTATCCCGTAATTCCTTCCATTGGTGCTAAGTAATATCTCATTCAATAACTCCTTTATAACTATTTTAAAAAAGATATTTAATAATCTCAACTCCATCATTATAAACACCAACTATTTCTTTTGCAATAATAATTTTAAAAATCTTTATTATGGTATGTGTAACTATTTTGTAATTATTATTTTATTTCCTATACTTTCATGGAAACCTCTACGCTGGATTGGGACAAGATCCTATGGAATATATTTTTGGCATTATCCTATTATGATTTTAAGTACACCTGTTTATGAAATAGGACATCCCTTATATTCACGTGTGTTTCTTCAGTTGGCTCTTACATGTATTATTGCAGAATTTTCGTATCGTTTTATAGAATTACCACTAAAAAAATTTGGGTTTAAAAAATACTATTTTGAAGGAAGATCCTTAAATTTATCAACCATAGTATCATTTATAGTAATTATATCACTTAATGTTGGTATTATTAGTATAACAAAAGCAAAATTAAACTCCCAAAAGTGTGAAGCATCTTCACCAGGAATAAGTAAAACTCAAATTAGCAAAAAAAATATGAGTAGGTCTAGTAAAAACAATGATACAAATTCTAATAAACAAAATTCGGTAATTTCTAATAAAAATAATAAAGAAAATTCACCAGAAGTAACTAAACGTTATACAAATATATTAGCTATTGGAGATTCTATTATGTTAGATATTGCTCCAAACCTTAATAAAAAATATAATAATATTACCATTAACGGAAAAATTGGAAGGCAGATGTGGCAAGCAATATCATTAGCTCCTAATTACACTACATTTAATGCTTCTGATAAAGTAATTATTATACAACTAGGAACAAATGGCTACTTTACAAATAAACAAATTGATGAACTGCTTGAGTCTTTCTCAAAGGCACATATCTTTTTAGTAAATACTCGTGTGCCTTGTTCATGGGAAAGTAAAGTCAATAAACTTTTAAAAGAAAAATCTGAAGAACGAGATAATGTAACCTTAATTGACTGGTATTCTCTATCTTCTAAAAATCCTGAATACTTTGAACCAGACGGTGTACATTTAAACCCTAAAGGATCCGAAGCCTTAGTAAACCTTATTAGCGAAAAATTAAAACAATAATCTAAAAAACGACTAAGTCCTAGCTTAGTCGTTTTTTATATACTCCTACCACATAAGACCTCCATCACCTTCTATATTTATTGTTTCTTTCAGTAGTATTTTTAAAAAACAGGTTCTTCCTCTTCAACTAGCTGCCTTATTAATTCTTGAATATATATACTCTTTATTAAATTGAATATCTCTAGAAGATAACTTTGAATATTGAAAAAAATCATCTAGCATTGATTTTAAAAATAAACTTTTATTATTTATTTTATCTATATAGCTTTCAAGTTCTTTTTCATCTTCATACTTTTCTTCTTTTATCATATTTAAATAACCTAATATTGAGATTAAAGGAGTTCTTAAATCATGCGAAATATTTGTTAAAAATTCTTTTCTTTTTTCATCTTCCTTTTCAAGTTCTGATGCCATATAATTTATATCTTCTGCTAATTCCCTTAATTCATTTCTATATTTTAGTTGTACTCTATGAGATAGCTGTCCTTGAGTAATGATTTTAATGGATCTCTTTATACTTAGTATATAGTTTATTCTTCATAAACTAAATAAAGTAAAAACTGCTGCTAAAATTATGGTCTTTATTTTGTTTTAGGAAATAATGCAGATATAAATAAGACTATACTCCAAATTGTAATTAAGTACGTTATAATTAAAAATCCATAGGGCATTAAAAATGCTAAATTTGCTTAATAAAACAGATAATACCATATAAACACTAAAAATAAAGGAGTTGTCAATCTTATGCATAATTTAACAATAGATTTTTTCTCTTTTTTAAAAAATAATATTCTTTTCCTTTTTTTAAAATTTACACTAAATGATATACAGTAAAATATCAATAAAAGTCCTATTAATATTGTCGCAGCAAAAAATGCTTTACTTACACTTTGTATTGTATAATATTTAAAAGGTAATGTACCAGTTTCATATTCAATCCAAAAATCCGTAACCTCCTCTGTCAAATAAAAGCCATTATCGCTATTTGTAACTATTATTAATCCATCTTTTTTTTAGGTATTATTTGATATTGAGAAGTCCATCCTTTATTACTGCCAACATGTCCTATTTCAGCACTATTATCAGGTAAAGCACTCTTAAAAGTTCCAAGTCCAGAATTTAATATTAAATCTATATTTTCACTTTTTAATATTTCTCGCCCCTTTGGCTCACCATTATTACCATCCATACTTGCTAACATAAATTTTAAGAAATCCTGTACGGTTGTTTTTAACCCTGCTGCTGATTTTTCTGTATAATTATAATTTAGTAATGCCTGGCCAAAGAATCCATATGCTTTTGATATATTAGTATCCGTAAAATCATTAGCGAAAGAGCTATGTTTCATTCCTAAAGGCATTTTTGTAACTTCTTCAATAAGTAACTGTAATACTGTATATCCGCCATCTGAATACAAATATTTGCTACCAGGCTCTATTATAATTTCTTATACATGATTCTAATCCTCCTATTAATACTAGATGTGATTAGCTTATTATCAATGGTATTTTATATAAAGCAGGAATACATAAATTTGTAACTATCTAAGTATAATCTTACCATATTACTATCTTTTATTAATATATTTTTATAACTAATTTAATGTTAAAATCTCGTTTTATTTTTTTGTATATATTCTGTATAAATATGGTATAACTCTAAAATGTAATCATTTATACATCACTTAAAAATTAAAATTAAATTTTTCGGTTTTGATATAGAAGTTAAGAGCAAAGAAAAAAGCACTCATCTACAAAGAACAGTGCTTTAGATTCTTAAATTCATATAATAAATTTTTTATTTAAAAATTTTAATCTTAATAATATAAATTGGAATTTTTAAACCAATAACAATTTGACATACTCAATTAATCTTAATAAAAAATACATTCCTAGAGATACAACTGCTGCAATCAATCCTGAACAAATTACTAATAACGCTTTTTGGTATGGGCGTTTTGCAATTTCACAACTCTTTTCAATTTGATCAAGTTTTTTTCCCTCGGCAAAAGCTATGATTTCTCTGTATGTTTGAACGTCATGAGTTTTCTTTTGCTTTTCAATGCATCTTGCATAATACATTGTAATGCAAAATAGCACTAACCAGATTGCAACTCCAATAAAACTTAAGTAAAGAAATAGTGGAACGACCAATATTCCTGTTGCCATAAGCAGTACAGTAAAAATCATACCGTCACGGTTAAATTTTTTGATGTCCTCTGTTTTAATTTCTTCTTTCATTTCCTCCAAATCTCCTTTAACTAGAATATCAAGAGAAACACCAAAGAGAGTGCTTAATAGTACCAGGCTATTTATATCAGGATAGTTCTTATCGTTTTCCCAGTTTGAAATTGTCTGACGTGTTACAAATACTTTTTCAGCCAAATCCTCCTGCGACAATTTTGAATCGAGTCTATATTTTTTTATTTGTTTACTAATGTCCACTTTGATATCCCTCCTGCTTACATTCTATCGTTCGGAGCGTGTTCATGCTATCAAACCTATTTTACATCACTACTTTTTAATATGTAAAATGGATTTTACATGCCATTTTATTCAATATTTATGTACTTTTTTACTATACTCTCCATCACCAAATCCTTATTATCCATAAACTCATAAATTGATGGTTCTATTGTTTTGTCTGGCATGAAAGATGGTGTATCTTTTTTGGATGTTTCAAAGTATTTCGTAGAGAAACTAACACATATTTTGGTGTTTGGTAATTTAAATTCTCTTACTTCTCCATAGTGGTTTGGTTTTCCCCCTGTAGGTTCTCCTACAAAAATTGCTTTAGTTTCATTTTTTAGTGTTAGAGCATTTAGTATAGCTGATGAGAAAGTTCTTCTGCCTACTATTACAAATAATCTATTTTTATTATTTATACTTCTCTTTTTTATTTCTTTTATAAAGGGATCTAATATAGATGAGCTTCCTCCTCCATTATCTCTTAAATCAATAACTAATTTTTCTGGTTTATTCTTATCTATTGATTGTAATAACTCTTTAGAGAATTGTTTAAATGGTTTCTCCTTCATTTCCATGCAAGAATTATATTTAAAATACATAGTTTTTTCATCTTTTAAATATTTGAACCAGTAATTTTCATCTTGATTTTGCATGTATAATGGCACATTTTTATTATTTTTATTTTCTTTAAGCTTTTTAACTAAATTTTCATTAATTTTCACTGATTTTACATCTACATTAAAGGTTTTATTTTCTGTATTTTGAAAAGTAAATGTAGCTTTCTCCGCAGAGTCTATAATTTTTAATCCATGAAGTATACCTGGGGTAGTTAAAACTCTAGGAACTCTATTTTTAAGTTGAGCTTCATTTTCGTGGGATATAGTTTTGCTAACTTCTTTTTCTACATCTTCTATATTCTTGCCATTAATTTTAGTTAATTTGCAATTTAATATTTCTTTATATTCAGGTAATGTATTTATTGCATATATACCTTCTTTAAACCAGTATAAGTTTATTGGAAATATCTTTTCTGTTTCAATGTAAACACTGGTATGAGCGTCATTTACAGAAGCTACAATTTCAGATATTCCAACTTTAACTTCATCATCATTAAGTTTTGCTACTTGGGTTTTTAAAGTTTCTATTTCCTTATTAAATTTATCTTTACTTAAACTAAAAAATAAATCTTTATGCTTTTTAGGAAGTTGTTTAGCTAAATATTCTATATCCTTTGTCCACTTTTCATTTCTATTATTAGGATCTGCAGCGTATTTACTTTTAAATCCTCCTAATACAGCTATTGCAGCTATTATAACAACTACTAATGATATAATTATAATTCTTAATTTTTTCATATATGCACCTCCTTAGGTTATATTACTATACTTTCTATAATTGTTAAACAGTTTTCATAAACATGAAACATATTTTACCATAATAAAATCAATTAGCAACTCTTTAAGCTTCATTTAAGAAATATCACATTTTTCATAATAAAATATAGATGCCAATATTGTTATAATAAAAAATACTATTGCAATTTCTATTGTGTATTTGTTTATAATTAATTTCATATTATTAAACTTAAGTGACATTAAGGGTACAGATGGATAGCATAAAGGAAAATAAACACTATAATCTTGATTTTGTCCTACAACTAAGTTAATTAAGGTTCCTATAATACTATATATCATAGGTAATACTAAATTTTTACTTACACTTGTTATAAATATTGCTAGTGGTGTTATGGCAAATTGAAATAACATAGAGTAAAAATATATTTTTATGTTTAACATTACAAAATTCATATCTAAAGGTTCATGATCTATGCTACATCCTGTAATAATCATAGTTATAAATTGCAAAACATAAACAATAAATATGCATGTAAATAAAGTTAGTAATTTGGCTACAAAAACTTTAGTTTTACTTATTGGATAAGAATATGTAATACAAGAAACTCTTTCTGTAAATTCTCTAGCATAAGTATAGGACGCTATTAATGTAAAAAATATTAATCCCATTACTAAAAACATCATAGCTTCTATATTCCCCATATAAATTTCCCATTCTACTATGTCTTGTCTATATAATTGACCAAATAGCATAATCAAAGGTTCCGCTACAATTCCTAATATTAATAATAAAGATATTGGCGACCTTTTTAATTTTAAAAACTCACAATAAACAGCATTATACATTGTCATTAAGAAAAGTTTTTAACTTTTTTATTGCCTATATTTTTTAGTCCTACCATTTCTAAAGTTTTCTTTACGCTATCTTTAGCTGCAAATCCGCTCATTCTTCTGTGTATTTCTAAGTTTTCTTCTGCTGTAAGATTTAAATAAAATCCAGGATAATCTACTAAACATCCTATTCTTCCATAACAATTTCTATCTAAAATCTTATTTCCAAACAACTCTATTTCACCACTACTAACTTGTAAAATTCCTAAAATCATTTTTATAGTAGTAGTTTTTCCTGCACCATTTTTACCAAGGAAACCATATATGTCCCCTTGTTTTACATTTAAATTAAGCTTGTCTACTACATTTAAATTTTTATACGTTTTGGTTAAATCATAAGTTCTAAGTATATAATTCATTAAATCACCTCTTATAAATTAAAAAAACTATGCTTTAATTATAAAACATAGTCCTTACACAACATTTACATATTCCTTAAATATTCCTTAAATATTAGGCAGATTAACTATAAATTCAGTTTTTTTATTAGGAATGCTTTTGGCAACTATAGTTCCCCCTTGCATTTCTACAAGCTTTTTAACTATTGTTAGACCTAAACCGCTACCTTGAAAACTTTTATTTCTTGATTTTTCTAAAGTATATAACCTTTGAAATATTAAAGATAAATCTTCTTTTGATATTCCTTTTCCTTCATCCCAAACTGTTATTTGCACATTTTTTTCATTACATATTAAATTAACCCCTATATTTTTTCCATCACAGCCATACTTAATTGCATTGGATATAAGATTATTAAGAATTCGCTCTATTGCCTTTTTATCCCCCATTATATACACATCTTCATTAGGCATATCTATAATAGGATTTATATTTTCATTATTAAAGTCATTATAAAATAAAATTACATTTTGTCTTATAACTTCTGATAAATTAACTTTTTCTCTCTTTAGCTCAATATCATTGGTTTCCAATTTTGATAACTGAAAAAATTCATTCATTAAGTTTCTTAAACTATTGCCTTTACTTTCAATTATATTTAGATATTCTTCTTTTTCTTTTTCACTTAAGTTCTTATTAGATTTTATAAATTCTATATAGCCTAATAAAGAAGTTAAAGGTGTTCTTAAATCATGGGATATATTAGTTATCATTTTCTTTCTTTCAAATTCATATTCTTTATTCAATTTATGTGTATTTTGAAACTTGTCCAATAAATTATTAATGCTTTCTATTAAGTTTTTCACATTTTTATTACAATTTTGCATTCTTATTCTTATATTAAAATTTCCCTGTTCAATACCTTTTAGGGCTCTGCAAATATCATAAATTTTTTTATTTAAATTTACAATAATCATTAATAATACTAATATAATTATCAAAAGTACTTTTTCAGTCAAATTACATCACCCCTAATTTATATCCAATACCCCACACAGTTACTATATATTCCGGTTTATTAGGGTTGTCCTCTATTTTGTTTCTAAGTCGTCTTATATGAACCATTACTGTATTATCTTCTCCCATATATTCCTCTTTCCAAACATTTTCGAATATCTGTACTTTTGTAAATACCCTATTAGGATTTGTGAAAAATAGCTTTAATAAATCAAATTCCTTTGCAGTAAGAGTTATTTTTTCTCCCTGTTTATAGGCACAATAATTATTTAAATCTAAAGTTACATTTCCTCTCTTTATTATGCTTTCCTCTTTATCACCTAAGCTAAATTTAGTATATCTTCTAAGATGAGATTTAACTCTAGCCACTAACTCTCCTACAAAAAATGGCTTTACTATATAATCATCTGCTCCTAATCCAAGACCTGTTATTCTATCTAATTCCTCTCCTTTAGCAGATAATATAATAATAGGAATCACACTTTCTTCCCTTATTTTTTTCATAACTTCTATACCATCTACAAAAGGAAGCATTATATCTAAAATTATAATGGAACAATTATTAGATTTATATTTAGCAAATCCATCCATGCCATCAAAGGCTTGTACAACACTAAATCCTTCTTTGGTTAAAGCTTCTTTTACTAAATTATTTATGTCTTTATCATCTTCAATTATTAAAACTTGTGTATTATCCATATAAAATGTCTCCCTATTTTATGTGTTTATTATTATTCCATTCATGCTTTAATATGCCATACAAATACATATCATATTTTTTACCATCTCTTATTATAAATTCCCTATGGGTTCCCTCTTTTATAAATCCTAATTTTTCATATAAACTTATAGCTTTAGTGTTATATTCTAATACATTTAAATATATTCTGTTAAAGTTAAGTTCCTCAAATCCAAATTCCATAGTTAAATATAAAGCTTCTTCCCCTATACCCTGTCCTCTATAATTTTCATTTCCTATGCCTATATATATTAAAGCATTTCTATTATTCCAAAGTATATTTTCAAAGCCTGTAACTCCTATAAATTTATTATTTTTAATAGTACGAATAGCAAAAATGTATTTATCAGTTGACTTTCTAACATCTTCTATCATTTCTAAAACATCTTCACTACTTTTAGGAGCTGCACTTATTACATCATAATATCTCATGAATTCTGTGTTGTTATACCATTTAGTAAATTCATTAATGTCTTGCTTTTCAATAGCTGTAAGTCTTATATTTTTACCTTCTAATAACTTTTTCATAAATCCCCATAACCTTTCATAAATTAATTTTTTACACACATTGTAAGCAATTAAAAATAAACTTTTTTTCTAGTTTAAATGGTTGATAGGATAACTTAGCTTTTCTAAGTCCTTCAATTCCCAAATCTTGCTCTCTATTTATTATTTTAACATCATTAAAACACTTGTCTATAAAGGTTTTATTAATAAAGCTGTATACTCCTTTGTAATTTACGTCCCCTTTTTCTATATGAATAACTGCTAAATCCTTATTAAGTTTTTGTCCTATACTAAATGCCACTACTTTATTATCTACATAAACTGCTATGCCTTTTAAATCTAATAGTTGAAAATTATTTAAAATATCTTTAATTGCAATTGTCTCATAATACAAAAATTTATCTTTATTATCATTTTCCCTATACCAATTTTCTGATGTTTCTATTACATCATTTTTAACAGTTTCGTTACTAATATCTTTTACTTCATAATCATATTTTTTTACAAATGAATTATAATGATTTTTCTTATTATGAAGCTTTTTACCTGAAAGTTTAGATAATTTTTCTGCCTCATATAAATAGTCGAAATTATCCCTGTCTTCCTTTATACAGACATTTTTCTCATACTCACAAGCAAAGCACTTAATCTTTTCTACAAAAGATTCATCTAGATCTTTAAACATGTATTTCATATTATTTTTTATTTTGTATTCTTTTAATTTAATGAGAATTTCTTTTAAATCCTCATCTTTATATCCTAAAGGAGTCATAAAATAATAATCTCCATTAAAATCTTGCTTTTTTATAATTAATGCATCTTTATATATTGTATACTGAACATCACAGGCATCTTTCCAAATATATAAAGTAGTAAAAGCATATTCACAACTTAAAAATTTATAAGGATATATATATTTATCAAATAGTTTTTTATCTTCTAATGTAATTTTTTTAAAATTCATTTTATCAACCTTCCTTTAATAATAATTGATGTTATTTAATTATTATTATACTTTATTTTCGTTAAATTTGTATACTATTTATTTAATATTTGCAAATTATTAATTTTTATAAAAAAAGTGAACATCTCAAAATTGAATTTTAAGATATTCACTTAATATTTAAAGTATTATTCCAAAGGTTCTCCTTTAAAGTTTTCATATTTTGGCTTATTTTTAGGTTCACCTTGATTATTTTGAAGGTTGTGAAGCTTTTGTCTTCTTTTTCCTTTTCTTTGTTCATCATCAGGATGCTTTCCCATATAAATCTTCCTTTCTTTAATGTTTTATATAGATTTATTATGTCTCTAATAGGGAAGTATATTTATATGAATTAAATCATTTTAGATTTATTGATATATATTTTCTGTTAAATATTTTTACATTAATTAATTTGATATATAAAATTAAAGTATTGGTATACTTAGGAATTTAAATTATAATTACATAAAGAGGTGATTTAAATGAAAAATACTAAAAAAGAAAACTGGGATAAAAATAAAGTTAAATCCCTTAATTTAAAAGATAAACTAACACCTATGCAATATGAAGTAACACAAAATGATAAAACTGAACCACCTTTTCAAAATGAATACTGGGATAATCACGAGGAAGGTATATACGTAGATATTGTAAGTGGAGAACCTTTATTTTCTTCAAAAGACAAGTTTGATTCTGGTTGTGGATGGCCTAGTTTTGCAAAGCCTTTAAAAGATACATCTCTATCAAAAAAGACAGACTTATCTCATAATATGTATAGAACAGAAGTCCGCTCTACTAATTCAAATAGTCATTTAGGTCACGTATTTGATGATGGTCCTAAAGATAAAGGTGGATTAAGATATTGCATAAACTCTGCTTCTTTAAGATTTATACCAAAAGAAAAAATGGAAGTTGAAGGGTATGGGGAATATTTGAGATTATTTAAATAATATATAATTGATACCATATTTGCAAACTTACTAACTAAAAAATATAAAAATAAAAATCCACTAGCTTAATTAATGGATTTTTATTGCATATTTTTTAGTAAATATAATCTTACTAATATAACAACTGTTTTTATGTAATTTTTTATAACTTTATTTGTATAATCCAAATCCAGTTATAACTAATATGTCCCAATCACTTTCTTCGTTATTAACCCAATTATGTGTAATGTTAAGTTCTTTTAACCATGCATTAAGGCCAGAACTTTTTTTACTTGCATTTGGTGATTGTCTTCCAAATATATCTTTTATAAGTTCAAGTAATTCTTTTTGTTCTTGTTGTCCTAATTCTTCATTTAACATTTCCTCTATAGCTTCTTTACATTCTGCATAACATCTATAATCTTCGGAATACAATTCATTAGCTAACACTTGTCTTTTGTTATTTAATTCATCTCTTACAGAATCAATTTCTTCTACATTTGATAAGTATTTTCTTGCAATATTCATAGCTGCTATATCAGTGTCTAATCTCTTTATTGATTTTTCTAATTTTTCATTTTTCATTTTTAATATTCTCACTTTACTTTTTATTTTGTCTTCTTTTGACAATATTACACTGGACTTAATATAACACAATAATATTACTTTAGCAATTATATTTACTTAATTCTTTTTTTACGCAATTTCCAATTCCCTAAAACATTGATTTGACTTACTTAATAACCTATAGTAAAATATATAATTGTAAAAAACATAATACAGACAGTTCGTAACCATCCTGTCTATAAACAAAACTAGGACGTAACTACCGACTTAGCTTAGGTAGTTTTTTGTTTAAGGGCAGTTTATGCCCTTTTTTATTTGCATAAATTTATAAGTCTTAAGTTTTATTTATGTTTTCTACTCTTTATAAACTAAAAATAAGGAGGAAGCATAATGGAAAAAATAGGATTAACAACTACAGTACCTGTGGAAGTTTTAATTGCAGCAGGATATACACCTGTTGATTTAAATAATATTTTTATTACATCTGATGACTACTCAAAATACATAGATATAGCCGAAAAAGATGGATTTCCTAAAAGTTTATGTGCTTGGATAAAAGGAATATATGGAGCTTGTCTATGCAATAATATTAATGAAATAGTTGGAGTTATGGAGGGAGATTGTTCCAATACAAAAGCTCTTATTGAAGTTTTAAAATTAAAAGGAATTAAGGTTTACCCTTTCTCTTTTCCTAATAGCCATAAAAAAGAAGATGTAAAAAATGAAATAATTAAATTTATGAATTTATTTAATGTATCTTTTGAAAAGGTTGAATGTATTAGAAAGAAATTAAATAAAATTAGAGATTTATCTAAAGAAATTGATGAATTAACCTACAAGTCTAACAAAGCCACTGGTTTTGAAAACCATTTATACCAAGTAAGTTTAAGTGACTTTAATAGTGATATAAATAATTTTGAAACTACTCTTAAAAATGCTATTAATGATATCAAAAATAGAAAACCCAATACCCCTAAAATTAGATTAGGATATATTGGTGTTCCCCCTATGACAGCAGATATATATAGTTTTGTTGAAAAATTCAGTGCTAGTTTTGTATACAATGAAGTTCAAAGGGAATTTGCTTTTCCTAGAGCTATTGAAGCATTGGATATTTTTGAACAATATTATGATTATACCTACCCTTATGATATTCAATTTAGAATTAAGGAATTAAAAAAACAAATTAAAGAAAGAAAATTAGATGCTATTATTCATTATACTCAAGCATTTTGTCATAGAGCTGTAGATGATATAGTTTTAAAACAAGCTTTAGATATTCCTATTTTAAATATTGAAGGTGACAAACTAAATAAATTAGATGCAAGAACTAAGCTTAGATTGGAAGCTTTTATTGATATGTTATTAGATTTAAAGGAGGCTGAAAAATGCTAACTTTAGGTATTGATTTAGGAAGCAGAGAAGTAAAAATTGTTTTAATGGAAAATAACAAAATAGTTACTAAGAAAAAAGTAAGTACTGTTAGTTTTTATAGAGATTACTGTACATTTGATGGCAAAGTTATTGTAGATTTAGCTAAATTAAATATAGGAAAAGTTTCAAGGGCTGTATCTACAGGTTATGGTAGAAATAATACTGATTTAAAATTGTTTACTCCTATAAATGAAATAAAGGCTCATGTGTATGGAGCAATGTATCAAACAGGATTAAAGGATTTTATACTTTTAGATATAGGTGGACAAGATGTTAAAGTAGTTAAGGTGGAAAAAGGCATTACTACTGATTTAGAACTTAATGAAAAGTGTGCCGCTTCTTGTGGAAGATATTTAGAAAACATGGCTAATGTACTTGAAGTTTCAGTGGAAGAAATGAGCAAGCATTATGAAAATCCCATAGAATTAAACTCAACTTGTGCTGTATTTTCCGAATCAGAACTAATTGGAAAAATAGCTGAAGGAATACCTACAAAAACATTATGTGCCAGTGTTAACTACTCTTTATACAAAAGACTCCATCCCCTTTTAAATAAATTTAAGGGAAATAAATTAGTTTTAACTGGTGGAGTTGCTAATAATACTGCAATACAAACTTATCTTAAGAAAGATTATGAATATATAATATCCGCTAAAGAACCAGAGTTTAATGGAGCCATTGGATGTTGTTATTATGGCAATAATTTTTCAAAATAATAGGAGGATTTTATATGTATATTTTAAAAACAGAACATAGCTTTGATAGTGCTCATTTTCTTGCAGGGTATAAAGGAAAGTGTAGTAACATTCATGGTCATAGATGGAAAGTTGAAGTTGAAATAAAGTCACCTACTCTAGTAGAAGGTGGACAACTTGATGGTATGGTAATTGATTTTGGTGATTTTAAAAAAGACGTTAAAGAAATGATAGATTGTTATGATCACGCATTAATTATACAAAAGGATACTATGAGAAATGAAACATTAAATTATATAAAAGAAGATGGTTTTAAAGTTATAGAAGTTGATTTCAGACCTACTGCTGAAAATTTCGCTAAGTTTTTCTTCGAAATTATGAAAAGCAAAGGATATAAAGTGCATAGAACCACAGTATTTGAAACCCCTACTAACAGTGCTATGTATGAGGAGGTAATTTAATTGAATTTTAAAGTAGTAGAAAAGTTTGTAAGCATTAACGGTGAAGGTACTTTAGCAGGACAATTAGCTGTATTTATAAGATTTGCAGGATGTAATTTAAACTGTAGTTATTGCGATACAACTTGGGCCAATGAAAAAGATGTATGTTATGAGCTAAATACTGCAGAAGACATATATAACTATATAAAATCTACAGGAGTTAGAAATGTAACTTTAACTGGCGGAGAACCCCTACTTCAAAAGGGAATAATTGATTTGTTAAAATTACTTTCTAAACACAAAGAAATCCATGTTGAAATAGAAACTAATGGTAGTGTTCTATTAGATGAGTTTTTAGCTATAGAAAATCCACATAGCTTTACTATGGATTATAAATTACCTTCAAGTAATATGGAATCAAAAATGCTTTTAGATAATTTTAAATACTTAACTAAAAAAGACACTGTAAAATTTGTATCTGGTTCTATAGAAGATTTAGAAAAAGCTAAGTATATAATAGACACTTATAAACTTACAGAAAGAACCAATGTATATATTAGTCCTGTATTTGGACAAATTTCCTTAGACTCTATAGTAGAATTTATGAAATGTAATAATATGAATGGAGTTAATATGCAAATTCAACTTCATAAAATTATTTGGAATCCTAATAAAAGAGGTGTTTAATATGGCAATAGATACTAAAGCAATTCAAGAGCATATCAAGGGTATTTTAATAGCTTTAGGTGACGATCCTAACCGTGAAGGACTTAAAGATACTCCTAAACGTGTTGCAAAAATGTATGAGGAAGTTTTTGAAGGAATGAATTACACCAATGATGAAATTTCCGAAATGTTTAACAAAACCTTTGAAGACGATTTGTCTATAGAAGAAAATAATAAAGATATGGTTTTAATGAAGAATATAGAAATATTTAGTCATTGCGAACATCATTTAGCTTTAATGTACAATATGAAAGTTACAGTAGCTTACGTTCCTAATAAGAAAGTAATTGGATTAAGTAAAATAGCCAGAATTGCTGATATGGTAGGTAAAAGGCTTCAACTTCAAGAAAGAATAGGTTCTGATATAGCAGAAATTATTCAAAAAATAACTGGTTCAAAAGATGTAGCTGTTATTATAGAAGCTGAGCATGGATGCATGACTACTAGAGGAATAAAAAAACCTGGTACAAAAACTCTTTCAACTACTTTAAAAGGAAGATTTAATACAGATGTTATTTTAAATAATAAATTAATGATGCTTTATAAATAAAAGGATGGTGTTAAATATGAATAAAGAAAAAGCTGTAGTAGTATTTAGTGGTGGACAAGACAGTACAACTTGTTTATTTTGGGCAAAGAAAAGATTTAAAGAAGTTATAGCAGTATCTTTTGACTATAATCAAAAACATAAATTAGAATTACAATGTGCTAAGGATATTTGTAAAAAATATAATGTGGAGCACCATATTTTAGACTTAAATTTACTAAATCAATTAGCTCCAAATTCATTAACAAGACAAGACATAAAAGTTGATAAATCCTCTCCTGAAAATGGAGTTCCTAATTCTTTTGTAGATGGTAGAAACATGTTATTTCTAAGCTTTGTAGCAGTATTTGCAAAACAAAGAGGAATAAATACGATTATAACTGGAGTATCTCAAAGTGATTTTAGCGGATATCCAGATTGCAGAGATGTGTTTATAAAATCCTTAAATGTTACTTTAAATTTAGCTATGGATTATGAATTTGAAGTTCTTACACCTTTAATGTGGATTGATAAAGCAGAAACTTGGAAAATGGCTTATGATTTAGGTGTTTTAGATATAGTTAAAAATGAAACTTTAACTTGTTACAATGGAATAAAAGGCAATGGCTGCGGAGATTGCCCTTCTTGTAAGTTAAGAAAAAATGGATATTTGAAATTTAAAAAAACTTATTTATAGAAAATAGTGCTGATGAAAATCTAATATTTGATTTTGCATCAGCACTATTTTATGATTTCAGAAATTCTTACATATAAATCATATTGTAAAAAACTAAAATATTTTTTCTAAAACAATTTAACTTGTTCTAATCCACCTAATCTAAATAAAGCTTCAGCATCATTATCTCTAAAGAAAGCTTTTCTTAATTCTTTGTTTTTAATCATAATTTGATTATTACCATTTATTGCATTTCTTAATTTACAACTATAAACTATAGGAAAATAAGTTCTTATAAATTTTCCTTCTGCATGAGCTGTTAAAGCTATAATTTGAAATCCTAATTGCTTTGCAATAAAAAATACTGGATCTAATACATGGTCACTAGAAGCTTTCCCAAAGGGATTATCTACTATAACTGTTCTATTTATTTTGCGATTTGAAATAACTTGTGTTCTTTTTTCTGTTAAATAATTTAAAATCCCTAAAAATAAAGTCATATTTTTACTCCATTTTTCTCCACCAGACCAAGAATTTGATACTTCCCATGAAAAAGGCATACTGCTCATATTTTGATCATTGGTTACTTTGCGGCATTTTACTTTAATATCATTTGATTTCATAACAACTTTAAGTAATTGCTTTGATTGAAGCCACTTTTCTATTGCATTTCTAACTTCTTTTTCAACTTCAATACCATTTTCATCTTTAAAACGTTCTCCTTCTAATTGTGTTTGCATCCATTCAATATATTTTGATAATTCTTCTTTACCTTCTTTTTCATCCCATTGTGGTATATTAAATAAAAATACCTCTTTCCATTGTTTTCCTAATTTTATTTTTGTTTTTCTAGGAATTTGTTTTAACTCTTGCATCATTGTAACTAAATAAGAATGTAGATTTGTTATAAATTGTTGAACTTCCTTATCATGCTCACAAATATCATTTTCTGCAATTTCAATTGTACGTAAGATTCTTTCATTAAGTTTACTTTGCCATTCTAAAATATCAGCAAATGTTTTCTTTTGTTGAACTCCTGTAACTACTATTTCCTTTAACTTTATATCTAAAATTTCATAGTTACAAAATCTAATAAACTCATTTTTACTACGCTCTAATTTTGATTCTTGTACTTCTAAAAGTTCATTAGCATCCTTTACTTCATCTATTATATCGTTTATTGTTTCAGTTCTCTTATAGGGAAACTCTATTTTAAAATCATCTTTTAAATCTATCTCTTTAATTTCTTCTGCTAAATATAAATATTTAAAATTGTATTTTTCTAATTTGTCAATATTTTTATCTATATCTCTCTGTTCTTTTTCTAAAAATTTATTTTGATTAGCTAAGTAATTCTTATTTTTTTCTATATTAACTTCTTCATTATTTAAGCTATTTTTTATCTGTTTTAATGGCAAACCAAAAACAACTGTTTCTTTATATTTATTGTAAAATTTCCTCTCTTCAGCTTCATGCACAGCTTTTTTTTCATAAAATAAAGCTTTAAATTTCTCACATTTCTTTTCTAAGTTTTCTAATGGTTTAGTCAATTCTTTTGATTCTTGTATTAGTTTACTTATTTCATTATCACCGTATATAGGGAATTTTAAGTTTTCATCTAAATCAAATTCTAGTTCTTCAACTAAATCATTTAATTCCTTTTCTGAAAATTCTTTTGCTTTTAAAACATATTTTATCTCTTCTTCTAATTGCTCTCTTCCCTTTTGTTTTTTATCTAAAATATCTTTCAAAGTTTTTCTTTGTTGTTTTAATACTTCTATACTTATTTCTGTATATTTAGGGCTACATTTAATAACTTCTTTGTAGAGTTCATTTGATTTTAATATACTTAAACTTTCTTTAATCTCAGAAGCTTTATAATTTATATCTTCTTTTGTTCTTATGCTTATATTTATCTCCCTTTCCCATTTAACTAGTTCTTCATCATTATACATTAACTTACTTTCAACTTTAATTTTTTTAATTTCATTTTCACTTTTTTCTTTCTTTTTATTTAAATATTCATTTGATTTTATAATCTTTTGTTGAAGAATATTTTGTTCTTGAATTCCATCACTTATTATTTTTATAATCTTTTCTATTTCACAATCTATATATTTTATTCTAGATTCTTTATTATTAATATTATTTGCTAATACCTCTATCTTAGCTTCTAGTTCTCTTATATATCTTTGTTTATCTTGATATTCATTATAAGAACATCTACTATAAAATTCTCTTAAATTTTTTAAAAGTTCAACACAATTACTAAATTCTTTTTCTTTATCCATACGATATTTTGTTATTTCTTCAGCTTTAATTAGAATTTCTTCTTTCCATGTTTTAAAATTACTTAAGCTAATATTTTTTTCCCATATAGAAGGCATTAAAATATTTTCTTCTTCAAATACAGCATTTCCTTGCAATTTAGCTCTTGCTTGTGCTTCACTTATTATAATAATAGGATGGGATATTTCATCTAACTTATTTTTAAGTTTATCCTTTAATTTGCCTATTTCTGAATCTAAAGTTATTATAGATATTGACCATAAAGGATATTTATTATTAATTTCTGTTAAATCTTTAGAACTACTTGCTAATCCTTGAATATATTCTGTTCCGCTTTCAATATAATTAAATGAGTTTCTCCATAAATTAATCCATTTTTCTATTAAAGGATCAGCCATATAAATTTCACTTTCCTTATAGTCATCAATCCATCTATAAGCTATTCTCTCCTTAAATATTAAATTTTCCTTTTCTTCTCTTAATATTTCCATACTATTTTCTAGTTGATTTAAAATTGCATTTCTTTTTAAATATAAAGAATTAAAGCTATAAAATCTATTTTTAAATTCTTTAATCTTCATTAATAACTCATTATGATTTTCATCTATATTTTTTAATCCTTCTCTTAATTTTATTTTTTCCTCTTTTAAATTTCCTAATTCTTTTCTATTCAATGGTATTTCTTCTAATAAATTTTGCTTTTCATGTTCTAAAGACCTCTTTTGTTCTTTATACTTAAAAATTAAATTTTCTAACTGTACTATTCTATCATTCCATTTAAGAAATTGTTCTTCTATTTTTTCTTTACTTGGATTATCTAATATAGAATTCTTAATTTTATTTATATCTTTTGTAAGTAGTTCAATAGATTTCTCTATAGCACCTTTTTTTGCAATTAAATCTTTTTCTATATGCTTTATTTTTAAAATTTTACTTTTATAAGTTTTAATATCATTCTCAATATTATCTAGCTGGCTTTGTATTATTGATTTTTCATTTTCTAATTTTTCTTCTTCAGCTAAATAATAACCTCTCAAATCCTTACTATTAACTTCTAACTTTTCACTAATATCTATTACATTCTCATCTTTATCTAGCTTTTCAATTTCTCCTTTTAAAAATTCAATTTTTTCTTCTTGTATCCTTATATTTTGATTATATTTAGCTATTTGTAAATTTTTTCGTTTTTTCTCTTTTTCCTCTTTACTATTACGAATTTCTTCATATTTAGTTAAACTTTCAGAAAAACTTTTTTTAGCCTTAAGTTTTTCTTCTTTTAATAATTCTAAATTATATGAACCCTTTTTTTGATTTAAGTATTTTTCACTATCCAATAAAATTTCTTGTTCTTTTTTATTTTCCTTAATTTTTTCTATATTGACATACTGTTGATTTTTAACAAGTTTATATATAACTTTTATCTTTCCTTTTATCTTAATTAGATTTTCATTTACATCATCATAATTTTTATATACTTTAACATAAGAATCTATCTCATTTTTCACTAATTTGCTTTCTTCAATTTTAGATTTTAATTGCTTATATTTTTTAAAATGCTCTCTTTGCTTTTCAAAAGTTTCCACAAAATCCTTGGTACCATTTCCGACTAATGCTTCTTCCACTGTAGGAATTAAAAGGTTGTCTACTAATTGACCAGTAGTTGTACAAGCATCAAAGAACTCTTCTACTCCACCTTCTGCTCCATTTATTAAAACAATTTTTCTCCATTCTGAGGGAATAATTTTAAAGTTACTTTCTATATACTCATGATATTCATGAATAGTATTAAAAATATTAGCTGTTATTCTATTTTTACTCATAATAGAATAATATTCTCCCATTTCTTCTTTAGTTGCAGCTCTTTTTCCCCCATTAATAGTTTCTTTTACAAAGGGAATTTTATCTATAGAATTATCATCACCCTCTTCATATTCATAAACATATTTAAGTGACTTTACAAAACCCTTATTCATAAATAAAGTTACACATGTTAATGCATATCTCCTAGGTTTTTCACTTAATATCCATTCTATTGCTATATGAGCTACATTATTTTCTAACATTAAAGTGTTTTTAATTTTACGTTGAGCTAAATCACTATGAGGTAATATAGATTGAATAGCTGTTTGTACAAAAACAGTTTTTCCCCCTCCATTTTCAATTAAAATTACTCCATTATGACCATCAAACTGAAATATATCATCATTATATCGTTTTGAACCATTTTCATAAATTACATTAGTAAAGCGTATTTTAGAAATTGCTGGCATTAACTTTCTCCTTTCTTCTGATCAATATTATACATAAAATCTAATATTTCTCGATTATAATCATATTCCATATAATATCTTTGAATTATAGTTTTAGCTTTTTCTGTAAGCTCTACTTCTTCATTACCAACGTCTTTTACCAACTCTTGTTTTTCTAGGAAATTTGTTACTGTACTTAAAAAACTTTTTCTGCTTATAGTTCTAGCATCTTGATTTTTTACATTCTCCTTAATTTCATCCATATCCATCCATTTTTTTAAAATAGCTGACCAGTTATAATCAAATTCTTTATCTAATTTTTTTAATTTTTCTAAATCATATTCATTTAATGCTAATATCCTATTATTTAAAACATTCAACCATTCATTTACACTTATAAAATCTCTAGTAGGTTCCATGGTTTGATAACTATCATAAAATTCTCCAAATAGTACAATTATAGATACATACATTAAATATAAATCTAAATTCACTGCTTTAGAAGGAAGATATGTATTTTTAATAAATTCATTTGAAACATGATATATAGAATCTTTTGATATAGGTATCATATATATGTAGTCTCCTGATGCAAAAATAGTACAATCTACTTCTCTTGCAAATTGGTCAACTAACCCTCTTATATTTTCATCAGCTGCATATAAACATAATTCTTCTCTTTCACCATATCCTCTTATTGAAAGCTTTGAATATAATTTAAAGGCTTGAATTACTTGTTCATTGCTATATTGAAGCATTATTTTCCTCCAATCTAACACTCATATTTTTTATAGTAAATCTATCTGTAACATATAAAACTTCTTCTTCTTCTTTTACATAAAGGAGTTTTCCACAATTTATTAATAATTTAAAAGCTTCTGCAAATAAAGACTCTTTTTCTTCATCTTTTGTTTCTATATTTATTGGTGACTTTTGATGCAGTATAATCCAAAAGTCATAAAAGCTGCGATTATTTAATATATCCTCTTCTTTATTATTTTTAAGATATTTTATAATCTCTTTAATAGTAATTTTTCTTGTATCATCGATAGTCTTTAAAATAATTTCTGCTACTTTTTTAAAATTTTCTCTTTGAATTTTTTTATCAATTTCAATTTCTTGTTCTGAAGATGGAATTAAAAAATTTTCATTTTTTTCGTTTTTATCTTTATTTTCAATTCTTTGTTTTGAAAATACTGTTAATGGTGACCATGTTTTATGTATTTCTAAATACATAAAAGGTTCAATTAATCTTCTTGATGCATTTAAGGGAAGAGGTGATGAAAATAACCTACTTGTAATTTCTTGTTCAAAATTAAATGAATCTATTCCTATATAATAAAGTGATTCCTTAGCAGCTTCAAGAGCAGAAGTTTTAAGTATAATACTTTCTTTAAAAAGTAATCTATGTTCATAATGTACTTGTCCCAATTCTTTATCGATTTGAATCATGAGGTCATATGCTTTTCTATCCTTATCATTAGTAATTTCATTACCAATAGTTTCTTTAATCTGTTTTACAAAAGAATGTAACTCTTCAAATTCTTCATTTTCACGTTGTAATCTTAAATTTATATCTTCAATTACATTTTTATATCTTTCATATATTTCATTTGACACTATATTTCTATTAACTTCATGTTTAATTCTTTCTATTCTATCCTGAAGATTTTTAACATCAAGACTCATTTCATCAATTTGTCTTAAGGCTCCTATAAATTCTCCCTTTTCAAGCTGTTTTCTTAAAACTAATTGATTAATAGATAGTTGAAATTCATTAAAATATTCCTTTGTAGCAAAAATTAGCTCAAGGCCTTGTTCATCTAAAGTGTAATATTGAGTATTATTTTTTAAATCTGCTTTATCTGCTTTTAAAATAGAGTAATTAACACTGTCGTTTTTTCTTGTTTCCCAATTATAAAATATTTTAGAATTTCTTTTTCCGCTTGGTGGTCTAAAGGTTTCTATAATTGTTCTTGCAACTTTTTCAAATCCATTATAATCTAAGTCTATTTCCCCCTTATTTACTCGCTTAAGAAATATAGCTACTTCCTTTACTCCTATTTTCTTATTTCTTATGACCATATTTTCAAAAAAGAATAATAATGTGAGAAGACCTAAACTAAAATAATCAATAACCTTATTACTATTATCCTTTAAAGTTTTATTACTTAGCTTATATAGTGGATCAAATAAAGCAAGTCTTTGGATTCTTTCTCCATAGTTTTCAGTTACATTATGTATATTTATATCCAATTTGTATTCCTCCATATATCTCTAAGTTCATTCTTATTTAAAGCTTCTTGTGGCAAATATCCTCCCTTATTTAAAATATTTTTAATTTTTTCATTTTCCTTATCACTAAAAAACTCAAAAAAGTTCTTTAAGGCATTATAATCTTCTATTTGAGTTTCTTTTCCTAAACTATAATTCTTATTAATAAGTTTCCTATAAAATTCAACAGCTAAAAAAGCATTTACCTTTTCATTAAGAGAATTCCAAATAGATATACCTTCATTATCTAAATCCCCAAAATAATATATTTTATGTTCTCCTTGAACTCCTAGCTGCTTTTCTAACATAGTAATGTTAGCTACTATTTTCCAACCTGATCCCCAAATTAAGGATGTAAATTTTGTATCTTTTAGTACATCAAGTAATTCCAAAAATGTAGCTTTATTCTCTACTATTAAATGATAATATGTAATTTTTAAAAGTTGTTTTGAGCTAGTCTTTAACTTTTTTGGATTAATAGCTAACATTAGAGGATCTGAATTATTAACTATATTAAGCTTTTCCCATATTTTTATTCTTTCTAAAATTTTTCTTCCACCTTTTTCATCAATCCATTTTTCATCCCCTACAATATTAAAAGACCTTTCCTGTGCAGTTGTATAATTTCTAGGAAAACCCTTTTTATTAATATAATCATTAATTTTTTCAATGTAAGGCAAATCTTTATTCCACATATTTTCATTTAAATTAAAATATTCTTGTAAGTCAATTTCCTTACTAATTTTTAATTCATATTTTTGAATCTTATTAACATGCTCTTTTCTTAATTCATATCTATTAATTCCAAACTTATATGGCAAAGAAATTTCTTTACCATTATTATTATTAGGATTTTTTTGAATAAGTATATTTTCATTAACTAATCTTTTTATACTTTTAGCAAATTCATTATATGTAATATCTCCTGAAACTAAATTTTCTAATTCTCCTAGTTTTATAGTTGATTTCTTATATGATTTTAAATACGAAATTAAATCTTTATACATGGAATTCTCCTTTAATTCTATTATTTAACATACATTGTATTGGTTTTTATTATATCAGTCAACATTTTATTTACATTTTTCTTAGGTATTTTCCAATTTTATAATTAAAACAAAAAAACACCAACTAAATTCTTAATAGTCACTGTTAATTTAAAATTATTTATATATAATAAACTTATTTAATAAAAAAACAGAGCATAACACTCTGCTTTTTAAAGTACACCATAAAAATAATCATTTTAATATATATCTATTATAAGATTCATCAAAAGAATCTTCACCAACATCTTTATTTGATTTTACATTATAATAACTTTTTAATGTTTCTACCATATAATAAGGTCTAGTATATTTAACGTTTACTTCCTCAGCCCTAAAATACATTCTATATTTTTCTATAACTTCCCTCATAAAATCTATTATTTCTTTATTATAAAAATTTTTAGCATCTAATTTACCATTATTATTTTTCCAAATAGGAAGATTGCGTATATAATCTCCAGTTATAATTACTTCTCCAATAAACGTCTTATAAGTATGTCCTGATATAATTACTTGATTCTTTTTTCTCCAAAATAAGTTTTTATCTTTACTTATTACACATATACCATTTACTATAAAATACCATCCGTTTTCTAATTTTTCACTATATTCTTTACAAAAATTATATAATTTAATCTCAACTTTCATATCATTCATCTTTTTATTTTCAGAACCTACATAAATTCTTTCATAAATATCATTTAAAAGTATCTTTTTATCATTAATCCATATGCTAAAATTTTCTTTTAATTTGCACCTATACCTATTAACTATTAAATCAATTAATTTATTAATAAATTTAGTATTCATAAATATTTTTTTTACTTTTCTATATAAATCGTGTATATCTATGATAACTCCTTGTTCAATACAACTGTTTATTTTCTCTTCTTTAATATCCATACTCCAACTATTTTTTTCCCAATTAGATATATTTATTGGAACATTATATCTACAACCGGAAATTTTGGATGTAATATTAATTTTTCTTCCTATTTTTAATACAGATCGTTTAAGTCCTCTATCATGTTGTATTTCATAATCTTCATTAACAAAAAAAGTAAAAGCTGATTCTAGCTTCTCTTTACTCATTCCTCCACAATTATCTTCTATACTAAATTGTTTAGGATTAATTAAAAGTTTAATAGTATATTTTTTATTTCTATTATATTTATCTGAAGCTTGTATACAATTATCTATCAAATTTAATATAGCTGTTTCTAAAGTTATTTCTCCTACAATTGATTTAATAATAAAATCTCTTGATGGACTTAAGTCTATTTTTTTATTAATCATATATACATTAACCTAAATAGTGATTTCATATTATATTTATTATTTATTTTGAAAAATATTCTTTTAATATAAAAAATATATTAATATTCTCTATTTATTTCTGCATTTGTAACATATTAATTTGCATAAATTTCATTTTTAGTTAATATTAATCTAAAAAATAATAGACATGATATTTTATTATTTTTTTAAATACTCTTCCATAATTTTTTGCATAATTTCTTTATTTGAATCTTTAACTTCATTCAAATAAACTAAAGCACTTCCATCATATTTTTGAGTTTCTCCAAATAATATTACCTCATAGCAACTTCTTAAAACATTTATTATGCAATTATCATAATGATCTTCCTTACAACTTCTGCATTGTTTAAGAATATCACTTATTCCTACTACTAAATTATGTTGATCATATAGCTTTGCATCTGCACTTGGTATATTTTTAAATCCATTTTCAACATATGTTACATCATTTTTAAAACAACCTAATATGCATTTTTTAGAATATCCAATTAAACACTTTTCTTCTTTACAAGCACCACATTTTTCTTCTGTTAAACAGCAATTAGCTAGATTTTTTGTAATATTATCAAAATTTATTTCATTCTTAGCTATACCCATAGTATGTCTCCCCCTTAAATTAAGTGTATAATGATTATTACTTAATAACTATTATACACTTAATTTAAAAAGATTTCAACCTTATGAAATTTTTATCTTACATGGTAGTATATTTATACCTGCTTACTAAATCAATTTGTTATATACATTAACAGTAGACTCTGGTAAAACTAATTTAGCTATCATAGGAACTATTCTCTTAAAATGTTCTGCATTATTATGTTTAGCTAGTGCATCTTTGCTTTCCCATTCCTCAATTACTGCTAATATTGTAGAATCTTTATCGTCTTGGAATAACTCATATTTTATGCAGCCTTCTTCTTTTCTTGAAGCTTCAACTAACTCTTCATATAATTTTATAACCTCATCAAGTTTATCTTGTTTAACAAATTTTTTTGCTACTACTTTTATCATTTGCAAATCTCCTCTCTCTCCTATAAGTTCTGTTAAGTTATATGAACATTGCTTCCCCTCAACCTATGAAATATAATAGATTTACCATAAAAATATTACCTCCCAGAAAGGAGAGAGGAAACAATGAACAAAGCTAATAAAAAAATCACCTG
>NZ_LZFO01000018.1 GCF_001758365.1 Clostridium acetireducens DSM 10703
CAGGTGATTTTTTTATTAGCTTTGTTCATTGTTTCCTCTCTCCTTTCTGGGAGGTAATATTTTTATGGTAAATCTATTATATTTCATAGGTTGAGGGGAAGCAATGTTCATATAACTTAACAGAACTACTTAAGTATTAAGGAGGTCTATTATGAAAGCAAAACTTATATTAGAAAACGGAACAACATTTCAAGGAAATGCATTTGGCTACCTAAAGGATAGTGTTGGAGAGGTTGTTTTTAACACTGGAATGACAGGTTATCAAGAAGTACTTACAGATCCATCTTATTATGGTCAAATCGTTACAATGACATATCCTCTTGTAGGTAATTATGGTATAAACTTAGAGGATATGGAATCAAAATCATCCTACGTTAAAGGATTTATAGTTAGAGAAAAATGTAATTATTCAAGTAATTTTAGATCTGAATTAGAATTAGAAGATTATCTTAAACAAAATAAAGTTATAGGTTTAGAAGGAATAGATACTAGAGCTTTAACTAAAATTTTAAGAGATAATGGAACTATGAAGGGAATAATTACTTTAGAGGATTTTTCCTATGAGCAAGTAGAAGGAAAAATAAAAGAGTTTACAAATAATGATGCTGTTAAAAATGTTACTGTAAAAGAAAAGTACACAATAGAAGGAAAAGGAAAACATATTGCTATTATGGATTTTGGTATAAAACAAAACATAGTAAGATGTTTTACAAAAAGAAATTGTAAAGTAACAGTTTTCCCAGCAGACGCAAAAGCAGAAGAAGTTTTGGCTGCAAATCCAGATTTAATATTCTTATCAAATGGTCCAGGGAATCCAGAGGATTTAAAAGAATCTATAGAAAATATTAAAAAGTTCATAGGAAAGAAACCAATTGTGGGAATATGCTTAGGACATCAACTTTTAGCTTTAAGCTTAGGAGGAAAAACTTCTAGACTTAAATTTGGTCATAGAGGATGCAACCACCCTGTTAAAGATTTAAAAGAAAATAAAGTTCATATAACTTCACAAAATCATGGATACTATGTAAGTGATTTACCAAAGGAAATAGAAATAACTCATGTAAGTGTAAATGATGGAACAATAGAAGGAATGAAACATAAAAATTTACCTATATTTTCAGTACAATTTCATCCAGAGGCATGTCCAGGTCCAAAAGATACAGAGTATATATTTGATGAATTTATAAAGTATGCACTATAGATTTAATATTAATTTTTTAGCAAATTTATAAAATGTAATTTAGGAGGTAGTCATATGCCATTAAATAAAAATATAAAAAAAGTTTTAGTTATAGGTTCAGGTCCAATAGTTATAGGTCAAGCAGCAGAATTTGATTATTCTGGTACGCAAGCTTGCCAAGCTTTAAAAGAAGAAGGAGTAGAAGTTGTTCTTATAAATAGCAATCCAGCAACTATAATGACAGATAAAGAAGTAGCAGATAAAGTTTATTTAGAACCATTAACACTAGAATTTGTAGAAAAAGTTATAGCTAAAGAAACACCAGATAGTCTTCTTGCAGGAATGGGAGGACAAACAGGACTAAATTTAGCTGTAGAACTTTATGATAAAGGAATATTAGAAAAATATAATATTAATGTAATAGGTACTTCTATAGAATCTATAAAAGAGGGAGAAGATAGAGAGCTATTTAGAAGTATGATGAATAGAATAAATCAACCAAGTATAGAAAGTGAAATAGTAACAGATGTTGAAAGCGGTAAGGCATTTGCAAGTAAAATAGGATATCCTGTTATAGTTAGACCAGCTTATACTCTAGGAGGAACTGGTGGAGGAATAGCAGAAAATGAAGAGGAATTAGAAAGCATATTAGAATCAGGAATTCAATTAAGCTCTATAGGACAAGTACTTCTTGAAAAAAGTGTTAAGGGATGGAAGGAAATAGAGTATGAAGTAATGAGAGATAGCTTTGGAAACTGTATTACAGTGTGCAATATGGAAAACATAGATCCTGTAGGAATACATACAGGGGATAGTATAGTAGTAGCACCAGTTCAAACTTTAGCAGATAAGGAACATCAAATGTTAAGAAGTGCTGCAATAGATATAATAAATGCAGTAGGTATAGAAGGTGGATGTAACGTACAGTTTGCACTAAATCCTAATTCTTTTGAGTATGCTGTTATAGAAATAAATCCAAGAGTTAGTCGTTCATCTGCATTAGCATCAAAAGCAACAGGATATCCAATAGCAAAAGTAGCGGCAAAAATAGCTTTAGGATATGGATTAGATGAAATAAAAAATGCAGTAACTGAAAAAACTTATGCTTGTTTTGAACCAACTTTAGATTATGTAGTAGTTAAAATTCCAAAGTGGCCTTTTGATAAATTCCAAGGAGCTAATAGAGCATTAGGAACAAAAATGATGGCTACAGGAGAAATAATGGCTATAGGAAGTAACTTTGAAGCAGCATTTTTAAAGGGAATTAGATCTTTAGAAATAGGAAAGTATTCTTTAGAATATAAAAAATTTAGAGATTTAAGTATGGAAGAGTTAAAAGAAAGAGTTGTGTCTCCAGATGACGAAAGAATATTTGCCTTAGCTGAAATGATAAGAAGAGATTATAGATTAGATAAAGTATCTCAAATAACAGGTATAGATAAATTCTTTATACACAAATTAAAATGGATAGTAGATGAGGAACAAAGATTAAGACTTAGTAAGGTAGATGATTTAGATAAGGAATGGCTTTATAAATTAAAGAGAAAAGGTTTCTCAGATAAAGGTATAGCAGATATGCTTAAAATATGTCCTGAAGATGTATATAGACTTAGAACTATATGGAGTATAAAGCCTGTATATAAAATGGTAGATACTTGTGGCGGAGAATTTGAGGCATTTTCACCATACTATTATTCAACTTATGAAACTTATGATGAAGTAGAAGTTTCAAACAATAAAAAAGTTATGGTTATAGGTTCAGGACCAATAAGAATAGGACAAGGTATAGAGTTTGATTATGCTTCAGTACACTGTGTAAAAGCGCTTAGAAGACTAGGTATAGAAACAATAATAGTTAATAATAATCCAGAAACAGTTAGTACAGACTTTAATATATCTGATAAATTGTATTTTGAACCTCTTACAGAAGAAGACGTACTAAACATAATAGAAAAAGAAAAACCAAATGGTGTAATACTTCAATTTGGAGGACAAACAGCTATAAAACTTGCTAAATTCTTAAAAGAAAAGAACATAGCAACTTTAGGTACTACTGCAGATCAAATAGATGAAGCGGAAGATAGAGAAAAATTTGATGAGCTATTAGAAAAACTTGAAATAGCAAGACCTAAGGGAAAAGGAATATGGACTATAGAAGAAGGATTAGAAGAAGCTAAAAAGTTAGGTTTCCCTGTACTTGTAAGACCTTCCTATGTACTTGGGGGACAGGGAATGGAAATAACTTATGACGAAAAAGAGTTAGTATACTATTTAACAAATGCATTTAATAAAGATAGTAAAAATCCAATATTAATAGATAAGTATTTAATGGGAAGAGAAATAGAAGTAGATGCTATATCTGATGGAGAAGATATACTAATACCAGGAATAATGGAACATTTAGAAAGAGCAGGAGTTCACTCAGGGGACAGTATAACTATGTATCCAAGCCCAAATGTAAATTCTGATATTAAAGAAAAAATATTAGAATACACTAAAAAGTTTGCTTTAGCAATAGGAATAAAGGGAATGATAAACATTCAGTTTATAGAGTTTGAAGGTAAACTATATGTTATAGAAGTTAATCCAAGAGCTTCAAGAACAGTTCCATATATAAGTAAAGTAAGTAAAGTTCCTATAGTAGATATAGCGACTAGAGTTATGTTAGGTGAAAAACTAAAAGATTTAGGTTATGGTGTAGATATTTATAAAGAACCAGATTTAGTATCAGTAAAAGTACCAGTATTCTCTACACAAAAACTTCCAAGAGTTGAGGTTTCACTAGGACCTGAAATGAGATCTACAGGAGAAGTTTTAGGTGTCGGAAGAACTTTAGAAGAAGCTTTATATAAAGGATTTGTAGCAGCAAATATGTTTACTAAAAAAGATAAAGGAACAATACTTGCTACTATAAATGATCACGATAAAAAAGAATTTTTACCTATAGCTAAGAAGTTAACACAAATAGGATTTGAATTTGTAGCAACTTCAAAAACAGCAGAGCTTTTAGAGAATGCTGGCATGAAAGTTAAAAAAGTTAGAAAGCTTAAAGAAGAACATCCTAATATAATAGATATAATTAAGAATAAAGAAGTAGACTTAGTTGTGAATACTCCAACTAAGGGAAATGATTCAAAAAGAGATGGATTCCATATAAGAAGAGCTGCAGTAGAGAGAAACATAGGAGTAATAACAGCATTAGACACATTAAAGGCTATGGTAGATGTAAAAATTAAGGGAATAAATGAAGAAAATTTAGAAGTTTATGATTTAGTGAAATAATGACTATATATTAAATAGTTCGGAATAATTCGCCAAAATTAAACAAATTCTAAATATTCAGTATTTGAGTTATGGATTTTTTAATGTTAGCATATAATTAAAGAATAATTATCAACATCAAACAGATATAGACTATGCTGCAGCATTTTATATGTTGCAGCCATAGTTTAAAAACTTCAAACATCAAAATAATAAAATTAATCAAAGGAAGGGAGAATGTATATGAAAGACAAAAACATCAAAATTTCAATTATAGGAGCAGGACATGTAGGCTCAACTACTGCATATTCAATTGTAGTACAAAAACTTGCTTCAAAAGTGGTATTACTAGACATTGATAAAGATAAGGCAAAATCTGAAGCTATGGAAATTGGACAAAGTACAGTTTTTAGAAGTTCTATAGACGTTGAAGCTGGTGATTATTCCTGTACAAAAGATTCTGACATAGTTATAATTGCAGCAGGAGTTAAACCTGAAAAAGGTCAATCAAGGTTAGATATCATAGAAGAAGGTTTAGAAATAAACAAAGATGTAATTCCTCAAGTAATTAAGTACAATCCTAATGCTATAATAATCCAAGTGGCAAATCCTTTAGATGTTTTAACATATCAAACTCATAAAATTTCTGGTTTCCCAAAGAATAGAATTATAGGTTCAGGTACAGTTATTGACAGTGCTAGATTAAGACATTTTATATCTAAAAAATATGGTGTAGGTCCACAAGAAGTAAACGCTTGGATATTAGGCGAACATGGAGATTCACAAGTAGTAATGTGGAGTATAGCAACTATAGGTGGAATACCTATTGATAAAACAGGCTTAGAAATAAATGATGACATAAAAGCAGAATTAGCAAATAAGGCTAAAACTGTAGGATACGATGTAGTTAATAAAAAGGGATATACTTCTTATGCAATAGCTTCTTCTGTAACTAGAATAGTAAGAGCTATAGTAAAAGATGAAAAAGCATTCTTAACAGTTTCAGCATTATATTCTGGAGAATACGGAATAGATGATGTTTGCATTGCTGCACCTTGCATAATAGGGGCAAATGGAATAGAAAAAATAGTTAATGCAGAAATTTCAGAAGACGAAAGAAAAGGTTTACACAATTCGGCAAAAATATTAAAGGAATTAAATAAAAAATATATATAAGTATTTCAAAGGGGAAAATGTGCATTGAATAGGGCTTATGTATATATTGTACAATGCAAAGATGGTACACTTTATACAGGATATACCACAGATTTACAAAGAAGAATTAAAGAACACAATGAAGGAAAAGGTGCAAAATACACCCGTTGCAGATGTCCAGTGGAGCTAAAATACTTTGAAGAATTCAAAACAAAAAATGAAGCAATGAAAAGGGAATATGAAATAAAGCAATTATCTAGAAAGGATAAATTAAAATTATTTCAAGTAAAATATTAATATCAATCATCATTTTACTTGCTAAAAGAGATTTATAAAAGTTTTTTCAACTTAAGTTTAATCACCCACAATAATTAGAAAGAACACATAAATTTTATATATTTCTAATTATTGTGGGTAATTTTTAAATATAAATCATTTTTACTGAAATTATATTATCACCACTGTCCTATCTCAAATGTCAACTATCAACTGAACTGCTCTTGTCTAAAACTATATTACTTTAAAAATATGTTCTAGTTCATTGGTTTTATAAATTGTTGTGTCCAGTAGTATACTCCTGAGGAAGATTTATAAACACCTACTCCTATTTCAGTAAAGGAGCTATTTAATATGTTTGCTCTGTGACCTGGTGAGTTCATCCATCCATTCATAACTTCTTGTGCTGTACGTTGACCATAAGCTATGTTTTCACCAGCTGCAGAAAATCTTATTCCGAATTTCTTCATCATATCAAAAGGTGAACCATATGTAGGTGAAGTATGAGAAAAATATTTGTTATCTGCCATGTCTTGAGATTTATATCTTGCTACTCTAGAAAGTTCTGAATTAGCTTTTAATGCTGGAAGACCTGCCTTTTGTCTTTCTACATTTACAAGTCTTATTACTTCGCTTTCAATAGAGCTTATGTCACTATTAGTAGAATTTGCATTAGTAGAGTTTGTATTGTTATTAGGTTTAACATTGTTAGAGCTTGTACTAGTATTAGCAGTGGTATTAGAATTTACGCTAGTATTACAAGTTGTTTTCTTTGCAGTAGGAATATTTATTTTTTGCCCAGGAAATATAATACTAGGATTTTTTATTTGAGGATTAGCTTTGATAAGCTCATTTAGACTTACATGATTTTTAACTGAAATTTTCCACATAGTGTCCCCAAAGGCTACTTTATAATTACCAGATGTAGCTGAAACAACAAATACGCTTGATGCACAAATAAATGTAGTAAACACAGAACCAATTAACAATTTTTTAATAGATTTTTTCATATTAATACCCACTTTCATTTAAATTTAGAATTATTTAGCAATAATGCTTGTACATTGAAACAAAACTATAGTTGAATCGGGTTACAAAGAATAATTGTATCAAGTTACAAGGAAGATAAATATTAGATGAAGATGAGGCTTGCTTTTTATTATATAAAAAAAACTGTTATAAATACAGTAAAAAAGCCATAAAAATATAAATATATAGCCTAGTAATTTTTGTTATAGATACAGTTTACAAAAGTGTTCTATTTTTCAAAGTTATAGTTTATATAAAATAGTTAATAGTGGTATTTTAAAAGGAGTTTAAAGTATAATATGGAAAATAACAAGTATAATTTCAAAAACATGTTAAAGTCAAATTTTTATAAATATTCTAAATTTATAAATAAATATCCTTTAGCTAATGGAACTTTTATTCAAGCAGATATGGTTAAAAAATGGAATGATTCAAAATGGCAAAGTGAGTTTCATTATTTAAAGGAAGCGAAAATGCATTATGTGGTTATGGGAACTTCTATCACAGAAGGCAATGTAACAAAAACTATTTATCCTACAAAAATTCCAGCAGGGAAAATGGAATATCCTAATGTAGATATTGTAGATATGTGCCTTAGAAATGCTGAAAAATCAGGTATTAAAGTTTTTTTAGGCATTAACTTCAATGCTGATTGGTGGAAAAAGGCAGCAAGAGAACCTAATTGGCTTTATGCTCAAATGGAAAGAGGAAATTTAATAGCAGATGAATTGTATACTAAATACCATTTTAAATACCCAAATTCTTTTTATGGATGGTATTGGGTATATGAAGTGGATAATTTAAATTTTAGAACTAAGGAACAGTTTTCAATATTATCTAATGCTATAAATATAAATTTAAAACATTTAAAAGAAAAAAATCATAGATTGCCTTTTATGTTATCACCTTTTATGAATTCTAAATATGGAACACCTAAAGAATATGCAAAAAATTGGGCTTATTTATTTCAAAATACTGATTTAGGTAATGGAGATATATTTTGTCCTCAAGATTCTGTTGGGGGAGGTGGTTTAAATATAAATGAAGTAGCAGATTGGTTTTGTGAACTTAGATCTGCAGTAAATACTAAACCAGGTATTTTATTTTGGGCAAATACAGAAACTTTTAACCATTTTGATTGGTCTAGTGCTACTTTAGATAGATTTATTAAGCAAATGAAAATTGAAAGCAAATATGTAGACGATTTTATAACTTTTGCTTATAGTCATTATTATAGTCCAAATAATATTCACAAAGGTTTTCATAAAACATATTTAGATTACGTAAAAAAGGGTTATTTGGAAAAACAAGCACCTACTAAACCTGCTAAAGTTACAGTTAAAAAAATAGGATTAAATAAATTTTTAATAAATTGGGAAGCTTCAAAAGATAATATGGGAGTATATGAATATATTGTATATAGAAATAAAAAAGTCATTTTTAACACCAAAGTTCAGAGAATATATGGAGGAGTTAATAAGGGAATTACAATGACATTTACGGATAATCCACCATTAAAAGAGAGATTTAAAAAACTAATTTATGGAGTAAGAGCAGTAGATTTTGCTGGAAATGTTTCTTTAGTTAAGAGGGAAGAGAGAAAAGTTAAGAGTTTTGGAGAATTTTTCTCCATTTCATTACGAAAAATTTTTAATTTTGTTAATTTGGATTTATAGAGGTCTGATAAGACCGCATACCGGTAGTTTGGGGAAGAGGATAGTTTTTTTATTCAACAAGCTACTAAAATATGGGCAATTTATTTTTAAAAAATATTGACAAATTGGAATAAAAAGATTAATATACTCATATACTCATATACTCATATGAGTATATGAGTATATTAATCTTTTGAAAGAGGTGAAAAATGTTGTATAAGTTAACGAATTTTTTTAAACTACTTTCTGATGAAACAAGACTAAGAATAATGGTTTTACTTTTTCATGAAAAACTATGTGTATGTGAATTGTGCGGAATTATGGATATATCTCAACCTAAAGTATCAAAACATTTAGCTAAACTTAGGAATATGGCAATAGTAAAGGATGAAAGAAGAGAACAATTTATTTTTTATTATTTAAATATTGAAGATGAAGTTTTAAAAAAATTACTTAAAGATATAGTAGATAACATAGAAGAATATTCAGTGTTAAAAAGCGATGTAGAAAAAATTAAATATGCAGAAAAGTATATTGAAATGAAAAAATGTAATAAATGTAGGAGGTGATTTTTATGAATATATTTAGTTTTTTAAATAACCAATTACTTAAAATGAAATGGCTTTCAGACTTAGTAAAACTTTTAGTAGAAAAGTTATTTGGATTATCTATAGAAGAAAGATTAGGAGGAAGCATACACTTTTTCATATATGATACTATAAAAATATTTATACTTTTATCAGTACTTATATTTGCAATATCTTATATTCAAAGTTATTTTCCGCCAGAGAGAACAAAAAAAATACTTAGAAATTTTAAAGGTATAAAAGGCAATATATTTGGTGCACTTTTAGGAACAATAACACCATTTTGCAGTTGTTCAAGTATTCCTATTTTTATAGGTTTTACATCAGCAGGGTTACCTTTAGGAGTTACATTTTCTTTTTTAATATCTTCTCCTCTAGTAGATTTAGCATCATTTTTAATGCTAACATCTTTCTTTGGAGGAAAGATAGCAACAGCTTATGTAATAGTAGGGCTAGTTCTTGCAGTTGTAGGAGGAACTATAATTGATAAATTAAACATGCAAGAGTACGTTGAAGGATATGTTTTTGGAATAGAAAATGTTGATGTTGATTCATATGAAATGACTAGAAAAGAAAGAATATCTTATTCAAAGAGTCAAGTAAAAGAAATAATACACAAAGTTTGGCTATATGTATTAATAGGAGTAGGCATTGGAGCTGCAATTCACAATTGGATTCCTCAATCCATTATAGAAAAAGTAATAGGAGAAAATAATCCTTTTGCAGTGCTTTTAGCTACTGCTGTAGGAATACCAATGTATGCAGATATATTTGGAACACTTCCAATAGCCGAAGCTTTGTTTGGAAAGGGAGTAGGTGTAGGAACAATATTATCTTTTATGATGGCTGTAACTGCTCTTTCACTTCCGTCTATGATTATGCTTAGCAAGGTTGTAAAACCAAAACTTTTAGGAATATTTATAGCTATAGTGTCTTTGGGAATAATTATAATAGGATACACATTTAATGGATTTTCATATATATTTATGTGATGTTATTTCATTGTTTTTCTATTTTTATGATAATAGGTAGAGAAAATCAATGTTCATATAACTTAACAGAACTATATTACAAAAAAGGAGGATAAACATGAGAATTAAAATTTTAGGTTCAGGTTGTGCAAATTGCAAAAAATTAGAGGAAAACACAAAAAAAGCTATAGAGGAATTAAATATCGATGCTGAAGTTGAGAAGGTAACAGATTTTAAAGATATAGTATCCTATGGAGTAATGAAAACACCAGCTCTTGTAGTAGATGAAAATGTAAAAATAATGGGAAGAGTACCTTCAGTAGAAGAGATAAAGAAATATTTATAGAACACAGTTTAAAGAAATTGCCATGCAATTTCTTTAAAACTTTATAATTACAAAATAGGTGATAAAAGTCTTGTTATGGATTCTAGTATTTTATTTATTTTTGGTCTATTTTTAAATTCTTTTAAGTTAATTTCTCTTGAATTTTTCATATCTATGATAAATTGGTTCTTTAATATGCTTGTAATTTCAGTATTATATATAAAGGCATTTGTTTCAAAGTTTAATTTAAAACTTCTTATATCCATATTGGCAGTGCCAATACTACAAACAGAGTTATCAGACATTATTACTTTGCAGTGAATAAAGCCTTTTTTATATAAAAATACTTTTATTCCTGCATTTAGAAGTTCACTAATATAGGATTGTCCTGCCCAAAATACTATTTTATGATCGGGGTTTCCTGGTATCATAATTCTTACATCCACCCCAGATAAAGAAGACATTTTCAGTGCATCTAACAAAGTTTCATCAGGAACAAAATAAGGACTTTGAATATATAGATAATTTTTAGCATTGTTTATAATTTTTGCATAACCATTTTTTATATACTGTTCTCTGTGGTCAGGACCGCTAGATACTATTTGCATACCAACATTTTTTGTTTTAAAATTTTTAGGTAAAAAGTATTTATAATAATCTTCTATATTTTCTTTAGCTGCATAAATCCAATCTAAAAGAAATCTAGTTTCTAAGTCGTTAACAGCTTCACCAGATATTTTCATATGAGTATCTCTCCAGTGACCTCTTTTTTTACTTTTTCCTAAGTATTCATCTCCTACATTAAAGCCACCTAAAAAAGCAATTTCACTATCTATAACAACTATTTTTCTATGATTTCTATAGTTAATTCTTTTATTTATAAAAGCAAATAAGCTTGGAAAAAATACAGCATAGTTACCACCAGCATCTATTAGAGATTTTAAGGCTTTTTTCCTACGAAAATTTAATCTACGAGAACCCATGGCGTCAAATAGAAGCTTTACTTCTACACCTTCTTTAGCTTTTTCTGTTAGTAAATTTATAAGCTTATTGCCTAAATCATCCCATTGAATTATATAGTATTCCATGTGTATAAATTTTTTAGCTTTTTTTATTTCTTCAAAAAGAGCATTAAATTTCTCTTCACCATTAAAATACAAATTTACTTCGTTGTTTTGAGTATATAAAGCTTTAGCATTTCTATAGTGCATTTTAATAATATCTTTATTTTCTAAAAGGCTTAAGTCACATTTATAGCAGTTTACTACATTTTTTATGCACTCATTTTGCTTTATATCATTAATTATTTTTTTATCGAACATTTTTTGACGGCTTAGGTTTTGTCCTAAAAATAAATAAACTAAGAAACCTAGTATGGGAAATAATGTTAAAATTAATAACCATGCCCAAGTAACAGATGGATTTCTTCTTTCAAAAAATATTAGAAATATAATTAGAACTATGTTTATTATTATTATTAAAGTTGATAAGTTCATTTTAATATTCCTTTCTTATAATTATTTGTAAATACTTTCTTTTGCAATATATACATATATTATTTTCAATTCACTTTCTAAATATAGTATATCATGCTTTTATTGAAAATATATACTAGTAAAACAATAATTAAGCTATATATTATAGTATTACATTCCCCACTTATGTTACTTTAAGAAGTGGGAATATTACGGCTATATGATAAAAGGAAATAAAAAACATTTAGTATATTAATTTTTAAATTATAATAGGCGGTAAATTGGGGTAAGGTTTAGCTAGTAGGAATATATAAAAATTGATGTTTATAAAATACAGGTTTATAATACTGATATAGATATAGTGTAACTAATCCTATGGATTTAATCTAGAGGAGGATGATTATGTTAATAAATGCCAAAAAGGCTTTAAAAAAATACTTTGGATATAGTGAATTTAGGAAAGCACAAGAAGAAGTAATTGAAAGCATTTTAAATAAAAAAGATACTGTGGCAATTATGCCTACAGGAGCAGGAAAATCTATTTGCTATCAAATACCTGCATTGCTTATGGAAGGTGTAACTATTGTAATATCTCCTCTTATTTCACTTATGAAGGATCAAGTGGATTCTTTAATAAGTCAAGGAATAGAAGCTACTTACATAAATAGTTCTTTAACTGGATTAGAAATGAATGAAAGATTATTTAATGCTAGATTAGGATTATATAAGTTGATTTATGTAGCTCCAGAAAGATTAGAAGCAGAAAGTTTTTGTGATAGTTTAAATGATTTAAATATTTCATTAGTAGCAGTAGATGAGGCTCACTGTGTATCTCAGTGGGGACATGATTTTAGAACTAGTTATACCAAAATAAGTGATTTTATTGATAGATTACATAAAAGACCAATAGTAGCAGCTTTCACAGCTACAGCAACAGAATTTGTAAAAAAGGATATTTTAAATCTTTTAGCTCTTAAAAATCCTAATGTATTTGCTACAGGACTTAATAGAGAAAATTTAAGATTTACTGTTATAAAAGGAGAATATAAAGAAAAATTTGTATGCGATTATTTGGAAAATAATAAAGGTAAAATAGGTATAATATATACAGCTACAAGAAAAGAAGCAGAAGGTTTATATGAAAAACTTAGTAATAAAGGATATAGTGTAGGGGTGTATCATGCTGGTTTAAGTGATAAAGAAAGAGAAAAAGTTCAAGAAGATTTTTCTTTTGATAATATAGAAATAATAGTGGCAACCAATGCTTTTGGTATGGGAATAGATAAATCTAATGTAAGATTTGTTATACATTATAATATGCCTAAAAATATAGAAGCCTATTACCAAGAGGCAGGACGTGCAGGAAGAGATGGAGAAGAAAGTGAGTGTGTACTTTTATTTGCCCCTAAAGATATACAAATTCAAAAGTATTTTATAGATGAAAGCTTACTATCTCCTTATAGAAAAAATTATGAGTATGGAAAATTAAGAGCTATGGTAGATTATTGCTATACTTCAAAGTGCTTAAGGTCATATATATTAGAGTATTTTGGAGAAAAAAATTTAGAAGAAAACTGTGGTAATTGTAGTAGTTGTAATGATGATAGAGAAGAAAAGGATATTACAATAGAAGCTCAAAAGATATTTTCCTGTGTTTATAGAATGAGAGAAAGATTTGGAGCCAATATGGTAGCGGATGTACTTAAAGGTTCTAAAAATAAAAGAGTTTTAAGTTTAGGCTTAGATAAGCTTTCAACTCATGGCATAATGAATGATTTTTCTAAAAAGAAAATAGTGGCAGTAATAAACAAATTAATAGCAGATGATTATTTAGTAACCACAGAAGATAAGTATCCAGTGGTAAGGCTAAAACCTAAGGCATATAGCGTTTTAAAAGGCAAAAAATCTGTAGTTATGAAAGTTACTAAAATTAAGAAGTCAGCTAAAGCAGATAATGGATTGTTTGAAATATTAAAGAATTTAAGAAAAGAAATATCTCAAAGAGAAGGTATACCACCTTTTATGGTTTTTCACGATGCTACTTTAAAAGAACTTAGCAAATATATGCCTATAAATAAAGAATCACTGCTTTTAATTAAAGGTGTAGGAGAAAGGAAAGCAGAAGTATATGGAGATAAATTTATAGATGCTATTAATAATTATATTAAAGAAAATAATATAGAAATTAAAAATAAAATAGAAGATTTAAAAAGTGAAACTAAAAATGAAAGTAAAAAAGAAACTAAATTAAAAACCCATGAAATAACTTATAAAATGTATAAGGAAGGAAAAAGTATAAAGGAAATTTCAAAAGATAGGGAATTGACTATTATTACAATACAAAATCATTTATTTAAGTGCTTAGAAGAAAATATGGATATAGATGTAAATGATTTTATTCAAAAGGATTATGAAGAAACCATATTAAATGCAATTAGAAAAATAGGAGGTTCTAAATTAAAACCAATAAAAGAGGTTTTACCAGAAGAAGTGGATTATATGTCTATAAAATCTGTTTGGTATAAGTATAAAAATTCTGTGTAATTCAACTAAAGTAATACATATATTAATTTCTAAGTAAATATATGTATTATTTTGTTAAAATTGCTTTATTTATAATTTTAATATATGTATAATTAAATTGTAGATTAGAATAATTTAATATGATTTTGTGAAAGGTGATAGTGAATGGGTAATAATAAAAAAGTTAAAATTAACGTAAACGATTTAAAGACAGGTATGATTGCTGCAGAAGATATAGTAGTAGATGGTTCCACTTTAGTGATTAAAGGTCTGGAAATAAATGAAAATATAATAAAAAAATTAAAAGAGTTTTATTTTCAAAGGTATCTTCTAGTATACCATGAATTTGAGAATGAATATTATGGAAATAAATCTCATAAAAAAGAAATGGAAGATGTAGAAATTAGTGTAGAAAAATTTACTAAAAGTGTAAAGTGTATATTTGATGCAATCAATAGTAATGGAAAAACAGATATTGAAGAAGTAAGAAATTTTTCTAAGAAAATAATGGATGAAATAAATTCACCAAGTTTAGTAGTAAAAAATATAGTTTTACATGGAAGTGGCAAAGATTCAATATTTAAACATTCTATAAATGTAGCTACTTTAAGTTTTTTATTAGGAAAATGGATTGGATTGGACAAAAGTAATTTGAATTTACTAGTTTATGCTGCAGTTTTACATGACTTTGGAAAATCAAAGATAGATTCTAAAATATTACACAAATCAACTAAACTTACAGAAGAAGAAATTGAAGAAATAAAAAGACATCCAATAATTGGGTATAATATTGTAAAAGATATACCTTATTTAAGTACATCAGTATCCTATGGAATATTAATGCATCATGAAAGATTAGATGGTTCTGGATATCCCTTAGGACTTAAAGATAAAAACATACATGATTTTGCAAAAATAATAGCTATAGCAGATACTTTTGATGCAGTAAATTCAAGTAGAGTTCATAAAAAAAGCATAGATCCTTTTGGTGCATTGGAAATTATACAAAAAAGTAGTTTAGGAAAGTTACATTATATTTATTCTAAAATATTTATTGAACATATAATAAATTATTATATTGGAGAATATGTTATGCTTAATGATAATAGAGTTTGCAAGATAATCCAAGTGGATATTAATAATTTGTCCAAACCCCTTCTTTTATATGATGGAGACTTTATAGATTTAAAAAATAGAAATGATTTATATGTAAAAAAATTAGTTTTAAATAAATAAAACAAAATATATTATTAGTTTGTTAAATAAAAAATCATTGAGATATTTGCAAGTAGAAAATAATTAAAAATAATCTGCATAAAAATAATAATACCAGTAGGTATAAAGAGAGTTTGTAAATAAGTAATTTCATTAAGACACTCTAAGAATAAAAAATAAAAAAATTCCTACCCAATTTATGCCCCGTCCTTGGGGCGGAAATTGGCTCATCACGTCCTGTGATGAATTACGGAGTTTTTTATTTTTTCTTCCAAGAGTGTCTAAAATTCATTCAAATTATTTACAAACTCTCTTTATATCTACTGGTATTATTATTTTTATACAGATTATTTTTAATTATTTTAGAATATATTGTAGATTTAAAATTACTTTGATATTAGAATATAGGTGGATATAAAATATATTTATAATTAAGGAGAGAAAATTATTATGTTTAAGGAATTTATAGCAAGGGATTCTACAAAAAAACTTATTTACTTTAGTGTTTTAGTATTACTTTTATATTCTTTAAGATCTATATTTGATTTAGTTTTATTAACATTTTTATTTTCTTATTTTATAGATAATGTTAAGGAGTTTATTGTAGTTAAACTTAATAAATTTATAAAAATAAGTCCCCAATTAATTACTTTTATTATATACATATTAATAACTTTACTTTTGGTTTTTGTAAGTGTAAAATATATACCTATTGCAATAAATCAAAGTATAACCCTTGTAGAACATGTATCCAATATACAAATTGAAAACTCTAAATACATAGCTCAAATACTAGAACAAATAGATATTGAAAAGTATATACAAATGTCAGTAAATAATATAGTTACTTTAGCAACTCACTTTGGAAAAGGAATATTTAATTTGTTTTTAGCATTAATATTAAGCTTATTTTTTGTGCTTCAAAAAGATCAAATTAAATGTTTTATGAAAAAATTTAGTAAAAGTAAAATATCTCCTTTTTATGAGTATTTATCTTACTTTGGAAAAAGCTTTTTAAATTCCTTTGGAAAAGTAATACAGGCTCAAATAATTATAGCATTAGTAAATACTTTTATTTCACTTATAGGACTTTATTTTATAGGGTTTAAAAGTTTAATTGCATTAGGATTTATGATATTTATATTAAGCTTAATCCCAGTAGCAGGGGTAATAATATCTCTTGTACCCCTTTGTTTAATGGCATTTGAAATGGGAGGTATAGTAAAGGTAATTTATGTACTTGTAATGATAGCTATAATACATTCCTTTGAAAGCTATGTATTAAACCCTAAACTTATGTCAAATAAAACAAATCTTCCAGTATTTTTTACCTTTGTAATACTTATTATTTCAGAACACTTTATGGGAGCTTGGGGACTTTTATTAGGAATCCCAATAGTCATATTCATATTAGATATGTTTGGAGTGGATTTATCTAACAATTCTAAAAGTGTAGGATATTTACATAAAAAAATGAATTAAAAATAATCTATATAAAAATAACAATACAGCCACATAAAGAGAGTTTGTAAATAATTTGAATGAATTTTAAACACTCTTAGAAGAAAAAATAAAAAAAACTCCGTAATTCATCACAGGACGTGATGAGCCAATTTCCGCCCCAAGGACGGGGCATAAATTGGGTAGGAGTTTTTTTATTTTTTATTCTTAGAGTGTCTTAATGAAATGACTTATTTACAAACTCTCTTTATGTGGCTGTATTGTTATTTTTATATAGATTATTTTTAATTCATTTTTTTATGTAAATATCCTACATTTTTAGAATATCATAATATATTGTATTAAGGATAAAACTATAAAGTTAAATTTAAAAAAGTAACATTACATAATTTATCAAATAGTATATAGTAAGGGGATTTATTTAATCACTTGCAAGAAGGTGAAATATTATTAGTAAAAAGTATTTAGGTGTTAATATAAATGAATGTAGGTTTCTAGGAGAAGGACATGAAGGGAAAGTTTATTTAACCCCAGAGGGATATGTATTAAAAGTATTTAAAAATAAAAAAAAGTGCAAATCTGAATACATTATATTAAAAGCTGTAGAAGGAAGTCCAGTTTTTCCTAAAGTTATAAAATACAATAAAAAATATATGTTAAGAGAATATGTATCCGGTGAAAAGATTAAAGACTATATAAAAAGAAAAGGATTATCTAAAAAATTAGCACTAAATTTAATAGAATTAATAGAAGAATTTAAGAGGCTAAAATTCAAAAAATTAGATATGAGGGGAGAACATATATTTATACAAAAGGATGAATCTGTTAAAGTTATAGATCCTAGAAAAAGCTTTAGCAAAAAAGTCCCTATACCTTATAGTCTTATAAAAGCCATAGATAAAGCTGGTGCTTTAGAGGATTTTATTAGAATATTAATTAATTACAGACCAGATTTATTAATAAAATGGAAAAGAGCTTTAACAAGGTGAATCGAGGATTATAATCCTCGATTATTTTTTATGAAATAAATAAATATATTGATAAAAATTAGTTTTAAACAATTCTAAAATAATAAAAAAATGCATTAAAATTTTACATTTTTTTAAATTATTTATCAAATATTGACTTTGTTTTAACAATCCAATAGAATATAATTACAATAAAATACAATATATTTTATTGTAATTTAAATTAAGGAGGAGATATATTATGTCATCAGGGAATGTAAGCAATGAAGTTAAAAATATAAAAATCACAAATTCAGATCCATCAGCTATAGGACTTTTTGGACTAGCTATGGTTACACTTGTAGCCTCATCTCAAAAGCTTGGATTAACAGAAGGAGTAGCTTTTGTAATACCTTGGGCAATATTTTTAGGAGCATTTGCTCAATTGTTTGCTTCTATTGAAGATTCAAAAAGAGGAAATACATTTGGCACTACAGCTTTTGGAGGATATGCTTTCTTTTGGTTTGGAATGGCAATGTCTTGGCTTATCAAATTAGGAACTTTTGGAGAAAAATTAGCTTCAAATGTAGATGGAAAACAATTAGGATTTGCTTTTTTAGGATACTTAATATTTACAATTTTCATGACAATTGGTGCAGCAGAAACTCATAAAGTGTTATTTACTATATTTGTATTAATAGATTTATTGTTTTTAGGATTAACTTTAAATTCTTTTGGAATAATATCAGAATTTTCTCATAAATTAGCTGCTTATTCTGAACTTTTAATATCCTTTTTTTCCTTCTATGGTTCAGCAGCATCTGTATTAAACAATCATTTTGAAAAAGTATTTTTACCTGTAGGAAAACCTTTAGGGATATTTAAAAAGTAATTTTTTTAGTTAAGAGTCAATGAGAATTTCTTTCCTGTATTAAGAAATCTATGATTAATGTTATAAAAAAGTGTTGCATATTACTTATAGCTATGATAAAATAAATAAGTATTATTTGTTTATAATAAGGTTTAATTAGATGACAACATATCCTCTTTTTAGATCTTAATTTTTGAAAAAGGAGGAATGTTGAAATGGCAGATAAGAATATTGTTTGTAAAGATTGTGGTAAAGAATTCGTATTCACTGAAGGCGAGCAAGCTTTCTACAAAGAAAAAGGATTTGAAAATGAACCTCAAAGATGTCCAGCTTGCAGAAAAGCAAGAAAACAACAAAATAACAGAGGATTCAGAAGATAGTAATTGATTACTATAGCCCTATAGATTTTAATCTATAGGGATTTTGTTTTTTGCTTAATATAGAATTATTGCGATGTTAGAGGTAGGATATTATTAGACAAAAATGAATTTCCAATCCATTTTCATCTAATAATATCTCAATTTAAATTATAATAATAAGGACTTATAAAAAAATTTCGTAAGAAAATTTATGCGTTAGCATTTGGGGTTATTGATTTTTTAAAATTTAATAGTAGAAATTTATATTTAAGAAAATACGACATAACTAAAGCTAAAATTATGTTATTTCAACTTTATAAATTGGAATTTGCCAGTTTCTCATTATGTTCATTAAATATATTTCTCTATTTTACATTGCTCATATATATTTTTTCCTAACAGAGTAATTGCTTGTTTAGGGCAATTGCTTATACAACGATAACACATAGTGCATCTTCCATTTTGTACTGCATTACCATTTACAATAGATAAGTTTTTCATCGGGCATAGCTGCGCACACATACCACAGCCGATACATTTTTCAGTATTGATTTTCAGCTTATCTAAATAATTTTTTGTTTTGCCATAGAACCAAAGTCTTTGACCGAAAAGACCTGCAATATGATAGAGAAGACCAATACCCTCTTGTGTTGCATGTCCGTTTTTTAGATTATTTGCAGCCTTTTTTATCTTTACATATGCTTGCTTTACAATAACTTTATTTTGCTCTATTGTTTTCTTTAATGCCTTTACATCACCTATACAATCAGGCATTTTTAAATGAAGCCCGCCAACAATCTCAGCACCACACTTAGCAAGTAACCTTGCACTACAACCTGTGCCATCCCCGCTGAACAAACCCATAGTTGCAATGATAAAAACTTTTTTACCCATGAATTTGGTTTTATTTTGGAAAATAAAATCTCTCACTATTTTAGGTGAATTGCTAAAATATACGGGATACGCTAAAATGATAAAATCATTTTTATGTATTTCATCTAAGACCTTCAAATCTTCAATAGAAATACACTTTGATGCTACATCAAGTTCTTTTACGAACAATTCAATACAATGTTTGGTGTTACCTGTTCCGCTAAAATATATACCTAACATATCTCTACCTCGTTTCTTTCAGCTATTGTAAAACTAATATAAATAATCTCCCAGATAAATTATAGTTTATGTATGCACTAATTATAATTTAAATAATAACAGTTTACAACTAAATGACTATCGTCGTAAATAATTTTAAAATATAAAGTACTGTTATTAATTTTGCTCCTCTAATATCCTACCTCTAACGTCGCAATAATGCTATATTAAGACAAAAAATCAACTTTCCACATTCAATAGTGTGTATATATCTTTTCTTCTATAAATACTCATTATAAAACCTATTATTGCTAGGTTAAAGAATATATTACTGCCACCATAGCTTATAAAAGGTAATCCTATTCCTGTTATTGGACACATATTTAAATTCATCAAAATATTAAAAACAAATTGAGCTGCAAGTAGAGTAGTAAATGCTCTTATTAAAACTTTACCGTAAAGATCTTTAATTTTGTAACTTAATTTATATAATTTTATAATAAATAATGCTATACATAAAGTTAAAATTACAGCGCCAATCCAACCAAAAGTATTAGTTATATATGCAAATATAAAATCTGATTCCCTAGAGGGAAGATATATAATGGTTTCATAGTTTGTTTTACCTTGTCCAAAAAATCCAGCAGAATGAATTGTTTTTTGAAGAACACAATGAATATATCCTATTCCTTCTGGATCACCTTTGTAATTCAGAAAGGAGGTTAATTTTGCTACAAAATATTTACTATCTAAAATAAGTGTAATAAATAGAATTATATTTATTGAAATTACAGGTAGTATATGCCTTAGTTTATAATTACAGTTAAATAATATTACAGCAAAAACTATAGTATAAACTAGCATACCGCCCATGTCAGGAATTAGCATAATAAGTAATGAAGGTAATACAAATAAAATAAAAGAGTAAATAATTTTTTTTCTTTTTGTTAAGTTTTCTTTAGTTAGTATTCCACAAATAGAAAGTATTAATATTGAAATTAGATTAAATGAACTAAAATTATGTCCCATTATATATAAATAGGAACTTCCGTTTACTCTTGAACCAAATATACAAATAAAAACCATAATAAAAATTAAGGCTAAAAAAATTTTAAATGAGTGTTTTTTTAATTTTTTATAGTTAAACATATATAGTACAATTGATACTAGTATTCCAAGAATAAGACTTACAAGTAATTTTTTCAAATCCATGCCTTGTATTTCAGTATATCCGTTGTAACAAATTAAGTAGGATGAGAATATACCAGTAAAGGTTAAGAATAAACTTAATAATATTATTCCTAAGTCAAAACCACCTTTGTGAGCTATATTTAATCTTTTTCCTATAGTTTCTATATCGCCCATGTCTTCAATGGCTTTTTTTATTGCATCATCTTCTTTTAAACCTTTTTCTATGTAATCTAGAGTTTTATCTTCTATATGAGTTTGCAGTTCTAATTTTACTTCTTCATGACATTCTTTAAATTTAATGAAAGCACATATATTATTTAAAAATGTTTCTACATGAGTATTATTTTTTATATCCAAGAAAATCCCTCCCAAATAATAGAATCTACAGAGTTTTTAAATACTTTCCATTCTTCTTTTTTACTTTGTAAGTATTTTTTACCTGTTTCTGTTATTTTGTAGTATTTTCTTTTTCTGCCTTCATTGCTTTTATACCAATAAGATTCAATGATTTTTTATACTTATTTTTCTTTGAAAATACTCATAATGTATTCTACTAAAATAGAAAATGTTTTATAAGGAGAATGCATAACTAATTTTTCATTTAAATAAATTAGATGTAGTTTAAATGTAACATAAAAAAAGTTCATTTCATATAATATGTTTAGAACAATATATAGGAGAAGTTTTATTGTGTGGAGAGAAATTTGTTTAAATAATTTTGTAAAAATGTATTTGCCCTTTACGGCAGAGATTATAGTATTAGAAGAACCTTATAAAAAATTAGCAATATTTTATTGTGATTTAGATAAAGATGGAATAAAAGAAATAGTTGCAGCTTATACATGGCAAGGAGAAAATTATATTATAGTACTTAAAAATCAGTATAATTCTTGGTATATGGTAGAAAATAAAAAAACAAATAATTATAGAGAAATATTATCAAATATAATAAATAAAGAAAATAACTTATATGCTGCATCTATTAAAACTGTAAAAGGAGTGAAATGGGGATATATAAATGATAAAGGAAATTTAGTTATTAAGCCTGAATATGATTTTGCTTTGGATTTCCAAGAAAATGGTCTTGCTATTATTGAAATAGGAGGATTTTATGGAATTATTAATAAAGAAGGCAAATATATAGTAGAACCAAAATACTATTCTATTAGTGAATTTTCTGAAGGAAGAGCATCAGTAATAGATGAAGAAGGATTTAAAGTAATAGATGAAAAGGGTAAAGTAATAACTTCAAAACCCTATAATTATATAGCAATGTATAGAGAAGGAAGAGCTTTATTTGGCAATCCGGATAAAGAAGGAAATTATCTTTATGGATATTTAGATAGACAAGGGAAAGAGGTAATTCCAGCTAAATATGAATTTGCAAATAACTTTAATAAAGGTAAGGCAGTAGTTAAAGTAAAAGAAAAAGAATATGCTCTTATAGGAATTAATGGAGAAGTATTAAATACTTATGCATATTATTATGTAGGAGATTTAAGGGATGGACTTTTACCTTTTCAAGCAAATCCAGAATATAAATATGGATATATTGATGAAAGTGGAAATGTAGTTATAAAGCCTCAATATGTATTAGCTTTGCCTTTTAGTGAAGGAAGAGCAGTAATTAATAATAGTGAAAATTATATAAATAAATATGGTGTTATAGATAAAACTGGTAAGTTTGTAATAGAGCCTAAATATAATTATATAGATTTATTAGGTGAAAATAGAATAACTGTTGGGAAAGCTATTGATGAAGAAAAACCATATATAGGTTCTAAATATGCTATTTTTGATACTGATGGTAATAGTCTTACAGATTTTATTTATTATGGAGTTTCAAATTATAATAAAGGTTTAGCTTCTGCTTTTGATAATAAATATACATTTTTTATAGATTTAAGTGGAAAAAAGGTTAATAGATTGCCTTCAGTACAAGGTGTTGGAATTTTGTATTTGAAAAATAATATAATAAAGTCAGATGTAGATTTTAGAGTGAGTTATTTAGATACTAAGGGAAATATTATATGGCAGCAAAATACAATTATTCCTTTGAATAATAAATATAGTGTTCAGGAGAAAAAATATAGACCTAATAGAGATTATTTAGTGTATTATCCTGAAGTTAAAGGTATGGAAGATAAAAATGTACAGGAAAATGTAAATAAAAAATTAAAGGAATTATCTCAAATTATAGATATTCCAGATAATGTACAAATTGATTATAATTATTTTGGAGATTTTAATATAGAGTTTTTTAAAAACAAATTATTGGTTCTTGAAATTAATGGATACAAGTATTATTTTGGTGCAGCTCATGGCATGCCTACTAAAATATATGCACATATAGATTTAACAACAGGAAAATTTTATGAACTTAAAGATTTGTTTAAAGAAGGTAGTAACTATGTAGAAGTGTTAAATAAAATTATTGATTATGAAATAAAAAACAATGAAGATTATTATTATGTATATCCAGATGGATTTAAGAGTATAAAACCAAATCAACCTTTCTATGTAGATGAGGAAAATCTTTATATTTATTTTTACCCTTACGAAATTGCACCTTATGCAGCAGGGTTCCCTACTTTCAAAATACCTTTTAATTATATTATGAATATAATTAACACCAAAGGTAACTTTTGGAAATCATTTAATAAATCTTAGTTTGTTGAAAAAATATTTTATATAATTTCCACATAAAAAATAATATGTACAAAAATAATAAGACAGCAGCCATAAAGATATTTTGGAAATAATTAGAATGAATTTTAGATACTCTTAGAATAAAAAATAAAAAAACTCCGTAATTCATCACAGGACGTGATGAGCCAATTTCCGCCCCAAGGACGGGGCATAAATTGGGTAGGAGTTTTTTATTTTTTATTTTTAGAGTATCTTAATGAAATGACTTATTTCCAAAATATCTTTATAGCTGCTGTCTTATTATTTTTGTACATATTATTTTTTATGTGGAAATTATATAAAATATTTTTTCAACAAACTAAGATTATTAAATAAAATAAATTGCATATAAATAAAGGTAAATTATAAAATATGTAGAATTAGTGTATATACATATATTTATACAGTAAGTATATTAAAAATTAGTAAAATAGATATACAAAGGAGTTGTTTTTATGAAAGCTTTATTAGTAATTGATATGCTAAAAGATTTCATTGATGAAAAGGGTGTATTATATACAGGAGAAGCAGGTGGAAAAATAATAGACTTTGTAAAAGAAAAAATAAATTCTTATAGAAAACAAGGATACCCTATAATTTTTATATGCGACAACCATGAAAAAGATGATAAAGAATTTAATATGTTTCCACCACATTGCATAGCTGGTGAGGAAGGCAGTAACATAATAGAAGAATTAGAAGTAAAAGAAGAGTATAAAATAATTAAAAAGAGACGTTATAGTGCATTTTTTGGAACAGATTTAGATATTTATTTAAGAGAAAAAGATATAAAAGAAATATCTTTAGTAGGAGTTTGTACAAATATATGTGTACTTTACACAGCAGCAGATGGTAGAAATTTAGATTATAAAGTAAACATATATAAAGAAGGAGTAGCTTCTTTTGACAATGAAGCTCATAAATTTGCATTAAAAGAAGCAGAAAAAACATTAGGCTGCAGTATTTTATAGTATAGTTTAAAAAATAAAATTCAATTAAAATATTTTTATAGTAGATAAAATAAATTAAGAATGTACTGTAGATAGATTTAACTTAGGAAATTTAATTCTTAAAATCTAAACCCTCTAAAAAAACTTTTGCTAAACTTTTAAAACTCACATTCGTTCAAACAGTTAAAAGTTCTTCACGCAAAAGCTTTTTTAGAGGGTAAGATTTTATAGAACAAAATTTAATACAGTTAAAATCTCTCTACAGTACATTCTTAATTTATTTTATCTACTATAAAAATATTTTAATTGAATTTTATTTTTTAAAACTAGGTTTAGCTGTAGTAGTGTTAATTATTTTTCCTTTGTATATTCTCTTTTTTTGAATTTTTATGTTAAATTCTTTTTCGTATTTTTTGATTAGGTGTATTTCTTGTTTTGTTACTATAGATATAGCTGTGCCTGATTTACCGGCTCTTCCAGTTCTGCCTACTCTGTGCAAGTATTCTTTTGGATTTTCTGATAAATCTAAATTAAATATGTGGGTTACACCTTTTACGTCTAAACCTCTGGCAGCTATATCTGAAGCAATTAGAAGTTGAATTTTCCCAGTTCTAAAGCCTTCTAGAGCTTTTTTTCTTTCTTCTTTTATTGCTTTACCGTATATGGCATAAGCTTTGATATGATGATATTGAAGTTTTGATGTAGTTAATTCTATTTCTTCACTTTTATTTATAAATACAATGGCTTTTTTAGGTTTTATAGAAGCTACTAACTTTCTTAAAATTTCTATTTTATCCCTTTGTTCTGAAACAAAAAACATGTGATTGATATTTGGATTAACTAGATTTTTATCTTCAATTTTTATAATTTCAGGCTCTTTCATCAATTCTTTAGCTATGCTAATTGTTTTATGGGTTATAGTAGCAGAGAAAAGCATTAATTGTCTATCTTTCATTGTAGTTTTTATAACTGCTTTTACTGTAGGTAGATTATTTTCATCTAAAAGTCTGTCACCTTCATCTATAACAATAGTTTTAATAGTATGAGCAGTTATTTTTTTCTTTTTTATAAGTTCAAGTATTCTTCCAGCAGAGCCTACAATTATGTGTGGCTTTTCTTTTAGTTTTTCAATTTGTCTTTTTATATTAACTTCTCCTATTATTGAAGCAGAAGTTATAGGAATTTCAGAATTATCTGCTAGAAGTTTTATTTCATTATGTATTTGCATAGCTAACTCGTGAGTTGGTGCTAATATTATAGATTGCATTTCTTTTTTATCTTTATTTATTTTTTCGAAAATTGGCAATAAGTAGGCTAGCGTTTTTCCGCTTCCTGTTTGTGAGCTACCTATAATATCTTTATTTTCTAGAGCTAAAGGTATTACTTTTGATTGGATATCTGTAGGAACAGTTATGTCCTCTTTTTTTAATCCTTTTATTAAATTTGAGTTTAATCCTAATTTATTAAATAGAATTTCCATATTTATCTCCTTTATTATTTAGTTATACTATTTTATACTTAGTATTTGTTTTTGTCAATTTATAGGTTGTAGAATAAAAATCATTGAAATAATTTGCACATAGAAAATAATTAAAAATAATTTGTATAAAAATAATAATACAGTAGGCATAAAGAGAGTTTGGAAATAAGTCATTTCATTAAGAAACTCTAAGAATAAAAAATAAAAAAACTCCTACCCAATTTATGCACCGTCCTTGGTGCGGAAATTGGCTCAACACGTCCTGTGATGAATTACGGAGTTTTTTTATTTTTTCCTCTAAGAGTTTCTAAAATTCATTCTAATTATTTCCAAACTCTCTTTATGCCTACTGTATTATTATTTTTATACAAATTATTTTTAATTATTTTCTATATGCAAATTATTTCAATGATTTTTATTCTGACTTGAAAATATAGATTTATAAATATTTAACTTGCATTTTTGGAATAATAAATATATAATGAATAGGTTAAACAAAAAAAGGAAGGAATTTGATATGGAGAAATTAAAATTTGAAGATATGAATATTTCAGAAGAAGTAAAAAAAGCTATAATTGATATGGGATTTGAAGAAGCATCGCCAATTCAGTCTCAATCTATTCCTCATATAATTGAAGGACTTGACATGATAGGACAGTCACAAACAGGAACAGGAAAAACTGCAGCTTTTGGAATACCTCTTGTAGAGATGAATGAAAGTAAAGCTAAGAATCCTCAATCTATTGTGCTTTGTCCTACTAGAGAATTAGCAATACAAGTAGCAGAGGAAATTAAGAAACTTGCTAAATATAAAAGTGGAATTAGAGTTTTACCTGTATATGGCGGTCAATCTATTGAAAGACAAATACAAGTACTTAAAAAGGGTGTAAATATAGTAATAGGAACACCAGGAAGAGTTATGGATCATATAAGAAGAAAAACTCTAAAATTAGATGGTATAAAAAGAATTGTATTAGATGAAGCAGATGAAATGTTTGATATGGGATTTAGAGAAGACATTGAAGAAGTTATAAATCTTTTACCAGAACATAGGCAATCTATATTTTTCTCAGCAACAATGGATAAAGAAATAATAAAGTTTGCAAAGAAATTTCAGAATAACCCTAAAATTGTGAAGGTGGTACATAAAGAGCTTACTGTTCCAAAAATTGAACAATATTATTTTGAAGTTAAACAAAGTATGAAAACCGAAACTTTATCTAGGTTGATAGATATATATAATCCTAAGCTTTCACTTGTATTTTGTAATACAAAAAGACGTGTAGATGAACTTGTAATACAACTTCAAGCAAGAGGATATTTTGCAGATGCACTTCATGGTGATTTAAAGCAAGCTCAAAGAGATAGAGTTATGGATAAATTTAGAACAGGAACTATAGACATTCTTGTGGCAACAGATGTAGCAGCAAGAGGAATAGATGTAGATGATGTTGATGTAGTATTTAACTATGATATACCACAAGATGAAGAATACTATGTACACAGAATAGGAAGAACTGCAAGAGCAGGAAGATCGGGCAAGGCATTTAGTTTTGCAGTAGGAAAAGATATATATAAGTTAAGAGACATTCAAAGATATACTAAAACAAAAATAATTAGAAAAAACATTCCAACAATAAGTGATGTAGAAGAAAGTAAAACAAATATTTTACTTGAAAAAATAAAATATGAAATGGAAAATGGAGAGCTTTCAAAGTATGAAAAAGTATTGCAAATTCTTGTAGAACAGGAATATAACTCACTTGATATAGCAGCAGCACTTTTAAAACTTTATATAGGTGAAAGTAAAAGAAATGAAAATGAAGAAATAGATGTAGAAGATAATATTCAAGATACTGGTGCAGAATCAGGTATGGCAAGATTATTTATTAACATTGGTAAAAATCAGCATATAAGACCAGGAGATATTGTTGGTGCAATAACAGGGGAAACTAATCTTTCTGGAAAGCTTATAGGAAAGATTGATATGTTTGATAAATATACATTTGTAGAAGTGCCAAGAGAATATGCAAAAGAAGTGCTTTTCTCTTTAAAAGATAATAGAATAAAAGGAAAGAAAATTAATATTGAACCAGCTAATCCTAAGAATAGGTAGTATAAAAAAGTTGCTATGCAATTTTTTTAATTGAGAGTTAAGAGGGAAGAGTTAAGGTAAGATATTTGCATAAAAAAATGAATTAAAAATAATCTGTATAAAAATAATAATACAGTAGTATAAAGAAAGTTTGTAAATAAATCATTTTATTAAGAGGCTCTAAGAATAAAAAATTAAAAAACTCCTACTCAATTTATGCACCGTCCTTGGTGCGGAAATTGGCTCATCACGTCCTGTGATGAATTACGGAGTTTTTTTATTTTTTCTTCTAAGAGTCTCTAAAATTCATTCAAATTATTTACAAACTTTCTTTATACTACTGTATTATTATTTTTATACAGATTATTTTTAATTCATTTTTTTATGCAAATATCTCAATTTAAATTACACAATATATTTACATTTGGCGATTTATTTGATAAAGTTACATTAATAAAATTATCCTTAGAGGGTTTAAAATGGATTTATTTTAAAATTATTAAAAAGTGGGTGATAAAATGAAAAATCTAAATGTAGTGATTGTAGATGATTCTCCTTTTTCAATTAGTATTATTAGAGATATATTAGAGGAGGAAGGTTTATATGTAGTTGGGGAAGCAAGGTCTTTAGAGGAAGTTATTAATGTAGTTAAGGAAAAAAAACCTCAATTAGTAACAATGGATATGACTTTGCCAGGAACAGATGGATTAGAATGTACTAGAGCTATCCATGAAATAGATAAAAATATAAAAATAGTAGTTATAAGTTCTATGATGGATGAAGAAATAATAAAAAAAGCTAAGGAAAATAAAGTAGCAGGATACATTCAAAAACCTATAGATCCAGAAGAACTTATAACAGTAATACAAAGAATAATGGCTGGAGAAGATTTATTTGGTGAACTAGAAAAAATATATTTTGATATATTTAAAGAAGCTTTTGCAGATAGTTTAAATAGATTTATAAAGGATGTACCTAATTTTGGACAGGCTATGAAATCAAAAAAATCTGAAGCGTCTAGAGGAATTTCTATAGTAGTTGGCATTATAGGAAAGTTTTCTGGAAGAATGATTATAGATTTATCTTCTGATACTGCAAGGCATATGTGCCAATATATATTAAAAAGAGAGCCTAAAAATTTAGAAGAGGAATTAAATATGGCAGCAGAAGTTGCTAATATTATAGCAGGAAATGCTTGTTCTATGTTAAATCGTAAAAATAAGATTTTTGGATTAAGAGTAGCACCGCCTACTACTTTTTATGGAAAATCTATTAATATATCTCAAACAAATTTACAAACAATGTCTATAGTATCTAATACTAAATTTGGAGAAGTGTATTTAAATGTTGGATTTAAAAGAGGTGAGGAAGAGTGGATGTAAAATATATAAATCCTTTTATGCAATCTTTTATTAATGTAATGCCTCAAATTGGATTTACAAATGTTAAAAAGGAAGGCATTAGTATGAAGGATAAAAATATTGAAAGTAAAGGTATAGCTATAAATGTGGGAATAGTAGGAGACATTAGAGGAAATATAGTGTATGTAATGGATGAGGAAAGCGGAAAAAAAATTGCTTCAAAAATGATGATGGGATTTCCAGTAGAGGAATTAAATGAAATGGCACAAAGTGCTATTTCAGAGCTTACTAATATGCTTACAGCTAATGCTAGTACTAATTTTTTTAATGAAGGTATAAATATAAATATATCTACTCCAACTTTAATATATGGTGAAGAAATTCAAATTAAAATGAATTCAAATCAAGTGTTGTGTATTCAATTATCTGCAGATGATATACCTATTGAAATTGATATTGCCTTCGATAATATTTCATTATAATAGAGAAAATGTATTAAAATTAAATTTTAATACATTTTCTCTATTAAATAAATTTTTATTTAATGTAATATTCTAATTCATAAAAATTAGATATTCTGTGTTTTATATATTTATATTTATTATATCTATCTAGAATTATAGAATTTAATCCTAGCTTTCTAGGTTGTACATAATCATTAATATAATCATCGCCTACAAATAAAACTTCTTTGGGTTTAAATTTAAAATAGTCTAAAGCTGTTTTGTAAATATTTTCGTTAGGTTTTCTCCAACCTACATTTATAGAAACTACAATATTTTTGAAGTAGTGTGCTATAGAAGTTGAATTTAGCAAATCTTCTACCCCAGATTTAACTTTAAAATTTGAAACTATTCCAAGATCATATTTGTCGGATAATTTATGTAATGTTTTAGATACATCTGATCTTACATAGCATTTATCTTTATAATTTTTCCAATAATTATTCATGAGTTTTTTAAATATATATTCTATAAGAAAATTATCTTTAGTTTTTCTTTTTGCCATTATTTTAAATATTTCTGATAAATCATATTCTTTAGAAGATATAATGAATTTTTCTATAATATCCTTACTATAAATATATTCTTCTAAAAATTCATGAAAGTCTTTCCAATAATCTTCTAATTCAGCACCATGGTAAGCCCATAGAGCATAATCTTCAAACTTAGGAAGTTCAGTCATGTCAATTAATGTTTCCATACAATCAAATAATATACATTTTGTATTCTTCATAAATTCACCCCTAAAATGTTTTAAAGTAATATAGCCTTAATTTTAAATTATATTAATATCCTAGTTTCGGTATTTTTACTATTATAACATAAAAGATTTTAAACTTTATATAATTATTAATGCTAAAATATGAATGGTTCTTTCTACTTCTAATCTTTTGTTTTTTAGCTTTAGGCATTAGGAAATCAAATTACCAATAAAAATTAGAGTTATTATGTTTTACATTTATATTGAAGTATTGATGAAAACTGAATATTTGATTAAGGAAACTTTGAAGGGGCTGAAGAAGTTCCTTTTAAAGTTGAAAGCGAGTATATATGATGGTAATAGATGGATTATAGATGAGTTTTAACTCTATGGATATAATTATTTCCAAAAACAATAAAATAACTAGGTAGTATCATTATTAAATTATTACCTAGTTATTTTTTTACATATTAATTTCAAAATTTTCATATAAAACCCTTCATAGATTCTATTTCCCTAAAATTCAATATAACTTTAAAGCCTTGATTTGGTTTACTATCTATTATCATATATCCATTATGTGCCTCGATAATTTGTTTTACAATTAAAAGACCTAGTCCATGTCGCAAGTCCATACTATCATTGGTACTATTCATATAGTGTGGTATGTTTTCTAGTTTGGCAAGTTCTGTTTGAGAAATTCCTTTACCGTTATCTCCAACCTGAATGTACCATGTTTCTTTATTTCTTCCCATTTTTACTATAATGGAGCATCCTTGTGGATTATGATTTATACTATTATGAATAAGATTATCTATGGCTCTTTTTAGCAAGTTTTCATCACCATTTATTTTTATATTTTGTACGTTTTCTGTGATATTTAATTCAAGTGAGTATTTTTCGGATAAACCATTGTTCAATTGTTCTGTAATAATTTTTCGAAGTAGTTTTGCAGGTATCAATTCTTTTATATGTAGTGGTTGAATATCATATTCTAATTGTGATGTTAAGTTTAAGTCTTGTACTAAATTTTTAATTTTTATGCTTTGATTACGGATAATTTCTGCTTGTTCTTTTATCTTTTGAGAACTTTGTGTATCTGTTGCAATTCTATCAGCATAACCCATTATCATAGATAGCGGGGTGCGAATGTCATGGGAAACTCCGCTAATCCAGTTTGCTCTAGCAGTATCCTTTTTATTTAATATGGCAGCTGTTTCATTTAAACTATTTCCTATTTCAGATAAATCCCCTTTAGTTTTTAATTCTACTGGTTTTCCATGTGATAAATCGTTAATGGCTTCTGCAATAGGAACAATACTTTTTGCAATATGACGTTTGGAAAAAGTATATGCAAGAAATAAAAGTGCCATATCTAAAATAAGCATTCCTAGTATAAAAAAAGGTGTATTGCGAACTATGTTTGTGGGCATATAGTTTGAAGTAATTTTGTAATAGCTTTCTTTTGGATAACCTAATACTAATATTCCATTATCTAAGTTCTGAATAAAAACTGGATAATCACACAAATAGTATTTAGACATAAGAGCCATATCCTTTAAAGAGTATACTTTTGGGACTTCATTTGGTAAAGCATAGTTCCAAATAACTTTTCCATTTTCACCTATTACCATTGCCCATACATTTTGATTTTTTAAAATTGAAATTTGTTCTTTAGAAATAGTATAGCTTCCATTTTTATTTGTTAGGTGTTCTGCAGTTTGTTGAAGAAGTTCTGTGGGTAAGAATTCACCATTTTGACGAAATATTATATTTCGAAATGCAATTCCATACAGTATCACATCTAAAAATATAATTATAAGCATAACTCCAATAAATATGGTGAAATATTTTTTTATATATTTTACAAATGAGTGCACTTACTTACCCCCTATTTTCCACCATTAGCTTGTATCCTAATCCTTTTACAGTTAATAAGGAAGTAGGGTTTGATGGATTGTCCTCAATTTTTTCTCGAATACGGCGAATGTGTGCCATTAAAGAATTTTCATAACCAAAAGGATTATCACCCCATGCAGCTTCACATAAAGCGTCAATAGTAACAATTTTATTTGCATTTCTTACTAATGCTTCTAATAAGTAATATTCTTTTGCCGTTAAAGGAAGAACATCTTGGCCTTTTTTAATCTGAGCTTTACTGAAATCAATTTCGCATGCTGATAGTTTTACGGTAGGGTCTTCTTCTTTATAGCAACGTCTCAAAACAGCACTTATTCTTAAAAGCAATTCTTTTGGGAGAAATGGTTTTACAATGTAATCATCTGCTCCTAATCCTAATCCTGAAAACTTGTCCTCTGCTTGGTCTTTTGCGGTTAAAAATATAATAGGGATATCTGAAAGAGAGAGAATTTTTTTCGCAAGGTCAAATCCATCTCCATCTGGAAGCATAACATCCAAAATTGCTAATTCTGGGTTTTCTTCTTGGAAAACCGATAATGCAGTTTCTACTGATTTTGCTGTAACAATATTTAAAAAGCCATCATCTTTTAAAATAGAAATTAGCATTTTAATAAGTTCTGGCTCATCATCTACAATTAATATTTTCTTTGATTTTAAGTAGTCATAATTCATTAAATTCACCACCTTTTGTATAATTATACCACATAAGCATGTTTAAATGGTTAAGGCTTCCTAAAAGTAAGGTAAATGTAAGGTAGTGAGAATGTAGGTGTAAGGATGGAAAAGTATACTAGTATTAACGCGAAAGGAGTGGTTGTTATGGAAAACATTATATATACAAATAATTTAACAAAGAGATATAAGAAGTTTACTGCTGTAAATAATGTATCTTTGCACATTCGTAAGGGTACTATATATGGGTTTCTTGGTCCAAATGGAGCAGGAAAATCTACTACAATGAAAATGCTACTAGGATTGACAAATCCAACCTCTGGGGATTTTGTTATTGATGGTAAAAAGTTTCCTCGTGATAGTATAGATATTCTAAAAGAAATAGGTTCTTTTATAGAGTCACCCTCTTATTATAGCAATTTAACTGGCAGGGAAAATTTAGATATAATTCGTTGTATTTTAGAGCTTCCAGCTAACACAATAGATGCCGCATTAGAATTGGTGGGATTATCTGAATTCGGAGATCGTCTTGTTAAGAAATATTCCCTTGGTATGAAACAGCGTCTTGGAATTGCTTCTGCATTGATTGGTAAGCCTCCAATTTTAATTTTAGATGAACCAACCAACGGACTTGATCCATCAGGAATCCATGAAATTAGAAATTTAATTAAATCTCTTCCTGAAATTTATGATTGCACTATATTAATTTCTTCCCATATGTTGTCCGAAATTGAGCTTATGGCAGATGACATTGGAATTTTAAATCACGGGAATATGTTATTTGAAGGTAGTATGAATGACTTGCGTAAATCAGCCAAACAAAATGGTTTTGCTACAGATAATTTGGAAGATATGTTCCTTTCTATGATTGAAAAAGATAATGCTAACAGAAAACAGAGGGCAAAACTATGAGAACATTATTAATAGAGTTAAAAAAGTGTAGACGATCTGGTGTTATTTTAACTATGTTATCTGTAGGTATTTTAGGAGCTTTATACGCATTTATCAATTTTATTATACGTAAAAATAGCTTGTTGTCATTACCATTACCCCCAATGGTAATTTTAATGACTCAGCTTTACGGAATGATTATGGTTTTAAACTTATTTGCTATTGTTGTTGCAACTTGTATGATTTACAATATCGAGCATAATGGTGATGCATTGAAAAAGATGTATATGTTACCTGTGAAAGTAACTGGTATTTATTTATGGAAGTTTATTATTATGTTGGTGCTCTTAGCAATTTGTATTGTAATACAAAATATCGCTTTAGCTTGTATTGGATCAACTATGTTACCAAGTGGGGAGTTTGAATTATATACACTTATAAAGTTTACTATGTATTCTTTTTTAACTTCATTACCAGTAATGGCTTTAATGCTTTTAGTATCATCTCGTTTTGAAAATATGTGGATAACATTAGGTATAGGTGTGGCTGGATTTTTTAGTGGTATGATAATGGCTTTTGGAAACAGTAAATTGTTTTTGAGTAATCCATTTGTATTGATTATGAAACCTGCTTTTTCTCCAACTGTTTCTTTAGATTATACAATTATTACAATGTCTATTATTGAAACCATTATTTTTCTTGTAATAGGACTATGGTTAATTAAACATGTCCGCTATGAATAGGGAGGTGTAAATATGAGTTTTATTGATATGGTGAAGATTGAATTTAAAAAGGTTAAACGCTCTTTTATTTTACCTTTAATTTTTATTCCGCCGTTATTAGTGGTGATTTCTGGAGTTTCAAATTTGAGTATGTATTTCACACCTGAATATAAGGGAGCATGGGCTGCTATGTTTGTGCAAAGTGGATTGTTGTTTGGATATTATTTATTACCTTTTAGTATGGTTGTTACATGTGTTATGATTTCAGGACGTGAAACAAAGAATAATGGAATATTAAAAATGTTGGCATTGCCCATTAGTCGCAAAAAAATGGCTGTGGCAAAGTGGGTTGTATTACTGATATTTATTGTTTTAGAAATTACAATATTCTTTATTTCATTTGTAGTAGCTGGATGGGTTGCAACAAAAACAAAAGGTATTTCTGAAACATTACCTGTTTTGTATGTACTAAAGTGGAGTATATATTTATTTTTATCATCTATTCCTGCTGCTTCTTTAATGTGGATGATAACTGTATTCTTTGAAAAACCAATTATCACAATAGGGTTAAACATGTTGTTAGTTATTCCAGCAGTTTTTGTTGCATCTACACCAGCATGGGTGGCTTATCCATACTGTTATAGTGGTAGATTAGTAACCTCTGAACTTCACCGAGTATCTATGGGGGTAGATAAAATGCCTTTTGATTTATTTCCATTGATACCTTGTGCAATTGCTATTTTGATATTATCAATATTTATATCAGCAGTTTCTTTTGGAAAAAAAGAGATGAAGTAGTAATGGTAATACCTTGTATGAAAGTAATTTTATAAAGTTAGGAAATTTTTAAATTATATATTTAAGAATAACTAGGTAGTATTATTCTAATTATATGCTCCCTTTATAATAACAGTTTTATTATTTCAACTGTCACTATAAAGGGAGCATATAATAATCATAAGAAAAATTATTTTATTGACAATAATAATAAATTAATGTACAATACTTAAAACAAAGGGTAGTTTTTAGTAGGATGGTAGTATTTGTGGTAAATTAAATATTGACTTGTAGGATAGTAGTATGGTAGAATAGATAACTCATAAAAAAGTTATCTAGTGTGTTTATGTTATATATTAGTATAAGGCAGATAAAGCTTATACTTTAATTGGTTTAAATAAATTTACTTTTAGTACAAGTCTATCATTCATAAATTTCATTCTACAAAAGATTACTAATTCTAAAATGTGGGAGGATGATTTTATGAATAATCAGAAAAAATCAAATCTATTTTTAGCGTTATTACCTATAATTTCTTTGATTATCATGGCTTTAGCATCAGCAGTAAAATGGAAGGCAGGAATGAATGTTCCACTTATATGTTCTATAGTTGTAAGTTGTTTTGTAGGAAAATACTTAGGTGTATCTTACAGTGATATGGAAAAAGGACTTATAAAAGGTGCTTCTAGAGCAATGCCTGCAGTATTTGTTCTTATGGTAGTAGGAACAATTATTGGCTTATTTATAGCAAGTGGAATTATACCAACATTAACTTACTATGGATTAACTATTATAACGCCTAAATTATTTATACCATCAGCAGCATTGGTAACAGCTATAATAGCCACTGCTACAGGTACTTCTTTTAATTCCATAGCAACAATTGGACTTGCATTAATGGTAGTTGGAACTACTATGGGGTTTCCAGCTCCTATAGTTGCTGGAGCGGTTCTTTCAGGAGCATACTTTGGAGATAAAGTATCCCCATTATCAGATACTACAACTGTAGCGTCGTCTATGTCTGGATGTAACATATTTGAACATGTTTTTCATATGATGGCTAGTTCATTAGTAGCACTAGGCATTTCTATAGCAATTTATTATTTCATAGGCATAAACTATATTTCAAGTGTTAGTACAAATTGGGATACAATAAGAGGATTATCAAATGGATTAATAAATAACTTTAATATAAATCCTATTTTGATGTTAATACCTTTATTAAGCGTAGTTTGTGCTGTAAAGAAAATGCCAACTATTCCTTCTCTTTTAGGTATATCAGTTCTTAGTGGTGTAAGTGCTGTTTTATTTCAAAATATTCCTATAACTAAGTTGTTTAAGATTGCAACTTGTGGTTATAAGAGTAATACAGGAATAAAAATGTTAGATAGTCTCTTATCAAGAGGTGGAATTGAAGCTATGGGTGGAACTATAATACTACTTATTATGGCTTCTGCACTAGGAGGAATATTAGAAGAAATAGGTTCATTAGAAACAATTTTAAATGCTATAAAGAAAGTAGTTCATTCTAATAGAGGAATAATAATGTCTGCTATGTTTAGTGGATTATTTATAAGTTTTGCTACTGGAGCACAAATTTTAGCTATAATGATACCAGCAAGAATGTTTTCACCAGTATTTGCAGAAAGAGGACTGCATGCTAAAAATTTATCAAGAATAGTCGAAACAGTTGGAACAGTTGGAATAATACTGGTTCCTTGGAGTGTTCATGCTATATTTGCATCAAGTATTTTAGGGGTAGATCCTTTGAAATTCATACCATTTGTATTATTTGCATTTATAGATATTTTTATAAATATAGTACTAGGAATTACAGGATTTAATATAGCTAAAGTAAATGTAGAGCAACAAGAAAAGGTAGCAACACAGGCTATATGAGTTTAATATATAAATTTTATATAATTGGAGGAAGTAAACATGAATAATGAAACTAAATTAGTTTTACTTGGAACAGGAACTCCTAATGCTGATCCAGATCGTTCAGGAGCTTCAGTGGCAATAGTTGTAGGAGATAATGCTTATATTGTAGATTTTGGACCAGGAGTTGTAAGACAAGCAGCTAAGGCATATAGAAAAGGAATTTCTGCTCTCATAGCTAAAAATTTAAAGATTGCTTTTTTAACGCATTTACACTCTGATCATACTACAGGATATCCAGATCTTATATTTACTCCATGGGTATTGGAGAGAGAAGAGCCTTTAAAAGTTTTTGGACCTAAAGGACTTAAAGAAATGACTAATCATATATTAGCTGCTTATAAAAGAGATATAGATGAAAGAATTTATGGATTAGAGCCTGCCAATAAAAGTGGATGGCAAGTTGATGTAACAGAAATAGAAACTGGAGTTGTATTTAAAGATGAAAAGGTAACTGTGGAAGCATTTTTGGTGAAACATGGATCCTTTGAGGCTTATACATATAAGTTTCATACACCAGATAAGACAATAGTTATATCTGGAGACACTGCTCCTTTAGATATTATGGTAGATATAGCAAAGGATTGTGATATTTTAGTTCACGAAGCATACTATTATAAAGGATTTCAATCTAGAACAGAGGAGTGGAAAAAGTATCATAGTTCAGTTCATACATCTTCTTATGAATTAGGAGAAATAGCTGAAAAGGCTAAACCTAAATTATTGGTTTTATATCATCAACTTTACATGATGAATATGCAAAGTGAAGATGAAAATTTATTGAAAGAAATAGATTTAAGGGATAAGAAATTAGTAGAGGAAGTTAAAAGTAAATTTTCAGGTAATGTAGTATCAGGTAAAGATTTAGATGTATTTTAATATAATGCAATAAAGATTTAAGCCCTTGATATATTTAATTATATTCTAGGGCTTAAGAATCTTTTTAACACATCTGCGTGTTAATTTACCCGTAGATTGGTGTTTTTTTATACTATATCTACGATTCTACATTGATAAATATGGGATATTATTTGTCCATAATATAGAATAAATAACTTTGACGTATGTGAAAATAATTGATACAATAGTGATGTAAAAAAATGGTGAGAAAACGGAATTAATGTGGATAATGTATTTAAGTTATTAATTCAGTGTAAATTTAAATGATTTTAAAATTCGTCCTAATACAAGGAGGATTTAATTTATATGATATGTAAACTAAAAGGATCTATTCCTATAATATTAATATTTGTTTTGTGGTATTTAGGAGGAGTATACAATTGGTGGAGTGCTTATATATTGCCACCGCCTAAAGTAGTAGTAGTAAGTGCTTATAATCTTATTTTAAGTGGAGTTCTATTTAAACATATATATGATAGTTTAGTAAGAATATTGTGGGGATTTTTTATAACTTTAATTTTAGCAATTCCATTAGGCATATTGTTTGGAATAAATAAAAAAATATATGAATATTTTGAACCTATTTTAGAATTTATAAGACATACTCCACCTTTAGCTTTAATACCTATGCTTATTTTATGGTTTGGAATAGGAGAGAAATCTAAAGTTATAATAATTATATTAGCTTCATTTTTTCCAGTACTTTTAAATACTATGGAAGGTGTGGAAAGCTGTGATAATAAGCTAATAGAAGTGGGAAAAATTTTTAATCTTTCTACAATACAGGTGTTTTTTAAAATAATTATACCATCAGCTCTTCCTAATATACTTTTAGGAATGAAACTTGGCATAGGATATAGCTGGAGAGCTATAATAGGAGCTGAAATGGTGGCAGCTTCTTCAGGATTAGGATATTTAATTTTAGATGGACAGCAGCTTTCAAGATCAGATGTAGTTATGGTAGGAATATTGTTTATAGGATTCCTTGGAATTATAACAGATGCTTTATTTTCTTTTTTTATTAAAAAAATAGATATTTGTAATGTAGAGGTATATAAGGATGAAAGGATATAATATAATAAAATTAATAAAAAATTATAATGTAAATGGACAAGTTCATAGGGTTTTATATAATATAAATACAAATATAGAAAGTGATGTTATAACTATAATATTAGGTAGAAGCGGTTGTGGAAAAACAACTTTTTTAAGACTTTTAGCAGACTTAGAAGAACCTACAGAAGGAAGTATAGTGTTTTATAATAATAATGAAATAGTTAAGCCTAAAATAGGTATGGTATTTCAGGAAAATAGGCTTTTCCCTTGGCTTACTGTAAGAGAAAATTTAACCTTTTATTTAAAAAAAAGAAATAGACAATTAGAGGACAAATATTTAAAATTAATGAAACTAGAAAAATTTGCAGATGCCTATCCAAAACAACTTTCTGGGGGAATGGCACAAAGAGTATCTATAGCTAGAGCTATTGCTTATGAACCTCATATAATGCTTATGGATGAGCCTTTTGCTTCTTTGGATTATTTTACTAGATATAAGCTTCAGGAAGAAATTATAAATTTATATACAAAAACAAAAAAAGGAATTATTTTTGTAACTCACAATGTAGACGAAGCAATTTTATTAGGACATAGAATTATAATTTTGGATAAAGGTAATATTGTAAAAGATTATAAAATTGAATGTGAATATCCAAGGAATGTATCTTCAAATAATTTAGCCTATATTAAAGAGGATATTTTAAAAACTCTTTTTATGGAAGATAAATAAAAAACAGGAGGGATATAAAATGAAAAAGTTAAAGAAATTATTGGCTTTAGCATTAGCTGTTTTCATGGGAGGAAGTTTATTAATGGCTTGTGGAAAACAGGAATCTAAACCAGAAGAAAAGAAAGAAAAAACTAGCACAATAAATGTAACTTATGTAAAAGCTCCTTTAAATGTACCTTCAATAATTGAAAAGGATAAAAAGAGCTTTGATAAGGAGTTTGAAAAAGACAAAATAAATGTAAAGTGGCATGAAATAACTGCAGGACCACAACAAACTCAAGCTCTTGCAGCAGGAGAATTACAGTTTCTTCATGCTTTAGGTGGTACTTCTGCTATTTTAGCAGCATCTAATGGAGTGGATTTAAAAATAATAAATGTATATAGCAGAGCTCCAAAGGCATTTATGATAATTACTAAAAATCCAGATATAAAAACTCCAAAAGATATTAAAGGTAAAAAAATTGGAGGACCAAAAGGAACAGTACTTCATCAACTTTTAGTAGGTTCTTTAGAAAAAGAAGGATTAAAGCAAGAAGATGTTGAGTTTATAAATATGGGAATACCAGAAGCTTTAGCTGCATTAAATGATAAAAGTATAGATGCTGCACTTTTAGCAGGACCAGCAGCATTAAAAGCTATAAAAGGTGGAGCAAAAGTAGTTACTAATGGTGAAGGAATAGTAGAAGGAACTATAGTAACTGCTGTAAGCGGAAAATTCCTAAAAGAAAATCCAGAATTAGTAGAAAGATTTAAAAAAGTTAACAATGATACTATAGATTACATAAAAAATAACTTAGATGAAGCTTTAGAAATAGCTTCTAAAGAAGTAGGCTTAACAAAAGAAGAAACAAAAGAAATGTATTCTTGGTATAATTTTGACACAAAAATAACTGAAAAAGATATAGAAGAATTAAAGAAAACTCAAAGCTTTTTAATGAAAAATAAACTTCAACAAAAGGAAATAAAAATAGAAGATATAATTGCAAAATAGTTATTGCTATGCTTTAGATTATTGAATAAAAAATGCCTAAGATAATTTGCAGATATAAAATAATTAAAAATAATCTATATAAAAATAATAAGGCAGCCTCATAAAGAGAGTTTGTAAATAAGTCATTTCATTAAGACACTCTAAGAATAAAAAATAAAAAAACTCCTACCCAATTTATGCCCCGTCCTTGGGGCGGAAATTGGCTCATCACGTCCTGTGATGAATTACGGAGTTT
>NZ_LZFO01000019.1 GCF_001758365.1 Clostridium acetireducens DSM 10703
AAGAAAATTAGTGTGTTTAAATCATAATAAATGAAAAACATATTGAACAAATTTTCAAAATAGACTACAATCTATTTAAAGAAATAATACTACAATTTTTTCTATTTAGTGAAAAAAATATACAATTAATGAAAGGAAGGTAAAAATGAGAAATAATTTGTTAAAAAATCGTTCTATTAAGTTTAAAGTGCTTACGGTACCATTATCTATTTTTGTTATAGTACTGCTTTTAATATGTACATTATCTAGTATAATGATAAAGGAAAGGCTATTAAATCAAGTAAAAACGGAGGGAACACATTTGGGAACTGTAATATCTTCTCAAATGACTAAAAGTAGTAAAGCTGTAGATGTTATAGATGAAAATATAGAAGATAGAATAATTACTTTAGCAGAATTTTTAAATGTTCAAGGAGATAAAATAAATAATAATGAATATTTAAAACAAGTCTGTAGAATTTTCAAAGTAGATGAAGTTAATGTAGCAGATAAAAATGGTAAAATAATATACTCTAATATACCAAGTAGTATAGGAAGAGAAGTTAAAACTGATAATGTAGGTTATGTTGTTTTATCTGGGAAAAAGAATTCTGTTATGGAAAAAATAAGAAAAAGTCAAAATGATGAAAATTACTATAAGTACGGTTATGTTAAAAAAAATAATGGTGGACTTTTTCAAATAGGAATACTTGCAAATAAAATTGAAAAACTTAATTCAAGTTTAAAGAATCAAACTATATTAGAAGAAATAGCAAAAAGTAAAAACATAGTTTATGCAGCTGTAGTTGATAAGAATCTTAAAATAACATCTCATAGTGATAGAACTAAAATAGATAATTCTATAGATAAAAAAAATATTGAAAAAGTAGTAAAACAAGGTGAAAATATTACAGATATGTATTATTATAAAGAAAAAGGTGAAAAAGTATTTAATGTTATAGTTCCTATTTATAAAGATGGAGTGAGAGAGGGAGCATTAGATTTAGGACTTTCTTTAGAAAATACAAATAAAGCTATAATTAGAGTGATAACTTTAATAAGTATTATAGGTGTAATAGCTTTAATAGCTGCAGTATTTGTATTATTAAATATATCAAAAGATGTAACTAATCCTTTAAAAGATATAGTATTAGTTTCTCAAAAAATAGCTGAAGGTGAATTAGATAATACTATAGAAGTAGATGGAAAAGATGAAATAGGAGTGCTTGGAAGAAATTTTGCTCAAATGAGTAGCAACTTAAGACAATCTATGATAGATATAAAAGAACAAACAAATAAAGTAGAAGAAATGTCTAGTCAGCTAAATGCTAATTCTCAGCAAATGACTTCTGTAACTAATGAAGTGACTAATGCTGTACAAGAAGTGACAAAAGGTGCTACTGAACAAGCTAATGATTTAGTAGAAATAGTAAATAGCGTAGAAGATTTATCAAAAGAAGTACAAAATATTCATAATAAGCTGAAATATGTAAAAGATAGTTCTGAAACTACAGAAAGCAAAGCTAATGTAGGAAAAGAGCAAATAAATGTATTGTTAAAATCTATAGAAGATATAAAATCATCTTTCCAAGTAGTAGTGGATAAAGTAAATAATTTAAATGAAAGTGTATCTCAAGTAGGTAATATAACAGAAGTAATAAATGGAATATCAGAGCAGACAAATCTTTTGGCACTAAATGCAGCTATAGAAGCAGCAAGAGCTGGAGAAGCAGGAAAAGGATTTGCAGTTGTAGCTGAAGAAGTTAGAAAATTAGCAGAAATGTCAAAAGAATCTACAGATAAAATTCAAAATTTAGTACAAGCTATTAGCGCAGAAACGGGAAATGTAATACAAACTTCTAATGAAGTTAATGGCTTAGTAGAAGGACAAGTAAATATAGTTGAAAAATCTGTATTATCCTTTAATGATATACTAGATTCTATATCACAAATAGCTCCATTTATAGAAGAAACTTATGAGTCTTTAAAAAATACTTTAACATCTAAAGATATAGTTTCAAGTAAAGTAGAAGCAGTAACTGCTGTATCACAAGAAAATTCAGCTTCAGCAGAGGAAATATCTGCATCTTCAGAAGAAGTGCTTGCTAATTCAGAAGAAGTTTCAAGACATGCTGAAGAGCTAAATGAAGTAGCTGATAAATTAGGAGAAGCTACAAATAAATTTAAAATATAATTCTTTGGAGGATATATGAATACTAAAGTTTTAAAAGAAGATAAACATTTTCAATCAGTAATATTAATGGTATTGGTGGCAGTACTTTGGAGCTTAGGTGGTCTTCTCATAAAGATTATAAATTGGAATCCAGTGGCTATAGCGGGAACTAGGAGCGCTATAGCTGCTCTTGTTATGTTGTGTGCTATAAAGAAGCCTTCATTAAATTTTACCGTAGATAAAGTTTGTGGATCATTAGCTTATGCAGGAACAGTTATATGTTTTGTTGTAGCTAGTAAACTAACTACAGCAGCTAATGCTATACTTTTGCAGTACACTGCTCCAATATACATAGCTTTATTTGGCAATTTCTTTTTAAAGGAAAAGGCAAAGAAATCCGATTGGGTATCTATATTTTTTATAATACTAGGAATGATATTATTTTTTGTAGATAATTTAAGTTTTGGAAAATTAGCAGGTAATATTTTTGGTGTTTTAACAGGTATTACTTTTGCTTTTAATGCTATATTTTTAAGAAGACAAAAGGATGGAAATCCAACAGAAATTTTGTTTTGGGGAAATTTACTTACAGCTTTAATAGCTATTCCATTTATGCTTCAATCTAAGCCAGATTTTAAAAGTTGTATTGCTCTTTTAATATTAGGAATAGTTCAATTGGGAATACCTTATTTAATTTATTCTATAGCTATAAAAAATGTAACAGCATTAGAAGCAGTATTAATACCTGTTATAGAGCCTGTACTAAATCCTATTTGGGTATTTATTTTTACAGGAGAAAAACCAGGTATGTGGGCTTTAATAGGCGGAAGCATTGTGCTTTTATCTGTGGTTTTAAATTCAGTTTATGCCATAATAAAAAGCAAAAGAGCAATTTGTGTTAAGTAACAATTTATAAATGACGTAGTGAGTAATGTGTATGTAAAATAAAAAAATATACTAAAATTTAGGCAAAAATTAAGTGCCACAGCAGCATTAGTGTGTGTAAATAAATCATTTCATTAAGAACTTCTAAAATTAAAAATTTAAAAAACTCCTACCCAATTTATGCCCCGTCCTTGGGGCGGAAATTGGCTCGTCACGTCCTGTGACGAATTACGGAGTTTTTTAAATTTTTAACTTAAGAAGTTCTATAATTTATTCAAATTATTTACACACACTAATGCTGCTGTGGCACTTAATTTTTGCCTAAATTTTAGTATATTTTTTTATTTTACATACACATTACTCACTACGTCATTTATAAATTGTTATTTAACACAAATTGGGTTTTATTATGCACAAAAACTAGTAATGATTAATAGTATATATTTAGTAGCTTTGTTTTTTTAGGTTACATAATAGTGCCCTTTGGATAATTCCAAAGGGTTAAAAATTTCAAGGAGGGATTTTAGTGGAAGTTGTTATAATAAAATATGTATTAATAATTCTTTTACTAGGAGCTTTACTATACTTTTTATATTTAATAAGAGAAAAGGATTTTCAAGTAGTGGAAGAATACTATGGTATAGAAAATAATTTATTGGCTTCTTTAAAAGTTGAAGAAACTAATAAACAAGTTGTAAAAAAAATATTAGAGGAAGCATCTAAATCAGTAAAACAAGTAGAATTAAAGCATAAACAGGAAACTGAAGTATATAAAGAAGAAAAATCTTTAGAAATATTTAAAAAAAATTTAGAAAGAATAAATATTAAAAGCAAAATTGAAGAAGATAATTTAAAGCACATATTAAGAATAGCTTCAGCAATTATAAAAGAATATTAAGTAATATTAGGTCATATAATACAAAAAATAATAAAAAAATCCAAATAAAAGGAGAACGTTTGTTTTTACTAATTTTTTCTGATATAATTATTAACCAGATAAAATAAACAACGGAGGATTGAATATGGGAGAAAATAAACATATAGATAAATCCACAGCTTATGATGTTACAGCACTTACATCTCTTGAAAAATTAGAACCTGTTAGAATTAGACCAGGTATGTATATAGGTTCTACAGGTGTAAAAGGACTTCATCATTGTATATGGGAGATACTAGACAACTCTATAGATGAAATTTCCAATGGCTATGGAGATACAGCAAGTATCATATTAAATAAAGATAATAGCGTAACTATAATAGATAATGGAAGAGGAATACCTACAGGTATTCACCCTATAAAAAAGAAATCAGGAGTGGAGATGGTATTTACAGAGCTTCACACTGGAGGGAAGTTTAACAACAATTTGTATAAAACTTCTGGAGGTCTTCATGGTGTAGGAGCTTCTGTAGTTAATGCTCTTTCAAAGTGGCTTGAAGTTGATGTGCATCAAAATGGCAAAATATATAGTCAGAGATTTGAGTATGCTATAGATGAAAAATTAAATAAAAAAATGCCAGGAACACCAGTTACTCCTTTAAAAATTGTAGGAAATACTAAAAAAACTGGAACAAAAATTACTTTTATGCCGGATAAAGATGTATTTTCCACAATAGATTTTAAATTTGATATAATTGACGAAAGACTTCAAGAGTTAGCTTTTCAAAATAAAGGCATAACTTTAATATTTATAGATAAAAGAAAAGATGAAATTTTAGAAAAAAAATATCATTCAGAAAGAGGACTTTTAGATTTTATTGAGTATTTAAATGAAAGTAAAACACCTCTTCATAATCCACCTATTCATTTTGAAGGTGAAAAACAAGTAAATGATATAAGAATGGAAGGGGAAATATGCATACAGTTTACAGATTCTACCACAGAATATATAGCAAGTTATGTAAACAATATTCCAACTACAGAGTCAGGAACTCATGAAACCGGTTTTAAAACAGGTATGACAAGAGCTTTTAAAGAGTGTGCTAGAAAATTTAATTTATCTAAAGATAAGGATAAAGATTTTGAGGGAAATGACTTAAGAGAAGGAATGACAGCTATAATAAAAATTAAATTAACTAATCCCATATTTGAGGGACAAACTAAGACAAAACTTGGAAATAATGAAGCTTATACTATGATGAATGATTTAGCTTATACAAAGCTTTGTGAGTGGATAGAGGATAATAAAGATGCAGCTTCTTTAATTATAAATAATGCAGTGGATGCAGCTACAAGAAGGGAAAAAATTAAAAAAATAAATGAAGCAGAAAAAAGAAAAGTAGGTAGAGGAACTTCTCCTTTAGCAGGTAAAGTAGCAGTATGCACATTAAAAAAACCTGAATTGTCAGAATTTATTATAGTGGAGGGAGATTCTGCAGGAGGTTCTGCAAAGCAAGCTCGTGATAGAAGATTTCAAACTATAATGCCTTCCAAGGGAAAGATTATGAATACAGAAAAGCAAAAGTTAGAAAATGTAATTGGCAGTGAAGAATTAAAAATATTTAATACTGCTATAGGTACTGGTATTTTGGATAATTACAATGAAGAAGAGTTAAAATACGATAAAATTATAATTATGAGTGATGCAGATGTGGATGGCTACCATATTAGAACACTTTGGATGACTTATATTTATAGATATATGAAGTGTTTAATAACCAATGGACATTTGTATATTGCATTGCCGCCTCTTTACAAAGTGTATAAAACAGTTAAGGGAAAAGAAGTAATAAAATATGCTTATAGTGATGAACAATTGGATAAAGCTAAAAAACAAGTGGGAAAAGGCGCTTTAATACAAAGATATAAAGGTCTTGGAGAAATGAATCCAGATCAACTTTGGGAAACTACTTTAAATCCAGAAACAAGAACACTGCAGCAAATAAGTATAAAAGATGCTGCTAAAGCTGAAAAAATGGTTTCACTTTTAATGGGTGATGTAGTTGAACCTAGAAAGAATTATATGTATAAGTACGCAGAATTTTAACTTGTTTACAGCTTAAAGGAGTGAAATTATGGCTAAAAATATAGATATACCAAAGGATAAAAACATAATAAAAGTACCCTTAGAAGAAGCTATGCCAGAGAATTATTTGCCTTATGCTGTAGAAGTTGCTAAAGACAGAGCACTTCCAGATGTAAGAGATGGTCTAAAACCAGTGCATAGAAGAATAATTTATGGAGCTTATATGCTTAAAGCTTTTCCAGATAAACCTTATTATAAATCTGCCAGAATAGTAGGAGATATATTAGGTAAATACCATCCTCATGGAGATAGTTCTGTGTATGAAGCTATGGTAATATTAGCACAAAACTTTACTACAAGAGCACCACTTATAGATGGACATGGTAACTGGGGAAGTATAGATGGAGATAGTGCAGCAGCTATGCGTTATACAGAAGCTAGGCTTACTAAAATAGCTTTAGAGATGATAAAAGATATAGACAAGGGTGTAGTGGATATGGTAGATAACTACTCAGGTTCAGAAAAAGAGCCAGAAGTTTTACCAGCAAGATACCCTAATATTTTAGTAAATGGAGCTTTTGGAATAGCAGTAGGTCTTGCTACTAACATACCACCTCATAATTTAAAAGAAGTTATAAATGGATGTTTAGCTTACATAGATAATAATCAAATTGAAACTAAAGAGATTATGAATTATATAAAAGGACCAGACCTTCCTACAGGAGGAACTTTAATAGGCAAAAATTCATTGTTATCTGCTTATGAGACTGGTCAAGGAAAGGTTACTTTAAGGGCAAAAGCAGATATTGAAAAGTTGGAAAATGGAAAATTAGCTATTGTTATAAAAGAATTTCCTTATAGAAAAAATAAATCTAAAATACTTCAAACTATATCTGAAATGACAGCAGACAAAAAACACGCTAAAACTTTAGAAGCAATTTATGATATAAGGGATGAGTCCGATAGAAATGGAATAAGAGCAGTTATTGAATTTAAAAGGTCTATAGATGAAGAAACATCAGAAAAAGTGCTTAAATATCTATACAAAAAAACTGACCTTCAATATAATTTATCTTTTAACATGGTAGCTTTAGCTAATGGAAAGCCAGAAACTATGGGACTTAAAACCATAATTAAGTATTATGTAGAACATCAAAAGGATGTAGTTACTAGAAGAACTAAAAGGGAACTTGAAATAGCGGAAAAAAGATTTCACATAGTAGAAGGATTTATAAAAGCTATTGGAATAATGGATGAAATTATAAAAACTATACGAGCTTCTAAATCTAAAAAAGATGCTCATAATAATTTAGTATCTAAGTTTGGATTTACAGACATACAATCTGATGCCATACTAGAACTTATGCTATATAGACTTACTGGATTAGAAATTGTTGCTTTTGAAAAAGAACATAAAGAATTAGAAAAGCAAATTAATAAATTAAGTAAAATATTAGAAAGCGAAAAAGAATTATTAAAAGTTATTAAAAAAGAACTAAAAGAAGTAAAAGAAACTTACGGAGATGAAAGAAGAACAACTATAGTAGAAAATGACGAAGCAGCTAAAATAGATTTAGAGGAATTAATAATTGAAGAAGATGAAGTTATAACTATGTCTAATGAAGGATTTATAAAGAGAATAGCTCTTAAATCTTATAATAGATGTAGTGCAAATGTGGAAGATATAGAGTATAGAGAAGGAGACTTTAACAAATATTTAATTTCTTCTAACACTAAAGACACACTTATGTTCTTTACAGACAAGGGAAATATGTATCAAATAAAAACAGTAATGCTTCCAGAACTTAGATGGAAAGAAAAAGGTGAAAGATTAGAAGATTTAATAAGAGGATTGGATTTAAGTAAAGAAAATATAATAGCTGTTTATTCTATAGATAACATAACAGCTCAAAAGGATTTTATGTTCTTTACTTCTACAGGATGTATTAAAAAGACAGCATTACATAGATTTAATACTAATTACTCTAAAATTATGGCATTAAAGCTAAGAAAAGGTGAAAACTTAGCTAAAATTGAATTGGTAGATAGAAATAGAGATAGAGAATTTATAGAATTTGAAACTTTAAAAGGATTAAAGTTCCAAATTGAAGAACCAGAAATTGAAGAAGAAGATAGAAATATAGTAGGAAGAGATTTATTTAGTTTACCTATTAGTGATGCAGTAGTTAAAGCGGAATTCGTTAAAGAGTATAATTACAAAGAATTTACTTTAGAACTAACGCCTTTTGGCAAAATTAAAATTGCAAAGAATAATAAAAAATCAGAAGGATTAAAAGTATTTACTAATTCCTTAAAACAAATTGTAATATTCACAAAGAATGGCAGTGCCTACAGTATGCCAGCCTACATGATTCAAAACATAGGAAAAAAAGGCATAGATATTAAGCACTTAATAGAAGATATAAACAAATCAAATCCTATAATAAAAGTTTTATCCGTAGATGACTTTAACAAAGAAGGAAGTCTATATTTCTTTACAAAACAAGGCATAGTAAAAAGAATGCTTATAAGTGAACTAAAAGACATTAAATTTTCAAGCATAGTTTATAAATTTAAAAAAGAAAAGGATGAAATAATAAACATAGAATATGTAGAAAATCCAGAATCTAAAGATATTATTTTAGTAACAGAAAAAGCAATGTGTATAAGATTTGACTCCTCCACTGTAAATCCTATGGGTAAAATAGCATCAGGAGTTAATGGTATTAACTTAAATAAAGAAGATATAGTGGTATCTGCCCATATAATTGACAAAGATTCTAGCGAAAATATGATTATAAAAACCAACAAAGGCAAAAAAGAAACTATAAATTTAAAGGAAATTATTCCCCAAAACAGAGCAGGTAAGGGCAAAAATATTTTACTTATAATAATGGATGAATTATTAGCAGAAGTTTTGGTAAGTTAAGAGTTTAGAGTTAAGAGTTAAGAGTTTAGGAGAATTTTTCTCCATTGACATTACGAAAAATTTTTTATTTATTGGCAAAATCCCAGTAAAAGTTTTACTTTTACTGGGATTTTATTTTTAATGCTCCAACCTACCTGCGTATATAAGGTAGTATTACATAATCAAAAATTTTTCGTAATGCCAATGGAGAAAAATTCTCCTAAACTCTTAACCCTAAACTCTAAACTCTAAACTAAAAAAGTATAAGCCTTCTTCAATATTACATTAAAATTAAATTTTGTGGTATAATTAGGAAGTAGATATAGTATTGGAGGGGTTAACATGAAAAAAGCAGTGGTACTATTTGCAGAAGGCTTTGAAGAAATAGAAGGTCTTACTGTAGTGGATGTATTAAGAAGAGCAGGGGTTTTATGTGATATGTGTTCAGTAAGTTCCAATAAAGAAGTAGTTGGTGCTCATAATATACCTATTAAAACTGATATAACTTTTGATAATGCCAACTTTGATGAATATGAAGCTATAATTATGCCAGGAGGAATTCCAGGTTCTACTAATTTAAGAGATAATAATAAAGTATTAGATAAAGTAAGAGATTTTAATAATAAAGGAAAAATAGTGGCAGCTATGTGTGCTGCACCTATTGTTTTAGTAGCAGCAGGAGTTGTAGCTGAAAGGACTATTACAGCTTATCCTGGAATAGAAAAAGAATTAGGAAATGTAAATTATTCTGAAGAAATTGTAGTTCAAGATGGCAATATAATAACAAGTAGAGGACCTGCTACAGCTATTTACTTTGCTTTAAAAATACTTCAAAATTTATCAGGAAGAGAAGTAGCTGAAAACATAAAAGAAGGTATGTTAGTTAATTTAATAGAAAAATAAACTGAATAAAATATTAAAGAAAAAGCTAGTATAATTTCAGAGAAAAATAATTAAAAATAATCTATATAAAAATAATAAGACTAGACCCATAAAGAGAGTTTGGAAATAATTTGAATGAATTTTAGACACTCTTAGAAGAAAAAATAAAAAAACTCCGTAATTCATCACAGGACGTGATGAGCCAATTTCCGCACCAAGGACGGTGCATAAATTGGGTAGGAGTTTTTTTATTTTTTATTCTTAGAGTGTCTTAATGAAATGACTTATTTCCAAACTCTCTTTATGGGTCTAGTCTTATTATTTTTATATAGATTATTTTTAATTATTTTTCTCTGAAATTATACTAGCTTTTTCTTTAATATTTTATATAGCTTATTTTTCTATTAAATTATATCAATGATTTTTCTATTTAACAATTTAATTTAGTTAAGGAAATTAGCGAAATATTTTCATTGTGGAAATTTATATACTGTAAAATTGACAATAATTTAAGTTATTAATTTGAAATATAAAAAATTGGTAAAATTGAATGTAGTTAAATACAGTTTTTGTAAAATTACCAGTTTTACTCAATATTGTTAATGATAAATAATAGATTATATAAAGGGGGTTTGTGTATGAGTAAAGAAGTAAAAGATTCATTGGTACTTGGATTTTGTATGTTTGCTATCTTTTTTGGTGCAGGTAATTTAATATTTCCACCTTTCTTAGGAATGATGGCAGGAACTAAATATCCCTTTGCAATAATTGGATTTGTTTTAACAGATGCTGGTCTATCTTTATTAGGTATTCTTGCTTGTGCTAAGTCTAATTCTAGTTTCTATGAAATGACAGCTAGAGTAGATAAATATTTTACTATAATAGCTGCTAGTGCTTTAGTTATAACTATTGGACCTTTGGTGGCAATACCAAGAACTGCTGCTACTACTTTTGAAATATCTGTGCTTCCATTTATACCTTCTGCTAATGTGCTTATTGCAGTTATTTTATATTTTGCAATAACTTTATTATTTGTGCTAAAGCGTTCTTCTATTGTAGATAACATAGGTTCTAAATTAACACCTGTACTTTTAGTAGTACTTTTAATATTAATTGTAAAAGGTACTTTATTTCCTGTAGGACCTATAGTAGATACTGGAGTTAAAAATATGTTTCCAAGAGCTGCACTAGAAGGTTACCAAACTATGGATGCTATTGGTTCTGTAATAACTACTGCTATAATTTTAATAAGTGCTAGAGATAAAGGATACAATAGTGATAGAGATGTATTAAGGATATTAATAAAATCAGGAATAGTATGTGTAGTTTCATTATCTATTGTGTACGGAGGACTTACTTATTTGGGAAGTCAGATGATAACTATTCTACCAGCAGATGTTCCTAAAACTAAAATAGTAACAGAAATATCAAGAAGAGTTTTAGGAAATGGAGGAAGTATTGCTTTATCTATAATAGTAGCATTAGCTTGTTTAACTACTTCCATAGGACTTACTTCTTCAGCAGCAGAATTTTTTAATAAGCTTACAAAAAATAGAATTTCTTATAATGCTACTGCAATAATTATAGTTGTAATAAGTACATTCATTGCTACTATGGGAGTGGATTGTATAGTTAGTTTTGCATTCCCTATACTTCAAATTTTATATCCTGTAGTTATGACATTGATAATTATAGTTTTATTAGGGGATTTTGTTAGCGATGATAGAGCTACATCTTTTACAATTTATTTAACCTTAATTATTAGTGTAATGGATGTTTTAGTTAATTCTCTTGGATTTAATATAGGTTTTGCTAAGGCTATATTGAAGTTCATACCTTTAGTAGATGTAGGTTTTGGATGGATTGTTCCTGCAGCACTTGCTTTAGTAGGCTCTGTGATTTATTGTAAGAAGTTCCCTAGGAAAGTAGCGTGATTTTTTTAGTAAAGAGCTTTTTTAGTTAAGAGCTTTTTTAGTTAAGAGTTTAGAGTTTAGAGTTGAGAGTTGTGGAGAATTTTTCTCCATTGCATTGCGAAAAATTTTTGATTTTGTTGAGAGTTGAGAAATTTATATTTAATATAGAGGTTTAGTAGTGCAATTTCAGTAAAAATTTTATTTTTACTGGAATTGTATTTTTTTTTACTGTTGACATAAATATTAAAGTGTAGTAAATTTAACTTGTAATAAAAAACTATACCAATAAGGAAGAATTTCTGACTTAGAGGTAATTTATATATTCTAAGACCAAGGGAGTTCCTAAGGTTGAGGAGGGCTTTATAACTTAATAGGTATTTTTTGCCTTCCTTAGAATATTTATTTTAAATTTAGGAGGGTATTTTTATGTTTGAAGATGAAAAAAATTGTATAGACGATGGAAAGGATTTTATTAATGATGAGAAAATTTGGGAACAAATTAATGCAGCTAAAAATCCTAATCCATCAGAAATAAGAGAAATACTAAAAAAATCTGCAAAAAAAATAAGATTAGAACCAGAAGAAACAGCAAAATTAATTCAAGTAGAAGATAAAGAATTACTAGAAGAAATGTTTGCTCTTGCAAGAAAAATAAAAGAAGAAGTTTATGGAAACAGAATAGTATTTTTTGCACCTATTTATATAGGAAATAAGTGTGAAAATAATTGTGTTTATTGTGGATTTAGAAATAACAATAATTCTATAGTTAGAAAAACGTTAACTATGGACGAGCTAAGAGAAGAAGTTAGAATAGTAGAAAAAGAAGGTCATAAAAGAGCTATACTTGTATATGGAGAACATCCAGATTATGATGCAAATTTTATGGCAGAAACAATAAAAACAGTATATGATACAAAAACTGATAATGGAGAAATAAGAAGAGTTAATATAAATGCAGCACCACTTAATGTGGAAGGCTATAAAAAGTTAAATGAAGTGGGTATAGGAACATTTCAAATATTCCAAGAAACATATCACCATGAAACTTATAAAAAATTACATCCAAAAGGAGACAGAAAAAGCAATTATAAATGGAGATTATATGGTTTAGATAGAGCTTTGGAAGCAGGTATAGATGACGTTGGAATAGGAGCTTTATTTGGACTTTATGATTGGAGATTTGAAGTTATGGGACTTTTATATCACACTATTCATTTAGAGGAAACATTTGCAGGAGTAGGTCCTCACACTATATCTTTCCCAAGAATAGAGCCGGCTATAGATAGTCCATTTACTTTAAGTCATAAATATAAAGTTTCTGATGAAGATTTTAAAAAGATTGTAGCTATAATAAGACTTTCTGTACCATATACAGGAATGATATTAACTGCAAGGGAAAATCCAAAGGTTAGAGAAGAAGTACTTCCATTAGGAGTTTCTCAAATTGATGCAGGTTCAAGAATTGGTGTTGGTGGATATAAGCAATTTGAAAAAGGATATGTGCCAGAGAAGGAACAATTCCAATTAGGAGATATGAGATCATTAGATGAAGCTATAAGAGCAGTCTGTGCTCAAGGATGCATTCCATCTTTTTGTACAGCAGGTTATAGATCAGCAAGAACAGGTGAACATTTTATGGGAATAGCCAAGAAAAGCCTTGTTCATAACTATTGTATGCCAAATGCTATATTTACTTTTAAAGAATATTTATTAGATTATGCTTCAGAAGAAACTAAGAAAGTAGGGGAAGAAGCTATTAAAAAAGCTCTTAATCAATTTGAACCAGAAAAGAGAGAATTTATAGAAGACAAGCTAAAACTTATAGAATCAGGACAAAGAGATATATATGTTTAATGAGAATTTTTCTGAGTTTTTAGAAGGTACTTTGAAAAAAACTCTAAGTGGAGTAGATTTAAAGGATTCTCTCGATATTTTAGGTGAAAGCATTTTAAGTTATTATAAGGATATACAAGTTTCTTTTGCAAAAAGTTTTGGAAGAAGATTGTGTTATATAACAGGAGCTGGAGAAGAGCTTTACGAACCTAATGATAAAATACAAGTTTTAGATGGGTATTTTATTTTGATTCAAAATTCTTCTGTTATTCCTGAATTAGAAAAGGAAATAATAATATCTCTTGTAAAGTTAATTATTGCAGTAAAATGTAGCATAAATTCAAAGAAAAAATAATTAAAAATAATCTGTATAAAAATAATAATACAGTAGGAATAAAGAGAGTTTGTAAATAATTTGAATGAATTTTAAACACTCTTAGAATAAAAAATAAAAAACTCCGTAATTCATCACAGGACGTGATGAGCCAATTTCCGCCCCAAGGACGGGGCATAAATTGGGTAGGAGTTTTTTATTTTTTATTCTTAGAGTGTCTTAATGAAATGACTTATTTACAAACTCTCTTTATTCCTACTGTATTATTATTTTTATACAGATTATTTTTAATTATTTTTTCTTTGAATTTATGCTACATTTTACATTATTTAATTTCTTCTGTATTTTTATAATCTACAGTAAAATATTCGCCTTCTTTCATAGCTATGTGTCCGGAACTATAAGGTTTACCTTCTATAGAAATGTGAACTTTATCTACATTATAATAATCTCCTAAAGTATTAGTTATACCTTTTAATATTCCCAATTCCTTAGAAGTACCAGTACTTGCATATTTAGAAAAATCCTTTGAAAAATCTATATAAGCTTTATTTTCCTTAGTATTTAAATAAACTTTATTTATGGTTATATCCTTACTTATAAGTGGCTGTAATTCCTTTGAAGGAGTTTCCCTAAAGTATTTTTCAAATACATTCTTTATTTCGTCATTAGTGTTTAATTTAATTGTATCTTTTTTAAACATTATTTTATCTTTAACTATATTAGGATAATAAAACTTAATTGTTTGAGGCAACTGTACATTATCTTCTACTTTTTCTAAGGCAGTTACTACTTCAGAATCTTTTGATTTAAAAACAGTTTTAACTAATCCAATACCTTTTACATAATAATCTTTTACATTACTATCTTCACCATTATTGGCATCTGTAGTAACTTCAATAGCACTATAATCTCCTGCAGGAGTAGTTACATTTACACCTACACCAGTAATTGTCCTCTTTTTACCTTTTGGAGCTTCCCATACCTTACCTTCTATAAGAGGCTCTTTTAACAATACTTCTCCATTTTCACTTTTTTCACTGATTAAATTGTCTTTATAATAAAATTCTTCTCTGGAATTTAATAATCGAAGTTCTCCATCTTTATATTCTAACACTTGACCTAAAGTAGTACCTGGATTTATAATTCTAATTTGAATTTTATTTTCATTTATAAAGTCCACATATACATCCTTTGAAGTATATTCATTTCCAGTACCCTTGTATTTAAGTTTTCTATTTGAAACAAAAGGATAAAAATCTTTTATAGTATAATCTTTAGTTTTAGATGGTTCCATTACCTTTTTTCCACCTAAATCCTTTTGAGGCTCAATTTTAGAAGACTTTCTATTATTACATCCTATTGAAAATATCATAAAAAAAGCTACAATAAAGCCTATGTATTTTTTCATAAAGCACACCTCCAAAAATATTTTGTGTAAATCTTTCTATAATTATACACTTATTTTACATAATTTAATAAATAATTTTACTTTTTAGAGTTTTGAAAAAACATGGAGATAATTTGCAAATTATCTCCATGTTTTTTCAAAAACCTAATTCTTATATAAGTAATTGCTTATTAATATTATAAAATAATAATATTTTATTTTTATACTAAAAAGATATAGAATAATACATGTACATAAATATTAAAAAGGAGGATAAAATATGAGTAAAGTATCAGGTATTATATTTTGTTTTTTAATAGCACTTGTTGCTACTTATTTGGGTAATTTAATGCCTATAGTTGGCGGTGCTGTTTTTGGAATTTTAATTGGAATAATTATTAATAACTTTTTTGAAAAGCCTAAGTGGAGTGTAGATGGTGTAAAATTTACATCTAAAAAAATACTTCAATGGGCAATTATAGTATTGGGAATAGGTTTAAACTTTAATCAAGTAAAAAAGACAGGTTTAGAATCATTATCTGTAACTATGTTTACTATAGTAACGGCATTTATAACTGCTTATGGTATTGGTAAATTATTAAATATACCATCAAAATTAAAAAGTTTAATTGGTACAGGAACAGCTATTTGTGGGGGGTCTGCTATAGCTGCTGTGTCTCCTATAATTGAAGCAGATGAAATGGAAATAGCTTATTCTATATCTACCATATTTTTATTTAATATTATAGCTGTTTTCATATTTCCACCTTTAGGACATTTATTGGGATTTTCTGATAAAGCTTTTGGACTTTGGGCAGGAACTGCTATTAATGATACTTCTTCTGTAGTTGCTGCAGGCTATGCTTTTAGCAATGCTGCTGGGGAGTTTGCTACTATTGTTAAGTTAACAAGAGCTACTATGATTATTCCTATATCTTTAATTTTTGCATTTGTAGAATTAAGAAAGAAAAAGAAACAAGCTTCTTCTGGTTCTAGTTTAAATTATTCTTTTTTTAAAATATTTCCTTGGTTTATATTGTGGTTTGTAGTAGCTTCTTTATTAAATACTTTTGGATTGTTTAGTGATAATTTTATACATTATGCAAATATTTTAGGAAAGTTTATGATTGTAATGGCATTAACTGCAGTAGGTCTTAGTGCTAATTTCAAGGATATGATTAAAACTGGAGTAAAGCCTATATTGTTAGGCGTTATAGTTTGGTTTAATGTAGCAGTGGTAAGTCTCATAGTTCAATTTATTACTGGACAAATATAAGTTTTTTTAGTGAAGAGTTAATATTTAAGAGTGAAGAGTTGTGGAAATAATTTGCAGATATAAAATAATTAAAAATAATATATATGAAAATAATAAGACAGCAGGCATAAAGAGAGTTGGGAAATAATTTGAATGAATTTTAGACACTCTTAGAATAAAAAATAAAAAACTCCGTAATTCATCACAGGACGTGATGAGCCAATTTCCGCACCAAGGACGGTGCATAAATTGGGTAGGAGTTTTTTTATTTTTTATTCTTAGAGTGTCTTAATGAAATGACTTATTTCCCAACTCTCTTTATGCCTGTTATTTTATTATTTTCATATATATTATTTTTAATTGTTTTCTATATTTAAATTATTTCCATGCTTTTTTATTCAACAACTTATAATTTTAATTATTACAACGCTTATGTTTGTCTTTTTTTAATAAAACTGCTGCCATTATTGTTATAGGAATAGTAAAAATCAATCCTATACTTCCAGCAAGGGCTCTCAAAATTTCAGTAGAAATTTCTTGTTTATTTATAAATTGCACAAAAGATACATCATAAGTCATGTATAAAAGCAATAAATTTAAAGAACTACCAGCATAAGCTAATATAAGTGTATTTGCCATAGTTCCCATAATATCTTTTCCTATATTCATTCCACATTGTATAATTTCTTTAGAAGTAACCTGTGGATTATTTTCTTTAATTTCATGAAGAGCAGAAGCTATAGACATACTAACATCCATTACAGCTCCTAATGCACCTAATATAATTGCTGAAAACAATAATCCTTTAAAATCCAAATGTGTACTTTGAGATATCTTACCAAGCATAAAATTGCTCTCTTCGCTTAATCCTGAAATATTAGCTATTCTTATAACCAAAGAACTTATAAATCCTGCAACAATAACCCCTCCTGCAGTTCCAATAATTGCTACAAATGATTTTTTACTAAAACCATTAAGTATTACAAGAGTAATAATGGTAATTCCTATAGCAATACCAATAGACAATGTAGTAGGATTTTGACCTTTAAGAATACCAGGTAGCAAAATTTTTATAATAGCAGCACCTGTAATTAGCAAAGTAATTATAGATTTTATGCCTTTAAATCCACCAATTATAATTAAAAAGAAAACAAAAGCAATGGATAAATAAAGTAAGTATTTCTCTCTAACAAACTCAACTATATAACCTCCAGCTAACTCACCACTTTCATTTTCTTTTAAACAAACCAAAACTTTATCCCCTTTTTTTAGCACTAATGGTTCTTCACAAGATAAAATAATTTCATTTTTTAATATTATATTCTTTCCTGAAAATTTCCCTTCCAAAATAGATAAATTAACCTCTTGAGGCTCTTCTGAAGAAGTAATTTCTATAACTTCAGCCTTCACCGGTGAAAATTTATCACTTTCATTATCTTCAAACGCTTGTACATAAACACTACAATGCAATTGAATAATTATGTTTATAAAAAGTACAATGCATAAGTTAATTAATTTTTTATCTTTAAGCACTTAAATTCTCCTTTCTCAAATTGCTTTTTTATATTTATATTATTTTGATTAAATTATTATTCATGAAAAAAGAGATTTAGATTAAAAAAATTGCTATGCAATTTTTTTTAGTGAAAAGTTAAGATTTAAGAGTGAAAAATTATGGAGATAATTTGCAGATAGAAAATAATATGTATGAAAATAATAAAACAGCAGACATAAAGAGATTTGGAAAATAATTCGAATGAATTTTAGACACTCTTAGAATAAAAAATAAAAAAACTCCGTAATTCATCACAGGACGTGATGAGCCAATTTCCGCACCAAGGACGGTGCATAAATTGGGTAGGAGTTTTTTTATTTTTTATTCTTAGAGTGTCTTAATGAAATGACTTATTTTCCAAATCTCTTTATGTCTGCTGTTTTATTATTTTCATACATATTATTTTCTATCTGCAAATTATCTTTATGTTTTTTTGTTCAACAACTTATAATTTCACTTATCCAATATACTACCGAATTTTATAAAAATATTTGTTATAATAGATGTTGTAGTGCAAAAGTTAATTTATTAAATATATCTAATAAAGAAAGGACTAATAGAGTAAAATGGTTAATAATTATAAAAATAAAAATTTTGTAATAGGTGTAATTGTATTGGTTGCATTAATGTCATTATTTTTTTATAATACTCTTAAAAAAAGCTATCCTAATGCTGTGCAAGGTGTAGTTTTAAGCTATTCTCATGGAAAGGAAAACAATAATAAAAGTTATAAATATAATTATGTAGATGTAAAAATTACATCTGGTTCACATAAAGATAAAAAAATATCTGTTCAAAATTTTTCTTCAGGTCATATAAAAAGTGAAGATGTTAATACAGGAAATTTCGCAGAGCCAGGAGATGAGGTGCTTTTAAATCTAAAAGAGGATTCTAAGGGAAATATAGAATCTGCATATATATTTGAAATTGTAAGATATAAGCATATTTATAAGTTGGTATCACTTTTTGTTATAATACTATTATTAATAGGAGGTTTAAAAGGTTTAAAATCTATTGTGGCATTGATATTTACTGGTGTTATAGTAATTAAAGTAATGATACCTTTAATATTAATAGGTGTAGACCCAATAAAACTTTCCATAGCAATATGTATTTTGGTAACTATTGTAAATTTAATTTTAATAAGTGGCAAAAACAAAAAAACTTTTGCTGCAATAATAGGTACTTTGGGAGGTTTATTTATTTCTGGAGCAATAGCTATTTTCTCTAATTCTGTAATTAAAGTTAAAGGTCTTACTGATGAGGAAATTAAGTTTTTAACTTATGTATCACGAAATCCTAACTTTAACTTTGGAGGATTACTTTTTGCAGGTATAATAATGGGGGCTTTGGGAGCTGTAATGGATGTTAGCATATCTATTGCTTCTTCTATGAAGGAAATAAAAGAGGCAAATCCTGAAATAGGAACTAGGGAATTAATAAAATCAGGAATGACTATTGGGCAAGATATAATAGGCTCTATGTCAAATACTTTAATACTTGCTTATGTGGGAGGAGCAATGTATTTAATGATTATGATAAGTTCCAATGGTATGGATTTTTGCAGAACAATAAATCAAGATATTATAGCTTCGGAAATTTTAAGAGCTTTGGCAGGAAGTATAGGATTGATTTTTTCAGTACCTCTTACGGCTATAGTTTATGCTTTATTTGAAAAATTTAATATTGATATTGAATCTTTTGTAAAGTAAAATAGTAATTTAAAATGGAAAATAGGATAAACTTTTAATATAAGTATAAAATAAATAATTAGTTTTGAAAGGTTTTATTAGAAAGGATTGAATTAACCAATGAATGTAGTTTCATTTTTTGCTGGTGCCGGTGGTTTAGATAAAGGATTTGAAGAAGTAGGATTTAATATTGTATGGGCTAATGAAAAAGATAAAACCATATGGGATACATATAAGTACAATCATCCTAATACTTTATTAGAAACTAAATCTATAGTAGATGTTAAGTTAGAGGATATTCCAAAAATCAAAATAGATGGAGTTATAGGAGGACCACCTTGTCAAAGTTGGTCTCTGGCTGGAGCAATGAGAGGAATAGATGATGAAAGAGGAGCTTTATTTTATGAATATTTAAGACTTCTTAAAGAAATAGAACCTAAATTTTTTGTGGTTGAAAATGTACCTGGAATTGTATCTAGTAGACATATAAAAGTTTTTCGTCATATAAAAAAAATGTTTGAAAATTGTGGAGAAATTGGCTATAATGTAGAGTTTGATATACTAAATTCAAGTGAGTTTGGAGTATGTCAAGAAAGAAAAAGAGTTTTTTTAGTAGGATATAGAAAGGATTTAAATAAAAAATTTCAATTTAATGAACTGGAAAAATTTAAAGTTAAGAAAAAAGTAACTTTAAGGGAATGTATAGGTGATTTACCAGAACCAGTACCTGCTAAAGATAAAAATAAAACTAATGGTAATATACTTGAAATAAATGCACATGAATATGCTATAGGGGGATTTTCTAGTATTTATATGTCTAGAAATAGAAAGAAAAGTTGGGATCAACAGTCATTTACTATACAAGCAAGTGGAAGACATGCACCTCTTCATCCAAAATCTGCACCTATGGTAAAAATAGAAAAAGATAAATGGATTTTTGATAAAAATACATATTATCCTTATAGAAGGTTATCTATTAGAGAGTGTGCTAGGATACAATCATTTTCAGATAATTTTAAGTTTATATATAACTCTGTTATGGATGGGTATAAAATGGTGGGAAATGCAGTTCCAGTAAAGTTGGCTAAAGTAGTAGCTTCTCAAGTAATAAAAGATTTTAATGAAATAAAAAATAATCAAAATTTAACTGATGATTATACAAATAATAAAATAACAATATTTGAACCATATAGAATAATAATTTAAATAAAATATAATTTTATAATAAATAAGTGTATAGTATTATTTGCTATACACTTATTTATTATTGATTTATTATAGTAGTATTTAAAATTTTGTTAGAATTAAAGTCGTCTATAGAATTTATGTTTAACTTATTTAAACAATTTTTAAGGTTGTCCATTATATCCGTAGCTACATATTTTAGAGGATTATCAAATACTATTTCACTACACAGTTTACCTTTATTTATAGTCCAATTTACATATATTAGTAGTGATCTTTTTCCATCACATTTATCTTCAAGAATTCTGTAATTACATCCTGTGCAAGCAAAGTATATATTGGGGTGATCTATAATAAATTTTTCTATTGGAATAAGCTTATCTATGATATCTTGAACGCTAAAGGAATTTTTAATATCTCCCCATAAAATAGTATTAGCTATACCTGAGTTTTCAATTTGATTTTTTCCTACAAAGCAATGCTTTTTATCATCAGGTAAATGTATACCACTATAAACATCTTTAATAATTTCAGCAGTTTTTTCTTTGGGCACAATTAATTTTCCGCTTAATTTTCTATTAGCTACTGTAAGTATTTCAAATTTCCATCCCAAAGTTATTGAGCCTGGTTTAGTAGGGTACTTTCCTTTTATATATATTAATTTTGAATTTAACAAATCATTTTTAATATTTTTTATAGAGTTTTTTAATATATTTTCCCAATCACATCCTAAAAGTTGTTTAGCTCTTTCAGCTTTAATTTTATTTTCAAGAAACTCAGCATTGTTTTTTTTATAAGATATTTTTATAGAAAGAGGTTTGTTTGTAGAAAGTTTTCGTACTCCTACAAATACATCAGTTTTTGACTCTCCTTTAGGAGGCATTGGTTTGCCAGCAAACTCAATTATATATTTTTCACCATTGTAATAAAATATTTCATTAGGTTTAAATATTGATAAAAGCTTTTTTTCATGAGCACTAAATTGTTTAGCCATTTAATAAGCTCCCTTCTGTATATGTTCTACTAATTAATATGTTAGCGTAAAATCATAAATATTTAAATAATAAAAAACAAATTTAAATCAGTAAAATATTAAAGTAATAAATTTAGAAAAGAATACATAGCTATTATTATAAAAACAAATTAACTTAAATATGAAAAGGTGGGGTAATATGAAAGTTATAATGTCCGGAAATGAAGCTATTGCAAGAGGAGCTTTTGAGGCAGGATGCTCTGTAGCTTCAGCTTATCCAGGAACTCCTAGTACAGAGATACTTGAAAATTTTGCGAAATATAAATATGTGTATGCTCAGTGGGCACCTAACGAAAAGGTTGCTTTGGAATTTGCTGCAGGTGCTGCTATAGCAGGAGCACGAAGTTTGGCTGCTATGAAACATGTAGGATTAAATGTAGCGGCAGATCCATTTTTTACATTAGCTTATACAGGTATAAATGGTGGATTAGTAATTATAACTGCTGATGATCCAGGATTTCACTCTTCTCAAAATGAGCAAGATAATAGATTGTATGCACCTCATGCTAAGGTTCCTCTAATTGAACCTTCTGATTCTCAAGAATGTAAAGACTTTATAAAATTATCCTATGAAATAAGTGAAGAATTTGACACTCCAGTATTGTTTAGAAGTACTACAAGAGTTTCTCATGCAAAGAGTATAGTAAGTTTTGAAGATAAAAAAGACATTAATGTAAAAGAGTATAAAAAGAATCCTCAAAAATTTGTTATGGCACCAGCTAATGCTAAGAAAAGGCATTATGTAGTTGAAGAAAGACTTGAAAAATTAAGAGAGTATTCAAATAAAACTCCAATAAATAAAATTGAAATGGGAGATACAAAAATAGGTATAATTACTGCGGGAATTTGCTATCAATATGCTAAGGAAGTTTTAGGAGATAATGCTTCTTTCTTAAAAATAGGAATGAGCTATCCTTTACCTGATAAAAAAATAAGAGAATTTGCATCTAAAGTAGATAAAATATATGTAGTAGAAGAAAATGAGCCTTATATTGAAACTTTTGTTAAGGCTATGGGAATAAAGTGCTTAGGAAAAGAAGTACTTCCTATTTGCGAAGAATTAAATCCAAACATAATAAGAAAAGCTATATTAGGTGAAGAAATAGAAGAAAGCTATAAATCAGATATAGTACCACCATCTAGACCGCCAGTTTTATGTCCAGGATGTCCTCATAGGGGAATATACTATGCAGTATCCAAGTATAAAGATGTAATAGCTACTGGAGATATAGGATGCTACACATTAGGAGTGGCTCCACCACTTAGTGTAACAGATACAGTAATTTGTATGGGAGCTTCTGTGTCAGCTGGATTGGGTGTGGAAAAAGTAAATAATATGGTAAATAGAAAGAATAAAGTATTTGCATTTATAGGAGACTCAACTTTCTTCCATTCAGGAATTACTGGTCTTGTAAACTCTATATATAATAAAATTCCACTAGTAACTTGCATATTAGATAATAGAACTACTGGAATGACTGGTCACCAAGATAACCCAGGTACAGGCAGAACTCTTCAAGGAGAAGAAACAGTAGCTGTGGATATAAAGAAATTAGTACTTTCTTTAGGAATAAAAGAGGAAAATGTTAAAGTAATAAATCCTTATAATTTAAGTGAAACAAATGAAGCAGTAAAAATGGCTCATGATGCAAAAGATCCTTTTGTAATAATATCTAAACAACCTTGTGCATTATTAAAATCCACTGTAAAGGCAAGAAAAGATATTAAATGTGTTATAAACACTGATAAATGTAAAAAGTGTAAAGCCTGTCTAAAGACTGGTTGTCCAGCACTTCAATATAAAGATGGTGTTGTAAGTATAGATAAAAATGCATGTAATGGCTGTGGCATATGTAAACAGGTATGTAAGTTTAATGCTATAGAAAAGGTGGGTGAATAAAATGAAGAAGAATAAAAACATATTATTTGTAGGAGTAGGTGGACAGGGTACTATATTAGCTTCAAAAATATTAACAGAGGGACTTTTACAATATGGATATGACGTTAAAATGTCAGAAGTTCATGGTATGGCTCAAAGAGGAGGTAGTGTTACTACTCAAGTAATTTTTGGAGAAAAGGTTTACTCTCCTTTAATTGAAAAAGGAAATGCAGATGTTATAGTTGCTTTTGAAAAAAGTGAGGCAGCAAGATGTCTTCCTTATTTAAAGAAAGGTGGATATTTAGTAGTAAATGATTATGAAATATATCCTGTGCCAGTTTTAATTGGAGCAGAAAAATATCCTGAAAAAGTTAATGAAAAACTTAAAAAAGCAGTAGATAACATAAAAATATTAGATGCATCAAAAATGGCTGAGGATTTAGGAAATATAAAGGCTCAAAATGTAGTTTTATTAGGAGCATTATTAAATGTGTTAAATTTAGAAGAAGTAGATTGGAATAAAGTTATGAAAGGCATAGTTCCAGAGAAAGCGTTTGATTTAAATAAAAAAGCTTTAAAGTCTGGAATGGAAGCTTAGAAATTTAAAATTTATTTTATATAAAATTAATATGGAGATTTTAAAAAAGTTTTAATAGACATTTTAAATGAACTTATATAAATAAACTAGGGCTAAATTAGCCCTAGTTATTATTTTTCTATTACGTAGTTATTTGTTATTTTTGCTGCATTTTGAATTGTATCTCCTACAGGACAAGTTTTTTCAATAAATTCAACGTATTCTTTAATTTTATCTTCTGGTGCATTGGATTTTATGTGCATTTTAGTTCTTATAGATTGAATTCCAGGTCTTACATTAGGATTAACTCCTTGGAATCCATCTGGATCTAAGTCACCTTCTACTTCTACCCAAAAATCTTCAATATCAATACCTTGCATTCCTGCAAAAGCCTTTGCCACAATTGATTGACATGCACCTAAAGCACAAAGTACAGCTTCTACAGGATTCATGCCTGTATCAGTACCACCTAAATCTTGTGGTTCATCCATTACAATTTTATGTCCTCTTGTATTATCACATTCAATTTTAATACCATCTTTTGCTCTTGCAACTGCTTTAAATACTGTAATTGCCATAAAAATCCCTCCAATATATATTATTAATTATGCAAAGCATAATTTTAACCTACAAGACTAAATAAAGCGTCTTTTAAACATTCACTTAAAGTAGGATGAGCGTGAACGCATTTTGCTACTTGATCAGCAGTCATACCAGCGTAAATTGCTAAAGCTGCTTCACCAATCATAGTAGCTGCTTCAGGTCCCATTATATGAACACCTAAAATTTTATTATTTTCATCAGCTATAACTTTAACAAATCCTTCAGCTTTTCCCATAGCTAAAGCCATGCCATTAGACATGAAATTGGATTTACCTATTTTTATTTTTAATCCTTTTTCTTCAGCTTGTTGCTCAGTTAATCCTACAGAAGCAATTTCAGGGTCAGAAAATACACAATAAGGAACGCTATTATAGTCAATTGTATAATCTTTTCCAGATATAGCATAAACTGCTGCCATAGCTTCATATTCTGCTACATGGGCAAGCATCATACCACCAGTTACATCGCCTATAGCATATACTCCATCTAAGTTAGTTTTCATATATTTATCTACTTTTATACCTTTTTTGTCGTATTCAATATTAGAATTTTCAAGACCATAACCTTCTAAAATTGGCACCATACTAGAAGCTAAAACTAATCTATCACATTCTATTTCTTTTTCTCCCTTCGGAGAGCTGCCGTATACTACAATAGAGTTTTCCTTCTTTTCAACTTTAGCTATTTCAAAGGAATCAATCATTTTTATTTTTCTCTTTTTTAAAGTAGATATAAGTCTCTTCTTTATATCCTTATCACTTTTTCTTAGAACTTCTTTAGAGTGTTTTAGCATAGTAACTTCTTTGCCCATTTCCTTTAGCATTACTGCAAATTCAACTGCAATAACTCCAGCACCCATTACAACTACAGATTTTACTTCATCAGTTTTCCACAAATCTTCTCTAGTTACTCCAATATCACCTTTTATTACTTCCTGCAAGTTATTGTTTTCAAATTTTATATCCATAGATTTTGAACCTACAGCTATAATAATATTTTTACCTTCTATTACTTTTTTACCTTCTTTTGTTTCTACTTCAATTTTTTTAACATCAGAAGTATCTTTTATAGTACCAGTACCAAATATTACATCTACACTGTGCATTTCCATAAGCTGTGCTATACCTTCTCTTAATGTTTGAACTACAGCTTCTTTTTTATCCCACATATTTTTTACATTACCTATTTTTCCTATTACATCACTATAATAAGCTTTAGTAGGTATGCAACCTCTATTAAGGCACATTCCTCCTAGGTAATCTTTTTCAATTAAAGCAGTTTTAATACCAAATTTACCTGCTAGCTCAGCAGCTCTATAACCACCAGGTCCACCACCTAGTACAATTAAATCGTACATAATCATTACTCCTAACTTTTATATTATAAAAAACAGTATACAATTTTTTTTATTTACTATTTTTGACATTGTTCATTATATTTTTCTAAAGAAAGAAGTTCATCTAATTCGCTAGCATCATCTAATTTGATTTTTACTATAAATGTTTCTTCTGGATTAGCATTTAAAATTTCTGCATCATCAGAAACTTCTTCATTAATTTCCACAACATCACCAGATATAGGAGATGGAAATTCTCCTTCAGCTTTAGCGGCTTCTATACTAAATAAAGTATCATCTTTATCTATGTGATCTTCTTCTTCAGGCATATCTACAAAAGTTATTTTACCCATTTTACCTTTTTTAAATTTAGTTAATCCTAACTCTGCTATATCTCCTTCAACTTTTACCCATACATGTTCATTAGAAAATTTCATTTTACATACCTCCCCTACGTATACTTTGTAATTCCATAATACTGCCACAATTTAATTAAGTCAAGCAGTTTTTTTGTAAAATATTATAGATATATAAAAATATATGTCTTTTAATCAATATATTTTAAATAATTACTAATAATAAAATAATTGAAAGATATAAGCCATAAAGTCAATGAAATGCAGCTAAATACTTGATATAGCCTGTTAATAGTATTAGACAAATTATAAAAATTATTTAATACTATTAATACCATACATAAAATATTTTGTAATATACTATTATTAAGAATAATAAGTAAAATTTTAGGATTTAAATTTAGATTTTAAAATTCTTTTAATGATTTAAATATGTGTTAATAAAAAATTATAATATAAATTAAATTATATTTAACAGGAGGGTGAAAATGCTATATATAAAAAACAATAACAATAGTCCTCATTTTAATTTAGCTTTAGAAGAATATTTGGTAAAAAATTTTAATGAAGATTTTTTCATGCTATGGAGGGATTATCCTTGTGTAGTAGTAGGAAAAAACCAAAATACTTTATCTGAAGTAAAAATTGATTATATAGAAAAATATAAAATACCTGTTATAAGAAGACTTTCAGGTGGAGGAGCAGTTTTTCACAATTTAGGAAATATAAATTTCACTTTTATAAGCAACAAAAGTGACAGCTTTAATGATTATAAAAAATTCACTAAACCCATAATAGACGTGCTAAATAAACTAGGTGTAAAGGCAGAGTTTTCAGGGAGAAACGACATAACTATTGAAGGCAAAAAAATATCAGGAAATGCTCAATATGAATACAAAGGAAGAGTACTTCACCATGGAACATTACTTTTTTCTTCTACTAGCCAAGATGTATCAAAATTTTTAAAAGTTAAAGAAAGCAAATTTAAAGACAAAGCTGTAAAATCAGTAAATGCTAGAGTTACTAACATACAATCTCATTTAAAACAGCAAATGAATATTGAAGAATTTATAAATATTTTATTAGACCATGTTTCTTCTTTAGAAGGTGCAAAAGAATATAAAATTACAGAAGAAGATATTAATAATATAAACAAGCTTATGGAAGAAAAATACTTAAAATGGGAATGGAATTTTGGAAAATCTCCTAAATATAACTTTAATAAAGAAGTTAAGTACCCTGGGGGGTTATTAGAAATGTTTTTATTTGTAGATAAAGGTATAATTAAAGAAATAAACATAAAAGGTGATTTTTTTAGCAAGTTTGATGTTTCTAATATAGAAAATGCATTAGTAGGTGTTCAACATAAAAAAGATGCTATAATAGAGATACTATCTCTTTTCAATATACAAGATTATTTTTCAAACATATCCTTAGAAGAAGTGGTAAACGCTATGTTTTGAGAGTTAAGAGTTAGGAGTTAGGAGTTAAGAGTTGTGGAGAATTTTTCTCCATTGCCATTAGGAAAAATTTTTGATTTTAGGAGTTAAGTAGCAAAATTTTGGTAAGAATTTTATTTTTACTCAGGCTGTTGATAAACATAATTTGTCAACAGCCTTCTTAAATTTATTAATTATAGATTTCTTGAGGTACGAAAGAAATCCTCCATAACTCTTAACTCTTAAATCTCAACTCTAAACTAAAAAAGTGTAAGCAATTGTGCTTTATATTATTTTATAAAAAGGTTAAAATAGTTATTAGCAACATAAGGAATTTTTATTGTGAATGTGTTAATAATTTGTAATAGTGTAATTATGCTATTAATTATAAAAATTGTATTGTTAAGAGTACAAGTATGAATTAAGACAAGTAAAACATTAAGGAGGATAAAAGTGGGGTTACAAATATTTGAATTTATTGATGAAACTACGCATAATCTTGAGAATATTAGGGGAGAATTGGAAATAGCCTCTAGAGATTTAGAAAAGTATTTGGATACAATGTTAATAGATGATACTGAAGGATATTTAAATATAACTTCTAGAGTAAAATCTTCTTTCAGTTTAAAAGAAAAGATTATTAGAAATAATTATTATAAAAAATATAGCTCTCCAGAAGAAGTGCTTTATAATCTTTCAGATTTAATTGGTGTAAGAATAGAGTGTAGATTTATAGAAGATGAAAATGGTATATATAAATTTTTGAAAAAGTTTTTTAATAGAGTTTATAAAGATGGAATGTACTATAATGCCAATAATGAAAAAATAAGATTGGATTTATCATCACAGCAACCTCAGGTTCAAAAAAACGGATTTAAAATATATAAAATAGATGGAGTTTACGATTTTAATGATAAAAAAATAAATTTTGAACTTCAAATAAAGTCTTTGGTAAATATATTTTGGGGGGAAATAGAGCATAAAATAATATATAAAAATTATAATTATATGCTTACAAATAAATTTTTTAAAGAAATGATGGATTCTATAAAAAGCAATCTTTCAATGATGGACAATCAACTTCTTATAATTTATGAGCAATTTAACAAAATAAACTCAACAGATGAAAGTGTAAGGAAAAGTCAAATGGAGGCAGTATTGTCAAAAATAATTTATGATATATTCTCTAGAAAAATAAAAAATAATATAGGATTTATTATGGATTTTAGAAAATCCTGTGATTTAATTATGGAGTATATTTTCCGTTCAAATAATGCTGAAAACTTAGATGAGTATAACAGCACTTTGTTAACTACACTAAATAGACTAAATGAAATAGGAAAAAATGATGTAGATTTTAATAGTGAAATAACTTTTGAAAGAACAATAATATTAGAAGATGATTTTTCACGTATAGTTGGTGAATCTATACTTAAATCTATAAATGTGGATTTTCATTGGAATTTATTTTTTAGAATTTTATTTGAAATTGAACTGGGAAACAATGCAGAAGACTTTGAAACATTTATAAGTTTCCTTAAAAATAGATTTTATGAAAATGAAAGTTTTGTAAAATTAAATAGTAAATTTAATTTTGAAGAAAAAGAACATATTAAAAATTCAATTATGATTAAAATAGCTTATGCTTTTAAAGAAGTTAATTCTATAGATTTTATTCATGAAAACACAATTAAAGAAATTAATAGAATAGTTAGAGGATTTATAAACATAATTTGTAATAGCATAAATTCCTATGATGAATGGATAAATATGAAAAATATATATTTAGAACTTTTGTATATAAAGATTTTATCTATATTTAATTATAATATAGACACTAAAAAAGTAATTGAAATTATAGATAATGTTAAAGAAAATTGCAAACAAATAGAAATAAGTGAAAGAGTATTAAAATACATTGGCAAAATAGATAAATTTAAAGAAATGAGAGCAGATGAGGTTATAGATTTATTTAAACTTCTGTAGCAAAAATTTAAAATTAGAATATTAGAGTAATAAAATTAATACAAAAAATGTACATGCCTTTAAATAATGTCATTAGGGGTGGCAATGGGTTTTAGAAATAATTTGAATAAATTTTAGACACTCTTAGAATAAAAAATAAAAAAACTCCGTAATTCATCACAGGACGTGATGAGCCAATTTCCGCCCCAAGGACGGGGCATAAATTGGGTAGGAGTTTTTTTATTTTTTATTCTTAGAGTGTCTTAATGAAATGATTTATTTCTAAAACCCATTGCCACCCCTAATGACATTATTTAAAGGCATGTACATTTTTTGTATTAATTTTATTACTCTAATATTCTAATTTTAAATTTTAGTGTAACGAGTATTTTAAATCTTCTAAGTTTAGTATTTTTATGGTGTTTTTGTTGAAGTCTATTAGTGAGTCTTCTTTCATTTTGGTTAATTCTCTGGAGAGAGAAGGTCTTTGTATGCCTAGTTGTTCTGCTAGTTCTTTTCTAGAACAAGGTAGTGTTAAAGTTAAACTTTTTTGTATGCTGTATTCATCTAAAATGTAGCTAGCAATTTTTTGTCTTAGTGTTTGATAAGACATAGTTGTAACTTTTTTATTTAGCATAAGTATTTTGTTAGATAAAAGTCCCATAAAATTGTTTAAAATAGTGGAATTTAAATTGCAAAGTTTAATAATATCCTGTTTTGATATAAACATAACTTGTGAATTATTATAAGAAGTTATAGTGGAAGGGTACACATTCATATCTGAAAATATAATTACTTCTCCAAATATATGTCCTGAATCTAAAACAGTTAATGTAACAGTGTTTCCAGAGGCATAAATTTTTTGGACTTGCACTTGTCCTTTAATAACAATACCCATCTTTGTGCATTTTTCACCTTCAAAAGCAATATTTTCATCTTTAGAATAATTAATTATTTTATAATCTATGTTTTTAAGCAAATATTCTATTTTTTCTTTGGAAAAGTCTCTAAATAAAATACATTTATTCAGTGAGTTTATTATGCATTCCATTAAAATTCTCCTTTATTATAAAAAATATTTATTATGGTAACAAATGTTACGGATTTATTGATTATATTCTAATATAATTAAAATAACAAATCAACAAATACTGTAAATAACAGATTGTAAACTGAAATATAAATATTATAGAATTAGGAGGAAAACAAAATGAAAAGAAATATTGTAAATATAGATGAAGCAAAATGCAATGGTTGTGGATTGTGTGCAAAGGCTTGTCATGAAGGAGCTATTGAAATTATAAATGGAAAAGCAAAACTTGTAAGTGATGAGTACTGTGATGGATTAGGGGATTGTCTTCCAGAGTGTCCAACAGGTGCAATAACTATAGTGGAAAAGGAAACAGTTCCTTATGATGAAGATGCAGTGGAAAGAAGAAAAGAGGAAATGAATAAGAAAAAAGTTGCACCAATGCCTTGTGGATGTCCAGGCACAGCAGCTAGAAAAATAGAAAGAAAATCTTCAATTAAACCAGCTGAAAACACAGTTTCTTGCCAATGTTCAGAAGTTAATTCTGAATTAATGCAATGGCCAGTTCAATTAAAATTGGTAAATACTAAAGCTTCATATTTTGAAAATGCAGATTTATTAATAGCAGCAGATTGTACTGCTTATGCTTATGCAAATTTCCACAGAGATTTTATAAAGGGACATATTACTGTAATAGGTTGTCCAAAACTTGATGATAATGAGTACTATGTGGAAAAACTTACTGAAATATTAAAAAATAATAATATTAAGAGTATAACTGTAGTTAGAATGGAAGTTCCTTGTTGCAATGGCATTATAAATGCAGCAAAGAAAGCTATGCTTAATTCTGAAACTATAGTTCCTTATAAAGAAGTAGTAGTAAGTACAGAAGGAAAATTAATTTAAAGTATGTAATTTTTAAACTGCTGTATATTTTCTACAGTATTTGAAAGTATACAGCAAAATAAAAAGAAAGGACTAAAAAATATGCTATCAAAAATTTTAAATTTTTTTAATAAAAACTATACTAAAAAGGGGGAAATTAATATGTCATGTAATGGATGTTCATCATGTAATTCAATGTTTTGTTTTCAATGCGAACAAACAGCAGGAGGAAAGGGTTGTACTAAATTTGGAGTTTGTGGAAAAGACCCAAGAGTGGCAGCACTTCAAGATTTATTAGTATATGAATTAAAGGGAATAGGATTTTATGGAGAAAAATTAATAGAAAAGGATATAGAAATAGAAGATAGAATTGATAAATTTGTAATGGATGGAATTTTTTCTACATTAACTAATGTGAATTTTGATGAAGATAGATTTGTAGAATTATTAAAAGAAGCAGAAGAAATAAAGAAAGAATTAAAAGGGAAAATAGCACAATGTAATTGTAATGCACCAGAAGAAGCTTTGTATGAATTGCCAGAAGATAAAGAATCTATGCTTAAAGATGCCAAAAGGGCAGGAATTATGTATAATGCAGCTTTAAATGAAGATGTAAGATCATTAAGAGAAATGCTTATATACGGGCTAAAAGGAATGGGAGCTTATGCTCATCATGCTTATGTACTAGGCTATTCTTCAAAGGAAGTAAATAAATTTTTCTATAAAGCTTTAGCAGCAGCGGCAAATAATAGCTTAACTGTAGATGATTTATTTAATTTAAATATGGAATTAGGACAATCTAACTTTAAATGTATGGAAATATTAGATAAAGCTAATACTGAATCCTATGGAAATCCTACACCAACAGAAGTATTAGTTACAAAGAAAAAAGGACCTTTTATAGTAGTATCAGGACACGATTTAAAAGACTTAAAACAATTATTAGAGCAAACAGAAGGAAAAGGAATAAACATATACACTCATGGAGAAATGCTTCCATGTCATGCTTATCCAGAACTTAAAAAATACAAGCACTTAGCAGGAAACTACGGTGGAGCATGGCAAGACCAACAAAAAGAATTTGATAAAATACCTGGTGCAGTATTAATGACTACAAATTGTATTCAAAAGCCAAAAGACTCTTACAAAGATAGAATATTTACATCAGGAGTAGTAGGTTGGCCAGATGTAGCATATATACAAGAAGTAAATGGCAAAAAAGACTTTACACCAGTTATAAATAAAGCATTAGAACTAGGTGGATGGAAAGAAGATGAATTAGAAAAGAAAATCTTAGTAGGGTTTGGACACAATGCTACACTAAGTTATGCAGATAAAATAATTGATGCTGTAAAACAAGGACAAATAAAACACTTCTTCTTAATAGGAGGCTGTGACGGTGCAAAACCAGGAAGAAACTACTACACAGAATTTGCACAAAAAACACCAAAGGATACTGTAATTTTAACTCTAGCTTGTGGAAAATACAGATTTAACAAACTAGACTTTGGAACTATAGGAGAATTACCAAGATTACTAGATGTAGGACAATGTAACGATGCTTACTCAGCAGTAAAAATAGCATTAGCTTTAGCAGACGCCTTTGAATGCGGAGTAAACGACTTGCCGCTTACACTAATTTTATCATGGTACGAACAAAAGGCAGTGTGTATACTATTAACATTATTATCCTTAGGTATAAAAAATATTCACTTAGGTCCAACATTACCAGCTTTTGTATCGCCTAATGTATTAAATGTACTAGTAGAAAAATTTAATGTAACACCAATATCCACGCCAGAAGAAGACTTAAACAAAATATTAGGATAATTTTTATAATTAATTTAGAAATTTATATAAAGAATCCAGTAGGAATTTTGTTTCTACTGGATTTGCTAATATTATGTTTCTTTATCATAATAAAATGCTTATTTACCATAATAAAATCTTTAATGCAGCAAAAATAAAAATGCATACACTTTAAATAATGGCATTAGGGGTGGCAATGGGTTTTAGAAATAAATCATTTCATTAAGAGACTCTAAGAATAAAAAATAAAAAAACTCCTACCCAATTTATGCACCGTCCTTGGTGCGGAAATTGGCTCATCACGTCCTGTGATGAATTACGGAGTTTTTTTATTTTTTATTCTAAGAGTCTCTAAAATTTATTCAAATTATTTCTAAAACCCATTGCCACCCCTAATGCCATTATTAAAAGTGTATGCATTTTTATTTTTGCTGCATTAAAGATTTTGTTTCAAAAATTAAATTTCTTTTAAATCAAAAACATTTACTGTAAATTTGTTTTTGGTTTCTAAATTTTTAACTACTACTTCATTATTTTCTTCAATAACATTTTCTATCCAAACAGGATTTCCTTTATACTCAACATCAATTACACCTAAAGATTGGAAAATTTCGTTAGCTCTTTTTATATTCATTGTTATTCTCCTTTCTATATTAGTATATTTAGTGTTCCCTTTGTGTAAAAAAAAATTGCATTGCAATTTTTTTGGAGTGAGAGTTTTGGAGAATTTTTCTCCATTGGCATTGCGAAAAATTTTTGATTTTGTTTTAAACTTTTTTATATATTATTGTATTTTAAATTGAGATAATTTCATAGAAAAAATAATCTGTTTGAAAATAATAATATTAGCAGGTATGAAGAGAGTTTGTAAATAATTTGAATAAATTTTAGAGACTCTTAGAAGAAAAAATAAAAAAACTCCGTAATTCATCACAGGACGTGATGAGCCAATTTCCGCACCAAGGACGGTGCATAAATTGGGTAGGAGTTTTTTTATTTTTTATTCTTAGAGTGTCTTAATGAAATGATTTATTTACAAACTCTCTTCATACCTGCTAATATTATTATTTTCAAACAGATTATTTTTTCTATGAAATTATCTTACATTATTAAAAAAATTTATAGGTTTTGAATTATTTTATCTAATATGGATATATTACATAAATGTGGTATAGTTTTTGGATTGGAGGAGAATATATTAATATGAAAATAGGAATTCCAAAGGGACTTTTATATTATAAATATTACCCTTTTTTTACAAGCTTTTTTACTGAATTAGGTGCTGAAATAGTGTGTTCAGCAGATACTAATAAAGAAATATTAGATGAAGGAATTAAGCATTGTGTTGATGAAGCTTGTCTTCCTGTAAAAGTGTTTCATGGACATATTGCTTCTATAAAAGATAATTGTGACATTATTTTAATACCTAGATTAATGCAAGTTAAAGAAAGAGAATTTATATGTCCTAAATTTTGTGGATTGCCAGAAATGGTTTTAAACAGTATGTCTAATATGCCTAAAACTATAACTGAACCTATTTATGCTACGTCTAGAAAAAAACTATTTAAATGGGCAAAAAAAGCTGGTTCAATGATTACAAAGGACAAATTCAAAATAAAAAAGGCATTTAACATAGCATTAAATAAGCAAAAATCTTTTTCTACAGGTATAAAAAATAACAACTTTAAATTGAATATTGCATTAGTAGGTCATCCTTATAATATATATGATAATTTTGTAAATATGAATTTGGTTAAAAAGCTAAATGAATTAGGTGCTGGTGTTTTAACTTTAGAATACATAGATGACAAATTTATAAATAAGGAAGTAAAAGAACTTTATAAAAGACCCTTTTGGACATTTGCAAGAGAAAATTATGGTTTTGCAAGTCATGTAGTGAATAGTCAAAAAGTTGATGGAATTATATATATATCTTCATTTGCTTGTGGAATAGATTCTGTAGTGGTGGATCTTATAAAAAATAAAATAGGCGATTTTCCTTTTATGCTTTTAAAAATAGATGAACAAACAGGAGAAGCTGGTATTGTTACTAGAATAGAGGCATTTGTGGATATGCTTGAAAGGAGTTGTTAAGATTTGAAAATAACTTTTCCTCACATGGGAAATGTGTGCTTAGCAGCAAAAGCACTATTTGATGGTCTTGGAATAGATTATATAATGCCACCTTTAAATAGTAAATTAGCTCTTGAAATTGGCTCACTTTATTCCCCAGAAGATATATGCTTGCCTTTTAAAATAATGATAGGAAATTACATGCAAGCTATAGAAAAAGGAGCAGATACAGTGATTCTTACTGGAAGTTGCGGTCCTTGTAGATTTGGAGAGTACTGTGAAATGCAAATGAATTTACTAAAAAAGCTTGGACATGATATAGATTTTATAGTTATGGATATGCCAAAAGATATAGGAAAAAAAGAATTATTAAATAGAATAAATAAAATATCTTCAAAAAGTAAAAAGACAAAATTAGAAAAAGTTAAAGCTTTGTTTAATGCATTAAAGGTAATTAATTTAATTGATGAAATAGAAGCAAAGGCTCATTATATGGCAGGTTATGAAATAGTAAAAGGTCAATGTAGAAAAATATTAAGCAATTGTAAAATGGAATCTTTAAAATGCAAAAAAACTGAAGATATGATTAATTTGCTTTTATACTATAAAGATAAAATAGACAATGTATCTATAGATAAAAATAAAAAACCAATTAAAATTGCTATAATAGGTGAAATATACACTATAATAGAGCCTTTTTCAAATCTTTGTATTGAAGATAAACTTATGGAATATGGTGTTTCTACTAAAAGAGAACTTACACCTAGTTGGTGGGTTAAAAATATGGCATTATCCCCTGTAAAATTAAATCAATTGGAAATAAAAAAATATGCTAATGAATATTTATCTTTTCAAATTGGAGGTCATGCCAGGGAATGTATAGGAGAAGCAATTTTAGCTCATAAAAAAGGATTTGATGGTGCTATTCAAATATTTCCTATGGGATGTATGCCTGAAATTGTATCAAAATCCATATTGCCAAAAATATCAAAAGATAAAGATTTTCCTATTATGACTTTAGTAGTAGATGAAATGACTGGAGAAGCAGGATACATTACAAGAATAGAAGCTTTTGTAGATTTACTTGAAAGGAGAAAAGACAATGTATTATCTAGGTGTTGATGTAGGGTCTGTTAGTACAAATTTTGTACTTTTAGATAAAAAAATGAATGTAAAAGATAAGTTATATATAAGAACAAAAGGAAGGCCTATAAGAACTATTCAAGAAGGTTTTAACATTTTAAAGAAAAAATATGGTAATGCTAAAATACTGGCAGCAGGAACTACAGGTAGCGGAAGACAAATAGCTTCCACTATTATTGGAGCAGATGCAGTAAAAAATGAAATAACTGCTCATGCTGTTGCAGCATTGGAAATAGATAAAGATATAAAAACTATAATTGAAATAGGTGGTCAGGACTCAAAAATTATAATATTAAAAAATGGCATAGTTACAGATTTTGCTATGAATACTGTTTGTGCTGCAGGTACTGGTTCTTTTTTAGACAGACAAGCAGAAAGATTAGAAATTCCTATTGAAAAATTTGGAGATTACGCTTTAAAATCAAATAATCCTGTGAGAATTGCAGGAAGATGTGCTGTGTTTGCTGAATCAGATATGATACATAAGCAACAGCTTGGCTACAATGAATCAGATATAATAGGTGGTCTTTGCGATGCTATGGTTAGAAATTACCTTAATAATATAGCTAAAGGAAAAGAAATATTACCTAAAGTATTTTTTCAAGGTGGTGTTGCTGCAAATAGGGGAATGAAAGCAGCTTTTGAAAAAGTCTTAGGTTTTCAAGTATTTGTTCCAGAACATTACAATATAATGGGTGCTATTGGTGCTGCTTTAATTGCAAAATCAGCTGTAGAGAAATGCGGTGGCAGAAGCAATTTTAAAGGATTTACTCTTACAGATAGCAAATTTGTATCCTCCAGTATAGATTGCCAAGGATGCCCAAACCATTGTGAAGTAGTTAAAATCACTGAAAATAGTAAACCAATTGGATACTTTGGAGATAGATGTGGAAAGTGGAATAATGGCATAAAGTTTAGAGAGGAGAATTTGGGAGTTTAGAGTTGAGGGTTAGGAGTTGAGGGTTAGGAGTTAAGAGTTTTGGAGAATTTTTCTCCATTGGCATTACGAAAAATTTTTGATTTTTTTGGGATAGAGTTTTAGTAGTACAATTCCAGTAAAAATTTTATTTTTACTGGAATTGCATTTTTTTGTACTTACTTAAAGAGTTGATAATTTCCCAGTGTTAGCAGGTAAAATGGATTACGTTGAACAGGATTTTAAATATACTTTATAGAGTTTTATAAGGTTTTGGCACCAACTAACAAAATCAAAAATTTTTCGTAATGTCAATGAAGAAAAATTCTCCAAAACTCTTAACTCATAACCCTCAACTCAAAACTCCCAAAACTCCCAAAACCCCTCTCCACCACATGAAGTTGCTAAATTACCTTGTTTTATAAAAATAGCTGCAATATAATATAATATATATAAAAATGATAAAGGTGATATTGTGAAAAAGTTAGTATTAAAAAATGGAATAAAAGTAATATATAAAAAAATAGAAGGAGAAATAACTTCTTTTTCAATAGCTTTAAATGCAGGAGCCTTAGAAGATAATGGAGCAAAAAAAGGACTAGCTCATGTGGTAGAGCATATGGTTTCTAAAGGAACTAAAAATAGAACTGAACAAGAAATAAATATGCAATGTGATGAATTATTTGGCTTTGAAAATGCCATGACTAATTACCCTTATGTAATTTATTATGCTACTTGTCTATCAGCAGACTTAGAAAATGCATTTGAACTTTACTCTGATATTTTATTAAATCCTACATTTCCAGAAAAGGGCTTTAAAGAAGAAATAAATATTATAAAAGAAGAACTTAAAGAATGGAAAGATGACATAAATCAATATTGTGAAGATGAACTTTTATTTAACTCCTTTAAAAATAGGAGAATAAAAGATTTGATAATAGGCAATGAAGAAAGTTTAAACTCCATTACTTTAGAAGATGTAAGAAATTTTTATAATAAATATTATTGCCCAGAAAATATGGTTATATCTGTAGTGTCTTTTGTGGATTTTGAATTTGTAATAAAACATTTGGAAAAGTACTTTGGATCATTTTCTAGAAAATTTCAAGGTATAGAAGAAGAATATTATGAAGACAACAAAAGCAGTATATTTACAAAGGTAAAAGAAAATATAGAAGGAGCAAAAATTCAGTTTTTATTTCCTATACATGATTTAAGTAGTAGGGAAATAGATATTTTAAGACTGTTTAATGTAGAATTTGGAGAAGGTACAAGTAGTATTTTATTTGATGAAGTAAGAACTAAAAATGGACTAGTTTATGATATATCTACTAGAATAGATAATAGTAGGGGAATAAAACTTTTCTATATTTCTATGGCTTGTTCTAAGGAAAATGTAAGCAAATGTATAGATTTAGTTAATAATAAAATAGAAGAATTGAAAAATTGCAGTGGATATTTTACAAAGGATAAAATGCTTAAACTTTGCAGAAGACTTAAATTTAAAAGGGCATTGGCATTGGAACAATCTATTAGATTAAGTATGCAATTAGCACTTTATGAAATTATGTATGGAAATGCTAATAAGGTTTTTGATGAAGTTAAGGGATTGGAAAATATAAAAGAAAAAGAAATAGTACAAGTTATAATAAAGGTTTTTCAAAAACCTTCAATTCAAATACTTCAACCTAAGTAGCGAAATGTAGAATTATTGCGGCATTAGAGGTAGGATATTATTAGACAAAAATGGCTTGGAAATTCTGAGGATATATAACTAGAGTTCGCCTGTAGGTCTTAGTGCTAATTTTAAGGATATGATAAAAACAGGATTTAGACCTATATTTTTAGGTATCATAGTATGGTTTAATGTAGCCGCAGTAAGTCTTATAGTTCAATTTATCACTGGACAAATATAGAATTATTGCGACGTTGAAGGTAGGGTTATTGATTTTCTAAGATTAATAACAGTACTTTATATTTTAAAATTATTTACGACGATAGTCATTTAGTTGTAAATTGTTATTACTTAAATTATAATTAGTGCATAATATAAATTATAATTTAGTACATATTTGTAAGATGTTGTGTTGCAAGGTAATTTACGGGGGGAGTATTTTTGAATATATCTGAAAAAACAAAAATGCAAAGCAAATATTTAATAATGCCAATTATTTGGCATTTACTATATCTACTTTTTAGTGGTAAGATTGACTCAAAATATAGAGTTTATTTTGATTTGATATTTTATTTAGGATTAACAGTATACTTTATAGCTATAGGTTTTATAAATTTTAAGGATTTATGGAATGAGTGGAAAAAAGGCAAAGAATTTTGGCTTTCAGTATTTTATACTTTAATAGCACTAATTGTTGCTTTTGGAATTGGCGCATTAACATCAAAATTATTTCCAAATATTAATGATGGCATGGGCGTTTTTAAAGTAATCAATATACCAACACTTTTAGCATTTACAGTAACAACAATTGTGCTTCCACCAATAGCTGAAGAAGCTTTTTATAGAAAAGGAATACTAAATTTTGATAATAATATTTCATTGTTGATTACAGCTATTATTGGAACTTTATTATATGCAAGTGAACATTCATTGAAACCATTAGGTTTTTTTATAGCTATTATTTGGTCAGTACCATTAACAATATCATATATAAAAACAAAAAATATCTATATACCTATTACTGCACATTTTATATGTAACCTTGCATTTAATGGTATGACTGTTGTTATAATAGCAATAAAATTTTCAGGAATTTAATTTATTTTAAAAATATAGCTATAAAAACTTTTGCGTGAAGAACTTTTAACTGTTTGAACGAATGTGAGTTTTAAAAGTTTAGCAAAAGTTTTTTTCTAGGGTTTAGTTTTTAAGCTTTAAATTTCTTAAGGAGACTTTATCTATATAGCCTGCTAGTTTTTAATTCTTATTTCCCTAAAATTATCTCAATTTAAATTGTAATAATTTATTTTAACGGCTTATAAAAAATTTTCGTAAGAAAATTCGTGCGTAATTTTACTTATAGAAAAAATCTCAAAAAAATAGTAGCCCCGACTCGCAATTGGAAGCTACTATTTTTTAATTATATTAAATTATAGTTATACCAGTTGCCTAAGCAACTATAATTGTATGGTTCATTGTAAAATTAAATGCAACAGATAAAAAATATTAAAACCATAGTGAAAATCATGTATGATATAGGTGTTGAGTATAAACATACAGGAGGTTTTCACTATGGTTCATGATACTGATTATAAC
>NZ_LZFO01000020.1 GCF_001758365.1 Clostridium acetireducens DSM 10703
AAATAGTGGTAACATCTTAGTTTACAGGTTGAATAAAAAATAATGATATAATTTGCAAATAGAAAATAATTAAAAATAAGCTGTACAAAAATAATAAGACAGTGGCATAAAGAGAGTTTGGAAATAAGTCATTTCATTAAGACACTCTAAGAATAAAAAATAAAAAAACTCCTACCCAATTTATGCCCCGTACTTGGGGCGGAAATTGGCTCATCACGTCCTGTGATGAATTACGGAGTTTTTTTATTTTTTATTCTAAGATTGTCTAAAATTCATTCAAATTATTTCCAAACTCTCTTTATGCCACTGTCTTATTATTTTTGTACAGCTTATTTTTAATTATTTTCTATTTGCAAATTATATCATTATTTTTTATTCAACAATTTATTTATATTAAAAAAGTGCCAAAATGCTATAAATTATTAGAAAGAGTGTGTTAAATAATAATTTATGCATTTAGCACTTTAAAGCTTATTTATTATAATGAAAATTGATTTATCCTATCATTAAGTTGTTTGGCAAAGTTATTTAGCTCTTCTGCTAAATCTTTTATATAATTAAGATTTTCATTGGCTTCTACTGTAGAAGCTGTTATTTCCTCTGCAGAAGCAGATACTTCTTCTGTAACAGAAAGCACAGAATCCATAGAAGAATCAACTACATCTTTATTTTTATAAACTTCATCTATCTTTTTTACGTTTTCTTCAATAACTTCAGGCATTTTTTCTATAAAATCAATAACTTTTTTCAATGTATATTTAGTCTCATTAATGGTGCTTACTTGATTTTCAGCAACTTTTTCTGATTTTCCAACACTTTCTACAGAAATATTTATTACTCCTATTAATTCATTTATAAGCTCACTTATTTTATTTACTGCCACTGAAGTTTCATTAGATAATTTTTTGATTTCATCTGCTACTACTGCAAAACCCTTTCCTGCTTCTCCTGCTCTAGCAGATTCTATAGAAGCATTTAAAGCAAGAAGATTTATTTGATTTGATATTTCATCTATAGTACTTACTATTCCCACTATTGTATTTGATTTTTCTAAAAGATTTTGAATATTATTATTAGTTTCCTTTGAAACCTCTATACTTTCTTCATTTTTCTTTTCTAAATCTCCTAATACATTTATTATATTTTTATTTAAATCATTAGCTTCTTCAGCTTGATTTTGCATTGTAACACTATTTTCTTTAATTAAATTTACATTGTCTGATAAAATTTTTACAAATTCAACGCTTCTTTGCATTTCTTTAGCTGTATCATTTATACCTGCTGCTACTTCTTCCATGGCATCTTTTATGTTATTAGAATTTTCTAATGTATCATTACTTGAAGAATCTATAGTAGAAGTTTTTTCTTGTAAATTATTTGATATATACTTTATTGTAAGTAAAATATTCTTTATTTCTTCTAACATTTCATTGAAAACTGATGCTATATAACCCATTTCATCTTTATTATCAATATTTACTTTGCAAGTCATGTCCCCTTTTGAAGCTTTTTCCATAGAATTTACAATTTCATCAAGAGGATTTATTTTCTTTATAATTAAATTTCTTATTAATAAAAATGAAATTAAAATTATTAATATTGTTATAGATAAAATTACAAATAAAATTCTATAAGCAGGTTTATAAAAATCTTTATTATAACAACCTACATTTATGTACCAATCCCAAGGTTCAAAGTAACCTACTGCATTAACTTTAGGTTTTTCATTATTTTCACCAGGGTTTTTCCACCAAAAATGTATTATACCATGGTTTTTGGGATTTTTACCTTCATTAATTATAAGGTCTACTACATTTTTACCTTTAGCATCTACAACATTTGATATGTTCTCTCCTTCTTTAAAAGGATGCATTCTCTCTAAACCAGTACTATCAATAGCATACATATAAGCTTCAATATTTAACTCTAATTTTGAATTAAGACCTCTTGTTTTTCCATCACCTTGCTTATCGTTTAACATTTTAACTCTGATATTTCTTCAGCTTCTTCTCTAGTTAATTTTCCTTTTTGGACTTGAGTTTCTAAACTATCCATCATAGTTAACCCCATTTGTATTCTGTTTTTTAAAGCAGTTTCTCCTAGATTAGTAAGAGCTTTTTTAGCAGTAAAAAATGAAACACAAGCAATTATTAGTACAGAAAAAATTATCAAAATGAAAAAAGATAAGTAAGATAGTAAAAAACTTTTTTTTAATTCATTATTTTTTTTATTAGGTAAACCCTTGACCATATTATTCCTCCTAAAGTAAATTTATGTATAAAAAAATCCAACAATTAATTAAGAAATTAATTATTGGTCGGTTGCACCACTAACTCTAAATTCTCTAGGTGCCCAAAATACAGAGAATTCTTCACAGTTTCCAATTTAAATTGGTAAAATATTAAAATGAAATTACGCACTAATTATATCATGTAATTATTATGATTTCAATAAAAATATTGGAAATGTTTGTGTCAAGTTAAAGTGGGCAATTTTATTTTTTAAATTTTAAAAGGTATTGACTAAATTAGAAAAATTTAATAGAATGTATATAGCGTATATACACAGTATGTATACGATGTTCATATTATATAGAAACAGTATTTTAAATTATTAAATATAATGATAATATATTTTTAATGGGTAATCATTATGTTACATTTTGAAAGGAGATTTTATTATGGAAAATAAACCGAAAAGAGGATGTTTTTTAACAGGCTGGTTATGGATTGGACTAATAGGTAGCTTTTTTGGTATGTTTACAATTTTAACAAATTCTTATATGGTTAAAAGTATACCAGAAATGGTTAATATGCCACTTGCACAACAAATTCTAAATACAATTGTTTCAATTGTGTTTTTTGTAAGTATAATTGGAATTATGCGTTGGAAAAAAGTATATATATATGGATATGTAGCAGCAAGTTTGATTAGTTTTGTTTCTGCTTTTATTAATAATAAGTTTACAGTTGTGGTAGTTGCAAGTGCTGTAATAGGACTGATTTTAAATTTAGTAGTGGCTTATTTTATTATGAAACTTTTTAAAGAAATGGAAACTGAAGAAGAACAAGAAATTTAGAAAAGTATAATAAAAGCCTATAGTAGCAGTTTTATCTATGGGCTTATTGGGATTTGTGTATTATTAAATTAAAGTAAAAAACTTTAGGAAAGGTGAGCTATAATGAGTAAAAGAAAAAATAAGTTAAATAAAAAGCTTATTATTATAATTTCTTTAATTGTTTTTGTAATAGCTGTTCCACTAATAGCTTTTTTAGTACAGAAAAAGGGTGGAAAGGAAGTTAATACTCATATTATTTCAAATAATATTGATAATGCTACTATAATAAATGGAGTTGTATCTCCTGAAGATACTAATAGTATATTTTTAGACACTTCCAAGGGAAATGATTTTTCTATTAAGGTTAAAGAAGGACAATCTATTAAAAAAGGAGATACATTAATTGTATATAGTACTAATGCTATAGAAAGTAAAATATCTTCTATGGAATCTGAAATTAAAAATAATAAAGAGCAAATTAGAGAATTAAACAAAAGTGGTGCAGTAGCTTTAAAAGAGCAATCTAATATGCTTAAAAGTACTGTTAAATCTTTAGAAGATGAACTAAAAGAGCTAAGAAAACAAAAGGATTCGTACATTATAAAAAGTTCTATGGATGGAATAGTATCAGAAGTTAATAGTGGTAATAATAATCCAACTACTCCTATTATTGTTGTAGAAAGTAATAAAAAAATTATAAAGGGAGAATTAACTGAATATGAACTTCCTAATATTACATTAAGTACACCTGCATCTGTAAGCTTAAAGGCTTTAGGAGAAAAGTATTATAATAGTAAAATAATTAAAATAGCTCGCAATCCTTCAAATAATAGTGCTGAAGCTGCATCTAATCCTTTAGGAGGTACTGCCAAAATATCTAATTATGCTATTACATTTACTATTCCTAAAGATATAGAAGGAAAAGTGCAAAATGGATTTCATGCGTTAGTTAAACTAGGAAACACTGATAAAACTATTACCATACCTAAAAAGGCAGTTTATAAAGATGTAGATAAAAATCATAAAATGATTTGGATAGTTAAAGATAATAAGGCTTTATCAAAAAAGATAAAAGTTAAAGATAATGGTGCAGACTATATACTTTTAACGGATATAGAAAATGGCACAAAGGTTATAATAGATGCTCCTGAGAAATTAAAAGAGGGGGACGAGGTGACCTTAAAATAATGATAAGTATTAATAATGTTTATAAGTATTATGGTAAAGGAAAGGACAAGTTCCAAGCGTTAAAAGAAGTTAATTTAGAAATTAAAGAAGGCGAATTTGTTGCTATTATGGGTCCTTCTGGAAGTGGTAAATCTACTCTTATGAATATAATAGGACTTTTAGATAAAAACTTTGAAGGATCTTATAAATTAAATGGAGTTGAAGTTAAGGATTATAATGATGAAAAACTTTCTTTATTTAGAAATGAATCTATAGGTTTTGTATTCCAAAGTTTTAACTTACTACCAAAAATTAATGCCTATCGTAATATTGAATTGCCCCTACTTTATGGACCTAGAATAAGTAAAGAGGAAAAACAAAATAGAGTTTTAAAAGCTCTTGAAAATGTGGAACTTTTAACTCATAAAAAAAATCTTCCAAAAGAAATGTCAGGAGGACAAAAGCAACGTATAGCTATTGCAAGGGCATTGGTAAATAGACCTTCTTTTATACTTGCAGATGAACCTACTGGTGCCTTGGATTCAAAAACAGGAAAATCCATTATGGAACTTTTTACAAAGCTTCATAGAGAAGGAAAAACTATAATTGTAGTTACGCATGATAAAAATGTAGCAAGTTATGCAGATAGATTAATAACTATATTAGATGGAAAAATTCTTAAAGATGAGGTGTTAAAATGAAAAATTTAAAAGGTGTCTTAGAGATGGCTTTTTCCTCTATTATAGATAATAAACTTAGATATATATTAACTCTTATAGGTATTGTTTTAGGAATAAGCAGTTTAATTGCCATAGTTTCTTTAGGAAATGGCGTAGGAGATGATATTAAAGAATCTATAATGAGCAGTGATGGAACTCGTTCTATTTCTTTAACTTTTAATCCTTCAGAAAACTTTTCACCTATGGATAATACCAATGCTTTTAATGATTCTGTTATTGGAATTATTAAAAATGTTCCTGGTGTTAAAAGTGTAGAACAAGAATTTTCAGCTATTACAGAAATGAAAATTAAAGATAAATCTGTTGTGATTAGTGTAAATTGTACTCAAAAAAGTAACAATATTTCTATGAGCAAAATAATTGATGGAAGAAGTTTTAATAACCATGAATTTAATAAAGTTTCAAGAGTTTGTATTATAAACAAAACTTTAAAAGATAAGTTGTTTCAAAACGAAAAAGCTATAGGCAAAGTGGTGCAAGTTGCTGATAAACCAATGACTGTAATAGGCGTTATGCAAGAACAAGGAGCTACTTCATTTATGGATTTTGATAGTATCTACATACCAAGACCAACTTGGAGTATAACTTACGGAGATGATTCTGCTAGAAGTTTGAAAATAGCTGTTAAAGAAGATTATGACATGAAAGAAGTTTCTAAAAAAGTTGTGGACAAACTTAATAAAACTTCAAATTTAGATGGAAGATATGAAGTAGTTGACATGGAGAAAATAGCTAAATCTGTAGGCAAGGTAAGTTCTATTTTAACTGGTTTTATTGCTAGTATCGCTAGTATTTCTTTAGTTGTAGCAGGTATTGGTATAATGAATATAATGTACATGGCTATAATTGAAAGAACAAGAGAAATTGGCATAAGAAGAGCTCTAGGAGCTACTAGTAAAAATATTCTGTTTCAGTTTTTAATAGAATCTATAGTTATATGCCTTATAGGAGGAATAGTTGGAGTACTTTTAGGAATAGGACTAGCTAATGGAATAGCAGCTATAATAAAAATACATGCTAAAACTTCCTTTGGAATTGTAGCATTAGGGCTTGGAACAGCCATATTTATGGGTGTTGTATTTGGAATAAGTCCAGCACTTAAAGCAGCAAAGCTGAACCCAATTGACGCCTTAAGCTATGAATAATTGGAATTTTTTGGACCCTTGGGGTGTAATTATTACACCTCAGGGGTCCAAAAAATTCCAATTGCAATAATTCAAAAGGTATTGCAATAATTGCTTCAATATTATATAGTATTGAAATATAAATATTAAAATACTAAAAATATGGAGGATAAGTATGGAATTCAAAGAAGTTATAGCAAGAATTAATTTTTTGTATCATAAGAGTCAAGAAGAAGGACTTACAGAAGAAGAAAAATTAGAACAAAAAAAGTTAAAAACTTATTATATTGAAGTTATTAAAAATAATTTTAGGGCCCAATTAAATCAAGTTAAGAAGGTTAATAAGAAATAGTATTATTAAAAAAGCTGTAAATAGTATGAGAATTATATAAAGTATTAAACTAAGTTATATAGTTTGGTTCTATGTACAGCTTTATCTTTTTAGTTGAAAAATTTTCATTAAATGTATTAAAAAAGAAATAAAGTCTCTTAAATCATGGTTTTGCAAAATGAATTAATTTTAGGAAGTATAAACATAATAATGTATATAGAAGAAAGGTTGAATTTATATGAAGAACATATTCAGGATCTACAAAAGAGATGTAAAAAATGTAGTTTCTAATTGGGTAGCCTTAGTTGTGGTAATAGGGCTTATGATTTTGCCCGCTTTGTATGCTTGGTTTAATATAAAATCTTCTTGGGATCCTTATGGAAATACAAGAGGGATAGCTGTGGCATTGGTTAATGAAGATGAAGGTGCTGAATTTAGAGGTAAGAAAATAAATGTAGGGGAAGAATTAGAAAAACAATTAAAGAGTAATAAGAATATAGGATGGAAGTTTGTAGATAAAAAAGAAGCAGAAAAAGGAGTAATGTATGGCAAGTATTATGCTAGCATAAATATACCTAAGGATTTTTCTTATAAAATATTATCAATTGTTAGAGAAAAGCAACAAAAGCCAGAACTTATATATTCTGTTAATGAAAAAACTAATGCAGTTGCTCCAAAAATTACTGAAAAAGGTGTAAGTAGTATTCAAGCTCAAATAGGAAAAACTTTTGTTAAAACAGTAAATGGAATAATTTTTGATTTATTTAATAAGTTTGGAATTGAATTAGAAAAGGAAAAACCTCAATTAACAAAAGTCAAGGATTTGATATTAGAAGCAGACAGCAAAGTACCTGAAATAAATAAAGCTATTGATGAATTTTATAAAGGTGCAATAACCTTAGAAGATTTCATAAAAAGATTAGAAAAAGACATGCCAATTTTAGAAGAAACCATAAAAAAGAGTTCTGAAGTTGCAAAAGATGGAGAAGAATTTTTAACTAAAGGAAAAGAAGGAATAAAAAACTTATCTCCGTATATAAAACAAGATTTAATAATGTCAAAAGATATATGTGATGATGTAGAAATTTTAGCAGGTTATGCTGTAGATAGTATTTCTACTAATTCAGTTAGAACAAAAGAGTTTTTAATAAAAATTAACAACAAATATGCAAAAGCAGCATCTAAAATAGAGAATATTAATAAGGTTTTAGAATCTTTATATAATATTTCAAACAATAAAGTAATCTACAACATGATGAATAAATTAAATACTATTAAAGGAAGAATAAATAATCAAATAAACTTAGTTAATTCAGCTATAGCTGCTATTGATAGAGGAGAAAAACCTTCTGTAGATTTATTAAATAACATTAAAATAGGAGCTAGTGATATTAAAAAAGCTTTAAGCTATATAATAGATAATTATGATAGTGAAATAATTCCTAATATAAATAAAACTGCAGATAATTTAATTGTAATAGCAGATAATACATTAAAATTACTTCAATATGCTCAAAGGGACTTACCAATAGCACAAGACCTTATGGGAAAAGCTTATAAAGGAACTGAAAAAGGAATAGAAGATATAAAATTATTAAAAGAAAGAATGCCTGGTATTGAAAAATCTCTACATTCATTAGCAGAAAAACTTAAAAAATTAGACGATGATGAAAGTGTTAATGAAATAATAAAATTATTAAAAAATGATGCTAAAAAAGAAAGTGAGTTTTTAGCTAATCCTGTGGACATTAAAGTAAATAGGGTATTCCCAATTCCTAACTATGGTTCAGCAATGACACCATTTTTTACAACTTTATCTTTATGGGTAGGAGCTTTAATAATGGTTTCTATTATTTCAGTTGAACCTTTGGTATTAGAAGAGGGGAAAAAAATAAAGCCCTATGAAGCTTATTTTGGAAGATATCTAACATTTTTAACTATAGGTATTTTTCAGGCTTTAATAGTTACTTTAGGAGATATATTTATACTAAAAGTGTATGCTGTTAATAAGTTGTTATTTGTATTGTATGCATTATTTATAAGCATGGTGTTTTCTATGACTGTATACACGTTAGTATCTGTATTTGGAAATATAGGGAAGGCATTAGCAGTAATACTTTTGGTTTTACAAATATCTGCTTCAGGAGGAACTTTCCCAATACAAGTAACACCACCATTTTTTCAACACTTAAATCCTTTCTTACCATTTACTTATGCTATTAGTGGTATGAGAGAAGCAGTAGGAGGAGTACTTTGGAATCTTTTATACTATGATGCTGGAATATTATTAATATATTTTGGAGTATCAATAGTGGTGGCATTATTATTAAAGAAAAAGATAAATGCTTTAAACAAAGGATTTGTTGAAAAGTTTAAACACAGTGGCTTAGTAGGACACTAATGTTTTAGTAATCTATTAATAAGGACTTATAAAAAAATTTTCGTAAGAAAATTCATGCGATAGCATTTGGATTTATTGATTTTTTAGATTAATAACAGTACTTTATATTTTAAAATTATTTACGACGATAGCCATTTAGTTGTAAACTGTTATTACTTAAATTATAATTAGTGCATATATAAACTATAATTTAATACATACTTGTAAAATAAAGCCCACTAATTTAAATTATAAGTTATTAGAAAGAAAAATATAGATGTTTATTTTTTATAAAAATTTGATATAATATAAATAAGAAAGGCTTAGTGCGTCAACACTAAGCAATCCTTAGAACATTTATTTTGTTTTAGGGCTATTGAATAAAATTAATTAAATATTAATTAAGAAAAAGTGCTAATCTTGGTTGGATGGTGCACTTTTTTCTTTGCTTTTAACTTCTATGTGAATGCCAAGAAATTTAATCTTGATAATTAACTTAGAAACAAATAGATTATGTTTTAAAACTAATCTAATAATATAGATTGTAGCAAAACTTTTTATCATTAATTTTAGCATATTCAATACCACCCCCTAGCTATAGTGAAATAGTTCACCAATAGCCCAGGAGGATAAAACGTTCAAAACCTCCGTAGCCATCCTACTACGGCATTTCTATATTATAACTTGGATATTATACCACAATTATGTAGAATAAATATAGTGGTATTAAATGGAAAAACCTCATTTGTAGTAGGTACAGATAGCCTTATTATAAATAAATAATATTTTGGGTTTTATCCATTGAAATTACTTGGTCAGCGGTATTTTTACAGGATAAAATACCGTATCATAAGTAATCAAATATATTAAGTTAAGCAGAGAATGTTTTCAAAATATGTTGTATAATTGGAGAAGCTTAAATAAATATTAATCAAATTTTTAAGTATAAGGTAAAACTATAATTTAATACATACTTGTAAGAAAGTGCGACCTTATTTAATTAAAATCCAAATCTTTTGAAAAGTGATAATGGATGGAAACATTAAAATAAAGGAGTGGTGAGGTATGTCATTTAGTATTGTCCTTGTAATGTTCGCAATTATAGGCATAATACATGGAATAATTAAGAAAAATAAATCTTTAGGAATAGTTTCCGTAATTGTGTTGATTATGATTATTGCTGTATGGGTATATTTTTATAATAACCCTTATTAAATTTTAGAAAATAAATAACCCCAAATGCTACCGCATGAATTTTCTTACGAAAATTTTTTATAATCGTCATTAATAATATCCTACCTCTAACTTCGCAATAATTCTATTTTGAGGATTTTTCAACTTCTTTGTTAGATATACCTTTGTCGTAGCGTAATAAAAATTTATCTAAGTACATTTTTATTACTGCCATAATTGGTACAGCTAAAATCATGCCTATTGGACCATAAAGTCCTCCACCTAAAGTAACAGCAAATATTATCCAAAAAGGGCTTAAACCTACTTTTCCACCTATAAGTTTTGGATCTAGATACCATCCATCAAATTGTTGAAGTAAGAATAAAAATAAAAGTACAAATAAAGCCTTTATAGGACTAAAGAATACATTTATTATAAAACCTATCACCATACCAATAAAAGGTCCAAAATAAGGTATCATATTAGTTATTCCAACAATTAAAGCTATAAGTAGAGAATAAGGGGACTTAAGTAAGGTAAGTCCTATAAAAGCCAGTATAGCTATAATAGATGAATCAATGGCTTTGGTTCCTATATATAATCCAATCATGTAGTTTAAGTTTTTAAAGAAGTTTATAAATTTAAAACCTTTGTCCTCTTTTAATACAATATAAATAAATCTTTTGCCAGATTCTATGAATTTTTCTTTGTCTGCAAGAATGTATATGGATATTATAAATCCAAATACCCACTTTATAAAGTAGTTGGTAAAGGATAATGTTTTTGATATTAGTGCATTTAAAGTTGTAGATAATATATTACTTGCTTTAGAAATTAAAAAATCAGGTTTTAAGTCAAAATTTCCAGAGTAATTCATTAAATTATTTATTTCTTTATTAGTTAATATTTTATTAAACCATTCTTGGGATGCAGTTGCAAATTGTGGTATACTCTTTAAAATATCTAAAAGGTTAGAAGATATTTTAGGCAATAAGTAATTTATAAATAGAGAAAATCCTAATATAATCACTACATAAGTAAGCAATAAACTTATTCCTCTTTTTAATTTAAATCTTTTTTCAAAGCACTTCATTAAAGGATTTAGTATGTATGCTATTATAAATGCAAAAATAAATGGAGAAATTATAGAAATTATTTTGTTTAATGAAGTTAAAAATATTTGGTAATTGTTTATTAGTTTTATTAATATAAAGCTTATTACTACAGCTAATATTAAATCAAAATATTTAATTTTGTCTTTGTAAGTTTTCAAAACCGTCACCTCTTTTTACCAGATTTATTATAATTATAACCAAGTTTAAAGAAAAAGTATAACCAAGTTTAAGGAAAAAGGTTTAAATTTATTGTAAATTTTTAAAAATTCCACTTAGATAATATAAATCAAATAAAATATTTTGCTTTTAATTTATAATGTAAGCTATTTTGTATATAATAGAAATATGTTGTAATATTAAATTATTATTTTAAATATAGCTTAAAAGCCGTATTTGGTTATTGTATGAGGGGGAATAAAAATGGTAGATGAAGGAAAAATAAAAGAAGCAGTAAAAATGATAATTGAAGCTGTAGGAGAAGATCCAACTAGGGAAGGACTTTTGGAAACTCCAGATAGAATAGCTAAAATGTATAGTGAGATATTTTCTGGTATAGAGGAGTCACCTAAGAAGCATTTAAGTAAAGTATTTACAGTAGAAAGTGATGATTTAGTTATAGAAAGGGATATTAATTTTTATTCTATGTGTGAACATCATTTTTTACCTTTCTTTGGCAAAGCTCATATAGCTTATGTACCTAATGGAAAAGTGGCAGGTCTTAGCAAATTAGCTAGAACTTTAGAAATTTTTGCAAAAAGACCTCAACTTCAAGAAAGATTGACTTCTCAAATTGCGGATGCACTTATGGAAAATTTGAATTGCAAAGGTGTAATGATTATAGTAGAAGCAGAACATTTATGTATGAGCATGAGAGGAATTAAAAAGCCTGGAAGTAAGACTACAACTATGGTGATTAGAGGGATTTTTAAAGAAGATTATAAGCTTCAACAACATGTTTTAAATATTATAAATTTTAAAAGAATTGAAGATAGGGCTTAAATTCCTATGGAAAGATTTAATAGTATATTAAAACATGAAAAATTTAAAGAATATTTAAATAAAATAAATAATTTAGAAGTGGATAGAATACTATGTCACCATGATATACAACATTTTATTGATGTAGCTAGAATTATGTATATAATTGCTTTAGAAAATAATTTTCCTTTTAATAAAGATATAATTTATGCTTCAGCATTACTTCATGATATAGGAAGATGGCAGCAGTATGAGGAAGATATTCCTCATGAAATTGCTTCTTTTAACTTAGCAAAAGACATTTTAAAAGATTGCCATTATAATGAAGAGGAAATAGAAGAAATATTAATAGCTATAAAAAATCATAGAAATAAATATAATGAAAAAGGCTCTTTAAGTGAGCTTATTTATAAAAGTGATAAATTGTCTAGAATGTGTTTTAATTGTTTGGGACAAGAAGAATGTAATTGGTCAGAGTATAAGAAGAATAATGAAAATAAATTTAAATATTAATTTAAAGGGGGGAAACCGAATAAATTTATAATTCGGTGAAGAAAATGAAGATAGGAAATAAAGAATTTGAAATAGGAAAGAAAACTTACATAATGGGAATATTAAATGTAACACCAGACTCTTTTTCTGATGGAGGAAAATTTAACAGCATAGATAATGCTATAAAACATGCTAAGGAAATGATAGCAGAAGGAGCAGACATAATAGATATAGGGGGAGAGTCTACTAGACCTAATCATACTGCAGTATCAGAAGAGGAAGAAATTAAAAGGGTAGTGCCTATAATTGAAGCTTTGTCCAAGGAAATAGAAGTGCCTATTTCTATAGATACATATAAGAGCAATGTAGCAGAATTAGCTATTAAAGCTGGTGCTAGTTTGATAAATGATGTTTGGGGATTTAAAAAAGATAAAAACATTGCCAATGTAGCAGCTAAATATAATGTGCCTTGTTGTTTAATGCATAATAGAGAAAATAAAGATTATAAAAATTTAATAGAAGATATGGTAGAAGATTTAAAAGAAAGTATAGATATTGCTTTAAATGCAGGAGTTAAGAAGGAAAATATAATTTTAGATCCAGGTGTAGGTTTTGCTAAGACTCTTGATGATAATTTAGAAGTTATGAATAATTTAGAAAAATTTACGGAGCTAGGATATCCTGTTCTTTTAGGAACTTCTAGAAAATCTATGATAGGACTTACTTTAGATTTACCAGTAGATGAAAGAGTTGAAGGAACTGTAGCCACTACTGTTATAGGTGTTATGAAAGGATGCGATTTTGTAAGAGTGCATGATGTTAAGGAAAATTTAAGAGCTGCAGCTATGACAGATGCAATTGTAAGAAAATAATAGCAATGAATTTTAAGAGTAAATAATGTTACTAGAATTTAAAATGAATATTTTTATACAGTATAAATAAATTAAATTTTGTTATAAATGAAATTATAAAAAAGATAGTGGTGATAAAATGGACAAAATATATATTGAAGACTTAGAAGTATACGGTTATCATGGTGTAAATAAAGAAGAAAAATCTATGGGACAAAAATTTTTAATTTCCGTGGAAATATTCACGAATTTAAGAAAAGCAGCTTTAGAAGATAATATTGAAAGTACTATAAATTATGCTGAATTGTGTTATGAAATAGAGGAAGAATTTAAAAAAGAAAAATATGATTTAATAGAAAAGGCAGCGGAAAAATTAGCAAATTACATACTTTTAAAATATTCATCTGTAGAAAGAATTAAATTAAATATTAAAAAACCTTGGGCACCTATAGGAAAGCCTATAAAATATGCAGCAGTAGAAGTAGATAGGAAAATACATAAAGCCTATATTGGAATAGGTTCTAATATGGGAGATAAAAAGAAAAATTTAAATGAAGCTATAGAAATTTTAAATGATAATGAATTTATAAAAGTTACAAAGATATCTAAATTTTATACCACAAAACCAGTAGGATATTTAGAGCAAGATGATTTTTTAAATGGAGCTTTAGAAATTGAAACTTTAATGGAACCAGAAGAATTAGTAGATTTTTTACTTAATGTTGAAAAAAAGCTTAAAAGAGAAAGAATAATAAAATGGGGTCCTAGAACTATAGATTTAGATGTTTTGCTATATGATGATATGGTTTCATCTAATGAAAAAATAATATTACCTCATCCTAGAATGCATGAGAGAATGTTTGTGCTAGAACCTTTAAATGATATAGCACCTTATTTAATACATCCTTTACTCAATAAAAGAATATTTCAGTTGAAAAATATTTTAGAAAAATAAGTTTTAGGGGTGAATTGTTGTGGAAAAAAGAGTAGGTGTAGTTGGAATTGTTATAGAAGATAGAGAAAGTGCTACTAAAGTAAATTCTATATTACATGATTATAGTGAAATAATAGTGGGAAGAATGGGAATACCTTATAGGGAAAGAGAAGTTTCCATTATATCTTTAATTGTAGATGGAACATCAGATAATATAAGTGCTATGACAGGTAAATTAGGAAAAGTTCCAGGAGTAAATGTAAAATCAGCTATGGCAAAAAAATAGGAGTGAATTTATGAGTACTTATAAATTAATAGATAATATAGTAAATGGATATAAACCTAATTTAGAAGAAGTTAAAGGCATATTAGATTCTTCAAAAGATGAAACAGAGTATTTATTTAATGCTGCAGATAATATTAAAAAAGAAATTTATGGTAATGAAATTCATTTAAGAGGAATAATTGAGTTTTCTAATTATTGTAGATGTTTATGTGAATACTGCGGATTAAATGGAGAAAATAATGGTATTACAAGATATAGAATGGAATTAGATGAAATTATAGAAAATGCTAAAGAAGCAATAGATGCAGGTTATAAAACAATTGTACTTCAATCAGGAGAAGATTTGTGGTACACAAAGGATAAAATAACTTATTTGATTAAAGAAATAAAAAAATTAGGAGATATTGCTATAACTTTAAGTGTAGGAGAAAGGCATTATGAGGAGTATAAAGCTTGGAGAGAAGCAGGTGCAGATAGATTTTTAATAAAGCACGAAACAGCAGATGAGAAATTGTATAATAAACTTCACCCGCATTCTAGTTTAAAAAACAGAGTACAAGCGTTGAAGTGGCTAAGGGAATTAGGTTATGAAGCAGGAAGCGGTTTTATGATAGGACTACCTTATCAAACTACAGAAATTATAGCAAAAGATATACTTTTACTTAAAGAATTAGGAGTAGCTATGGCAGGCATAGGACCTTTTATACCTCACCCATTAACTAAGCTTGGAAATTTTCAAGAAGGCAGTATACTTATGACTTTAAAGGCAGTAGCTTTATCCAGAATAATAATAAAAAAAATAAATCTTCCAGCTACTACTGCTTTAGGAGTTTTAGCAGGAAACAAAGTAGTAGGAGATGGAGAAAGTGATTTTATAAATCCAAATTTACCTTTTAAATCAGGAGCTAATGTTTTAATGAAAAAAGTAGAGCCGTATAAATACAGAGCTTTATATGATATATACCCAAAAAAGCAGCCTAAAATTAAAACTATACTAGAAGAGAGAAAAGAAACAGAAGAATTCATAGAATCCATGGGATTTAAAGTAGGAAAAACCAAAAACCCTGAGTAAAAAATCTCAGAAAAAAGCAATAGGCACTATAGGTACTCAGCACTCTATAGAATAAGCTCTATAAACTCTTCAATAGAAAATTAGATTTTACGTGAAGAACTTTTCACTGTTTGAACGTAGTGAGTTTGAAAAGTTTAGTAAAATCTAATTTTCTATTGATTAGAGTTTAAGAGTGAAATTCTCCTAAGTGCTGAGTACCTATAGTGCTTATTGCTTTTTTCTGAGATTTTTTACTCAGGGTTTTTGGTTTTTCCTACTTTAAATTGGAAACTATGAATTCTCCATTATCACATTCCATGGCAGAAGACATTATTGCTACACCAGAGGCGCCAGATTCTATAACAGAAGAAACATTTTTATTGTTTATTCCTCCTATAGCTATTATAGGTATAGAAATATTGGATTTTATATTTTTTATAAAATCTAAACCTCTTGGCTTAAGACCTTTTTTGCAATTTGTTTCAAAAACGTGACCAGCTAGTACATAGTTTGCTCCTAATTTTTCTGCTTTTATAGCTTCTTCTAAGCTGTGAATAGAAACACCTATAGCACCTTTAAAGTCTATTTTTTCATTTTTAAAAGTATTAAAAGATAATTGAACACCAAAAGCTTTTGATTCTTTTGCTACTTCAATGTTATTATTAATTATCAGAGGTATATTATATTTATCTGTTACTTTTTTCAGGGATAAACATATAGATAAAAGCTCCTGTGAGGGTAAATCTTTTTCCCGAAGTATTATAGCATCAGCGCCTCCTTTTAAACATTGTTCTACTTTTTCGCATAAATTTCCACTTTTAATTAACTTTCTATTGGTAACTACATAAACTAAATTAGTCATTTATACATACTCCCAATCTTTAAATATTTTCCAATATAATTCTTAAAACAGCATTAGCTTGATGACTTGCTGCTATAGCTACTCTTGGAGCCATAAGCCCGCAGCCAGGTTTGCTTTCAGATACTTTATCACCAACTAAATAAAAATTATTCATTATTTTTTCTGTAACTATAGTGTTACTAGAAAAATATCCTGCCATACCAGAAGAAGCTATTATAATTTTATCCTTCATTTTTTGAAGAATAAAGTTTACAAGTAATGCTTTATATTTAGCATCATCTAAAGCTTCAATTACTATATCTGCATCTTTAAATAAAGAATTTATACTATTTTCATCTATAAATTCATTCCTTGTTTCTAGTTCTACATAGGGATTACAATTTTTTATTATATCTTTTATAGCTTCTGTTTTTTTCATTCCTATGTGTTTTATAAAATACTGTTGTCTATTTAAATTACTAGGTTCTACTACATCGTAATCTATTAAAATTAGCTTTCCTATACCTACTCTAGCTAAAAATATAGCAGCATTTGAACCTAAGCCTCCAAGACCAGCAATTGCCACAGTATATTTTTTTAGCTTTTCATGTACAAAAGGAGTGTGCCTAGATACAAGAGCACATTCTAGTTCTTCTTTAGAGGGCACTTCTCCTTTTTTAATTAAAACGATTTTATCATTTTCTTTTAAATTCACATTTTCTTTTATAGGAAAACTATTGTATATTACTATATCTGCATCCTTTTTTATATTGTGTTTTATATCAAGTACAGTGGTTTTTTCTGGCACATTATACTTTTTTTCATTTACATAAACTATCAATTTTAGATACCTCCTACAAAAGGGATTATTTTTACTAGGGAATCAAAGCATTTCTCATTTTATAATAGCTTTTAAAAGTAAATAAAAAACGCAAATTCATAGAGAATTTGCGAAGTTTAACAAATTACATCCCTACGTTAGCATTAACTAAATCAGGTTATGAGGGTAAAGGATAACATCCTACTCTCAGACTATCTATACAGTCTCCCCTAGTACTTGTTGCCCGAAATAAATATTTAATTATTCATACATAAATTAGCATAAAAATTCAGAAAAGTCAATAAGTAAAAAAAAGAGCTTAATTTTTCTTTTTACTTTACGAATACAAATAGTAGAGGATAATTTTAAAAAGAGAGGAAAAGCATATATGTTAAAAAATAAAAAAGCTTTAATTATTTCAATTCTTATTTTCATAGGTAGTACTGTAACAATAGGTAATAAAGTTCAGGCAAAATACATAGAAAGAAAGAGGATATGGGGAGAGGATAGGTATAAAACTGCTGTAGAAATATCGAAGGAGCATTGGAAGGAATCTTATTATGCAGTGTTAGTAAATGGAACTAACTTTCCAGATGCTTTAAGTGCAGCTCCTTTAGCTAGAAAATACGATGCACCAATACTTTATACAGATACAAATTATTTAAATATAAGTACAAGAAAAAGACTTATAGACCTTAAAGTAAGAAGGATTTTTATAATAGGAGGTAAAGGTGTAGTATCACAAAATGTAGAAAACGAATTAAATAATTTAGGATTTATTACAGAGAGATTTGAAGGAAAAGATAGATACGAAACTTCTACTAAGGTAGCAGAAAAGGTGGGAATTTCTAAAACTATATATTTAGCTACAGGAGAAGACTTTGCAGATGCTATATCTATAGCACCTATTGCAGCTAGAGATAAAAGACCTCTTCTTTTAGTTCCAAAGGATCATTTGCCTAATGTAACTAAGGAAGTTATAAAAAATAAAAAGTTTAGAAACACTTATGTAGTTGGAGACCATAATATAATATCCGATAATGTAGTTAAGGAATTTGATAATGTAGATAGAATAGCGGGCAATAGCAAATACGACAGAAATGCCAATGTAATTAATAAATTTAATGATGAATTACATTGTAAAAATATGTACATTGCTTCAGGAGAAAAATTTCCAGATGCTTTAGCAGGAGCAGCAGCTGCAGCTAAAGAAAAATCACCAGTTGTTATTATTAATCCTTGGGATACAAAAAAAGCTCAAGAGCTAATTCATGAAAAAAATGCAGAAAAAATAAAAATATTAGGAGGATACGGAGCAATACCAGATAGTGCTGTTACTGAAATAGCTGGAAATGAAGGTATAGTAGATGGCAGAGTGTCTTTTTCAGATGATGAATTAAAATGGGCAGTTGAAAATGAAGTAGGAAAACATTATGGTAATATATATAGGAGTGATGTGTTAAAAATAACTTCTTTAGAAGTATATGGAAGAGTAGAAAAATTAGATGGCATAGAAGAACTGAAAAATTTAAAAACTTTAAAATTAAATTATAGTAAAATAAAGAAATTAGAGCCTTTAACTAAATTAAATTGTTTAACAGAACTTGAATTAATTAGCGGAGAAATAGAAAATATAGATGAATTAAAAAAATGTTATAATTTAAAGAAATTAACTTTAAATGATAATAAAATAAAAGATATAACTCCTTTAGAAAACTTAGAAAATCTAGAGTATTTATATTTAGAAGACAATGAAATAAGAGATATAACTCCTTTGAGAAATTTAACTAATATTAGAGAATTAAGCTTAAAATACAATGAAATAATAGATATAAGACCTTTAGAAAATTTAAATAAAATAAGAATTTTATATTTAAACGGAAATGAAATATCAAACTACGATGCTATATCTAGATTTTATAAAAAATTAGATGAAAAAGATTTTTATCTAGAAGATTCAAACTCAGAAGATTATGATGATTTAGATGGTACTTCTGAGGAACAAATACAACTTTTTGAAAATAAGTATAACAATACTTATAATCCTTATAAAGTATTGTATCACTCTTGTAGTGACTACTATTTTGTAAAAGAGCTAAATAGATTATCTAAAATACGAAGTGAATTACTTAGAGAAATAGGAGATGAAGGCTTTACAATAAGCTTTAGAACTATAATAAAAGAAAGCTTAAAAAATACGGAAAATCAGTACAACTTAACAAATCAAGAATACAATATGAATAAAGAAATTAGAGATTTAGAACAACAACTTAGTATGGCATTAAAAGAAAAAGAAAAAAGAGAAATTAGAAATAAAATAAATGCAACTTATGCAGAATACAGATATAAATACTATAGTTCAAAATTAAATTACTTAGAAGAACAAAGAGAAAATTTAGAAAATAAAAAAGAACAGCTTATAAGAGAAAGAATTTACTCTAATGAAGATAAAATAGAAAATATAGAAGAAGATTTAAAAGACAATAAAAAAGAATTAAAAAAAGTAATAGATAAAAAGGATAAATATTATAAATTAAGAGAATTTTTTAATATAGTAGATTCAATATTATTTCAAGATTAGCAAAAAAGTGAGGTGTAATTTTGAATAAAAAGAAATTAACAGCATTAATAATAACAGCATTATGTATAACATCAGCAGCAAAGGTTTCTGCAGCACCTTCTGTAAAGAGAATTTATGGACAAACTAGATATGAAACTGCAGCAAGTATTTCTAAAGAAGGTTGGAAGGAAAAATCCAATTATGCAGTAATAGTAAATGGAGAAAACTTCCCAGATGCTATAACAGCAGCACCTTTAGCATCTAAATATAAAGCTCCTATACTTTTAACACCTAAAAATGAACTAAGTCCTTTTACTTCTGTAGAACTTAAAAGACTTGGAGTTAAAAATGTATTTATTATAGGTGGAAAAGGAGTAATATACCAAAATGTAGAAGACGGAATAAAATCTATGGGCATAAAGGTTACTAGATTAGGAGGAAAAACCAGATATGAAACAGCTCTTTTAGTAGCAGGAAAGGTTGGAAAATCCAAGCAAATTGCAGTAGTAGATGGCACATCTTTTGGAGATGCAGTATCTATAGCACCAATAGCAGCTTTAAAACAAATGCCTATAATATTAGCTCAAAAAAATTATATACCTGATGATGTAATGAAGTATTTAGATAAGCAAAAAAAGGCAGAACAAATTTATGTAATAGGCGGAAAAGACTTTATAAATGACAATTTAATTAAAAAAATTCCTAATAGTAAAAGAATAGCAGAAGGAGGAATGTATGATAAAAATGTTCAAATAATAAATGCTTTTAAAAATGAATTAAATTTAAATAACTTATACATAGCCTCTGGAAAAGACTATGCTGATGCCTTAGCTGGTTCTGCTTTAGCAGCACAAAATGCAGTGCCAATACTATTAGTAGATAATACTATGCCAGAACCTTCTAAAAGATTTTTACAATCTCAAGTTATAAATGAAATAGGAGTTTTAGGGGGACCAGCAGTAGTAAATAGTTCAGTAATACAATCATCTAAAGATTTACCATTAGAAGTAGCAGACGTTAATAATATAGTTAAAAATATATATCAAAATGAAGAATTTACACCACCTAAAACCATGATTATAACAGCATCAGATAATTCAAAAAAAGAAATGCCAGTTGATTGGAATCTAAAAAAAATAGACACTACAAAACCAGGCATATACACTTTTAAAGGTTCTATTGAGGATTATAACAAGGATATAATACTTACTTTAATAGTAAAACCTATACCAGACAAAATAGATGATATTAAAGCAGAAGCAGAAACTAGAAGCTCTTATAATTTACCAGACACAGTTACAGCTACTATGAGCGATGGAAGCTTAGGAGATGTGGATGTTAGCTGGGATTATGGAACTCAAAAGAAACCAGGAATTTATGAATTTTTAGGTACTGTAGATAGATATAGTAAGAAGATTAAGTTGACTTTAACTATTAAACAACAGTATGGCCAAAATATAAAAAGTATAAATAATTTAAAATATATAGTAGATAAAAAGTCTGATTTTACTTTACCAAGAGCTGTAACAGCTACAATGCAAGATAATTCAAAGAAAGGAGTAGCTATTAGTTGGGGAACTGAGAAGAAATATAAATACTATGATGGTGTATATATTTATGAAGGTATAGTAAAAGGATACAATAAAAAAGTTTCACTTATGCTTATAGTTAGAGATGAAAATGGTATAGATCCTAATGATCCTATATATCCAACTAAACCAGACGATCCAAACAATCCAACTAACCCAGATAATCCAGAAAATCCAGGTGAAAGCATTAAAAATATAGGTGAACTTGAACCAATAGTTCAAGGAGATCCATATCCAACTACAGTAATAGACCCTGATACAAAGAAACCTGCACAAGTTACTTGGACAAGATCTATAAATATTGATACTACATTTGTAGATGCTGACAATATAGATGATTGCAGAGTTGCTAAGGTTACCTTAGAAGGAACTATAGGAGGAAATAAAAAGGTTAAAGCTACAATTGGAATAATTCCTAAGATTTTAGGAATCACAACTGAGTATAATGGCACTAATATTGTACCAGCAGTTATACCTATAGAAAGTTCTGGAGTCTATGATATGTCTAATGCAACACAAAAGTTAAGAGCAGTTATAATTGGACCAGATGGACATACTAGAACAACTAAGAAAGTAAATGTGCTTTTATGGGATCCTCCATATATAGATATTGGAGATTCTCAAAATTACTATGTAAGAGCAACAATTAATCATTTTAGTAATCCTATTATGGTTACATTGCAAGTTAGACGTTAAGGTCTTTAATATAAAAGGAGCAGATGTAACTGCTCCTCTATATTAAAAATTAAGTTTAAAAGACTATGTTAATTATAAATATTAAATGGAGGGTGAGAAATGAAGAAAACCAAAGTGTTAGTTGCTATGGCAGCTATTATTGTTGGATTAGGTACTACTGTTTATGCGGAATTACCTAAGAATCCAAAAGGATCTATTATGGTAGGCAATCAAGTATATAGTATGGACTATGTAACAAAAAATATATCTGCTATTAATCAACAGTTAATGAATAATTTAAATGCTTTATTTTTTGTAGATAACGATGGAAATGCTAAAGATATATTTACTGGTTCCACATTATCAGAGGAACAAATAATATTAAGAGTAGGTAATACATTAACCAATTATGACCCATATGGAAACACTACTAAATATGTAGCAGGTTCAGATAATAAGTATGTGGATACTAAAATATCAGATGGTTCATCAAATGGAAATTTAATTTTAGATATTACCTATAAGAATGTTCCGACAAGTATTGGCATGCAATTAGTAACTTTAAGAGTAAGAAATATATTCGGCATAAAAGATGCTACTTACTATTCAATAACAGAAGGTAGGACTACTAATGTCGGTATTAATAGTTCTAATATTGTTTATTTAAATGATTTTGTAACTTCTTTAAGTGTTGGGGGCAGTGGAAAAACAATAACTATATATGATAGCAATAAAAATCCTGTAGCATATGGAACTTTTAGTTTAGATAATAATTCAACAATTGCAGTAGAATTACGTTCTACTGGAATTAGCACAGATATATTAGGTGTATCTGGCAATATTTCATCCAATATTATTAACAATGGGTTTGTAGCAGTAGATTCAGACAGAAGCTGGATTTATTATTCTAATTCAGCAGATAAAGATAAGATTTATAAAAAAAGTGTAGATGGTACACAAGATTGCTTAATAAGTGATGATAAAGCAAAATATATAAATGTAGTTGGAAATTGGGTATATTATAGTAATTATAATGATGGAGGAAGAATATATAGAGTAAGAATAGATGGGACACAAAGAGAAAAAATAAGTAATGACATGGCATCTTGTATAAATGTTGTGGGAGACAAAATATACTATATAAATCATTCTGATGGCGGTAAAGTATATTTGATGGATTCAAAAGGAAATAAAAAAATATCAGGAGATTCTGCAAAATATTTAAATGTTGTAGGTAATACAGCATTTTATAGCAGTATTTCATCAGGAAACAGGTTATACAGAATAAGATTAGATGATCCTGCTTTTCCATCAGAAAGGTTAAGTGATATACCTGCAAACTATATAAATGCAGTAAGTCCAAATAATGTTTATTATACATCAGTAGATGGAAAACTATATAATAACAGAGGAGTTAAAGATTCAGATTATCCAATGAATATTATAAGTAATGTGGTTAAAAAAGGAAGCAAGGATTCTGCAATGACACCTGTTCAGGATAAAATTACAGAAATATTTGTAGACAAAGAAGGTAATGTTTATTATAGCAGTTTCATAGATGGAGGAAAGCTATACAAAGCTGATAACCATGGAAATGGATATAAAATTTCTGATGATGCAGTGGAATATATAAATGTAGCAGATACAGATAGTGAAAATAATCAAAATAAGGGATATATATATTATGTAAAATCAGGTAAAATGAGCAGAATACCTATAGAGTTAGATGGTTCTGTAAAAGGAGAGCCTATTAAAAAGCCAAAACTAGATGACAAAGTAGTTAAGGTTAATGAAATTCCTTTAATTACTATAGATGATATATCAAAATTTAATTTTCCAGATAGGGTATCAGCTATAATGAGTGATAACAGTATAAAACAATTAGTAGTAAATTGGGACAAGAGTAAACCTTCGATAAAAAATGGAGTGTACACTTATTCAGGAACAGTTTTAGGTTACACAACAAAGGTTAATCTACAAGTGGCTATTGGTTCAGGTATGCTTGATCCTAACAATGTTCAAATTACAAATGTTGTAGGAAATAAAGATTATGTTAAGGTTTTAAATCTTGAACCGAATGATATCATAAGTGTGTATGATGGAATTTCACAAAAACCAAAGGTGGCAAAAGCTGGGCAAAATGGAGTAGCAATAATAACAGGATTAAATTTAGATCCATTAGGCGGAAGTGTTTCTGTAACTGTAACTAAGAAAGATAAAGCAGAAGGTGGAAAACTTTTAGTTCCTTATAAACCAGAAGCGCCTTCAGGTTTTGTAGTAGATGCTGAAAATAACACTATAAATGGATTAAAAGCTGGACAAAAATATATAGGATATTTATATGATGCTTCTATAATAGATGATAGCAAAGTTAATTGGGATAGTAGTGGGGATGGAAAACCTACATCGGGCAAGGTTTTACCAATTAAGTTTGATATCGATGTAAAGATTGATGGTACAGTTAGTATGAAACAGGACACTTCTGATGTTAAATTTGAAAATAAGATAGAAGGAAATTCTGGAAGTGATATGATTTTAAGACTTGTTAAGCCGGGAGATGGAGATGATAATAATAGTGAACCTTCAGAACCTATAAGAATAAGTAGGGCTAAAATTCCAGAATATGTAGGAATAGATTACAAAGCAGGAGTTATACTTGGAACTGATACAAGTATGCAGTTTGCTTATGCTAATGATGAAGGGAAAAATCCACCAACAGATTTAGAACAATGGAATAATTGTAAATCAGGAATAACACCTGTAATGATAAATAGTTATATGCAAGTATGGGTTAAAATTAAAGGAAGTGGAACAGTAATAAGTAGTAAACCTAAAGCTTTTGCATTATTTGCACCACCGATTTTAACAGGTGTAACTGAAGGGGAAACTTATTCAGGGAACAAAAAACCAACGCCAACTTGGGATGCAAGTAATACTAATATAAAAGCTTCTGTAAGAATATATGATCCTAATAAAGATCCGCTTGAATGGACAGAAGTTACAGGTTCTGGAATTACGAGTGGACAAGAATTAAATATTGATTCTACTGAGAAAAAAGATGATAAACAGGTATTTAAATATGATGTTGATAAAGTTTATGCTGTAGTTTTAACAGAAACTAAAACTGTAAATGGTAGAAGTGGAACTGCTGTTACTGTAGTTAAATTTAAAGTAAATAATGCAGAACCTGCACCAGCACAGATTGTAATAAAGGAAAATAAGGGAATCACATTAGAAACTAAAGATAAAAAGAAAGTAGATGTTTATTATCAAGTTACTCCAAATTGGAACAATAATTTTGGAACAGAGGTAGATGCAAGACTACAAAGAGTAGAGTTACCTTACTACAAGAAAAACGGTGATATTTATTATAAAGATAGCACAGGTGCAGAAGAAAATGTTGAAATTGAGGAATTAAAATCAAAGGTAATAGTAAATAGTGATTTTACTGCTTCAGAACAAATTCCTGTAAGACAGGGACTTACTATTACACAAGAAGGATTATATAAAATGACAGCAACTGTTAAAAATATGGAAACAGGGGCAATAACCTCTACTGATAAATACTTTATTATAGACAGAACACCTGTGGAACCAGCTAAAATCCATATAACTAATAAAGGAGCAGATGGTGGAGTATTGGCTAATGAAGGTATATATAAATCAGTAACTCCTCTTATAGTAGCAGACTATACTAAAGTTGATGCTAAAGTTGAACTTATAGGCATAAGCGGTTTCCCTGTAGAGGTAGCTTTAGCTCCTACTAATCACACAACAAAAACTATTGATATTAATGGTGTTTATACACTTAAAGTTACAACTACAAATAAATTAAATGGTGCAGAAGATAGCACAAGTAGTGTAGTTAACTTTACAATTAAAAATGATGCTAGCATAAAGGATGCACCAGGTGTTACATTCTCATTTACTAATAATGTGTTAAATGACTCAAAAACAACTATGGAATATAGTTTAACTGGTCCGAGCGGATATAAGCAAATTCCAAAAGATAACTACGTACTAACAACAGATGAAATAGAAAGTTTAAATCCTCAATATGGAATTTGGGTAAGATACAAAGCAGATAATGATATTCCAGCTTCTGTGGCTAAAGTTATACCGGTAATAAAAGATTCAGCAGATAAACCATCTGGAATAACATTTAGTTTTACTGATGGAAAATGTTCAGGATTTGCTACAGATACTACATCTACAAATTACCAATATAGAATAGATGGTGGACAATGGACTGGATTTAAAGATAATGTTGGAACATTACAAGATAATGATAAAGACAAAGTAACTGCAATGTTTGAGGTAAGAAGAAAAGCATATACTATTACTACTACTAGTGTTAATCATTTTGCATCAGATCCGTATAAAGTTAATTTAATAACAAATAATACAATTCCAAATGTTTCATTTGCATCAGATGCAAGTGTTGGTATGATTAAATTAGATGGTACTGAAGCTGGAATGCAATATAGTTTAGATAATGGAACTACATGGAATGATTGTTTAGCAAAAAGTACAGAGGTAAATTCAAAGGCAGGTCAAAATATATTAGTTAGATATAAAGGAACAGGTAATACATTACCTTCAGCATCCATTACTTTAACAATAAAAGAAGAGAATATAGGAAAAGGAGTGAATGCAGTAGTACCAGCTATTACAACAGATTTAACAGATAAAACAACACCAAAAGGAACATCAGTGACATTAGATGCCACAGCAACAGTAACTGATGGTGGAACAGTAAGCTATCAATGGTATAAAGCAGATGATTCAATGAAAAAAAATGCAACAAAAATAACTGGAGCAACAGGTGCAACATATAGTGTGCCAGTAGACACTGCAGGAACATTCTACTATTATTGCGTAATAACTAATACTAATAATGCTGCAACAGGAACAAAAACAGCAGAAACAATAAGCACAGTATCAAAGGTAGAAGTAACAAACTAGTTTACTTGGTAAATTTTTTTCAAGAACAAGTAATAAAATAAATTTGAGAAGGAATGCTAACGTTCCTTCTCAAATTTAGCAAATATGCATAACTATTTGTCATTAACAAGAATAAAAAATAATAACTAGGGGTGTAGTTATGGCTAATATATTGGTTGTTGACGATTCAGCTATAATGAGGGTAAATTTAAGATCTGTATTGACTAGAGGTGGACATACTGTTATAGCAGAGGCAGAAGATGCACAACAGGCTTATTTAGAATATAAAAAATGCCACCCAGATTTAGTTACTATGGATGTTAATATGCCAGGTATGAGCGGAATAGAAGTAACTAGAAAAATTTTAAAAGAATATCCTAAGGCAAATGTTATAATTGTAAGTTCTTTAGAGCAAAGAGATTTAGTAATAGATGCTCTAGAAGCTGGAGCTAAGCATTATATATTAAAACCAATTACTTCAGAAAAACTTTTAGAGAGAATAGATGCTGTTTTAAAAAATAAATATGAATGTGAAAAAGCTCCTACAATTGAAGAAAAAATAAAAGAAATGAAAGAACAAAAAAAGTATTTTTCTATAAAAAATGAAAAAGGAGTTTTTGTAGTTAAAATAAATGAAGATATAGATTTAAAAGGATTAGAGCTTTTAGATACAGCTATATCTGGTTTATTATTTGTAGAGCCTTTGGATATTGTTTTTGATTTTGATGAAATTGAAACAATAGGTATGGATATTTATCAAGGTATAGTTGAGCAAACTAAGAAATTATTTGAAGCTAAAGCAGCAGTAAAGGTTATAGTTAAAAATAAGGTTTTAGCTAAATTTGTAAAAAACAATACAATAAATGCCTATGCTAAAGTTTATATAGAAACCCCTAATGAAAATAAAGATATTCAATCTAAGCAAACAGATATGTCTAATAGCAAAAAACAGTTAGAGGAGGGGGAAAATGAAAGTTCTAAATAAAAAAATAATAAAAGTGTTTTTAGGAACTTTTATATTTTTGTTTTTTATAGTAGGTAAAGCATATGCTATGGATAAAGTAATGGAAAGTGAAACTATAAATGATGTTAATAAAGTTTGGACTGTTAAGTTTAATAAGGCAATAGATTTCACAAGTACTAAAAGGAACATATGGGTGTCTAGTTTAAAAAACAATGTTATAATAACAGAAAATATTGAAAAAGTAGATGATAGAACAGTAAGAATAAAGCCACCTGTAAATGGATACAAAATAGGAGAAAGCTATAAAATTGTAATAAGAGATTCTATTAAACCTAAAAAAGGAAATGGATTAAAAAAGCAGGTAGCAAAGGAGTTTAAAGTTGTAGAAAAGAAAGAATTTACAGCTAGTGCTAGTGTAATGGTTTCACCTTATATGCCTATGTTTAAAGGTGTGAAAATAAAATGTGATACTATGCCAGAAATAAAGAAATTTAAAGTAGAAGATTATGATACTTTATATGAAATGGGAAAAGATAATGTTATGATTTTAACTGGATCTAATGTTAAAATAGTTTTTTATAAAGAAGATGGAGTTACAAAGGTAGGAGAAGGAACTCTTGATGTAAGTAAAGATAACGATAATGCAGAAATAGTTTGTCAATAGAATTATTATATTAAATTAAGATACACATAGTTAATTATATGGCTATGTGTATTTTTATGTGTTAAATTAATGATGAAATCTAAATATTTTAATTTTTAGTCAATATTTTCATGCATAATTTCCATAATTATTTTGAAATATCTATAATGTAAATTTACTTTTTTATAATACATATTTAAAAGAAAATAAGTAAGTAGTAGTCCTAATACAGCAAGTATTTTTCCAAAAGCCTCCTTTACAACTATAGTAGCTAAAATTGTGTAGACTGCGGAAAGTATGGAAATTGATATAGTTAGAAAAGAAAAATATCTATCTATGTCAGATATTTCATCCTTCAATTTTAGATTTAAAACACTTTTTTGATAATGGCAATTGTATCTTAATTTAATTTTATTTATTAAACATTGATCAATGCAATTAGATTTTATGCATCTGAAAATTTCTTTATCTATTAATTCAGGATAATTACTTTTATACAAAAAATACATTTAATCATCATACCTTTCTAAAATTTATTTTATATTTTTATTATACTACAGTTTTTTCGCAGAGTTTATCTAATATAACAAATAAAGCGTTTAGAAATGCAATAAAAAAAGCATTAAAAATGTGATAAGATATAAATTAGTATTAACTTAATATATCAGATGAAAGATTTATATTAAATATTAATCCTTAAGAATATTTAGATTATAAAATAACCATATGCACAATTAATACAGTTAAAAATATAGCATTTCAAGCAGATTTACTTGCTGTAATGTCCATACTTGCAGGAGAAAAATTTACAAATAATTTAGTTAAAAAGTATGTAAGGAGGGATATGCTTATGAATTCACCTATATATAATGAATGGGTAGAAGAAGAGAGAAGAGAAGCGGCAGAAAAGGCAGCCAAAGAAGCAGCTAAAGAAGCAACTAAAGAAACTACAAGAAATCTGATTAAAGAAACTATAGATGAAAAATTTGATATTGTACCAAAGTCTATATATGATAAACTTGCAAAAATAGATAATATAGATGCTTTACAATCAGTTTTTAAAAAGACATTAAGGATAGATTCAATAGATAAACTTGAAAAATTACTTGATATAATTTTAAAATAGCTATTATGCTTTATAAAAGAAAAACTCTAAAAATATAATAAATAATTTTACATTAAAAATCTGTGTACTTGTAAATGCACAGATTTTTAATATTTACCAATTACTCACACACATAGTCAAACCCAATAACAATATGGTATAATTACTATTAGTTTAATATTTTTCTATTTATTATATTTCAATAGAATAAAATGGAGGTGTACTATGAAAAAAGCAATAATTTCTTCTTTATGCACACTAGCTTTAGCATTTAGTATAAATACTACATCAAAAGCAGAGGGCATAAAACAAACTAGGATATATGGTATGGATAGATATGAAACATCTTCAAAAATAGCTACAGCTTATAGTAAAGATGAAATAAATAGTATAGTTGTAGCCAGTGGAAGGAATTTTCCTGACGCTTTATCAGGAAGTGTGTTGTCTAAAAAATTAAATTGTCCTATACTTCTTATGGATAAAGATTTTAATAATAGCAAGGTTTCTGTAGAGTATATAAAAACTCATTTAAATAAAAGCGGTACAGTATACATACTTGGTGGAGAAGGTTCTATAGAAGGTAGTTTTGTAAAACATTTAAATTCTTTAGGATATAAAAATATAGAAAGACTTTATGGTAAGGATAGGTTTTTTACAAACAAAGCTATTGTAGATTATTTAAATGTTAAGGAAGGAACTCCAGTAATATTAGCTAATGGAAATAATTTTCCTGATGCATTGAGTGTATCTAGTGCTGCAGCTTGCAAGGGGTATCCTATTGTATTAACTAATACAGATAATATACCTAATGCTGGAGAAATTTTATTAAAGAATTTGAAACCTTCCACCGTATATATAATAGGAGGGGTTGGTTCTTTTTCAGATAAGAATGTTTCAAATTTGAAAAATATGCTTCCTTATTTAAATGATAAAAATTTAGTTAGAATTCAAGGAAAAGATAGATATGAAACTTCTATGAATGTATGTAAGTATTTTTCTTTAGATAGCAATGCTGTTTTTATAAGCTCTGGAAGGAATTTTCCTGATGCTTTGTCTGGAAGTGCTTTAGCAGCTAAATATAATTCTCCTGTATTGTTAGTAGATGATAATCATATAAGACCTCAAAAGGCTTATTTAGATAGCAGTAAATATAATTTGCAGTTTATGTTAGGGGGATTAGGTTCTGTAAGCTATTCTTCACAAAATATATTAGGTGGTAATGAGTACTTTAGTGAAAAGGCACAGCAGCAAGAAGGTGCTATATCTATAAGTCCAAGACATGTTTATTATGATAATGATGGAACTTTGGTTATGGAAGCTTATGTTCATAATGGTTTTAACTATGATGTTCATGATATAAAAGTTAGTGGAATAGAGCTTAAAGATAGAAATGAAGAAATAATAACTTCAGGATATTTTGGAGTGTTAAATAATTTAACTTTAAAATCTGGGGAAACAAAGTTTTGGATTTTTAGATTTTTAGGTAATACTACTAAAGTAAAAAATGCAGATATAACTTATTTGCAGTGGAAAACCATTTATGAATATTCAAAATAAGTAATATTAAAAAAATAAGGGGAGGGTGTTTTATAATGCTTTTTAATAAGAAATTTTTAAATGCGGCTGTTTTAGGAATAGGATTAAGTTTAGCTTTTTCTTTTTCTAGTGTAAAAGCAGCTTCAGTAAATAGAAAAGGTGGAGGGGATAGATATACCACAGCAGAAAAGGTAGCAGAAGAAATTTTCAGAAGTTCTGACAATGTAGTACTTGTAAATGGTACAGGCTATGCGGATGCAGTAAGTGCTACACCTTTAGCTAAAAATTTAAAAGCTCCAATACTTTTAACAAAGGGAGAAACTTTAGAGAAAGATGTATTAGATACAATTAATAAATTAGGTGCTAAAAATATTTATATAGTTGGCGGAGAAGGCGTTGTTAAGGAAGAAATAGTTAAAGAATTAAAGGACAAAGATTTTAATGTAGAAAGATTAGCAAAAAAAGGTGGAACTAGATTTGATACTAATGCAGTAGTTGCAAGAGAGATTATAAAGAGAACAGATGCTAAGGAAGCTATATTAGTAAATGGAAAAGATGGATATTCAGATGCTTTAAGTGTAGCTTCTATAGCAGCTAAATTAAATGCACCAGTACTTATAACTAGTTCTAGTGGAATAGATAAATCAGTAAAAGATGTAATTGAGGATTTTGATTTAAAGGTACAAGCAGTAGGAGGAGAAGCTGTAGTGCCAGATTCTATTGTAAATGCTGTTAATGGTACAAGAATTGCCAAGGGTGCAAATAGATTTGAAACAAATTTAGCAGTATTAAATTATTACAAAGACCAACTTGAGTTTGACAATATATATTTAGCTTCTGGTGGAAATGATAGTGTTAAAAACTTTGCGGATGCACTAGTAGCTTCAGCAGCTGCTGCTAAAACAGGATCACCAGTGGTTTTAGGGGGACTTGGTGCTAATGAAGCTCAACAAAAGGCAGCTAATGATTTCATTGAATACAATATGAATAAATATACTAATATTATAATTATAGGTTCTACAGGTGTTATAAAAGAAAAAGTGGAAAAGGATTTAAGTACTATATCAGAATACATAAATAGTAAAGATTTTATGGTTATTGGTATAGAATAATAAATTATTAACTGTGCAATAGTTTTTTGATTAGGCTGTTGACAATGTATTTTGTCAACAGCTGTATTTATATTAAAGATATTTTAACATTAAATGGTTGTTGATTTTATAAATTGGTAATATTATAATATTTACCATAGATTATATATTAGGGAGGGTATACCCAATGAGTAATAGTAAAAGAAGAGAAGTAAAGACAGAACTTTCTTTACTAGGCAAATATAATGATATAATTTCAGATGTACATAAACAAGTGTTAGAAGAAGAAATATCACAGCTTCCTCCAATAAAAGAAGGAGAAGTAAGTGTTCATGGAGTATATGCTTATGATACAGGAGAATATATTGAAGTAAAAGTATATATAAGAAACGGCTTAAATAAAAATATTAACTTTACAGAAGTGCCATTTTTATTACTAAACAATAAAAATGAAGTGTTAGCTCGTGAAACATTTAATTTGGAGAAAGTAGGATTAGTTCCAGCTGGAGGGGCAAGACCTTATAAATTAAACTTTCATAAAGATAATTTATTAGTAGATAAAATTCCTATAGATGATTGGAAAATAACTTTTGATAAAGAAGTACAGGCTACAACTTATGTTTCTGTTGAATATGAAAACCTTCCAGAGAATATGCCAGAAGAAAGCAAAAAAGTGTATTATGAATTTTTAAATAATTTATCACCTTTAAAACAAGGAGATATAACACTAGATAGATTTAGTATAGGTATAAATAAAGAAGGAAATATATTAGTTACTATTGTAATAAGAAATGGTTCTAATAAGCATATATCTGTAGAAGAAATTCCTGTAACAGTAACAGATAAAAATAATATTTTAATGGCTTCAAATGTATTTAAAATGGACAACTTATCTATATTGCCTTGTAAAGCTAGAATATGTCATTTTGTTTTTCCTATGGATGTTAAATTAGATAGAGACATGGATTTAAGTGACTGGAAAGTTTACTTTGAAGCAGCAAATAAAAATAATACAGAAAATATATACAAATAATTTTGGAGGTACACTTTTATGACTAATAAAAAAAAGGAAGTGAATTTAAAACTTTCTTTAAAAGATAATGATGAAGATATAGTTTCGAGCGTTCAAAAGGAACTATTAGAAGAAGAATTAAATGAATTAGTGCCAGTAAAAGAGGGAGATATAAATGTAGCTGGAATTTATGCTTTTGATACAGTAGAAGGATTGGAAGTAAAAATATATATAAGAAATGGATTTTCAAAAAAGATAAATTTTGAATATATTCCTTTTAGTTTAATAAATAGTAAAAATGAAGTACTAGCTAAGCAAGTGTTTGATTTAAGAGACTTTGGAGATCTAGAGCCTTATTCAGCAAGACCTTATAAATTATTATTTGATAAAGAAAATATATTTGTAAATAAAATTCCTACAGATGATTGGAAAGTTGTTTTTAATACTAATATAAAAGCAGTGAAATATGAAAAATTTGAATATGAAAATTTACCTAAAGATATGAAACCTGAAGTAGTTCAAGTATTTAATAATTTTTTAGGAAATCTTCCTAAAATAGAACAAGGACAAGTTAGTCTTTCTAAATTTAATGTAGGTATAAATTCAAATAACAATATAGTAGTTACTTTAATTATAAGAAATGCAGCTAACAAAGTTGTAGAAATAGAAAAATTACCTATAACAATAAAGGACGCTGAAGGCAATATTATTGCGTCTACTTCTTTTGATACAAAGGGTTTGAAAATAAATCCTAAAAAAGCAGTATTACACAATTTTGAATTTAACACTAAAATAGAAAACCAAGATGAAATAAATTTTAAAAAATGTAGCGTGGAATTTAATGCTTAAAAGTCAATGAAATAAAATATGTTGTAATAGTAGTGAATTTGTGGCTGTATAAATTTTACTCTATTAATTCTTACTGTATAAAAGGCTATTTTACGTGAAGAACTTTTTCACTGTTTGAGCGAAGCGAGTTTGAAAAGTTTAGTAAAATAGATTTTTATACAGTTTAGAATTAAAGAGTGAAATTTCTTAAGCCACAAATTCACTACTACTACAGCATATTTTATTTCATTGACGTTTAAGCAATAAATTCCACGTTACATTCTTTAAAATTTATTTCTTATCTAGTTTTAAAAGTGTAATAATTTACTTAGTAAAGGGAATATTTATTATTAGTCATATATTTGAAAGGTTGGATGTAGTGTGACATTTTATTCTTTATTTATTATAGCAATTGCTTTATCCTTAGATGCTTTTGGAGTGGCTTTAAGTGTTGGATTAGATAGAAAAGTGGCATTAAAAAATAAAATATTATTTTCTTTATCCTTTGGTTTTTTTCAATTTCTTTTTTCTTACATAGGATCTTATGCAGGATTTTTATTTAATACATATATAGCTTCTATGCCTAAGCTAATAGGAGGAGTAGTAATAACTATAGTGGGTATTGTAATGTTTAAAGAAGGATTTGAAAAAAAATCTGAAAATATATTTTTAAATCCTAAAATGTATTTTATATTAGGTATATCTGTAAGCATTGATGCTGTAGTTATAGGATTTACTGTATTGAATAATATAATTAATAATTTAATTGTGTTTAAATATACATTGTTTATAGGATTAGTTACATTTATAGTTAGTGGAATTGCTTTTATTATATCTAAATATTTAAATAAAGTAGACATAATTAGCAAGTATGCTGATTTTATAGGTGGGATTATATTAGTTATATTTGGGCTAAAAATGATTATATTTTGATAATTATAGGTAAGTACACTTAATATTGTGATATAATAGAAACAAGGTGATTTTACATGGAGGCTAAAGAAATATTAAAAAATAATTGTATAAAAATAACTAAATCAAGAATAAATATACTAAAAATACTTATGGAAAATGAAGATAGCATAAGTGTAGAATATATATTTGAAAAGTGTAAAAAAAATCATGTAACTATAAATTTATCTACAGTGTATAGAACTTTAGATCTTTTTGAAATTAAAGGCATTGTAAGTAAATTTGATTTAGGCAGTGGACGATATAATTACATAATAAAAGAACAAAATCATAAGCATAAATTAGAGTGTAAAATATGTCATAAAGAAATAGAAATAGATTGTCCTATGCAACAAATTCAAGAATTAATAAAGAATAAAACAGGCTTTACTATTATGGATAATGAAATAAATTTAAAATTAAAAGGTATTTGTAAAGACTGCAAAGTTAAAAACAAGTAATTAATTTGAATTTTTATATATTTTTTTTATTTTCCAAATTTGATTTTGATTTTTTTCTAAAAATAGATTATAGCTAACATTTCTTCTAGGAGTCTTTTTTGATATACCTTCTATTTGAATTACTGCAGTTTTACCATCAGAAAATTTAATTTGTGAACGATTTATACCATAAATTTTATATTTATTAAAAAAGCCTTTAGTTAAGTAATTTTCTGCAGCGTAATTTATATTTCTACATTTATAATAAGTATATTTGTATTTAATTATAAATATAGATATTGTAAATATAAAAAATATAATAACTTTTTTTTTCATATAATTATCTCCCTTACAATATATTCCATAAACATAATACTATATTTACCATTAATTGTAAATAACTAAATTATAAAAGAGGTGTATAAAAATGGATTTTTCTTCTTTGGTTTTAATGGAAAAAGATAAAGAAACTAATTTTTTAGTAAAAGAAATAGCTAGTTACTCAGTAGGAGATGGAGCAGAATATATTAAAAAGATGTTCTATGATGGAGAACTAGTAAATGTATATTTTGATACAGACAAAGATGTAGAAGATTGGGAATACTCTGCTATATTTGATTTATTTAATAAAGAAGACTTTATTAAAAATAAATATAATATTGAAGATATAGAAGATGAATATAATCCTACTTGGAAAGTGACATTTAAATATGAGGATGACTATAGTATAATGGAAAGTAAATTACAGAAATTATGTTTAATTATAAATGAGGAAATTAAAAATGTATTTAAAAGTATAGAGGGAAAAGAAGAATATTATAAATAAACATTTGAGGAGTAATTAATATGAGACTTGAGTTTATTAATAGAGTAAAAGAAAATGATATTTTAGGTAAAAGTATATTAACCAGTGATGGTAAAATTTTATTAAGAGGCGGCATAAAACTAACAGAAAATTATATAAAAAAGCTAAAAAGTATGGGAGTATTTTATATATATGTAGAAGATGATAGATTAGATGATATAGAAGTGGAAGATGAAAAACTTACTGAATTAAAACAAGTTACTATGAAAAGTATGTCTAATGTAGTAAAGGGTATACATTCTTGTAGAGGTAAACAAATAAGAGAATCTTTAGTATCTATAGAAGAACTAATAAATTATATAATTGATTTAGGCGATGTGAATAAAAGTTTATATGATATAAAAACTTACGATAATTATACATACCTTCACTGTTTAGATACATGCGTTATGGGAGCTTTTTTAGGAATTTCTTCTGGATTAGATGAATATGAATTAAGAGAATTAGGAATAGGTGCTGTTTTGCATGATATAGGTAAAACAAAAGTTCCTATTAAAATAATAAACAAAAAGGGAAAATTAACTGATGAGGAATTTAATGAAATAAAAAATCACACAATATATGGAGGAGAAATGCTAAAAAAAAATTTTATAATGTCTTATCCTATAATAGATATAGTAGAACAACATCATGAAAGAATAGATGGGAGAGGATATCCCTATGGATTAAAAGGAAATGAAATTTCAAAATTTGCAAAAATAGTTTCTATATGTGATGTGTATGATGCAGTAAGTACTGATAGATCTTATAGAAAAAGATTTGGTCCCAATGAATCTTATGAATTAATATTATCAGGAGCAGGAACAAGTTTTGATAAAGATTTGGTACAAAATTTAAGGAAACATTTGCTATTTATCCTTTAGGCTGTGGAGTGAAATTATCTAATAAAGAAGAAGGATATGTAGTTAGGCAAAATGAAAATTTTCCAGATAGACCAGTGGTGAGAATTTTAGGAAATACTTATTCTTCTTCTTTTTATGAAATAGATCTTCTAAAAAATCCAAATATAGTTATAGAATCTATTATATAAATAAAAGTAAAGTAGGTAGAATACATGGAATTTTTTATTAAAAGTATTATAGAAAAGTTATGTTCTATATATAAATATGCTGTAATAGAATTAAAATCTAATTACGGATTAAGCAGCATCTGGGCTGCTATGAAAAAAATAGATGAAAAATTAGTATTTATGGTGTTTGTATCTTTAGAAAATGGTGAAAATATTGATGAATATAATTTAAAGAGAAGTTTAATGGCAGAATTTAATACTACTAATATAAAAGTAGTAAAAGTATTTTTAAGCCAGAATTTAAAATTAGAAAATGGAACATTAGTAGGTATTGAAAATTTTAATTGGGGTATTGTAGCTAATTCTTCTTTACTTGTAAATTATATTCAAGGAAAAATGTTATTTTACTCTTCAGATGTTGAAAGTTTTGCATTAGAATTTAATTATGCAATGAATTATATTAATTATGAAAAAATGAAATTAAAAGAGAGAAAAAAAGAAACTCTACCCAATGTTACAAAATTTTTAATAATAACAAATGTGTTTTTATATATAATAACTGCTCTGCTTTCACAGAATTTATTTTATAGTAATATAAATGTGCTTATTTTTTTAGGTGCAAAAGTAAACACTCTTATAATTCAAGGAGAATACTATAGACTATTTACTTGCATGTTTTTACATGGAGGTCTTCTTCATATAACATTAAATATGTATGCTTTATATGCCATAGGACCTTTTATAGAAAAAGCTTTTGGTAAAGTAAAGTACATTATAATTTATATTACATCTGGAATTATGGCATCTATTTTTAGTTTTTACTTTTCTAATGGAGTATCTATAGGAGCTTCAGGAGCTATATTTGGGCTTTTGGGAGCATCTTTAATTTTTTCTTTTAAAATGAAAAATCAAGTAGGAAAAGGTTTTATGAAAAATATTATATCAGTTATAGTTGTAAACTTAATAATAGGATTTTCTATAGCTAATGTAGATAATTTTGGACATTTAGGAGGTCTTATTGGCGGAATTATAACTTCTTTCTTATTGTGGGGAGTTAAAAGTAAAAGTGAAACAAATGAAAAAACAGCTTAAAAAAATTATACAAAATTAAAGGAGTAGTAGTGTAATTGCCACTGTATTGAATAAGCTCTATAAATTTCTCACTTTAGAAAAACCATTTTGCGTGAAGAACTTTTCACTGTTTGAACGCAGTGAGTTTGAAAAGTTTAGCAAAATGGTTTTTCTAAAGTGTAGAATTTAAGAGTGAAATTCACTTTAAGTGGTAATTACACTACTACTCCTTTAATTTTGTATAATTTTTTTAAGCTGTTTTTTCATTTGTTTCACTTTTACTTTTAATATTTTTTATTCCTTTTATGTCTTCGTAGTATAGTGTTTCTTTTGATAAAAGTTCAGTAGTTAATTTTTCTAGTATATTTTTTTCTTTTAGTATTAATGATTTGGTTTCTTTATATAGAGTATCAATTAAGTTTTTACATTCTTTTATTATATTATCTTGGTTCATGTTTAGAGATTGTAGTTCTTCCATGTTTAATAGACCTAGTGTATCTCCCATACCGTAGCGGCTTACCATGTTAAATGCTATATTAGAGCTTTGCTTTAAATCGCTGTAAGCTCCTGTAGTTATATAATCCTTTCCAAATATTATTTCTTCTGCAGCTCTACCACCTAGCATTACCATTATTCTCTTTTTTAAATAGTCTTTATTTTGATATAGAGAATCTTCAGGTATGCTTAAAGTATATCCCCCTGCACCTTTTGTACTAGGTATTATTGTAATTTTTGATACTTTTTCTTTTGGAAGTAATTTAAGAGATACAAGAGCATGTCCTGCTTCGTGGAAAGCAGTTATTTTTTTATCTTTTTCTTTAATAAAGTCTCTATTTTTCTTTTCATATCCTGCTATTACTATAGAAAAAGCTTTATCTAAGTGATAATTTTCAATAAACTCACTGCTTTCTTTACAAGCTAAAATAGCAGATTCGTTTACTAAGCTTTCAATTTTAGCTCCAGAGAAATAAGCAGTTTTTTTAGCCCATTCTTTAATATCTATATCTTTTACAGGTTTGTTTTTTAAGTGTAAACATAGTATTTTTTCTCTTGCAGATATATCTGGAAGAGAAATTTCTATATGTCTATCAAATCTTCCTGGTCTTAAAAGAGCTGGGTCTAGTATGTCCAATCTATTAGTAGCAGCTATAACTACAATGCCTTCTTTTTCATTAAATCCAGACATTTCAGTAAGAAGAGCATTTAAAGTTTGATCTCTTTCTTCTGAACCACCACTATTAGAACCTTGTCTTTTTTTACCAATAGCATCTATTTCATCTATAAATATAACTGCTTTACCATTATTTCTTGCTTTTTTAAAAAGTTGTCTAATTCTGCTAGCACCAACACCTACATACACTTGTATAAAATCAGATCCAGATAATGCATAAAAAGGAACTCCAGCTTCTCCAGCTACTGCTTTTGCTATAAGAGTTTTACCTGTACCTGGTTCACCATACAGAATAATACCTTTAGGCATTCTTGCACCATAAGAAGTGTATTTTTCAGGATTTTTTAGAAAATCTACAATGTCTTTAACACTTTCTTTGGCTTCTTCATTACCAGCTACATTTTCAAAATTAAGATTATTATTTTCTACAGAAGCAATTTCCAGGGAATCTACAGAACGTATACCTTTAGAAGCTATTTTTGAAGACTTTATAAGCATTGTAATTAAAACTGCTAAAGATATAATTAAACTAGATATTGATAAAGAAATTTTTAAATTTGTAGGAGATTTTTCTAACACGGTTACATTTTTTTTCAATAATTCTTCTTTAAAATTACTTGTTCTTGGATTATCTGTTTCGTACATAGTTCCATCTTGCAACTTAACATTTATTTTTGGAGACTGTGTTATATAAACTTTAGAAATTTTTTTCTCATTTAAGTCCTTTAAAAAGTTAGTGTAATTTCTAAAATTATCCTTTGCAAGTAATGTGCTACTTACAATTAAAAAAAACAAGGATAGTATAGCTGTAATTAATGGAATAAACAAATATTTATTTTTAATTTTATTCATGTAACCATCCTTTCTAAAAAAATAAAAGTTTGTTTTGCATAAGGTAATATTATTATATTTTTAAAATTAAGTCTAATAAAATTCATAAATTTTGCTAAAGTAATTTTTGTAATAGATTCAAAATATATGATTAAACCTAAAAAAGAACAAATAAAATAATTAATATACTTTGCAGATAAAAAATAATTAAAAATAATCTGTATAAAAATAATAAGCTAAGCCTCATAAAGAGAGTTTGGAAATAAGTCATTTCATTAAGACACTCTAAGAATAAAAAATAAAAAAACTCCTACCCAATTTATGCCCCGTCCTTGGGGCGGAAATTGGCTCATCACGTCCTGTGATGAATTACGGAGTTTTTTTATTTTTTATTCTAAGAGTGTCTAAAATTCATTCAAATTATTTCCAAACTCTCTTTATGAGGCTTAGCTTATTATTTTTATACAGATTATTTTTAATTATTTTTTATCTGCAAAGTATATTAATTATTTTATTTGTTCTTTTTTAGGTTTAATCATATAAAAAT
>NZ_LZFO01000021.1 GCF_001758365.1 Clostridium acetireducens DSM 10703
TAAGTGCTATTAATGCTAATACAGTTAAAGTAACATTTAACAACGCTGTTGAAAAGTTAGCTAAAGATGATGTAATAGTAACAAATGTTAAATCAGGAGCTAAACAATATATAAAGGAAGTAAAATTAGCTGAAGATAAAAAATCAGCTACAGTGGAATTCTATGAAGCTTTAGAAAATAAAGTTGCATATAATTTAGAAATAAAAGAAATAGAAGCTAAAGAGTTTTCAATCAAATTAGGAGCACCTGCTAAAATAGAAGCTAAAGCTGAACAAATAGTTAAATTAAATAAAGATACAGCTATAGAATATAAAGTATTAGATGTAAATGGTGCAGAAGTTAAACCAGAAAAAGTTGACTTTGAATCAAATAAAACAATAACTGATGGAAAAATAAAATTATCAAAAGATGGAGAAACAGCTTTTGTATATGTTATCGTTCAAGATAAAGATGGAAAAGAACTTGCAAAATCAGAACGTATCACAGTAAAAGCAGAAGCTGCTAAAGCAGTAGAAATAACAAACTATACATTAAGTGATGAAGAGACAGCAGATTTCGAAGCAGACAATTATAAACAAGTATTAACAATGCAAAAAGGTTCAGATATGAATCTAGTTGTTGAAGCTAAAGATCAATTTGATGAAAAAGTTACAGTTAAACCATCATTTGAATCATTAGATAAAACAGTTGCATTAGTAGATCGTACATCTGGTAAAGTAACAGGATTAAAAGAAGGAAAAGCACCTGTTAAAATAACATACGGTACAGGTGATGCTGCTCTTACAAAAACAATTGAATTAACTATAGTAGCGGATGCGGCACCAGCTAAAATTGAATTAGATAAAAATGAATTAAATTTATCAAATAAACTTCTTGATGGTGAAAAAGTAGAAGTTGCAGTTAAAGACCAATATGATAATGTGTTTAAAGGAGCTATTGAAGGAGCAAAGGTTGAAGCAAAAGTAGTAGAAGGAAAAGAAATTATTGAACCTATTGTAGATTCTATTACATTAAAAGATGGCAAAGCTACATTCACAGTTAAACCAGTGGCTGAAAAATCAGGTAAAGCTATAGTAGAAGTAACATATACTGCAAAAGTTAACGACAAAGATATAAAATTCGTAGAAAAAGTAACAGTAAATGTAGAAAAAGCAGGAGAAGTTTCAGATTACAAGGTTGAAGGTTTTGAATCAGAACTTGATAAATATGAAGGTAAAGATAATAAAAATAAAACATCAATGGATATAAAGGTATTTGCTATTGATGAAAATGGTGTAAAAGTTGGAGAAGCGACTGGTACTAAAGTAGAACTTTATAAAGATGAAGTTAAAGACGAAAATAAAGTTACTACAGAAGGGGCTTTAAAAGATGCTAAAATTGATGCTACTAAACTTGAAAAAGATACAGAATATACTGTAGTAGTTAAAGTTGAAACACTTACAGTATTTAAAGATACTTTCAAAGTTGTAGATACAAAACCAGCAGCAGCTAAACCAGTTTTAGAACAAATTGGAAATGAAGTAAAGGTAAGTGATACTAGTAAAAATTTAGATTTATCAAAAGTATTTAAAGTAGGATTTAAAGAAGATAAAGAAACAGAAGTAACAATAAAAGGTATTACATTCAAGAGTGATAATGCTGAAGTAGCTAAATCATTAGCAGAAGCAGGATTAAGAATTACATCTGAAAAAGATGGAGAAGCAACACTTGTTGTTGATACTGTAGTAGTAGAATTTACAGCTGATAAAGATGCTAATGTAGTAGCATCACCATATACTATAGAATTAGAAGAACCAGCAATATTAAAATTAACAGTAGATGCTAAAGCAAAAGCTGAAGAAGCAGCATTAGAAGAAGCAAAAACAGCATATAATGAAGCTGTAGCAGCTGCTGAAAAAGCTAATGTAAATGTTAAAGAACATGAAGTAGAAGATGTAGAAAAAGCTACAAAAGCTGAATTAGAAGCAGCAACAACTGCAATCAATGATGCTGTTAAAGAAGCAGCACAAAAATTAGAAGGTGCTAAACAAGAGTTAGAAACTGAAATAGCAAAAGTTACATTACCAACTTCAATAGAAGCAGAACAAAAAGTAAAAGTAACTGGTGTTGAAAGTGGTAGTGAGATTATAATAAAAGCAAATGAGACAGAAGTAAGTACTATAGATAACGGTACTAAATTTGTTACAGTAGAGACAGTAGAAGCTTTAAAAACTGCATATGATGCAGCAGTAGCAGCTAAAGAAGAAACAGATGCAGAAAAAGTTACTGAAGCTAAAACAAAATTAGAAACAGCTATAAAAACATTTGGAGAAGCTATAAAAACAGGAACACAAGGAGCTTAAGAATTATTAATTACTCAGTAATGAGTGAGTAACATAAATAAAAAACTGAGGAGGTAACCGTATGGTTATCCTTCTCAAATTCAAATAAATGATCGGAAACATTTCAAACCCAAAATCACATCAAATTCTCATAAACATCATAAAATAGTCAGATCACATCACTGGCTGAAAACTAAATAAGACATATCAATTTAAAGGCTATTGGATAAAGTATTAATGGGAATGCTCTATCCAATGGTCTTTATTTCTTTGCACCTTAGTAGACTTTTATAGTTTGCTGAGGTACTTTTTTTATTGTTAGATTATAGTTGTTTTTAGATAATTTATATCTTAGGAATTGTAATTATTTTTTATAAATATATTTATTATAAAATTTTTTCTTGTATATGATATAATGAGCATATATGATAAAATTTGGAAAACTTGATTTTAGTACTATTAATATATTTGTTATATAAGGATGATTTTGTGAAATATTGTATATATTCGAATGCATATTTTAATGATTATGAAATGAATATAGAGCACATAATTCCTAAAAGTTTAGGAGGAAGCGATGATTTAATAAAGATATGAATTCTATGTTGGGAAGTAATGTAAATGGAAAGTTTATTAATTAAGATTTTTATTGAAATTTATTTAAAAAGATAAGAGAACCTTGAGAAGAAAATATATAGGTATAATTTATAAACTATACTTTTTATTTTCCTTATACTTTCCTCTTAAAGTTCTTTTGATACAAAGATTTTGTCTATTTGGTCTTATAAGAATACTCCTTTTTGAAACTTTTCGCAAAAATCTTTAATTTTCATGGATTCATCAAATTTTAAAAATTTTTATTGAGATCAAATCCACATTCAATAATTTTCTATATAAAACTTGGTGCATTTTAACACAGAAGTTACAGTATAATAGAATAAATTTTAAAATTTATTAACACCTTTATATAGTAATAGTTTCTTTATAGATTCCTATTTTTTTTAGATTTTTTTTATTACAATTTTCTAGTTGGTTTAGTTGTTCAAAATCAATGTTAATTATTTCCTTTTTATGAGCATTAAATTTTGAAGAATCTATTATTAATGTGTTTTTATATTTTATTTTCATTCCTATTGTAATAATTTCATCTTTATATTTATCTAACATATTTATAATCGTTGCCAAAACCTTATAAAACTCTATAAAGTCTGTTTAATTACCTGTTCAATCTACTCCATTTTGCTGTAGCTACTTTGGTTTGGTTTTCACTATCTTAGTAGTTGATTGGTATAAATGGTTGTTCTTAATATTAGATAATCTTCTATGAAGTAATCTAATTTGCTTTTCAAGTTTTATAATGTTGCAAGTTTTGACGAACTTCCTCCCTTCTTTATTCAACTCATTTTTTTTAGTTTTTTAAAGTAGTCATTCATTACATTTTGCGATTTAGAGTCTTTTATTTTATATGTGGCTGTTCCTATTTGTTCTTTTCTAGGTTTTTCGAAGTTTTCTAATTTCACATCATTATACTTTGGTAAATAAGTAAACTGTTTTGTATAAATTATTTTATTATTATTATAAATAACTAATATAAGTATTAATGCAAATATTGCTAATATGCTTATTAGTTTTTTCTTCATTGTTGTATCCCTATTAGTATATATTCTAACTTATATTATACCTCATAATATTTAATTTGTAGAGAAAAACTTTATACCCTTTAATTATATCCTCTTTTATTTCTTAACTTCTCAATTATTAAAATCCTAAACTATAATATAGAACAATACATCCATATCTCAGTTGGTGATCTAGTTTCAACGAAAAGAAATGAAGTATGCATATAGATTTTATGTATATTAAATATGTGAATAAACACCTTAGCAAACACAAATTCTCTGTCAATATCAAAAAAGCAAAAGTTTACTAAGATACTTTCTAACATAAAGAAATAAAGAAATATTGGATAGGGCATTCCCATTAATACTATATCCAATAGCCTTTAAAGACATGATATGTATTTAATTTTCAGCTAGTGATATTAATGTCAAGATTATTTTGGTTCTTTCCACTCTTAGTTGAATTTAAGATTTTCTAACCTTAATATCTTATTTTTTAAAAGATTAAAATTACATCTTCCATACATTATCCTTTTGATTAATTTTAATTTATTTATAACTCCTTCTGCAAGCCCATTATTATATTCATATAGTACTGCATTTTTTACAGCATCAATATCTCTAGTTATTCCATTTACAAAAGAGTTAATTTCGTTAATATTTAATTCGGTAGCTTTATGTATCCATCGGTCAAATTCATCAATTGTTCTACTACTTAATATATTTTTAAACTCAATTACTAAATTAATTATTTCTTTGTAAATTGGATATGAATTATATATTTTATTCACAATTTCGTTTGATAGTTCCTTAATCTTACTAATTGGCTTATATAATAACTTTATTAGAGAACTTCTTTTTACTTCTGTAGTTACTATGGAAGTGTAATTATTATTCTTATTTTGTGCTTTATAATTCCTAATTAATGATTCGGAGCCTGTATACCCCATTTCTTTTATTTTTGAATATATAGTTTTTGAAGTTACACCTATTTCTATTAATTTATCAATGTAATTTATGTATTGATCTAGTTTACTTTTCCTTTTAACTCCAAGCCGTGTACTTATTCCAGTAGTTTTTTCATCTAGATATTTAGAGATTGTACGTCTATCAAGGTTAAGAGCTTTAGCTATCTTACTTATGGGTATACAGTTTTTTCTCATTTCTCTTGCTTCATTAATAATTTCTTGTTTATTTTTTAGCCTTTCTTCTTGAATTATTCGAAGTTTACTTTTACCATAATAATTTATATCTAATTCATCAAATTCTAAAATTTTATTTAAAGTTTTTATATTTAATTTTAAAGCTTCACAAATTTTAGCTTTTTTAATACCTACGTTAAACATTTGCATTGCCTTTAGAACTTTTTCATTTTGAGAATAATTTATAATATTTTTTGATTTTGGCTTATTATCAAGATTATTATTTATTATAACTTTAGCTTTAAAATACTTTGTTAAATATTGCTTGCAATATTCCGTAAGATTTTTAAGAATATGAAATCTATCACTAATTTGTATTGCAGATGGATGAGCTATAGAAATAGCATTTTTATACGTAATAGATCCATCTCTAGAAACCACCTTAATGTTAGGATAACTTTTAAGCCATTCTGATACATCATTATTTTCTCTTGAAAATATAATATCAATAACTTTATGTGATTCTATGTCAATCATTATAGTTCCATATGTATGACCTTTTTTTATTGCAAAGTCATCAATACAAATTTTCGTTATTTTTTCTTTATTATTTATTTTTATTTCTTTTTTTTTAAGAGATTGCAAATAGTACTTTTAGATACTTTCGCAACCTTTTCACTTAAATATTTAGATGCATTTATTGAACTCAAATTTAATGATAAATTTAGTATTTCATTTTCCAATCTTTTTGTTTTCTTAGCTTTAGGCACTAGGAAATCAAAGCTTTCTGCAAATGTTTTATGATTACAAGTTTCATTTAGGCAAAACATTTTTCTATTAGTTAATTTTATTATTACCTTATTACCCTGAATGGGTAAATCTTGAAATTGTTTAACATATTTTGAGTGAACCTTGGTTGAGATTGTTCCACAAAATGGGCAAGTAACTTGTTTTCTATTTGAAATAACATCTATATAAAAAATATTATCTATAATTTCATGACTAATGTATTCAAGATTTTTATCTAATAATTTTATAAATTCATCCATAAAAAACTCCTTAATAGTATCAAATTATTTCAAATTTTATCATAGATTTAACATCAATTCAACAAACATTGGAAAGAACCATTTTTATTTTAGCATTAATAAGTGATATGTTTTGACTATTATTTTGAGAATTTGATATGATTTGCGTTTGAAATGCTTTAATTATTCTATATTTAAATTTGAGAAGGATAACCAGACGGCTACCTCTCTCAGATTTTTGTTTACAATTTGTTTATGACATTGCCTCATGGGGGTTCTTGCGAAAGAACCTGCCTAAAGCGAAACTTGCTTATATTCGAATTAACTCTATGTTACTCATTTTTATATGGGCCTCTTGTGTAAATGTTTCAATTTTTGTTTTATCTTTTTCACTATACCAGCTGATTCTCCAATTAATTTTATCTGGATTTTCGTTTACATCAATTATCTTTTTAAAATAAGGATAGTCTACTGAGGATAATGAATGTCCTAAAATTATAATTTCTTCTATATTTTTGAGTTTTAAAAAAAAATCTAAATTATTAGATATAATATGTGCTGTTTTCTTAGCAGATTTATCAAAGTATTCTTCTACAATACTTACTGCATTATCTGTAGCATAGTACCTTATATGGTTTTTCCAATTTCCTTTTTCATCTTTATTTAAGAAATAGGTGGAATAAGTTAAACTAGGGTTTCTATATTTTTTACCTTGTTTATTAGTCTTAAAGTCTTCAAATCTTCTATTTTCTTTATTCCTAATATACCATTCATTAAAGTTATCTTCAGGATCCTGTCCATGACCTAAAACAAGTTGACTGTTTTTGTCTTTCCTATTTCCATGAATATATAAAATCTGATTTTTAGGGATTTTGTATAAAGTCTCTAGAAATTCAGTATAGTTAAAATTAATATAGAGAGCATTATTTTTAAAAAGTTTGATGCAGTATTCTTTTTGCACATTATTAATACTTAATGTATTAATCCACTTTTTAAAGAGCTTTGGTAACTTGACTGTTAAATTGTGTATAGGCAAGTACCCATTTCAATAGAAGCAAAATAATCAGCATAGGAAAATTTCTCATCTTCTTCATCAAATGTAGACATATTTATATCTAACATATTGTCTACTCCCTCCATCAACATTTCCCTAGAAAGAAAAGCTAGATTGTTCTCAAAATCCCCCCATAAATCTTCACATTCAAAATATACATCAAAAGTAAAGCTTAAACTCTTATCATGTTTATTTACATATTCTTTAAAATTATAATAACTGGATTTAACTCTATGAGATATGTCAAATCCATTTCCTATAATAAATAAATCTCTTTCATTCAATAATTTCACCCCCTAACAAAAAGATAACTAATCATTGAGGTATCAGTTCTTCAATAAGTGTATAAATGAGAAGTTGAGTGGTACCTAGTATCTTTACAATGGAGTCTACCCTAAGCTTGCTACTCTTCTACCTCTAAAGCCTTTATAAAGTCCTCCCAGGCTTTTTCTGTAATATCTTTTTTACCTTTAGCCTCATTTAGCTGTTTGGCTTTTCTTAAAGCTGTTTTAGCTAATTCGCTTCCCTTTATATACTCTGGTAAGTCCATAGGTATTTCATCTCTATCTTCAGAAGCCATATCTATCATATTTTCTTTTTCTTCCTGGGTTAGATTTAGAATATCTGCTATTTCTTCTAGCTTATCTATATTGGGCGGGTTCCTTCTTCCCTTTTCAATATCACTCCAATAAGCTGGAGAGAATCCTACTAAATCTGCCATCTTCCTTAAACTAAGCCCTTTCTCTTTTCTTCTTTTAGTTATAAACTTTCCAAATTTATTCATAAGTCATCCCTTCTTTTATATTATAGAGCATTGTCTTTTCTCTTCAACACTCTTTATAAATCCTAGATTCTTAAGTCTTATTTTTGCAGCTGTTAATGATACATCAAATTGTCTTGCCATTCCCCTTGATAGTTCTTCGGCCCAGAAATCATTATATAAATCTATTCCTCTTCTATTGAAAAACTCTTCTACTCCTAACAATCTTACATAATCTTTTACAGCTTGTGTAAAAGCGTCAACTGGCATTAGAAGTGCTGATGCTAAGTAGTCTGCTTGCCACTCCATCCAGTCATCGTCTGTCACTAACTGTTTTCTACCTGTAGATTCTATATCAGTTGTTCTACATTTAATGGCTGTTGTTTTTTTTTCTTCTCCCATATAGTCAAATATACTTATTTGATTTTTATCTACAGCATATATATCTCTGTGTAAAAACCAATGAGATATTTCATGACAGTGGGTAAATCTTCCTCTTCTTATTTGGTCTTCTTCTAATAAGCTATTGTCAATTAATATGGTTCCTTCATATACTGGCAACTTTTCAGCTTTATTTTCTTTTGGATTATATACTGGAACACAGCCATCATTGAATACAATCATGCCTAATATGGATCCATCATGGCTTAAGTCCTTATAGTCTATATCAAGTCCTGCATAACACTTTGAAAAAAGCTCTACATCTAAAGCTGCTGGTGTTTTAAGGTTCTCAGGTTTATAATCTCCTATTATCATTTCAGTAATATACTCTATATTTTCCTTGAATAGAATAGTTACTCCATTTGCTTTAGATCTAAAATCAAAATTAATCATTATATCACTCCTATCATAAATGCGTGTTAGCTACCATGAGAACATTATACTATACCAATATATTCCTTGTCAAGGGTTGGATACAAATAAAAAAGCACCCCAGCTAGAGTGCAAAGAAATAAAGACCATTGGATAGAGCATTCCCATTAATACTTTATCCAATAGCCTTTAAATTGATATGTCTTATTTAGTTTTCAGCCAGTGATGTGTTCTGACTATTTTATGAATTTGGGTTTGAAATGTTTCCGTTCATTTAATTTGAGAAGGATAACCAAAGGCTACCCCTCTCTTATTTTTGTTTATGTTACTCACTCATTACTGAGTTAGTAATAATTCTTATGCTTCTGCTTTTTTAGCAACTGTCCAAGTAGTATTTGCTTCATCTCCACTACTTGTTACAGTATAAGTTATTGTTTTTGTTCCTGCTTTAGCATCATCTGTTGCTGGAACAGTTATAACTACTTCTATAGTATTTCCTGTTGTAACAGCTTGCTCTAAAGTTATTTTGTTTTCAGCTAATTCTTTACCATCTATTGTAACAGTTACTCCTTCTGCTAATTCACTTTCACTTCCAAATGTGAATGTGAATTCTTTTGCATCAGATGTTTCTATTTTAGTTATACTTGGTATAGTTGCTTCTTCTTTTTCTTCTAATTCAGCTTTAGCTACTTCTTCTTTGGCTGCATTTAATGTTTCTACTGTTGCTTCTTCAGCGTTTAATGCTGTTTCTGCTTCTTCAATTGCTTTATAAAAAACCTCTACTGAAGATTTTTTATATTCTTTACCTTCTTCTTTTTTAGCTTTAGCTGTACCTATAGCTGTTTTTAATTCTGCTTTAGCTTCATCTAATGCCTTTTCTTCAGCTGCTTTTTTATCTTCAAGAGCTTTAGTTTGGTCTAATGCAACTTTTACTACTACTGGTTCCTTAATTAACTCATCTGAACCTGCTTTAATTGAAGTTATAACCACATCTACTGATGCTTTAGCTTCTTCTACTGATTTGATTCCTTTTAAATTATCTGTTCTAGTTAATCCTTTTGCATTTGTTAATGTATAAACGATACTTAAGTTATCTGCACCATTTTCTATTTCTTTTCCAAATTGGTCTTTTACTTTAACTATTGTTTTTAAGTCAGCAGTTAAATCTTCTAATTTGCTAGCAGCTTTATTTTCTGCTAAAGTAAATTCAACCTTTCCTTCTTTTAATGCACCTGTATATGCAAGGTCATTTCTTTCAAAATCTACTGACGTAGCAACTGATTCTGTATTAACTATTTCAATTTCAACTGTATCTATTACTAATGATCCTACTGAAACTTTAATATAAGCTTTTCCAGCTTTTTCAGCTGTAACTTTTAGATTTTGGCCATCTATTTTTACTTTGTTATCTTCTACAACTTTTTTACCATCTTCATCTACTTCTGTAAGTCCTACATTTGTTGCTTCACCTAATTTATTTCCGTTTGTATCAACTTTATCAACTGTTACTGTTGTTGATTTAGGTGCTTTATCTTTATCAGCTTTTTCTCCATCTTCATTTCCAGCATCTAGTTTAACATCTTTAACAGCTACTTTATATTCTGCTAAATCTCCTGCTTTTACTACTGTTACATTAATTGTTTCTTTTAAGTCAATTTTCTTTGCTTCTTCTTTATATCTTACTTCTAATGTAGCTGTTCCTTCTTTTAAACCTTTTATTTCAATAGCATCTGCTTTTGCAGTTGCTTCTACATAATCATTCTTTGATACTTCTTTTCCAGCAATTTTTACTTCTGGAGTTTCAGAAAGTTTGTTACCATATTGATCTTTGAAAGTTACTTTAACTTCGTCTGTTTTACCTTCAACTACAGATACATCTTTATTTTCTAATTCCATAGTTGCAACTTTAGCATCTTCTTTTACTTCTATTTCAATTACTTGAACAATTTCACCTTGAGTTACTTTTACATATGCTTTACCTACAGATATAGGTTTAATTGTACCATCATTTTCTACTATTGCTACCGTTGGTGCTAAGTTTTCAAGTTTTGGTTGGTCTTCTCCATTGAATTGAGTTACTGCGTTTGCAGCATCATTATCATCATTACCATATTGGTCAACATAGTAAACTGCTAATTTCTTAAGCTTATCACCTTTAAATACATAGCTTACTTTTTCATCATCTTTTAATTCATTAAATGCTTTTGTATTTGTTACTGCACTAGTTTTATATACATATGATCCTGCATATTTAGCTGGTGCTTCTTTTGATACTTTTATTGTTGTTTTAGCTGATTTTACTGTTTTTTCTCCATCTTTAACTACAGCTACAACTATTACTGATTTATCATTTACATCTCCAACAGTTCCATCTTCAGCAACAACATCTGCATTTGGTGTTTCAAATGTAACTGTATGTTCTTTAGTTACATCTCTTCCTAATGCATCTGTAACTTTTACAGCTTCTTTTAAATCTGATTTTGGAGCTACTGTTGTTTGAGTAAATTCTACTTTAGCAGCTTCAGCTTTTTTGTATTCAAATTCAACGTTTGCTGTTTTTTCTAATCTTTCTATATCTTTAACTTCTACATTATATTTTCCTTCTTTTAAACTATCAACGAATGTTAATGTAGCAACATCTTTAGCTCCATTTAATTCTACTTTGCTAACAAAAACTAAGTTACCATCTTTATCTGTAACTTTGAAGTTAGCAGGTTTAACTTCTTTAACTTCTTTACTGAATTTAACTTCAGCTTGTGTACTGTTAATAGCACTTACTGAATTAACTTTTAAAGCTTCAGTATATGCTTCTGCTAGTTTACCAGTATATTGTTTTCCTTCATAAGTAAAATTTACGTCAATTTGACCTTCCTTAAGTGGTGCACCTAATTTAACTTCTACTGGTTCTTGTCCCTGAAAAGTTACTTTTATAGTATTAGCATCTATTGCACTTATTGATTCAACTTTTAAATCTTCATCACCTGGAGTAACAACATTACCATCTTTATCTACTTCACTTACGTTTCCGTCTACCTTAATAATATCTTCTGCTTTTGCATTTTCAGTAAAAGTATCTAATTCAAATACCTTTCCTTCTATAGTAGCATCTTCTGCTGCTATATTAACTTTTTCTACATCTACATAATCATTGATTTTATCATCATGGAATGCTACCACTGTTTTACCTACATAGTGTTTAAACAGTGGTGATTCAATTCCTACAGCGTCATCTTCTGCTGCTGTGTTTAATTCTTTTAAAGAATATTCAAAATAATTTCCTTTATCATCTGTTACTAATACTTTATCAGCTGCTGCATAAGCTGTAGAAGATATTGCAGCTGCTATTAATCCTCCTATAGCTGCTGAAGATAATACAGCTAAGCTTTTTTTAATTTTTTTATTCATAACTTAAACTCCTTTCAGTTCACTAATTTTAATCTTAAATACTACAATTTAAAATTCCTATTATACTTATGGAAATAAGGAGATATAAATCACCCTATTTCCATAAATCAAATTCAATTATTTTAAAGCTGGTTTTACTTCGTGTTTATCTGCTTTAGGAACTGTTATTACAAATTTTCCGTTTGTATATCTAGCATCTTTACCATCTACTGTTACTTTATAATCTTCTGCTTTTTTATCTTCTGGTACATTTTGTAATTCTACTACTACTATTTCATGTCCAGGTGTAGGTGATGTTTTTAATGTATAAGTTGCTTTTACTTCTTTGTCATCTACATCTCCACCTGTACTTCCATTACTAGTCTTAACTTTAACATCAACGCTCTTATATGGAGTCTTATCATGAGCCTTTACAAGACCTATAGTAACTGTTCCATCAATAATATCTTTTTTATCTACTTTCTTAAATTCAAATTCTCCATTTGATGGGTACTTAACAGCAAATACATCTTTGTCTTTCTTAGCTGCAGTTAATCTTCCTAGGTAAATATCAAATTCATCAAATTCACCTTTCTTTTGAGAATCATCTACATCTGTATCTATATAAACAATTCCATCTTTGCTTACTCTGATTTTTCCATCTCCAGCGGATCCGCTTATCTTAATAGAATCATTTTTAACTGCTCTATCTTCATCAGTAGCATTATCTAAATCAAGTATTGAATCTATTGATAGATAATTTGTGTTAGCTTCTACGTTGTTCTTGAATGTAACAGCACTAACTCTTGGTGATGAATCTTTAACATCTATTTTCTTAGATGCTTTTTGAACTCCTTCTTTTTTAGCTATAACTGTTACGTATCCATCATCTACATAATCTTTTCCATCTATTATGTCAGATTTTATTTTTTCCCTATCAAGTTCAATTTTGATTTCTCCACCGTTTGCTGTTATTTCTTTAGTAGGAATTTTTTTATCTCCTTGTTGAACTTCTATAGTTAATTCATCTCCGTTAACAAGTGTTACTTTATTTCCACTTCCACCTGCTGCTCCAAGTAAAGCACCATTTTTAGTGAATTGGTTAAGTTCTAATTTAACTACATCGTCTGAATTATCATCTGCAGCTTCTGCATTAATATCAAGTTTGAAGTCTTTTGAATCTTCATCTTTAGCTTCAAATTTAACATAATCATATACTGCATCTGCAGTTACTTCTACTGGAATTGTTCTTATTTTAGAGCCATTTTCTTTTTTGATTTCTAAGTCAGCTTTTCCTACTTTAGTAGAGTCTGCTTTAACCGCAACATCAACTTTACCTTTTTTATTTGTTCCATTTAAATCGTCTTTATATTTTACTTCAGCTGTAGCAATTACATTATCATTTCCATCTTTTATTTCTTTTTTAATAGTAAAGTCTGTTCCTTCTTTTGCATCCATAACTGGATCGCCGTATTGGTCTAAGAATTTTAATTCAACAGTTTTACCACCATTTTTAGCAAGTTTAATTGATGAAGTATCTGCTTCTACTTTGTTTATCTTACGTTTGTTTTCATCATTATCTTTATATACTTTTACTGAAACTTTCTTCTTGTAGCTTCCTGATTTAATTGTAATATCTACTGTTCCTTCAGCCTGTGCGTAAATTTTTCTTCCATCAACAGTAGCTATAAATGGATCTGAAGTTTCTAATGTAACTTTATCACTTATATCTGCATTTTTCTTTCCATCTACTGTGTCAGCTTTTACTTCGTCAATTACTGCTGTTTCACCTTCTACTAATTTTCCACTAGTAATTTCTGGGCAATCTTTAGCATCATCAACATTTTCTGCTAATCTTAATTTGTATTCATTTATCTTATTAGCTGTAGCTTCTCCGTTTATAACGTCAACATCTATTTCTTCTGATTCACCTACTATAGCTTTATTTTTCTTTATAACAACTTTGTATGAGAAGTCTGCTTCTTCATCTACTCCGTTGTCAATATAAAGTTTTTCTAAGCTATCTTTGTTTAATTCTCCAGTTTTACTTGTTCTTCCTTCTACTTCACCTTCTACTACGTCTTCATTTTCAAATACATCTTCTGTAGCTTGGAATTCAACATCGTAGCCAGCTTTGTCTAAATCTTCAACTGTTACTTTTCCGCCATTAACTTTCATTTCTAGTTTTAATGTTCCATCTTCTTTGTAGTCCACTAATGTTGAAGTAGATTGTACTTTCTTAATTTCCTTTAAGTCAACTTTTTCTTCTCCAGCTATATCTTTTAATGCTTCTTCAACTTTTGCATCTACTGAACCTATTCCACCAATTATGTTTATAACTGAGTCTTCTTTAGCATTTGTTTTGATATAACTATTTGCATTGTCTTTTTGAGTGTTGTTAGCGCCTAATCCTGTTAATACAAGTGGTGCATTTACTTTAGCAGCTGCTGCTGAAGCAACTAATGCGTCTGCAAAAGCTTCTTTTAATGAACCTGAACCACCTGCTGCTACATAGATGTTAGCAAAGTCTAGGTCTTTTTCGAAGTATTTTAATACTGCAAGGTTAGTTTCGAATCTATCTTTTGAGTTGTTAGTGATTTTTTCACCTTTAACTGTATCTACAACTTTCTTTGGAAGAACGCCGTCTCCACCTACTGCTAATATTCCAAGTGATTTTGCATCTATAACTCCTTTAACTGCTGCTGGAACTTCTGTGCTCTTAGCGAATAGTACAGGGTATCCTAATTTAGCAGCAATTGAAGCTACTGATAAAGCATCTGCATATCCATCTTGTCCATTAACTAATATTGCTTTGTTAGCTTTGCTTAATTCTAATACTTTTTCTGCTACTGCAGCGTTTGTACCGAATCTTGTAGTATCAGCTTTTCCAGCTATACGTACAACTTCATAATCTTTTAAAGCATCTTCTGTTGCTTTAGTAACAACGCCTGTTCCTCCAACGATGTATACTTTTTTAGCTCCTAAGTCTTTTATTGCATTTGCTACATTTGATGGTAATGATCCATCTCTGCCAGTTAAAAGTATTGGAGCGTTTAATTGTTTTGCAAGTGGAGTTGCACTAACTGCGTCTGCATAGCCATATCCATTTACAAGCACTACGTTTTCTGCTTTTTCAAAAGTTTTAGCTACGTCAATAGCAGTTGCAATTCTGTCTACTCCTCCTTGTCTTTTTACTGAAGCAGCTTGTACATCAGTTTTGTTAAATCCTGTTGCTAAAGCTGTTGTTAAAACTAAGCTTAAAATTGTAGCACTAGCAAGTGCCTTTTGTCCTTTTTTAGTCATAATTTCAGTGACCTCCTCTAAAAATTTTCTTAGTTATTATTTTTGTTATTAGTTGACTAGTTTAAATAATTTTACGCAATAATAGTGATTATAGCATAAATTAACCAATGTATGCAAAGTAATCATGTATTTGTTATAATTATCTTTTTGGTAATTTTCTGCTACTTATTTATTATACAATATTTTATCTAGTTTTTCCATGTATTACTGCAGTTTACTAGATAATTATTCATATAATATAATTTATTATCACTTTTACGTTAATTTTGTTTTATTTGTTTTTGCTTACACTATAAGTACGATTTACCTTAGAAAAAGTTTCACATTTGAGAAAAATTTTTTAAAATTGTTTAAAACCTGAACCAAATGCTTGAAAACACTAGTATAGGTTACTTATTCCATCGTATTTTTTATTTGAAACTTTATATATAAAGCAAATAAAAAAATTGCGATGCAATTTTTTTTAGTTAAGAGTTAAGAGGGAATAGTTAAGAGTTATGGATAATTTTTCTCCATTGGCATTACGAAAAATTTTTGATTTTGTTAGTTGAGGGTTATAAAGGTTTGATAAGACCGCATACCGGTAGGCTGAGGAGAATTATTTTTTAGAGAATAAAGTACATTTGCATGAGGACAGTGAATGACATTAACCTAATCACTCTAATAGCTTACATTCCCTTTAATTAATCACAAAAAAAATACAATTTCAGTAAAAATAAAATTTTTACTGAAATTGCAATACTAACCCTCTAAATAATTATAAATTTCTTCAGGCAAAAAAAAGAAATCCTCCATTAAAATCAAAAATTTTTCGCAATGCAATGGAGAAAAATTCTCCACAACTCTTAACTATTCCCTCTTAACTCTTAACTAAAAAAACTGCATCGCAGTTTTTTTATTAATTTTTCCCACAACAATTTTTATATTTCTTCCCGCTACCACAAGGGCAAGCATCATTTCTTCCAACTTTAATTGGTGCTATTACATTTTTTCCTTTTTTTAAGTTAATCTCATTAAATTTATCTTTGTCAAATATTAAATTCCACTCTGGCATTTGACAAAGTTCAAAGGCTTCTGAACTTATCATATTTAAATATAATTTTTCAAAATCTATATTAATTTCTATTTCACTATCTTCTTCAATTTCTTCAAGTTTTAAAGGATTTTTTAAGCTAGTATTTATGCCATCTAAAAATCCCATAAAGTAAGTGCTAGAAACTTGGTATTTTTCTGCTAAATCCTTTACTTTTCCTTTAATAACTTCTTCTTTGTTAGCTAAAATTTTTGAATATATCTTTTTTTCTACTTCTCCGTATTCTTTCCAAAAAGTATCTTGTCCAAATGCTTGTACTATTTCTACTACCATAGTTGCCCATTCATCAAATAAAGCCATTTTTTTCCCTCCTTTTTAAATTACAGTATTTTTTTTGGAATATGTCTATTTAATAAATTATAATAAAATTATGTGTGCTTTTCAACTTATAATTTTTAGTAAAAGATTGTATAATAATGATTTAGGAGGGGATGATCATAAATAATAAAAGAATAATAGAAATGGATATGGCTAGAGGATTAGCTACATTAGCAGTAATAATTATACATACTTCTTCTATGGCTTTGTATAATAATGGCAATGTGCAATCTTTAAACTATACTTTATGCCTTGTTTTAAATCAACTTACTAGGTTTTCTGTGCCTTTATTTGTACTTTTGTCTGGTATGGGTCTTACACTTTCTTATAAGTATAAATCTTATTTTTCTTTTTTAAAACACAGGCTACTTAAAATATGGCCTTATTATATTTTTTGGTGTGTTTTATACATATTATTTATAACAAAGGATAGTTTTTCTGCTATTACAATAAAGTATGTGTTTACAGGTAAAATATATTATCACTTTTACTTTGTATTTTTAATTACTCAATTTTATATAATATATCCCTTTTTTAAAAGGTTTTTTGAAAGCAAAGTAGGATTTGTTTTATTACTTGTTTTTAATGCAGTGATTTTGTTTTCATCATTTCAATATAATTTTCCTAATAGCACTATACACTTTTGGGATAAAAAAAATATGCTTTATTGGTTGTTTTACTTTTCTTTTGGATGTTTTTTAGGAAAGTATTTTTATAAAATTAATTTTAAAAAGGGAAAAATATTATATATATTATTATTTATTTTTTCTACATATATAATTTTAAAAGAATCTATTAGTTTGTCTATGTATGTAAAAGATATTGATTATTATACTAAATTTTTAAGACCTTCTGTATTTTTATACTCATTATGCTTTACTTTATTTATATTTTCAATAAACTTTAATAAAGTATTAAAGAGTTTTTTAAAGTATATATCTAAAGTATCCTTTGATATATACTTAGTTCATCCTTTTATTCTTCACTACATTTTAATGTTTTATAAAAAGCATCATTATAATGCAGGAACTATTTACTTTTGTATTTTAGCTTTTTTAATAAGTTTAATTGCTTCTATTATAATAGCTGAAATTAAGAAAAAAGTAATAAAAAATTAAAACTCCTAAGGGAGTTTTAATTTTATTACTTTTTTTCTATGGAAAGATTCACTATTTCATATTCTTCTTTATCATTTTCAGCTAAAATACTTAATTGTGTTTCTTCACTATTAGCAGATAATGATATTAAATTGTATATACTATCTTTTGAGAATATTTTATCCACATTTTCATTTATTTCATTGCCCAATTCATCTTTAGAAAAAACATATCTATTGTTATTTTTTTTATCATACAAAAGTATTTCCGAATTTTTTCTTTGTATATACAAAGATTTATCTTTTGGTTGAATTTCATCTTTAGATTTTTGTATATCTATGCCTTTAATAATAATTTTCTTTATAATAGAGTTAGTATCATTGCCATAATCAATTGTTCCATCTATAATAACCTTATTTAAAGTATCTTTATTTTCTTCTTTTACTGGTGTTTTATTATTTTCTTTTGCAATAAGGGATTCTGATTTATTATTTGGTTTTGGTAAATTGTTTTCCTCTTTTATTTTTTGCTTTTTAGTATTATTTTTATTTTCATTATTTTTTATATTATTAGTATTAGCAGGTTTTTCTTTTTTATTTTCATTATTTGTAGTTTTTTCTTTTGGAACTTGTGCTGCAGTTTCTTTTGATTTTTCTACTGTATTTATATTATTAGAATTAGCTATATTTTTATTCATATTTTCATTATTAGCTATACTCATAGTAGCAGCAGAGCCTATAAGAGAAACAGCTATTAATGCGGAAGCTATTTTTAAATGCTTATAATACCTATTACTACTTTTTATTTCCTTGGATTTTAATTCCTTATCTTTTAAGGCTTTTTCCATTATTCTTTTTTTAAGGTTTTGCTTAAATTCCATATCTATTTCTATGTTATCTGCATCTTCTTTTAACATTTTGCAAATAATATTATAATCTTTATTTTTCATATGCATCACCTCCTATACTTTCTTCATAGCTTTTTCTTACTTTTTTTATTGCTCTATTTATAGTAGTTTTCACAGTACTTTCTGGTATAGATAAAACTTCTGCTATTTCTTTAAATTTTAAACCTGAGTAAAACCTTAAATATATCATGTTTCTAGTTCTTTCCGGAAAAGATTTAAGTATTTCTTTTACTTCATTAAATTCTTCTTGTATTATAATATTGTCAAATCCTTTTTCTTCTTTTCCTTCTCCTATAAATTCATCAATAGGAATTACTTTGCCCTTTTTTCTGTAAAAATCTATTATACAATTATGAGCTACTCTAAATATCCAATTTTTGCTTTCTTCTACACTTCTTAATTTTTCTATATTTTCATATACTTTTATAAATACATTGGATATTATATCTTCTGCATTCCATTTATCCTTAACAGATACAAAAATATATCTGTATACACTATCATAATAGGTGTCATAAATCTTTTCGAACTTGCTATCCATAGTAAGCCTCCTCAAGTTCTATTTTATATACGTTTCAAACTACTTATTAGTTTCAATAATTCCAGAATTATTTATTATTTATTACTTCTATAGGTATACTATAGCTTTTGTAAGTTCCTCTATAAGAGTAATTTACATATATAAATGTTTTTCCAGCATTTAATGCCCTTATATTTCCATTTTCATCTATTGATAATATATTTTTGTCTTTTACATCATAGGTAATTTTGCTGCCTGGAATATTTGAATTTACATTTAAAAAATTAAATTCTCCTACAGGCATAATTCTGCTGTTTAAATTTATAGTTACAAATTCATTTTCTTCACAATATCCCCAAAAAGTTTTTATGTCATATTGGAAACTAATCCAAGAAGTTTTATCATTTAAATTTTCTCCAATGCCTATATCTGTTACTTCAGTTTTTCCTTTGTGATTTTCCACTACCTTTTTAGCTATTTTTAAAGCTTTTTCTTGTTCTTCTGGTCTTATATATACTTTGTTTACATGATGTTTTAATCCTGTTTCTATTTTATTGTAAAGGAAATCTGCCTCTTTATCTTCTACGTAAAATTTATATACCATTCTTTTGTTTAAATTATCTCCGTATATAGATTTTAATCCTTTGTTTAAAACTATGTAATAAATTTTATTACTATCATATTCTTCTTTTGGTGCATCTATAATTATAAATTTTTCATCTAATTTCCAAAGGTATACTTCTGCAGGTATTGTGTTGCATTTTTCATCAATTACAGTTACATTGTCTTTTACTGTAGATGGGTCTACTTTCATGTTGAGTTTTATGGTCCATGTTTTTTGGGCTTTTACTACTTTGTCATTAGCTTCTACACTATAATTTACTTTAAATAAAAAAAACATTACTAAAAATAAAGTTAATGCTATATTGAACTTTTTACATATTTTTTCCAATTTAATCACCTCTTAATATTTATTATCGATATTTTAACAAACACTTTAATGGAATTTTATAACAACATCTTGGGATTTATATTCTATATATAGTAAATTCTATTAAAAAAGCTTAAATCCTTTAAGTTAAACACTGTTAAATAATTCCTAGGATTTAAGCTTTAAATTTAATTTGAAATATTTATTTTATTTAAAAATGATAGTAAGTATTTAGATGTTATACCTACAAATACTCCTGTACCTAATGAAACTGCTAAAAGTATAGGAAGGTATAAAAACATTTTTATGTTTTCAACTACTAGGGATGCTACAATAACTTGACCTATATTGTGAAAAGCTGCTCCCACTACACTTACTCCTATAATACTTATATTTTCTCTTCCTATTTTTTTAATAAAATACATAGATATTAAACTTAAAATTCCTCCAGAAAAGCTGTATAAAAAACTACTTAAAGAACCTCCAAACATACTGACTAAAAGTATTCTAATTAAAACCACCATTAATGTATCTTTAAATCCAAAAATATATAAGGATACTATGGTTATTATATTAGCAAGACCTAATTTTGCTCCTGGTGCAATAAAAGGCACTGGTATAGATCTTTCTATAATATTTAAAGCTAATGCCTGGGCAATAAGTAATGATATAAATACCATTTTCTTTGTGTTTGTCATAATAATTGCCTCCTTGCAATTTTAATAAGAAATTTCATCTATATTAGATTTTTTGTGGGATTTAATTTCTATAAGTAACTTATGAGGAAGGCAAGCTATAGTTTCGCCTACATTTTCTATATAACCTTCTTTTACACATATTTGATTGTGACAATCAGATTCTAATATTCTTATTTTACCATGTTTTACTTCTATTATGTTTTCTCCTAAGTCTGTTTTTATATTAATTTTTTCTTTATAGTTTTTATCTTCTAAAGACACTGTTTTGTATAAATTACCTTTTACATATATTTCTGCATATTTATTTTCATAAGATTTTGAAAAATAAAATTTATATGCTAAAAAAGATACTCCAGATATTATAATTAAAGTTATTATTATAATCAAATCAAATTTTTTCATAATTTTCTCCTTATTATTTTTATACTTGATTTATTTTATCACATTAAATAATGTTCTTCAATTTGTTGAGTAGAATATAGATTATGTATTATAATGTAGTTATATTATTTTTACTATTTTCGTAAACTTTTAATAATTTATAAAACAAGGAGGCTTAAAAATGAAATTTAAAAACAAAGCATTTGTTTTTTTTATAATCGTTATTTCTTTTTTAGTAACGGCTATAGGTTGCTCAAAGAAATTTAATGAAAAAGATGCTAAAACTAAATCTGGATATGCCCTAGGAACTATTATTAATATAAAAGTATATGACAATGTGGATGATAAAGTTTTTGATGAAGTTTTTAAAAAGCTTAAAGAAATAGAAAATAAAATGAGTATTAATTTAAATACTAGTGAAGTTATAGATATAAATAATAAAGCTGGAGTAGACTATGCTAGTGTTTCTGAAGAAACTTTTTTTGTTATAAAAGAAGCTATTCATTATTCCTCTATATCTAACGGAAATTTTGATATTACTGTAGGTCCTTATGTTAAGCTTTGGAATATTGGCACAGATAAAGAAAGAATACCTTCTGAAAGTGAAATTAATAGCAATAAAGATTTAATAGGATATAAAAATATAATATTAGATGAAAATAATAAAAAAATAAAGCTTTCTAAAAAAGGTATGATTATTGATTTAGGTGCTATTGCAAAAGGCTATGCTGCTGATGAAGTTTATAAAATTCTTAAGAAAAATGGAATAAACCATGCTATTGTAAATCTTGGTGGTAATATATTTGCCCTAGGTTCTAATCCTAAAGGAGAGCCTTGGAAAATAGGTGTACAAAATCCTCTTACTAAAAGAGGTAATTCTATAGGAACTTTAGATATTAATAATCAATCTGTAGTTACTTCTGGTATATATGAAAGGTATTTTGAGAAAGATGGAAAAAGGTATCATCATATTATAAATCCTTTTACAGGCTATCCTGTAGATAGCAATTTAGCTAGTGTAACTATTATAAGTGATAAATCCATAGATGGAGATGCTTTATCCACAGCCACATTTTGTTTAGGTGTGGATAAGGGTATGAAGCTTGTGGAAAACTTAAGAGATGTAGATGCTATATTTGTTACAAAAGATTCTAAGGTATATGTAACTTCTGGAATCAAAGATAATTTTAAAATAACAAATACAAGCTTTAAGTTAGTTAAGAGTTGAGAGTTGAGAGTTAAGAGTTGATGTGGATTTATTTCGTTCCTCAATAAATCTGGAGTTTTTATTTTTTTAATTTTCTATTATAAATTTAGTTGAAAATTTTATTCCGATTTTACACATCAACTCTCAACAATTTCGATTTATTGAGGCACGAAATAAATCCACATTAACTCTTAACTCCTAACTCTTAACTCTCAACTAAAAAAGAAGCTTAAAAAAGAAGCTGTCTACCGACAGCTTCTTTTTTAAGCTTCTTTTTTCAATAGCTTAGAAATTGCTTTTGTTGGGCATTTTTGTGTACATAATCCGCATTGTACACATTTTTCGTAATCAACTTTAGCAAGGTTGTTTTCCATTACTATGGCTTCTTTTGGACATACTTTTGCACATAGTCCACAGCCTAAACATCCTGCTGAACAATTGTTTTTAACTTCTATACCCTTGTCATGTGAGTTACATTGAACACGTACTCTCTTTGATACTGGTACTAATTCAATAACGTTCTTTGGACAAGTATTTGCACAGGCTCCGCAGCCTACACATTTATCTTCATCTATATTTGCTATTCCGTCTTTTATTTCTATTGCTCCAAATTGACAAGCCTTTACACAGCTTCCTAGTCCTAAACATCCAAAGGAACAAGCTTTAGCTCCTCCTCCTGGTATTAAAGCTGCATCTCTACAGTCTTGTAGACCTGCATATATATTTTTATCTTTTGCATTGTTGCAAGTTCCGTTACATTTTACAAAAGCTTTCTTTGGTTCGCTTTCGTCTACTTCAAGTCCCATTACTTCAGCTATTTTTTCTACAGCTGCTGCTCCACCAACGGCACAACAGTTTGGTGGTGCTGCTCCTTCAACTACTGCTTGTGCATAAGCATCACAACCTGCAAATCCACAACCACCGCAGTTAGCACCTGGAAGAGCTTCTCTTACCTTTGGAACTCTTTCGTCTACTTCTACAGCGAATTTTTTAGATGCATATCCAAGAAGCATGCCTATTGCCAATCCCATACATCCTAAGCTTAATATCGGATAAGCTAATTCTTTTATATCCAATTTCTACACCTCCTTAATGTATTAATCCTTGGAATCCTAAGAATGCTAATGACATTAATCCAGCTGATATAAGTGTTATAGGGAATCCCTTTAACGCTTCTGGTAAATTTGGGTTTGAGTCTATTCTTTCTCTTAATCCTGCAAGTAAAACTATTGCTAGGAAGTAACCTAATGCAGCTGCAACACCATTAACAACAGATTCTATTAAGTTGTATTTTTCGTTCATGTTAATTATAGCAGCACCTAGAACGGCACAGTTTGTAGTTATTAATGGAAGATATATTCCTAGAGCTTTGTATAAGCTTGGACTTTTCTTTTTAATAACCATTTCAACGAACTGAACTAGTGCAGCAATAACTAATATAAAGGCTATATTATACAAATACTCAATGTGCAATGGTACTAATATTAAGTTATATACTAAATAAGCCATAAGAGATGCAAGTCCCATAACGAATGTAACTGCAAGTCCCATTCCTGTAGCAGTTTCTGTTTTTTTAGAAACTCCAAGGAATGAACATATACCAAGGAACCTAGACATAACGAAGTTATTTATTAATATTCCACTTATTAATATAGTAAATATTTTCATATTTCTCCACCTTTCTTTATGAATTTAGACACCTATTATTTTCCTTCTTTCTTTAATCTTCTTACATTAAGTAAAGCCATTAATATTCCTAGAGTAAAGAAAGCACCTGGCGCCAAAATCATAATTAAAGCAGGTTGGTATGATGGCGGCATTATTTGCATACCAAAAACTTTACCAACTCCTAGTAATTCTCTTATTACACCTAAAACAGTTAATGCAACAGTAAATCCAAGTCCCATTCCAAGTCCATCAAATATAGAAGCTATTACACCGCTCTTATTTGCATAAGCTTCTGCTCTACCTAATATTACACAGTTAACAACTATAAGAGGAATAAATATTCCTAGTGACTTTGAAAGTGCTGGTGAAAAACCTTTCATAAGTAAATCTAGTAATGTAACTAATCCTGCTATTATAACTATATATGCAGGTATACGAACCTTATCTGGTATTACTTTTCTAAGTAAAGATATAAGAGCATTGGAGGCCATTAATACTGCTGTAGCAGCTAGTCCCATTCCTATACCATTTGTAGCACTTGTAGTAACAGCTAGTGTTGGACACATAGCAAGTACTTGAACAAATATAGGGTTTTCTTTAACGATACCATTATAAATTCTTTCGCCTACTACACCCATTATTTATTTCCTCCTTTCAACTTAGTTTCATAATATTTAATTGCTTCATTAACACCTGAAGTTACACCTTTTGATGTAATAGTTGCACCTGTTATAGCTGAAATTTCAGTATCCTTTGATGCAGTTCCTTTTACAACACTTAATTCTGTAGCTGGTTTGTCTTTATATTGTCCATAAAATTTTGGATCTTCAGAGTTAGCTCCAAGTCCTGGAGTTTCTGAGTGTGATAATATTTTTATTCCTGTAACTTTATCTTCTGTAGAAATACCTACAACTATTTCTATTTTTCCACCATATCCTTTTGGTTTAACCTTTATGCAGTATCCTTCTACTTTATCTCCACTAACACCTTTGTTTATTTCTTGTACTATAGAAGTGTCAGGAAAAGTAACGTCTTCTTTTTTAAATTCTGCTGCTTGAGGTAATATTTCTTTCATTGCCTCATTATTTGTAACTATTGCTTGTTGTTCAATAGGCTCTTTTGTTACAAGATAAGCCTGAGCAATTAAAAAAGCTGTAACTGCTGTAATTGCTAAAAGTATTAATCCTAATTTACTATTTTCCTTCATTTACTTCACCCCCCCAAATACTTTTGGAGCTGTGTATTTTTCAATTAGAGGTACAAATAAATTCATGAATAATATTGAATATGATACACCTTCTGGATATCCTCCAAATATACGAATAACAGTTGCTATAATACCACAACCAAGTCCAAATATAAGTTGTCCCTTTGGTGTAATTGGTGATGTAGTATAGTCAGTTGCCATGAAGAAAGCTCCAAGCATTAATCCACCGACAAATATTTCATATACTGGATTAGCTGTTCCAAATCCATTTCTTCCTAAAATGAAAGTTAAAACAAATACTGTTCCTATATAAGCAGTTGGTATTCTCCAAGAAATTACCCTTTTATATATTAAATAAAGTCCACCTAATATTAGTGCTAAAGCAGATGTTTCACCTATACATCCACCTATGTTTCCTATAAACACGTTTGCTAAGCTAGGTAATTCGCCTTGTCCACTTTTTAAAATTCCTAAAGGAGTAGCTGTTGTAACACCGTTTAATGTCCAAGTAGTCATTTGTACTGGCCAAGATGCTAGTAAAAATGCTCTTGCTGCTAATGCAGGGTTTACAAAGTTAGCTCCTATACCACCAAACATTTGTTTAACTATAATAATTGCAAAAAATCCGCCTACTACCGGCATCCATAGTGGTATTGATGGTGGTAAGTTAAAAGCTAGTAAAAGTCCTGTTACTGCAGCACTATAATCATTTATTGCAATAGGTTTATGTGTGCATTTTTGCCATAGTGCTTCTGCAGCTATACAGGAAGCTACTGATATAACCATAACTAACAACGCCTGGAATTTAAAAAAGTATATTCCGGCAATTGCTGCTGGAAGTAACGCAATCAATACATCTCTCATTATACCCGCTACTGTATCTTTTGAACGAATATGTGGAGATGAGGAAACTGTATATAATGTTTCAGACATATAAAATTCCTCCTTGCTAATTTTCTAAAATGTATTATTTTTTCTTTCTATTAGCTAATATAGTTCTCTTTGTAGTACGGAAAGATTGAACTAAATGACGTTTAGCTGGACATGCAAATGAACAACATCCACATTCTATACAATCTAATCCACTTACTTTTTCGTATTCTTCAAGCTCGCCTCTTACAGCAAACATATTCATAATGGATGGCTGTAATCCCATTGGACATACTTCTACACATTTTCCACAACGAATACAATTTGTTTCTTCTGGAATTTCTCCTTCTGCTTTTGTTAAACAAAGTATGGAAGAAGAACCCTTTATTACAGGAACATCTATTGAACTCATAGCCATTCCCATCATTGGTCCACCTGCTATTACTTTAATTGGATCTTCTTTAAATCCACCACAGGCTTCAACTAATTCTCTAAAACTCATACCTAATCTTACTCTAAAGTTTTTAGGTTCTTTTATAGCTCCTCCTGTTACAGTAACAACTCTGCTTATAAGTGGTGATCCATTTAATACTGCATTTTGTATTGCATAAGCAGTTTGTACGTTTTGTACTATACATCCCACGTCTGCAGGTAATTTTCCTGAAGGTACTTCTCTTCCTGTTATTGCATATATTAATTGTTTTTCAGCACCTTGTGGATATTTTGTTGCCATTTCACAAACTTTTATATTAGATATGCCTTCTGCAGCTTTTTTTATTGCTTTTATAGCATCTGGTTTGTTGTTTTCTATTGCAATGTAACCCTTTGCTTCTGGGAACATGTGTAATATGATTTTTAAACCTTCAACTACTTTGTCGCCATTTTCTAATAAAGTTCTATGGTCACAAGTTAAGTACGGTTCACATTCTGCACCATTTATTATAATTGAATCGATATTTTTATCTGGTGGAGGTGCAAGTTTTACATGAGTAGGGAATGTAGCACCACCCATACCAACTACCCCTGCTTCTTGAATAATCTTTAATATTTCGTCTTTTGATAAATTTTTATAGTCTTCTCTTTTAGTCATTTCTACTTCTTCGTATTGTCCATCGTTTTCTATGATTATTGACAATACTTTAGTACCGTTAGAATGAGGCATTGGCTTTATATCTTTAACAGTTCCAGAAACACTACTAAAAATTGCAGCAGATACAAAACCTTTTGGCTCACCAATTTTCTGTCCAACTAGTACTTTATCACCTTTTTTTACTATAGGCTCACATGGCGCACCTATGTGTTGTGACATAGGATACACTAACTCACCTTTTGGTAATAGTTCTTCTATAGCTTTGCTATTGCTTAACTCTTTACCATATGGTGGATGTATGCCTCGTTTAAAAGTTAATGCATTCATACAACTCCTCCTATTCTTTTTAAATAGCATGAATTATAGTTTAATAAGTCTATAATTTATATGCTACTATATATTTATATAAATAATGTTTCTCCCCATAACTTTAAAATATTATTTTTTAACTATATATAGTTAAAAAAAATAATATTTTATTGAGCAGAAATATATTGTGCACTAAGTTCAAAAAATTAAAGTAACAGTAATTGAAAAGAATTATTTGAAATTTCAAATAAATGCTATTAATTAATTATAATTATGATATTATGTTGACTTTATAATTACATTATAATACAAATATAAACAAAATGGTAGTGTAAAATAGTTGATAAAAATTACACATTAACATAAAGCATTAAATTATAGTATTAATAAATATTTATTCCAATCTATAATAACTTTCAAATTACTATTATATATATTTTTTTTACTCTATAATATAACTATTTGTACTATATTAAATTTTCAGTAAACTTTGTTTAAGTATATAGGTAACCCTCTATATTATATAATTATATTTTACACAATTCAATAGAATTATATATTTTTGTAATTATATATCACATATTTGTTATTTTTATTTATTTATGTCGCATATTATTAACAAATTCAAAAAAACAAAATAGAAAATAATTGAAAATAATCTGTATAAAAATATAATATAGTAACATAAAGAAAGTTTGTAAATAATTTGAATGAATTTTAGACAATCTTAGAAGAAAAAATAAAAAAACTCCGTAATTCATCACAGGACGTGATGAGCCAATTTCCGCCCCAAGGACGGGGCATAAATTGGGTAGGAGTTTTTTTATTTTTTATTCTTAGATTGTCTTAATGAAATGACTTATTTACAAACTTTCTTTATGTTACTATATTATATTTTTATACAGATTATTTTTTATTATTTTCTATTTGCAAATTATATCAATGATTTTTTATTTATCACATTGACTTAAGTGTACCCATACATTTTTCTTTTTTTGTAGTTTTGTATTATAATAAAATCAGTTAAAAAAGTATATGTTTACAAGGGAGGATTTTTTATGAATATATGTGAATTAAATACAAGCTTAGCCGAAAAATTAAAAGGCGGAGTTATTATGGATGTAGTAAACGTAGAACAAGCTAAAATTGCTGAAAAAGCAGGAGCTTGTGCAGTAATGGCTCTTGAAAGAGTTCCCGCAGACATTAGAAAACAAGGTGGGGTTGCTAGAATGTCTGACCCTAAAATGATTAAGGAAATAAAAGAAGCTGTATCTATACCTGTTATGGCTAAGGTAAGAATAGGTCATTTTGTAGAAGCTCAAATATTAGAAGATATAGCTATAGATTTTATAGATGAAAGTGAAGTTTTAACACCAGCAGATGAATCTTATCATATAAATAAATTTGACTTTAAAGTACCTTTTGTTTGTGGAGCTAGAAATTTAGGAGAAGCTTTAAGAAGAATTGGTGAAGGTGCTGCTATGATAAGAACAAAAGGAGAAGCAGGAACTGGAAATGTAGTAGAAGCAGTAAAACACATGAGATGTATGATGGAGCAAATAAGAAAAGTTAAAAATGCTCCTAAAGAAGAGCTTATGGCAATTAGCAAGGAATTAAGTGCACCTTATGATTTAGTAGAATATGTTTGGGAAAATGGAAAACTTCCTGTAGTAAATTTTGCAGCAGGTGGAATAGCTACTCCTGCAGATGCAGCTCTTATGATGCAATTAGGTTCTGAAGGTGTTTTTGTAGGTTCAGGAATATTTAAATCTCAAAATCCTGAAGCTAGAGCAAAAGCAATAGTTTTAGCTGCAGCTAATTTTAATAATCCAAAAGTACTTGCAGAAGTTTCACAAGACCTTGGATATGCTATGGATGGTTTAGAATTAAGTGAAATTAAGGATAGATATTCAGAAAGAGGCTGGTAATATTTTTAGGCTGTGATAAATAAAAAATAATTGATATAATTTGCAAATAGAAAACAATTGAAAATAATCTATATAAAAATAATAAGACAATAGCATAAAGAAAGTTTGTAAATAATTAGAATGAATTTTAGAGACTCTTAGAATAAAAAATAAAAAAACTCCGTAATTCATCACAGGACGTGATGAGCCAATTTCCGCCCCAAGGACGGGGCATAAATTGGGTAGGAGTTTTTTTATTTTTTATTCTTAGAGTGTCTTAATGAAATGACTTATTTACAAACTTTCTTTATGCTATTGTCTTATTATTTTTATATAGATTATTTTCAATTGTTTCCTATTTGCAAATTATATCAATTATTTTTTATTTATTACAGCCTATATTTTATAATAATATTCTCTGGTGTTTTTTGAAATAGTTTTAAATTCGTAGCCTAAATTTTTGTAATAATCTATTATTGGCTTTAATGCTATAATTGTGTTTTGGTTATTAGAATTAGTGTGTGCTAATATTATTACTCTGGTGCAATCTTTCCTGCATTTTTTTGCATTTTCCAGTAATTTACGTGGTGATAAATTAGGATACATTCCATCTTTTAAGTCTACATTCCAATCATATACTTTAAATTTTTGATTATGTAGACTTTCCAACATATTTTCATTTAATCTACCTGCACTACCTCCAGGAAATCTTATAATATTTGAATTGTATCCTGTAATTTCTTTTACTTTATTTTGTGTTTCAATCATTTCATTTATAAAATTATCATTATTAGAATATATTTTCTTTAAATCATGAGTATAAGTGTGAAGACCTATTCCATGACCTTCTTTACATATTCTTTTTAAAATTTCCTCTCTACCTTCTATTTCTTTTCCAACTACAAAAAATGTGGCTTTAATATTATTTTCTTTTAAAACATCTAGTATTTCATCAGTTATAACTGGAATAGGACCATCATCAAATGTTAAATAAACTTCTTTTTTAGTCTTATCTTCTGAAGTATTAACTACTTTTATATTATTATTTAAATTTACGTTTTTAAATAATAATATTGAAAATAAAGAAATACAAAGTAAAAACAATATAATTATTTTTTTTGATTTATTAAAATTCATTGTTAATTCATATCCTTTCAGACATTTTTAATCATTTATGTGTATAAGATAAAAACTTACATTTTTATTTACCCAGCCTAAGTCCCAAGGAACATGATATCTACATATAGTATGAGAATTTACCATTGGATACCCATGAGAATCCCATGCTGTTACTATAGAAAAATGATCCATATTATTATTTATTGCATATCCTATAAGGTCTCCTGTTTCTAATTTTTGTACTGCTACACAGGATTCTTCTGATGCTGGAGTTGTTAATTCTTTAAAATTTCCTTTCTTTATTAATCTTCCTTTTCCACTATATAGTAAATAGTTTTTAAAAGCATCTGCGTTAATCCATGAAGTACTTCCTGAACCACTGCCATATTTAGAATACTGATAATTCCAGCTACCTGTAAATTTTAATCCTCCTGCTTCTTTATCTCCTAATACTTGAGATGAAAAATTTGTGCAATCTCCACCTTGCCCTGTATAGTTTCTATATTTTTTATTATGGGTAAATTTATTTCCACTACCCCAAGGTACTCCACAGTATTTATCTGCATATTCTACTGCCTTTACTCTATTGTATCTTCCTTCACTATTAATAGATTTGCTTTTATCACATTTAGGTAATTCAATTTTAGTTTCCCTGCTTTCATATTTTGTAACTTTTATATCTCCTGAATAAGATTTAAGAGCATCTTCAAAGCAATCTAAATAATAGTCATTATGAATAATCCATTTGTCATCTTTTTTATTTAAAATCATATAGTGATTTAACAATACACCAAAAGAATTTGTTACAGCATTTTCATCTTCTTCATATATATAATCAAATTTATATTCCTCATCTACTATCATTTTTATACCCTTACTTACTGGATATATTTTTTTTACATTTATAGTAGGTTTTATGCTAGTAAATTTTATTCCCATTTTATGTGCCCAATCATTTATATATTTTATTCTCTTTACTTCATGTTGCAAACACCACTTTCCATACTTTTGAGATGTATCAAAATATTGAGGAAGAGTTTCTAATTCTCCAGTAATAAAAGCATTACATCTTTCATTAAATATATGCTGTACTCTATCTTTTAGCTCTTTTTCATTATAATCTTCTGTAGAAATTTTAAATACATTAGTATCTATGTTTTTAGGTATCGTTATTTTTGTAGTGAAATTTAAACTAAATATCAGCACAATAAAAATAATTATATTTATTACCTTTTTCACAAATCTACTCTCCTTTTTATTATTCTTATAATAATATTTCCAAATTACAATATTAAATTTAATGAACTTTTTTGAAATTAAATTTAATTTCAAATAGATTGTTGAATTAAAAATGATTAAAAATAATCTGTATAAAAATAATAATACAGCCTCATAAAGAGAGTTTGGAAATAATTTGAATGAATTTTAGACAATCTTAGAATAAAAAATAAAAAAACTCCGTAATTCATCACAGGACGTGATGAGCCAATTTCCGCACCAAGGACGGTGCATAAATTGGGTAGGAGTTTTTTTATTTTTTATTCTTAGAGTGTCTTAATGAAATGACTTATTTCCAAACTCTCTTTATGAGGCTGTATTATTATTTTTATACAGATTATTTTTAATCATTTTTAATTCAATAATCTATTTGAAACTTGGTTTTTTTTCACACTTTTTGCTTTTTTTAATATACTATTATTAGAAACGCAAAATACAAAAAAGAAGTTGGTGTTAATTATGTTTTGTAATCCTTGTAGTTTAATACTTCTTTTATTAATACTGCAAAATTGTGGCTGTCAAAGCAGTTGCAAATGCGTAGTAAACACAAGAAGACCAAGTTGTCACCATAAACACCATTGTCATTCCAGAGATAGAGGTGGATGTGGTTCAGTGACTATTCACCCAAAGAAAACAAATGTGTTTATTCAGTGTCCTAAGTAAATTCAAAAGAGGTGAAAGAAATGAAAGATTTTGATAAAAATTTAAATATTAATGAAATATTTGAAGAAAGTGCTTGTGATGATGCTAGAGGTGGATGGGGCAGACCATCTCAATGTGGTAAAGTAGAAATTGATTGTAATACTGTGAATATTTATATAACATGTGGAAGATAATTTGAAAATATTAAGGAAGTTGGTTTATCCAACTTCCTTTTATAATTTATATTTCATAATCTACAACTATTCTATTTTCACTAACCTTTTTTACAAAACCTGCTACTTTTAAATGCTCTGGATGATTTTGATATATATCTAAGGATTTTTGATCTTTAAATTCAGAGTATAACACTAAATCATAAGCTGCTTCACTTTTATTTATATCTATTCCTACTTCTATTGAATAAAGCTCAGCAATTACTCCTTTTAATAATTCAAGATCATTTTTTATTTTTTTAGCATTTTCAATTTTAGTTGAACCTTCTGCAGTGTCTTTTAGTTTCCACATTACAATATGTTTTATCATATATATTCCTCCTATATTGAATTATTAGTTATACTAATTTTACACTATTTTTTTTATTATAAAAATAGTATAAAATTAAATTTCTATAATTATCTTCTCATCTATTAAGTCTAATTTTATATGGTCTCCATCATTGAATTTTTTTTGAAGATATTGTTCTGTAATTTCGTCTTCTATATATTTTTGAATAGTTCTTCTTAAAGGTCTGGCTCCATATTTTTCATTATACCCAATTTTTAATATAAAATCTTTTACCTTTTGTGAAACTTCCATAGTAATGTTTTTTGATTTTATTTCTTCTTCTACTTCTTTAAGCATAATATCTATAATTTTACTTAGCTCTTCTTTTTTAAGAGATTTAAATACAATTATTTCATCTAGTCTATTTAAAAATTCAGGTCTAAAGTGTTCTTTAAGAGATTCCCTTACTTTATTTTCTACTACATTATAATTTTCTTGAGCAAATCCTATAGATGGATTTTTAAAGCTAGTGCCTGAATTAGATGTCATTATCACTATGGTATTTTCAAAAAATACAGTTCTGCCTTGACTGTCTGTAAGCCTTCCATCTTCAAGTATTTGAAGAAGCATATTAAACACATCGCTATGAGCTTTTTCTATTTCGTCAAATAATATAATAGAGTAAGGTTTTCTTCTTACTTTTTCTGTAAGCTGACCACCTTCATCATAGCCTACATATCCTGGAGGAGCACCTATTAGTTTTGCTACAGTGTGTTTTTCCATATATTCTGACATATCTATTCTAATTAAAGATTTTTCATCTCCAAAAAGTTCACAGGAAAGTGCTCTAACTAACTCTGTTTTTCCAACACCAGTAGGTCCTACAAACATAAATGAAGCTGGTTTTTTTCTCTTTTTAAATCCTAACCTATTTCGTCTTATAGCTTTAGAAATACTTGTAACAGCTTCATTTTGACCTATTACTCTTTTGTGAAGATTTTCTTCTAATTTTAAAAGTTTTTCTGTTTCTTTTTCAGTAATATTTTTTACTGGTATATTAGTCCAATCTTCTATTACAAAAGCTATATCTTCTTCAGTTAGCTTTACAGATTTGCACTTGTCTTTCATATTTTCTATTTCTTCTTGAATTTCATATTCATTTACTTTATACTCAGCAGCTTTTTTATAATCTGTATTTTTTGCTGCTACTTTCATTTTTTCTCGTAAATTTAATAATTCATTTTTTAATTCTTCTAATTTTACAAAGTTTTTATTTTTTAAATTTACACTAGAGCTGGCTTCATCTATAATATCAATAGCTTTATCTGGAAGAAATCTATCAGTTATATATCTTTTAGACATTTTAACTGCTGTTTCTATTACTTTATTTGGTATTTTTACTTTATGATAGTCTTCATAATGTTCTTTTATACCTTTTATTATTTTTATAGTTTCTTCTATTGTAGGTTCTTCTATAATTACAGTTTGAAATCTTCTTTCAAGAGCAGAATCTTTTTCTATAAATTTTCTGTATTCGTCTAATGTGGTAGTGCCTACTACTCTTATATCTCCATTGGCAAGAGCTGGTTTTAGTATATTTGCTGCATTCATAGCTCCACCATTTATATCTCCTACTCCCACAATGCTGTGAATTTCATCTATTACAAGGATTATGTTGCCATCTTCTTTTACTTCTTTAATTATATTCTTCATTCTACTTTCAAATTGACCTCTAAATTGAGTTCCTGCCACTACAGAAGTAAGGTCTAGAAGATAAACTTCTGCATTTAATAATTTTAAAGGTACTTGCTTTTCAACTATTTTAATTGCAAGATATTCTGCTATTGCAGTTTTTCCCACACCAGGTTCTCCAATAAGCACTGGATTATTTTTTGTTCTTCTATTTAGTATTTTTATTACTCTGTCTATTTCTTTTTTTCTTCCCACTACTTTATCTATTTTTTTAGAAATTGCTTTTTGGTTAAGATTTATTCCATAAGTGTCTAAATACATTCTTTTCTTTTCTACTTTTTTATATTCTACTTCTGTTTCAATTTTTTCACTAAGGTAATCTTCATCTTCTGAAAGTCCAAATATATTTTCTATTAGACGACCAAATACTTTTTTATCATCTATTTCTTCTGGTTTTACAACTATTTCTTTAATTTCTTCTGAACTAATGTCTTTAAAAATATTATTTATTTTCTCTGTTAGTCCATCTGTATCTTTTGAACTTACACCTAAATCTCCTATAAGTTTGTTAACCTCAGATACTCCTAGCTCTTCAGCACATTTAGCACATAATCCAATCATTTTAGATTTTCCATTTTCAATTTTCGCTGTGAAAATAATTGCAACATTTTTATGACATATATCACATAATTTCATATAAACCACCTTATCTCTTAAATTGCTAAACTTATTAATTGCAGTATACCATATTTTACTCAATAATATTATATTATATTATTTATTTATTTTTATTTTTTTCTATTTAATCTATTACATATATTTTCTCCTATAAGTTAATAATAATTTTGTAACAATTTATTATAAAAATTAGGAGGTACAATGTATGATGAATAATCCTGGTAACAAACAAATTGAAGCTAATAACTTAAAAGTGCTTAAAGACCAACTTGAATATGAATCTTTAATGAATAAAAAATTTAGTGAATGCTCAAATCAAATTACTGATACTCAAATAAAGTCTTTATGTAATGAAGCTTCTCAAGTTCATAAGCAAAACTTTAATAATCTTAAATCTTATCTAGATTCTCATCAATAAAAATAAAATATAGGAGGAATATATAATGAAGGATAAGGAATTATTACAGGATCTTCTTACTAGTGAAAAACAAGTTATATCAGCTTATAGTACAGGAATTACAGAAAGTTCTTGTCAAAATCTTAGAAATACTTTAGTTGATAATTTTAAAAATGCAGAAAATATTCAGTTTAAAGTTTTTGATACTATGAAACAAAAAGGATGGTATTCTACAAAGGATGCACCAGCTAATGAAGTTCAGCAACTTAAAAATGAATCTACTCAAATGTTAAATGAATTAAAGTAGCTTTTTCAAAATAGCTCTGCTAAATTTGGCAGAGCTATTAAAATAAAAAATGTAAAAAGTCTAATTTTGCATTTACATGAATATTTTTCAGGAAATATTTTAATTTATTATAAGCATACTATATTTAAAAGCTTTATTTATTAATAAAATTGGAGATGTATATTATGAATTTATTTTTATTTTTTGTAATTATTATTTTATTAATATTATTATTAATTATAATATTTCCCGTAAAAATTATATTTGATTTTAATTCCAAAGTTTTTAAATTTAATGTAAAAATTTTATGGCTTTATCCTTTTTTTAAAGCAACAATAAATGAAAATTCTAAAGGTATATTAGAATTTTATTTGTTTAATAAAAAAGTTTTAACTAAAAATTTAATAAAAAATTTAAAGTATAAACATAATATTAAATTTATAAAGCAAATTCAGCCTAAATACTTTAATTTACAACTTTCTTATGGATTTAAAGATCCTTCAATTACTGGAGTTGTATGTGGAAGTGTTTATGCATTATCAAAATGTATAAATATAACTAATTTATGCAATAACCCAAATTTCAATGTAGATTCCACTTATGTTAATGTAAGTGGATTAATGGAGTTTAATGTTATTTCAACTGGTTTAAAATTATTAAATTTATATAAAAAAAATAATTTAAGACAAATGTCTTATGCAAACAAATAAAGGAGGAATTTTTAATGAATGGAAATGTATCTTTTTCACAAGATATGGATGCTTTATTTTCTGAATTAAAAGACTTTGTAAAAACAGAATCTATTATGGGAACACCACTTCCTGTTGGAGATAATACTTTAATTCCTGTAGTTTCAGTTACATTAGGCTATGGTAGTGGAAATAATGCAAAAAATGCCAATGCCAATGCAGCTCCTGGAGTAGGTATTGGTGCTAAAGTTTGTACTAATGCAGTAGTAGTTGTAAATAAAGATAATGTATCTATGCTACCTGTAAATGGGAAAGGAAATATGGATCAAGTAATGAATAATATACCTCAAATGATTTCAAATTTAAAACAATCTGCCTCTCAACAAAATATGCCTCAAGGTCAACAAAATCAGCCACAGCAAAATAACCAAAATCAGCAACAAAATAAGAAAAAATAACAAAAATGCTGGCATTAGTAGCCAGTATTTAAATTTATATATATATATCTGAAAATTCTATATTAACTTTTTCTCTATTCATATTATATATATAATCTCTTTCACAATCCTTATATTCTAATTTTTTTACAGGAAGTTTTATAATAAATTCACTTCCTTCTCCTAATTTGCTATTGACTTTAATAGTTCCTCCGTGCATTTCAACAAAAGCTTTTACAAGATATAACCCTATTCCACTGCCTTCTCTATTTCTCCTAAAAGTTTTATCTACTTGTCCAAATCTTTCAAATATAAGTTCCATTTTATCTTCTGGTATGCCTACTCCTGTATCTTTTACTAAAATATACATATCATTTATATTATCTTTTATTTTTACATATATACTACCACCACATTTAGTAAATTTAATAGCATTAGATAACAAATTTAATATAATTCTCTCCATTTTATTAGGGTCAAAAGCCATTACTTTTTCTTCTACATTAGTATCAAATATAAGCTCTATACCTTTAGTTTCCACATAAGAAGCAACAGATAATGTAATATCCTCTACAACACTTACAATATTGCAATTTCGCATAGAAGGCTGAATAAATCCAGAATCTAATTTAGTTATATCCAATAAATTATTAATTAATCTCATAAGTCTATAGCAATTTTGTTTAATAGTTTTTAAACACTTTTTTTGCTTATTATTAGATTTTTCATCTTTTGTATTATACAAATCCAATAATTGTATTCCTGAAAATATAACATTTAAAGGTGTTTTTAACTCATGGGATATATTAGCTAAAAATTCAGTAATAAGCTTGTTAATTTCTCTACTTTCATTTAGTAATTGAATATTTTTTTTCACATCTTTTTGAAGCTTTTCTACTTGCTTTTCTGATGTAATATCATGGATAATAGTTAAAATTGTTAATTTGCCTTCATATATAAAATATGTAGATGTATTTTGAGTTATAATAACTTCTTTATCATTTTTTATAATTTTATCTTCAAAAACTATTTTATTTACTTCTTTATTGCATAATTTTTTAAATTTTTCTCTTATTTCATCCTTATCTAAAAAAGAAGTAAAGTCTGATATACTTTTCCCAGTTAAATCTTTTTGATTATTGTATCCTAACAGTCTTAAAGCACTTTCATTTGCAAATATTAATTTATCTTTCCTATGTACTAATATAGAATCCTTTGAATTTTGAATAAGTAAATTATAACATTCCTCATTTTTTAATAACATATCCTCTATGTATTTACGCTGTTTATATTGATTGCTTAATTTCCCGTTTAATATTTTAAGCTGAGATTCTTTTTCTTTTAAATTTTCATTTTCTATTTTTACATAATACCCCAAAGGCCATGCTGTTAAAATAAAAACACCTGCTATTATTAAATCATTTTGAAAGTACATATTTATACCATTAATAACAGGTGCATAAACTAAATCTATAGCTAATATTATTACAGATGAAACTAAGGCTATAGTCATACCACATTTCATTCCCAACTCTATAGTTGATGTAATAATTATAAATAAAAATAAAAATTTATATTGACTCATATAAGTGCTGGATTTAATGATTATAGTAGCAAAAATAGCAATAAAAATAAAGCTTTCAATAATTTCAATGATTTTAATATATTTAAATCGGAATATTTTTATTGCAGAAAATGTCCATATCCAATATATAGTACCTGTTAAAAAAGTTAACAATGTTATTGATATTACATTGTAATAACCATCTTTTGTATTAACTATATAGTTATTATGATTAAAAAATTCATTGTAAATTACAATAGCACAAAAAAATAATATAGCTAATTTAACAATGGATATTATATTATATATATTTTTTTCTCTATCACATTTTTTTATACTCATTTTTTAAACACCTACTTAATTCCACAATATAGAACAATATAAGGATCCATTGGATCCTTATATGTTAAAATATTATTCTTCTCTAAGAGCTTTTGGTTCTTTAGGTTGATAAAAACTGCAAGTGCAAGCTGATGCGGATGTAGCAAGTGCAAAAAATGTGAATACTCCTGCTCCTAACCCTAATAATTTTTTAAATAATTTGTTTTTCATTTTTTAATAATCCCCCTTAGTTTTTTTATTTATAGCCGCTTGCAAAACCCTAAACCCGTTAGGGTTCAAGGATTTTTAAGCTTTATCAAAAAGGATTTCCCCCACTTAATGTCGAATATATATAATAATCACAAAATATAAATTCTTGGAGGTATCCTTATGATCAATATTAAAAACCAAATTCATCTCTGTGACGTTTATGAA
>NZ_LZFO01000022.1 GCF_001758365.1 Clostridium acetireducens DSM 10703
TGACTAATTATCTGATAGGATTATTAATCAAATAAAGAATAATATTTTAAATTAGATTAGTAATGTTCGTTAGAAAATAAAGATGTTTTCTATCAAATGTTACAACTATATTATACGAGGAGGAAGTAATTTTTCAGCTAGAGCATATGCTTCTAATTTTGATGAAGAAAATATAATTAAAGCAGTAGATTACTGTCATATGTATGGCGTTAAAGTATATGTTACAGTTAATACCTTAATAAAAGAAAAAGAAATAAAAGGTATTTTAGTATATATAAATTTTTTATATAAGATAGGTGTAGATGCACTAATTGTACAGGATTTAGGATTAGTGTTTTTATTGAAGAATTATTTTCCGGATTTTGAAATACATGCTTCTACTCAAATGACAATACATAATGGTGAAGGAGCTAAATTTTTCAACAATACTGGTTTTAAAAGAATAGTACTTTCAAGGGAATTAAGTTTAAGAGAAATAGAATATATATCTAAGGATTTAAATATAGAAACAGAGATTTTTGTACATGGAGCACTTTGTATATGCTATTCTGGGCAATGCTTAATGAGTAGTTTAATAGGAGGAAGAAGTGGCAATAGAGGAAGATGTGCACAACCTTGCAGATTGCCTTATACATTAGTTAATAAATACAAAGAAGAATTTAAAGGATATATACTTAGTCCTAAAGATATTTGTATTTTAGAAAACATAAAAGACATAGTAGCTACAGGAACAGTATCTTTAAAAATAGAAGGAAGAATGAAAAGACCAGAATATGTAGCAGGAGTAGTGTCTATATATAGAAAAGCATTAGAAAATAAAATTATAGAAAATAAAGATTTAAAAATACTTATGCAGTTATTTAATAGAGAAGGTTTTTCTAAAGCATATTTATATAAAAATGCAGGAAAAGACATGATGGCATATAAATTTCCTAAAAATACAGGTATAGAGATTGGAAAAGTAAATAAAGATTTAATGATAGTTCTTAAAGAAAATTTAAGTGTAAAAGACGGATTAAGTAATAGAAAAAGTGGTTTTACAGTTTCTAATATAATTAAAAATGGAAATCAAGTTAAAGATGCAACTATAGGAGAAAAAGTTATAATTAAACCAGTAAATTATAAGCCAGGAGAAATATTATATAAAACATCGGATAGTAGACTTTTAGATGACTTACAAAATATATATATAAATCCTTATGACAAAAAGATTAATATAGATTTATTTGTTAAATTTAAAAAAGGTAAAAATTTAGAATTAGAAACTTACTATGATAATAAAAAATTTATTAAAATAGGAAAAATAGTTGAGAAGGCTATAAATAAACCTTTAGATAAAAACAAATTAATAGAAAATTTAAGTAAAAGCGGGGATACTTCCTTTAAATTTAATAAAATACACTTTGTTGAATTTAATCATGGATTTTTACCTATATCCCATATAAATCAAATTAGAAGAGAGTTAATAGATGATATAAAAGAACACATAATTAAAAAATATAAAAGAAAAAGCAATTTTAAAGAATTGAGAATTCAATCTAATAATAATAAAAATTTTAATTTAGATGAGATAATAAATAATAGTTTTATATGTGTATGTAATAAAGAGCAGTTAAGAGCTGCAGAAGATACAAAAATAAAAAACATAGTAGTGGATATGTTTTTCAAAAATAGTGATATAGATGAAAGTATTTTAAAAGGTAGAAATTTATATTTAAAAATACCTAATATAATAAAAGAAGAATTTAGCCAAGTAGAAGATTTTATTTATTCTAACATTAATAATATTGAAGGCATTGTTACAGCAAATGTTGGTATAATAAATAAATTTTCAGATAAAGTTAAAATAATAAGTGATTATAAAATAAATACTTTTAATAGTTATGCTTTAGAATTTTGGCAGAAAACCTTAAAAAATCAATGTGTAAGTGTAGAATTAAACAAAAAGGAATTAGAACAAATTTCTTCAAATAGTAATATATCATTTCAATATTTTGTTTACGGAAAAATTGAAATGATGGTAAGTGAGTATTGTCCTATAGGAAGTATTTTAGGCGGCAAATCTGGAAAAAGTAATTGTAATAATAAATGTATAAATGAAGAATTTTATATAAAGGATAGAATAGGCGAAGAATTTTTAATAAATACAGATAAATTTTGTCGCTGTCATATATATAATTCAGTTCCAGTAAATCTTATTTCAGATATGAAGTATATGAAAAATATAAATATAAATTCTTTTAGATTAGATTTTATAGATGAAAATTATGATGATGTTATTAAAATATTAAAATGCTTTAAAAAAGCAAATTGGAATGGAGATTTTAAAAACTATACTAGAGGTCATTATAAAAGAGGTGTTGAATAAAATGAATAAAAAATCTCTCAATACTTTAGAATTTTATAAGATTAAGGATATATTAAAAGGTTATTGTAAAACTAAAGCTGGTAAAGATATAGTGGGAAATTTAGAACCTTATGAAAATGTATATGAAGTAAAAAAACATTTAAAAGAAACAAAAGAAGCTTTAGAGTTAATAACAAGAAAAGGTAATCCTCCTTTTGAAGGAGTATATGATGTAAGGGAGGCTGTAAGTAGAGCATCTAAAGGTTCTATATTATTGCCAATACAACTTTTAAGAATAGCAGGTATACTTAAATCAGCTAGAAAATTTAAAGAATATATTGATAGAAAAGATGATGAAGAAAATTTTGAAATTATAGAAGATATATGTTATGGATTAATTTCTATAAAGCCTCTAGAAGATAGAATATTTATGTGTATTGTAAGTGAAAATGAAATATCGGATAATGCAAGCAGTACTCTTTATAATATAAGAAGAAGTTTAAAAGAAAAAACTTCTTCCATTAAAGATAAGGTAAACTCTCTCATGAGAACTTATTCTTCTTATCTTCAAGAAATTATATATACTATTAGAGGCGAAAGATATGTACTTCCTGTAAAATCAGAACATAAATCTATGGTACCTGGATTAGTACATGACCAAAGTGCTACTGGTGCAACTTTATTTATAGAGCCTATGGGATTAGTAAATTTAAATAATGAAATAAAAGAGCTTATGCTTAAAGAAAAAGCAGAAATAGAAAGAATTCTTTATGAATTATCATCAAGAGTATATGATAATGTATCAGCTATTAAGAACAATTGTGACATAATGTGGGAGTTGGATTTTATTTTTGCAAAAGCTAAATTTGCTAGCAGTTTAAATGGAGTATGTCCTTTAATTAATGAACATGGAATTATAGATATTATAGAAGCAAGACATCCTCTTATAGATGCTACTAAGGTAGTTCCTACAACTGTTTATTTGGGAAAAGATTTTAAATCTCTTATTATTACAGGACCAAATACCGGTGGTAAAACGGTAACATTAAAAACAGTAGGACTTTTACATGCAATGGCTATGAGTGGACTTATGATTCCTGCAAAAGAAAATTCTACTGTAGGGTTTTTCAAAGAAATTTTTGCTGATATAGGCGATGAACAAAGCATAGAGCAGAATTTATCTACTTTTTCATCTCATATGACTAATATAGTTAACATAATAGATAAAGCTGATGAAGAATCTTTAATATTATTTGATGAGTTAGGTGCAGGAACAGATCCTACAGAAGGTGCTGCCCTTGCTATAGCTATACTTGAAAATTTAAAAAAAAGAGGAAGTAAAATAATAGCAACAACTCATTATAGTGAGTTAAAAGGATATGCTTTAAGAACTAAATCTGTAGAAAATGCATCTGTAGAGTTTGATGTAGAAACTTTAAAACCTACTTATAGATTGTTAATAGGAATACCAGGAAAATCTAATGCTTTTGAAATTTCTAAAAGGTTAGGTCTTCCAAGTTATGTAATAGAAGAAGCTAAAAAAAGTATATCCAGTGATAGTTTAAAATTTGAGGATTTAATTCAAAATCTTCAAGAAAAAAGTATAAAAGCTGCTAATGATGCTAGAATATCAGAAGTTTTAAAAAGTGAAGCAGAAGAAATAAAAGATAAATATGAAAAAAAATTATCTTCATTAAATAATATAAAAGAAAAAGCTATGGCTGAGGCTAAAAGAGAAGCTAGGAGTATAATTAGAGAGGCTAAAGATGAAGCAGATAAAATAATAAAAAGTATACGTGAATTAGAGATAAAAGGATATAATTCTAAAACAAGACAAGAAATAGAACAATATAGAAAAAAATTAAAAGATAAATTAGAAGGATTAGAAGAAACAATAAGTTTTAGCCAAAATGACAATGGAAAAATGCTAAAATATGTAAACGAAGGCGATGAAGTTTTTGTTCCATCTTTAAATCAAAAAGTAATTGTAATATCTAAACCAGATAGTAAAGGTGAAGTTCAAGTTCAAGCAGGAATAATGAAAATAAATTTAAATATTAAAGATTTAAGACAAGCAAAACATACAAAAGAAGATAAAAGGATAAAAAAGAGAGAGGCAAAATTAAATTTTAAAAAAGTGGATATATCTTTAGATTTAAGAGGCATGGATGCTGAAGAATCAATATATGCATTAGATAAATACTTAGATGAAGCTTATATGGCTAAATTAGAAGAAGTTACAATTATTCATGGAAAAGGAACAGGAGTGCTTAGAAAAGCAGTAAATGAAAGACTAAAAAATCATCCTCAAGTAAAAAATTATAGATTAGGAGAATATGGTGAAGGCGGAACTGGTGTTACTATAGTTCGTATAAAATAAGGAGAGTTAATATGATATTAGTAAGTGCATGTTTATGTGGAATAAATTGCAAATATAATGGAAAGAATAATTTGAATAAAAAAATATTAAAACTATTAAATGAGGGAAAAGTTTTAATGATTTGTCCGGAACAAATTGGTGGATTACAAACTCCTAGAGAACCTTGTGAAATAGTGGGGGGAACTGGTGCAGATGTACTGAAAGGGAAATCTAAAGTTTTAAGTAAATCAGGAAAAGATTGTACAAAAGAGTTTATAAAAGGAGCTTATGAATCATTAAAAGTAGCTAAAAAATGTAATATTAAAAAGGCAATATTAAAGTCTAAAAGTCCTTCTTGTGGATATGGAAGTATATACAATGGAAATTTTAATGGGACTAATATAAATGGAAATGGTGTAACAGCAGAGTTATTGTCAATTAATGGTATTTTAGTGTATAATGAAGAAAATTTTTATGAAAATCACTATTAAAATAAGTTGGAAAAATTCAGAAAATGATATATAATTACCTTAAATAATATTTTTTTAGTGATAGGGAGGCAGAAAAAATATGGATTATAAGGAATTATTAAAAAATGCTAGGCAAAATCTAAATGGAAGTTGCAGAGTTTGTTCTGTCTGTGACGGCAGAACATGTGCTGGTGAAGTTCCTGGAATGGGAGGAAAGGACACAGGAAGTGCCTTTACTGAAAATGTAGAAGCATTAAAAGAGTACAAATTAAATATGAGAGTTATACACGATGCTAAGAATCCAGACACATCTATAGATATTTTCGGAAAAAAATTAGATATACCAGTGTTCGCTGCACCAGTTTCAGGAACAACTTTAAATATGGGTGGAAAGTTTACAGAAGAAGAATATATATCTTGGGTTATTGGAGGATGTCTTGATGCTGGAATATATCCTATGGTAGGAGATACTGCAGTAGATTCATTCCTTATAACTAATTTAGAACAGTTAAAAAAATTTAATGGAGAAGGAATAGCTATAATAAAACCATGGGAAAATAAAAACGTTATAAATAAGATAAAACTTGCAGAAGAAGCAGGAGCTTTTGCTGTGGGAATGGATATAGATGCAGCAGGTCTTATAACATTAGCTTTACATGGAAAACCTGTAGGACCAAAAACTGTGGATGAAATAAAAGAAATAGTGGATAGTACAAATCTTCCATTTATATTAAAAGGAATTATGACTGCAGATGAAGCTGAACTTGCTGTAAAAGCAGGAGTAGACGCTATAGTAGTTTCTAATCATGGAGGAAGAGTCTTAGATCAAACTCCAGGAGTTGCAGATGTACTTCCAGAAGTTGCAGAAGCAGTTAAAGGAAAAGTAAAAATTTTAGCAGATGGTGGCGTTAGAAATGGTGTGGATGTGCTTAAAATGTTAGCATTAGGTGCTGATGCAGTACTTATAGGAAGACCTTTTGTAACAGCTTCTTTTGGTGGACAAACAGAAGGAGTTAAGACATACATAGAAAAAGTAAAAGGAGAATTAAAATCTGCTATGATTTTAACTGGATGTAAATCAATAGAAGATATAGATGAAAGAATATTATATTAATTTAAAAACCTCGGCTTAAATAAAATGTGTCGAGGTTTTATTATATAATTGCATAAAAAAAAGCATTGTATTATACTAAGTTTAGAATATAATGGATATTTTAATAATAGTAATAATATATATTTTATAATAAAAAGGGGAGATACTTATGGTAACTAGGCTAAAAGAACTTGCTTCTATTCTAGAAAAAAAGCACAAAAAAACATTGGCTGTAGCAGTTGCACAAGATAAAGATGTGTTAAAAGCAGTTTTTAAAGCAGTAGAACTTAATATTATTGATGCTATACTGGTAGGGGACAAAGAAGAAATAATTAATATCTGTAATGAAAATGGATTAAATGAAATTAATGTAGTTATTGTGGATGAGAAAGATAAATTAAAAGCTACAGCAAAAGCAGTAGAACTTGTTTCAAAGGGAAAAGCACAATTTATAATGAAAGGCATGATTGGTACAGCTCCTTTATTAAAAGCAGTTTTAAATAAAGAAGCAGGACTTAGAGGGAACAATTTATTATCTCATGTAATGATATACGATGTTCCATCTTATCATAAATTGTTATTTTTAACCGATGGAGGAATGGTAACTTATCCTGATTTGGATGAAAAGGTTGGAATTATTAAAAATACGCTTAAAGTAACAAAAGCTTTAGGAATAGAAAAACCTAAAATTGCTCCAGTATGTGCAGTAGAAGTAGTAAATTCATCCATGCAAGATACAATAGATGCAGCTTCTTTAACGCTAATGAATAAAAGAGGACAAATTAAAGACTGCATAATAGAAGGTCCTTTAGGATTAGACAATGCTATATCTAAGGAAGCTGCAGAACATAAGGGAATAGATAGTAAAATAGCAGGAGATGTGGATGTTTTGCTAGTCCCTAATATTGTTGCAGGAAATTTTTTGGGAAAAGGTATGTCTTATTTTGCTGGTGCAGAAAATGCAGGTGTAATAATGGGAGCAAAGTGTCCTATTGTACTTGTATCTAGAGCGGATAGTGCTAAGTCTAAATTATATGCTATAGCTTTAGGTTCTATAGTTTCAGGAAGTTAAAATAAAATACAAAATAAAAAACTAGAATAATGTAAATTTCTATATTCATATTATTCTAGTTTTTTATTTTGTATCTTATTTTAACTTTAGCAGTATTTTAGTATAATAATATGTAATGGCAAACAGAAGAATTAGGAGTGATGATTTTGATAAGTACTTATGAAATACCATCTAAGGATTTGCTTAAGCACTTGAAAAACTATGCTAATAAGAAGGAAGATATTTTAGTATCGTCTAAATTAGAGTATAAAGATAAATTATATAGAGAAGTGGTGTTTAATAAAAAATCTCTTATTAATAATGAAACTAAAGGTATAATGTATATTGATGAAAATTTTACTACTGTTAAAGATGATAATTTAATAAAAGAGTTAGCTAGTTTAGCTTATTATTATGAAATATTTTATGGAAATAGGACTGAAAATAGTATTTTTAATGCTATTAACCATAGTGGTGGATTAAATAGGGAAAAGAATGATTTGAAATTAGCTGAAAAAGGTTTAGATTATATATACGATGCTGGGCTAAATGAAGCGCAATATGTAAAAGATATTATAAATAAAATTCCTAATATAAGAGATAAAAATAATTGTAAATTAATAGAATTAAAAGATATAGTAGATAAATTTAGCTTTCAAGAAGCTTTTAATAATGATATACTTAATAGCATTTATAATTATTATGAAGAAATATTAGCTTTAAATTTTGAAAATATAACTACTATAGCTTCAGGAATAGATTATTACGATAATATACAAAATGCTGCAAAGAAATCTAGAAGAGCTCTTATTTTTAAACTTAAGAGAAAAATAGTAGAACCGCTTTTTAAATTAGAATATCAAGTAAGTTATTTTAAAAAGCTAATTAATGTTTGTAGTCCTGTTATAAATATGAGTAAAGGTCAATATTTAAAATTTATAAATAATAAGCAGAAAGAAAATATAAAAAGCAGGATAGAATTATTAAGAAAATAAAATGCACTAGTCTAAAGACTAGTGCATTTTTTAAATTACTCTACATTTATATAAACTGCATCTTCCTTTTTAACAACTTTTATATACTCTACATTAGGATCTTCTGTACCTTGAACGTATAAACCAGCATCTTTAAGTTGTTTTATATAATTTACTATTTCTTTAGTTATAAGTTCTCCAGGACAAAGTACTGGAATTCCAGGAGGATAAGCCATTAAGAATTCTCCACTTATCATTCCTACACTATCTTTTAGTGAAATAGCAGTTTTTTGACTATTAAAGGCCTCTCGTGGAATTAAAATTTGTTTTGGTATAGAAGGCATATCAATAAAATCAGGTTTTTTATTACCTTTTCCGTATAAATCTTCACTTATCGCTTTTAAAGCTTTTATTAATGCATCAATATTTTCTTTTGTATCTCCAAAAGAACCTACTGCTAATACATTATATAAATCTGAAAGTTCCATTTGTATATGGTATTTTTCTGATAAAATCATATCTAATTTGTATCCAGTTATGCCTAAGTCTCTACAAGTTATAGTTATTTTTGTAGGGTCTAAGGCATATACTCCAGGATTATTTAATATTTCTTTACCGAAACAGTAAAATCCAGGGATTTTATTTATTTCTTCTCTAGCATAATTAGATAAATTTATAGCTTTATCTAAAAGCTCTTTTCCATGAAGTGCTATTTGTCTTCTGGCACAGTCTAGAGAAGCCATTAATATATATGAAGGTGATGTAGTTTGTAGTATACTTAATATTTGTTGAACCCTATTAACATCTATATATTTAGATTTAACTTGTAGTAAAGAACATTGAGTTAATGCTCCTATTATTTTATGAGTGCTTTGAGAACACATATCTGCTCCAGCTTTCATAGCAGACATAGGTAATTTATCATTAAAACCAAGATGTGGACCATGAGCTTCATCCACGATTAAAGGTATATCATAACTATGAACAATATCTGCTATTTTCTTTATATTGGTGGCTACTCCATAATAAGTAGGATTTATTATTAAAACTGCTTTAGCATCTGGATTATTTTTTAAGGTTTTTTCTACTGTTTCAGGTGTAACACCGTGAGCAATTCCAACAGTTTTATCTAATTCCGGTTGCATATAAACTGGAATAGCTCCACTTAATATTATTCCAGCAGTAACAGATTTGTGAACATTTCTAGGGACTATAATTTTATCTCCAGCATTTGCTACAGACATAATCATTGTTTGTATAGCACCTGATGTGCCATGAATTGAAAAAAAAGCAGCATCTGAGCCATAAACATCTGCAGCTAATTCTTGGGCTTTTTTAATTGGACCTGTAGGATGATGCAATGAATCTACTAATTTAAATACTGTAACATCGATTTTAAATGCATTTTCACCTATAAAATTTTTAAATTCTTTATCCATTCCTATGCCTTTTTTATGACCTGGAACATGAAAAGGAATAGTATCTCTATTTACATATTCCATTAATGCATCAAATAAAGGAGTTTCATTTTGATTTAATTTGTACACCTTGATAAAGCACCTTCTTTCAAATAAATATTCACATAAACCCTTGAAAATCAAAGGCTTTAAAGAATTGACAATGCAAAACAATATCATTATAAAGTATATGGAAACTAAATGCAATAAAAATAAATAGTTTAATTATAAAGAATAGTAAATATTATCTCTAATAATTAAAATACAGTAGTTTTTATATATTTTATGTAATTATATAAATATTTATTAAAACTAATGTATTTATTTTTGTTTTTAATTTTTCTAATAAAATATGTATATTTTATTCTTTCTATGTAAATAATACCTACCAGGAGGGATAATAATGGAAAATTTAGTATGCAATGAAAGAAAACAATCTGGTAAAAAAGTAAGAAAAAATGGAAATATACCAGGTGTTATTTATGGAAAGAATATGAATAATTTGTTATTTGAAATATCAGAAATGGAATTAAATAGAGAGATTAAAAAAAACGGAGAGCATGGTATAGTTAATATAAATTTAAATAATAAAAATTATAAAACTATTATAAAAGAGGTTCAAAGACATCCAATAACTCATGAAATAATACATTTAGATTTAGAAAATTTACATGGAAATGATAAAGTACAATTAGAAATACCTTTAGTATTTAATGGAGAGGAAAATATAATAAAAAAAGGAGCAGTTGTTCAAAAAGAAAAAGATAATATTTTAGTTAAATGTTCTGGTAATAAAATACCTAATGCTTTTTTTGTGGATGTTTCCAATTTGAAAGTAGGAGATGCATATAGAATATCAGATATAGAAGCATCAAAAGATATATTTTTTATGGAAGATATAGATACGCTAATAGCTTCAATAGTCCAAGGAAATTATAAAAAAGATACAGAAGATGAAGAAGAATCAGAAGATATAGAGGATTAATAAAAAAGGCTATCTTCTAAAAAATATTATTTAAACATATTTTTTAGAGATAGCTTTTTTTTATAAAATTTATATTTAAAATATATAATAAAATAGGTTTTGATTATGCATTTTTATAGTATAATAAGGTTATGTAAAATATTAGGATTGAGGAGGCCTAAAATGAATTATTTACAAAAATATAATTTATGGGTAGATTCAGATTTAATAGATAGTTCCACTAAAGAAGAATTAAAAAGAATAGAAGATTTAGAAGAAATAGAAGATAGGTTTTATAAAGACTTGGAATTTGGAACAGGAGGTCTTAGAGGTGTAATAGGAGCAGGTACTAATAGAATGAATATATATACTGTAGGTAAAGCCACTGAAGGATTAGCAAGATATTTATTAAATAAATATTCTGAAGAAAATGTTTCTGTTACAATAGCTTATGATTCTAGAATAATGTCTAAAGAATTTGCAGAAACTGCGGCTAAGGTATTGTGTGCTAATGGTATAAGTGTTAATTTATTTGAATCTTTAAGACCTACACCTATGCTTTCTTATGCAGTTAGGTATTTAAAGAGTAAAGCAGGAATAGTTATAACTGCTTCTCATAATCCTAAAGAATACAATGGATATAAAGTATATGGAGAAGATGGTGGACAGGTAACAGATAATGGGGCTAAGGAAATACTATCCTTTATTAAAGAAATAAAAGATTTTAGTAACATAAAAACTATGGAACTAAAAAATGCTTCAGAACTTGGATATTTAAATATTATTGGAGAAGAATTAGACAAAAGTTATATAGAAAAAGTTAAAAATTTATGCATAAGACAAGAATTTATAAAACACAATGCTAAAGATTTAAAGATTATATATACTCCTTTGCATGGTGCAGGAAATATTCCAATTAGAAGAGTTTTAAAGGAATTAGGCTATGAGAATGTTACAGTAGTAAAACAGCAGGAATTGCCTGATGGAAATTTTCCAACAACATCCTATCCTAATCCTGAAAATCCTGAAGTATTTGAAATAGCTCTTAATATGGCAAAGGATATAAAACCAGATATAATATTTGGTACGGATCCAGATTGTGATAGAATAGGTGTAGTAGTAAAAAATAAAAATGGAGAATATAAAGTTTTAACAGGTAATGAAGTAGGAGTACTTTTAACAGAATATATATTGTATTCATTGAAGGAAAAAAATTTACTTCCTAATAATGGCGTAGTAATTAAAACCATAGTTACTACAGATATTACTAAAAAAATTACAGATAACTATGCTGTAGAGCTTATGGAAGTATTAACTGGATTTAAATACATAGGAGAAAAAATAAAGGAATTTGAAAAAAAGGGAAATAAAAAGTATATATTTGGATTTGAAGAAAGCTATGGATATTTAGCAGGAGATTTTGTAAGGGATAAAGATGCTGTTATTGCTTCTGCATTGATATGTGAAATGGCATTGTATTATAAAAGCAAAGGTTTTAGTTTATATGATGCTCTTATAAATTTATATAATAAATATGGATTCCCTAGTGAAAAGTTGTTTTCCATAGAATTAAAAGGAAAAGAAGGAAGACAAAAAATAGAAAATATTCTTGATTATTTAAGACATTCCATGAGATCTACTTTAGAAGGAATTAAAATTGTAAAGAAAATAGATTATAAGCTGGGAATAGAAAAGGATATATTTAATATAAATGAAAAAAGCATAGAATTTCCTAAGTCTAATGCATTAAAATTTATATTAGAAGATAATTCTTGGTTTGTTATAAGACCATCTGGAACAGAACCTAAATTAAAAATTTATTTATCAGTTATAAGTGATAGTGAAGAAGGAACAAAATGTAAAATGGATAAATTTATAAAAAGTGTAAAGGAAGTAATTAAATCTGCGTATAACAGTTATCAATAAAAATTAACCTGTTGTGATTAATGTAGACACTAAAATCTACAAGCATAACAGGTTAATTTATTAAAAAAATTATTTTATTAGGTGGTGATATTTTTGGATATTAAATCTTATTTTAATGAAAAATTATCTAAAGTTTTATTTTTAGAATTTACTCCAGAAAGAATAAAAAAGCTATTTAATGCAAGTATAGAGGAAAAAATATATGTACCATTAAGGTCTTCAGATATGTTGAATGAAATTAAAAATAAAAATAATTTAGATGAAATACCTATAGCATATTTTATAGAAGGCATTTTTTTTGTTATAGGGGCAGATAAAAATTTTAAATATGTTGATAAATATAAAAAAATAATTCTTGCAAGAAAAGAAAATACTAAATTTATAAAAGGAAAAATATTTGAAAATATAAAAAATAAAAATTATGAAGAAGCATATATATTATTAAAAGGATTATTAAATGTAGAAAAGTCTAAAGAAAATTTTAACAAATTAATTATGCTTTGTGATAATTTAAGACAAAAAGATAGTATGTATAAAGATGAAGAAAAAGATATAATAAATTTGGGGAAAAGTATAGATAATTATGCTTTACCATATTTATATGAAGCTATATTGCAAAGGGAAGAGGGAAAGTATGAAAAGGCTTTATTTAATATAGACACATATATATTAAAAGGAGGAAAAGAAACTGCAGAAGTAATTGATATTAAGCAATCACTAGAAAGCATAGTAAGTTATGAAAAAGGGAAATCTTTAGTTAGCCATAATCCAGAAGAGGCTTTAAAAATATTAGTTCCATTGATGGATGAAATGGGAAATGATGCAAACCTAATTTATTTTATAGCAGTAGCTTATAGAAATATTGAAAATTATGAAAAAGCAATATACTATTTAAATGAGGCTTTAAGTATAGATAGTAATATTGTAGAGATTTTTAATGAATTAGGAATAAATTATGCTTCTTTAGGTGATTTTAATAATGCTATATTGTATTTTAGAAAGGTATTTGAAGTTACTAAATCTATTGAGGTATGTACAAATCTGGTAATGTGTTATTTAAATATAAATGATATTAATCAGTCTAAAATTCATTATGAAATTGCTAAAAAAATTAATCCCAAAGATGAAGTGGTTATGCAGCTAAAAGAATTTTTTGAAAAATAGATTATCTTAAGAATATATTTTAATGCATTTGCAAACCATATATATTAGCATGTTTAATTTTGTATTTTATTATGTATTTCAGTTAGTATACATATATAAATTATAAAGTTAGAAGGGAGAATGTTTTATGAAAGTTAAGAAGGCTATAATTCCAGCAGCAGGCTTAGGAACAAGGTTTTTACCTGCTACAAAAGCTCAGCCTAAAGAAATGCTTCCTATTGTAGATAAACCTACAATACAATATATAGTAGAAGAAGCAGTTGCATCTGGAATAGAACAAATATTGATAATTACAGGTAGAAATAAAAGAGCTATAGAAGATCATTTTGATAAATCAGTAGAATTAGAAAATGAGCTAGAATGTCAGGGGAAAAAACAATTACTAGAAGTTGTAAAAAAAATATCTAATATGGTAGATATATATTATATAAGACAAAAAGAACCTAAGGGGCTAGGTCATGCTATAAGTTGTGCTAGAACTTTTGTAGGCAAGGAACCTTTTGCTGTTATGTTAGGTGATGATGTAGTTGACAGTGAGAAACCTTGTTTAAAACAATTAATGGACTGTTATAATGAATATAAAACATCTATAATAGGTGTACAACAAGTACCTAAAGATGATGTGTATAAATATGGAATAATAAATGCTATGCACATAGAAGGAGGAGTATACAAAGTTAAGGATTTAGTTGAAAAACCTAAAATCCAGGAGGCACCTTCTAACATAGCTATATTAGGAAGATATATAATAACTCCTGCAATATTTGATATATTAGAAAATACTAAGCCAGGAAAAGGAGGAGAAATACAGTTAACAGATGCTTTAAAAATTTTAATGGAGTTAGAAGCAATTTATGCGTATAATTTTGAAGGAAGAAGATATGATGTAGGAGATAAATTAGGATTTTTAAAAGCTACTGTAGAGTTTGCGTTAAAAAGAAAAGATTTACAAAAATCTTTTGTAGAATATTTATTATATATAAAAGATAGTGATATTTTTAAAGAAGTGTACAATAATGTTGTTAAATAAATCAGGTAAAATATATTGAATTAATTACAATTTAAAAAAATACATAAAAAAGAATATAATTTATAAATTATATTCTTTTTTATGTATTTTTATTTAATTTATTTATAATAATAAATTATAATATACAAAAAAGTATTAATATAAAGTATATAGTGTATAATTGCCACTTAATATATTTTAGATTATAATGTATTTATCATGAGTAATTATTTAAAAAATATTGATTAATTTTTTTTATGATGTAAAATAAATAAAGGAAGTTTTAAGATTGTAAATAGTATTATTTTAATAATAAATTTGTTCAGGATGTGGTAATTATGCAAAAAGATAAAAAGCTTGTAATATATGATATAATTTTTGTCATATTTTCTTTGTACTTAGCATTATTATTAAGTTTAAATTTTAGTATATCACAAGAATATATGAAATTTTTTCAGTTGTCTATAATTCCTGTAATAATTATAGTTTTAATTTTTAACAAATTATTTAATTTATATAATAGTATATGGAAGTATGCATCTGTAGAAGAATTACTTTCAATAATATACTCATTATCTTTATCAAATATAGTATTTATATTATATAGTTATCTTATAACCTATAGATTATTTGAAAATAGATATTATAGGTTTCCTTTTACTGCACATATTATATTTTGGATTTTATCAGTAGTTTCTTTAGGGGGAACTAGATTTATATTAAGAATTATAGAAAATCAAGAAGGATATAAATATTCAAAAGGTAAGTGTAAAAATTTACTTATAATTGGAGCAGGAGATGCAGCAGCATTATTAATAAAAGAAATAAAAAAGTCCAATAATTTAAATTATAATATTATTGGATTAATAGATGATGATAAATCTAAAAAAGGTAAATTAATAAGTGGCGTAAAAGTACTAGGAGGAAGAGAAAGGATAATAGAAATATGCAATCAAAAGCACATAGAAGAAATAATATTAGCAATACCTTCAGCAGATGTAAAAATTAAAAGAGCAATTATTAATACATGTAAAAATACAAAATGTAAATTAAAGACTTTACCAGGAATTTATGAAATAATAGATGGAAAAGTAAATATTAGCAAATTAAGAGATGTAAATATAGAAGATTTACTAGGTAGAGAAGAAGTTAAGTTAAATAATGAAAATATAAATAAATACATTAAAGATAAAGTTATACTAGTAACTGGTGGAGGAGGATCTATAGGTTCAGAATTATGTAGACAAATATCTAAATTTAATCCTAAAAAACTTTTAATATTAGATATATATGAGAATAATGTATATGATGTACAAATGGAGCTAAATCATGATTATTATTATTTAAAAAAGGAAATTATTATAGCATCTATAAGAGATAAAGAAAAAATGGAGGAAATATTTGAAAAATACACACCAGATGTAGTGTTTCATGCAGCAGCTCACAAGCATGTTCCTTTAATGGAAGAAAATCCATCAGAAGCAGTTAAAAATAATATAATTGGAACATATTATATTTTAAAGTGTTGTGATAAGTATTCTGTAAAGAAATTTGTACAAATAAGTACGGATAAGGCTGTTAATCCTACTAATATTATGGGAGCAACAAAAAGATTTTGTGAAATTATGGTTCAAGCTTTTGATAAAATTAGTAATACAGAATATGTTGCTGTTAGATTTGGTAATGTATTAGGAAGTAATGGTTCAGTTATTCCTTTATTTAAAAAGCAAATTTCTCATGGTGGACCTGTTACAGTAACTCATCCCGAAATAAATAGATTTTTTATGACAATTCCAGAAGCTGCACAATTAGTAATTCAAGCTGGTGCTATAGCTAAAGGAGGAGAGATATTTGTACTAGATATGGGTGAACCAGTAAAAATAGTGGATTTAGCTAGGGATTTAATAAAATTATCTGGATTTAAGCCAGATGAAGATATAAAAATAAAATATACAGGATTAAGACCTGGTGAAAAACTATATGAAGAACCATTAATGGATGAGGTAGCTTTAACATCTACAGAACATGATAAAATATTTGTTGAAAGACCTAATAAATATGATATTAATTTTGTAGAAAGTTCCATAGAAGAATTTAAAAAAGTAGCATATATGGATAAGGACAATATATTTAAATTAGTACAAAAAAAGGTGCCAACTTATAAGAAAAAAAGTTGTAATTAATATTTTGTAAGGAGATGTTATTAGTGAAAGTTAAATTATTAGATTTGAAAGCACAGTATAAAAATATAGAAAAAGAAATTGATGAAGCTATAAAAGATGTTTTAGAGTCTACTCAGTTTATTATGGGACCTAATGTAAAAGAATTAGAAAAAGAAATAGCTGATTTTACAGGAGTTAAATATGGAATAGGTGTTGCTAATGGAACTGATTCATTAATGTTAACTTTAAAAGCTTTAGGAGTAGGATCAGGAGATGAAGTTATAACAACACCATTTACTTTTTTTGCATCAGCAGAAGTAACATCAGTATTAGGAGCTATTCCTGTATTTGCTGATATAGATAAAAATACTTATTGTATAGATCCAAAGAGCATAGAAGAAAAAATTACAGAAAAAACAAAAGCTATAATTCCAGTTCATATATTTGGTCAAATGTGTGATATGGATAGCATAATGGATATAGCTAAAAGACATAATATACCAGTAATAGAAGATGCTTGTCAAGCTATAGGTGCTGAATATAAAGGTAAAAAAGCAGGCTCTTTTGGAGTTGCTGGTTGTTATTCTTTTTTCCCAACTAAAAATTTAGGCTGTTATGGTGATGGAGGAATGATTGTAACAAATGATCAAGATTTAGCTGAAAAAATAAAAATGCTAAGGGTTCATGGAAGTAAGGTTAAATATCACCATGAAGTTATAGGATATAATAGTAGACTTGATGAAATACAAGCAGCTATTTTAAGAGTTAAATTTAAATATTTGAATAAATATAATGAATTGAGAAGAGAAAAAGCAAAAATATATAATGAGTTATTAAAAGACACACCAGTAGTATTGCCAGTAGAAGAAAAAAATTATAAACATATATATCATCAATATTCAATTTGCGTAGAAAAAAGAGATGATATGGTGTCATATTTAAAAAATAAGGGAGTAGCAACTTCTATATATTATCCTATACCAGTTCATTTACTTAAAGTATATGAAAATTTAGCATACAAAAAAGGAGATTTACCTGTAACAGAAAATATTTGCGAAAGGGTGTTTGCACTTCCAATGTATCCAGAATTACCAATAGAACAACAAGAATATGTTGTTTCATGTATTAAAGAATTTTATAACAACAAATAGTTATTATTTAAAAATTTACAATTAGTTAATTGACCTTTATAAACATAAAAGTATATAATTTATTTGTTTATGCTATTACCAAGGAGGTAAAAATATGTCATCACTTAGAGAAGAATTAATATTAAAATTAAACAATAAAACTGCTAAATTAGGAGTTGTAGGTCTTGGATATGTTGGCTTACCTTTAGCAGTAGAAAAGGCTAAAGCAGGATATGAAGTAATAGGCTTCGATGTTCAAGATAAAAAAGTAGAACTAGTTAATGAAGGACATAATTATATTGGTGATGTAGTAAATTGCGATTTAGAAAGATTAGTTAAAGATGGTAAATTAAGAGCAACTACAGATTTTAGTTTTGTAAAAGATGTAGATACAGTATGTATATGTGTGCCTACACCATTAGATTTATATAAACAACCAGATATATCTTATGTTGTCAATTCAACTAAAAGTGTATCTAAATATTTGCATAAAGGTATGTTAATAATTCTTGAAAGCACTACTTATCCAGGTACAACAGAAGAAGTTTTAAGGCCTATTTTGGAAGAGAGTGGATTAAAGTGCGGAAAAGATTTCTTTTTAGCTTTTTCACCAGAAAGAGTAGATCCAGGTAATAAACAATTTAAAACAAAAAATACTCCTAAAGTAGTTGGAGGATGTACTCCAGAATGTACTGAGGTTGCAGCTACATTATATAGGAATGTATTAGAAAGTGAAGTTTATACAGTATCATCACCAGCTGTAGCAGAAATGGAAAAAATATTAGAAAATACTTTTAGAAATATAAATATAGGTTTAGCTAATGAAATGGCTATACTTTGCAAGAGAATGGGTATAGATATTTGGGAAGTTATAGATGCAGCTAAAACAAAACCATATGGTTTCATGGCATTTTATCCAGGTCCAGGTTTAGGTGGACATTGTATACCACTAGATCCATTTTATTTAGCATGGAAAGCAAGAGAATATGATTATCATACAAGACTTATAGAAATATCAGGAGAAATAAATGATTATATGCCTGAATTTGTAGTGGAAAATTCAATGAAGTTATTAAATGAACAGAAAAAAGCTTTAAATGGTGCTAAAGTATTATTGCTAGGAGCAGCTTATAAAAATGATATAGATGATATGAGAGAGTCTCCAGTTTTAAAAGTTATTGATAACTTAAAAAAGAATGGAGCAGATATAATTTATAATGATCCACATATACCTGAATTTACTCATAGAGGAGTACTTTATAAATCAGTTAATTGGGAAGAAGAAATAGATAAAGCAGATATAGTTATAATTACAACAAATCATAGTTGCTATGATTATGAAACGATAGTAGCAAAAGCAAATATATTATATGATACAAGAAATGCTACTAAGGATGTAAAGAATAATAGAGAAAAGATTCATAAACTTTAATAATAGGGTAAGTTTATCTTATCCTATTATCCTATAATAAGATAATGAGGTGAGTATATTGAAAAAATTAAAATTTGCTATTATAGGTTGTGGAAGAATTTCATATAAACATGTAGAAGCGTTAATTAGTAATAAAGATGAATCCGAACTTATAGCAGTTTGCGATGTATTAAAAGAAAAAGCTGAAGAAAAAAAAGAAGAATACATATCAAAATTAGAAGAAAAGAAAGAAGTTAAAGTATATACAGATTACAAAGAAATGCTTGAAAATGAAGAAATAGATGTAGTTACTATTGCTACAGAAAGTGGATATCATCCAGATATAGCTGTTTATTGTATGAATAAAGGTAAACACGTTATTTGTGAAAAACCTATGGCTTTATCAATAGAAGATGCAGATAGAATGATAAAATGTTCTAGAGACAATAATGTAAAATTATGCGTAAGTCATCAAAATAGATTTAATAAACCTATTCAACAATTAAGAGAAGCTGTAGAAGAAGGAAGATTTGGAAGATTGGTTAATGGAACAGCTAGAATACTTTGGAATAGAAATATGGGTTATTATACTCAAGCTCCTTGGAGAGGAACATGGAAATTAGATGGTGGTACATTAATGAATCAATGTATACACAATATTGACTTACTTCAATGGATGATGGGTGGAGAAATAGATACAGTATATGCTCAATGTGATACATTTTTAAGAGATATAGAAGCAGAAGATTTTGGTGCTATAATAATTAGATTTAAAAATGGATCTATAGGAATGGTAGAGGGAAGTGCTTGTGTATATCCTAAAAATTTAGAAGAAACATTAAGTATATTTGGAGAAAAAGGAGCAGTATGTATTGGAGGACTTGCAGTAAATAAAATAGAAACTTGGAGATTTGGTGACGGAAAAGATAATGAAGAAGATATATTAAAAGAGCAAGGAGCAGATCCAGATACAGTATACGGATTTGGACATAATTTATTATTTAAGGATGTAATAGATTCTATAAATAATAATAGAGAACCTTTAATAAATGGTGAAGAAGGCAAAAAAGGAATGGCTATAATACTTGCTGCATATAAATCAAGACTTACAGGAATGCCTGTTAAATTCCCATTAGAAAAGTTTTCAACTATGGAAATGGAAAATGTTGAAAAAATTCATAAGTAATTTTATATAGAATGGAGAAAGTAATTTATGAACAATGATATGAAATATGTATCAGAAAAAGCTAACATAGGAAATAACGTAAAAATAGGAAGATTTGTAGTTATAGAAGACAATGTAACTATAGGAGACAACTGCATTATTGCTAATAATGTAGTTATTCATGAAGGATCAGTTATAGGAAGTAATGTAAGAATTGATGATAATACAGTAATAGGAAAACAACCTATGCGTTCAGTAAACAGTATATTTAAAGATGAAGAAAAACTTCCAGATTGTAAAATAGAAGATGGATGTTTAATAGGTGCAGGAGTTATAATATATTGTGGTTGTACAATAGGAGAAAAAACTTTAGTTGCAGATTTATCAACTATAAGAGAAAATGTAACTATAGGAAGTAAGACTATTGTAGGAAGAGGAGTTGCTGTAGAAAATTTCTGTAAAGTAGGATCAAACTGCAAGTTGGAAACTAATGTATACATTACTGCTTATTCAGAAATTGAAGATAATGTATTTATAGCTCCAGGAGTTGTTACATCTAATGATAATTATGCAGCTCGTTCAAAGGAAAGATATAAACACTTTAAAGGTGTTACTGTAAAAAAAGGTGGAAGAATAGGAGCTCAAGCAACAATATTGCCTGGGAAAATAATAAATGAAGATGGATTTGTGGCAGCAGCAAGTGTTGTGACAAAGGATGTAGAAAAAGCAAAAATAGTAACAGGAAATCCAGCTAAATATTTTAAGGATGTACCAGAAGAACAACTTCTTAAGAATCAATAAATAGTTGGCTTGATAATATGGAGGATGGAATGAGACTTAATATAAATAATATTACTTTTGTATATATATTACTTATTTTATCTATTGTAGGTAACTTTTTTATGTTTCCACAATTAGCATTAGTACATTTATTTGCTATTATATATTTAACAATATCGTATAAGTATTTTTCAGATACAGCAAAAGATATGGTATATTACAGTACCATACTCTTTGCTTTAATCAATTTTTCATTAAAAATTCCTCTAGGAAGCAGATATGACATATATTATTTTTATATTACATTATTTATATATATAGTTATTTTTGTGATAAATACTATTAAAACCAATAATTTACATATTAAAAGTGTAATTAAAAATAAGTATTCATTGTTTTTAGTTGTGTTTTTTGTTTATATGATATTAAGTGTACTGTTAGCTACGGATAAAAAAATGGCTATTAAATATATATTTAATTTTTGTATTATGATTTCTTTATTATTAATGTTTGTATTTGAAAATATAAATCAACATGTTATAAAAAAAACATTGAATTTTTTACAATATGTTTATGTAGGTATAATATCATTAGGGTTATTAGAGATATTTGGTATAAGATATGGTACAAGAAATCACTTTGCAGAATGGGATGCTATTGCTTTTCAAATTCATTATGTAAAGAGGATACCAGTAGTATTTTTTTATAATCCTAATAATTATGCTATTTTTTTGGTTATAGGAATGATATTAACAGGTATGCAAATTATATTTAGTAAAAATAAAAAGAAAAGATATATATATATATCAATATATGTTTTAAGTCAAATAAATTTAATTTTTACTAGATCTAGAACTGCATGGCTTACAATTTTTATAGCTTTTATGTTTTGTGCAGCATTTTATTATATTAAGGGTAAAGAAGATAGCAAAAGAATCGGGAAAAGTGTGTTAAAACTTGCTTGTTTTACTCTTATAATATTTTTAGCAATATCATTTATACCAGGAATGCAGCCTTATTATGGTAAAATAACTGGTTCAAAGTTATTAAGTAAATTAAATATATCTGGATTTGAATATAAAAGTCCAGATGATGAAAAATTACTTGCTTTAGGCAAAAAAGGTTCTAGCAATCAAAGATTTACTTTACTATATGATGTTATTCATGGTGTTATAGTAAAGAAAAATTATTTAGGGTTTGGAGCAGGAAATATAGAAAATTATGTTGAAAGTATGGCAAATACATACGGTGTATTAAATATTCATAGTTTATGGTTCGAAATTTTAGGAAATTTCGGTATAGCAATATTTTTATATACTATATATATATATTTAAGTATGATTTACAATTGTTTAAAAAATTATAAATTTGCAAATGAAGAAATGAAAAAATATTTAATTATGATTTCTACAGCTACATTTGCTTTTATATTCTTAGCATTTGCTCCTAGTACTATGATGTGGTATCCAGCATTTTGGATGACACTAGGAATGACTATTGCTTTAATTAAATATAATAAATTATTAAAGAATTGAGGTGCTGATTTGAATATACTTATATTAACAAGTTGGTATCCAAGTAAAAAAAATTTAGTTAGCGGAATATTTGTAAAAGAACAAATAAAAGCATTAAAGTGTTTAGGATTAAATCCTGTAGTATTTTATCCTTTTGATACTTCAATAAAGCCTAATTCTTTAACATGGGATTTAGAAGATGGAGTTAAAGTATATAGAGCAAATACAGATTACATTAAAAATTCTAAGTTATCAAAAATTAATAGTTTTATGAAGTCAGTAAGATTTTTAAATAAAGTAGTTAAAGAAAATAATATAGAATTAATTCATAGTCATGTATGTTATGGAGCAGGATTTATAGCTAACTTATATACGAAATTTAACAATATTCCATATATAATAACAGAGCATATGTCTACAATAAAAGAATTTTCTTTAAAGCCTTATAATAGAATATTATTTAAATCATCTTATAAAAGAGCTAAAAAAGTTATTACAGTAAGTTCATTCTTAAGTAATGAACTTACTAGTTTAGGATACCAATTTCATAAAGAAATAATAGGTAATGTAGTTAATGTAGATGAGTATGAATTAAATTATTCAAAAGAAAATGACATATTTAATATTCTTTTTATAGGTATAATGGGAGAAAATGAAGTAAAAGGATTACCATTTTTTATACCTGCATTAGCAAAATTTATGTGTAATAATCCTCAATATAATATAAAATTTCACTTAATTGGGGACGGAATAAAAAGAAAAAAATATGAATCGTTATGTAATGAATATAAAATTTCTCAAAACTGTATTTTTTATGGAGCTGTAGATAAGAAAGATATTCCTAGGTATATTAAAAATAGTAGCTTTTTAGTATTGCCAAGTGTAAAAGAAACATTTGGAAGTGTTTTAATAGAAGCTATGGCAGGAGGTAAACCTGTACTTGCAACTAAATGTGGTGGACCTCAGGAATTTGTAAATAAAAAAGTAGGAGTACTAGTGGATTCTAAAAGTGAAGAAGCTTTAGAAGAAGGATTAAAGAAAATAATAGAGAACTATGATAAATTTGATACTTTATATATAAGAAATTATATTAAAAATAACTATAGCTATGAAGCGGTAGGAAGTAAGTTAAAATGCTTATATGAGGATATTTTATTAAAAAGTAATAAGTAAAAATACTTTTTATAAAATGGAAAGAGGAGTGTAATATTGTGCCTAATTGTATATTTCATATTCCATATAATGTGGATCCAAATTGGCCATCAGGTTCAAATATAAGACCTATAAAAATGATAAATGCATTTAAAGAAAATGGGTATAATGTAGAAGTTATAATGGGGTATGGTAAGGAAAGGGAAAAAAAAATAAAGGAAATAAAAAATAATATTAAAAATGGAGTAAAATATGATTTTTTATATTCAGAAAGTTCTACAGAGCCTACACTATTAACTGAAAAAAATCATCTGCCATTATATCCTTTTTTAGACTTTGGATTTTTAAAGTATTGTAAAAATCATAATATAAAAATAGGATTATTTTATAGAGATATACATTGGAGATTTTCACAATATAAAAAAAACGTTAATATATTCAAAAGGTTAGTTGCTTATATTTTTTATTTTTATGATTTATTAAAATATAAAGGATTAATAGATATATTATATTTGCCAAGTAAAAAAATGTATGAATATATACCTATAAAATTAAATTGCAGAGTAGAAGAATTACCTCCTGCTTTTGAAGTATTTACTAATACCCATTCAAAATCTCAAGAGAGTAAAAAAAAGGAATTAATAAATATATTTTATGTTGGAGGAGTCAATCCTCAACTATATAATTTAGAAAAAATGTTTTCTGTAATAAATAGAGAAAATAAATATAAATTAATTGTTTGTTGTAGAGAAAATGAGTGGAAGTCTTGTAGCAAAAGATATGAAAAATATATTAATGATAAAATAGAAATTATTCATAAAAAAGATAAGGAATTGGATGAATATTTTAATGAGGCTGATGTAGTAAGCTTATTTTTAGAACCTCAAGAATATTGGAAATTTGCAATACCAGTTAAATTGTTTACATATATATCCTATGGAAAACCTATAATATGTTGTAAAAATACAGCAGTTGGAGAGTTTGTTAATGATAATTCAATAGGATGGGTTATAGATTATTCTGAAGATAGTCTTTCTTTATTGCTAAAACAGTTATTTAATAATAAAGAAAAAATATATATAAAGAATTCAAATATTAGTAAAATAATAGATAATCATAATTGGAAAGCTAGAGGAAGAAAAGTAATAAATAACTTAACAAGTTAAGTTATTTTCTAATACGTTGGAGGCATAAAAATGAAAATATGTTATTTAGCTGATGCTAATAGTACACATACTAAAAAATGGTGTGGCTTTTTCAAGAAAAAAGGCTATGATATACATGTAATATCATTAAATGATGGACAAATAGAGGGAGTTACAGTACATAGTTTTAATAAAGATTTAGATAAAATAAGAAAAGGAAGTTCTTTCAGTAAAATTTCTTATATAAAATATTTTAAACATATAAAAAATATAATAGGAAAAATAAAGCCAGATATACTGCATGCACATTATGCTACTAGTTATGGACTATTAGGTGCACTTTCAGGGTTTCATCCTTATGTTTTATCGGTATGGGGAAGTGATGTATTTGACTTTCCTAAAGAAGGTTTTTTACAGACATTAATGATTAAATACAATTTATCAAAAGCAGATGTTATTTTATCTACAAGCAAAGTAATGGCTAAAGAAACTAAAAACTATACTAATAAAGAAATAGTTGTTACTCCTTTTGGAGTTGATATTGATAAGTTTAAACCTAAGTTTAAAAAAAATTCAAATGAAATAATAATAGGAACGGTAAAGACATTAGAAGCTAAATATGGAATTGAGTATTTAGTAAGAGCATTTAAAAAAGCTAAAGAAAAATGTCCTAATAAAAATATTAAATTAGAAATAGCAGGAAAAGGAAGTCAAAAAGAATATTTAAAAGATTTATGTAAAGAATTAAATATTGATGATGATGTTAAATTTCTAGGATTTCTAAATGCTGATGAGGTAATAGAATCTTTTAATAGATTTGATATAGCAGTATTTCCTTCTACATTAGATAGTGAGAGCTTTGGTGTAGCAGCAGTGGAGGCTCAAGCTTGTGGAACCCCTGTTATAGTTTCAAATGTAGGAGGGCTACCGGAGGCTACTAATCCAGGAGTAAGTAGTTTGTTAGTTGATAAAGAAGATGTTCATAGTCTTTCAAAAGCAATTATAAAATTAATAGGAAATGAAAAATTAAGATGTAATATGGGGGTAAATGGAAGAGAATTTGTAGAAGAAAATTTTAATATAAAAGATAACTTTAATAAAGTAGATGACATATACAAAAGTTTAATAAAATAGGTTCTGTTTGGAGGGTAACATATGAAGATATTAACAGTTGTAGGTGCAAGACCACAATTTATAAAGGCTGCCGCTGTATCTAATATTATAAGAAAAGAACATGAAGAAATATTAGTTCATACAGGACAACATTATGATGAAAATATGTCTAAAGTATTTTTTGAAGAACTACAAATACCTAAACCGGATTATAATTTAGGAGTAGGTTCTGGTGGACATGGAAAGCAAACAGGAAAAATGCTTATTGAGTTAGAGGAAATTTATGAAAAAGAAAAACCAGACTTAATTTTAGTATATGGAGATACAAATTCAACTTTAGCTGGTGCATTATGTGGAAGTAAATTATTAATACCTGTTGCTCATGTAGAAGCTGGATTAAGAAGTTTTAATATGAATATGCCAGAAGAGCAAAATAGAATTTTAACAGATCATATATCTAAACTATTGTTTGTTCCTACAGTTACTGCAATTAATAATTTAAAAAACGAAGGTATATCAGAAGGTGTACATAATGTAGGAGATGTAATGTATGATGCCGTTTTACATTTTAAATCTTTAGCAGTTTCAAAAACTTCTATAATTGAAAAACTTAACTTAAAAGAAGGAAGTTATATATTAACTACTATTCATAGAGCAGAAAATACAAATGATATAAATAGATTAAAAAATATTATAGAAGCTTTAAATGAAAGTGGCAAGAAAATTGTATTACCACTACATCCTAGAACAAGAAAATATATGGAAAATTATAGTTTGAAATTTAATAATAATATTAATGTAATAGAACCTGTAGGCTATTTAGAAATGATAAGCCTTGAAATGCATTCAGAAAAAATAGTAACAGATAGTGGTGGAGTACAAAAGGAAGCTTTCTTTATAAAAAAACCTTGTGTAACTATGAGGGATGAAACAGAATGGGTAGAAACTGTTCAAAATGGATGGAATGTAGTTGTTGGAACAGATAAAAATAAAATATTAGATTCAATATTAAATTTTGTGCCAAATCAACAACAACAAAATATATTTGGAGACGGACATGCAGCAGAAAAAATATTAGATATAATTAATGATGATATATTAAATATTAAATAAACGTTTATTTTTAGAGGTGATAACATGAAAATATTATTTTTAACCCAATACTGCCCGCCAGAAGTAGGTGCACCTCAGAATAGAATTTTTGAGTTTGCTAAACAATTAAAGAGTTTCGGACATGAAGTTACTATATTAACAGCAATGCCAAACTATCCTAAAGGAGAAATATTTGATGACTATAAAGGAAAGAAAATAGTTAAAGAAGAATTAGATGGAATAAAAATAGTTAGAACAAGTATCTATGCTACTAAAGAAAAAACATTTGTAAAGAGATTAAGAAATTATTTATCTTTCACTTTTTCTTCAGTTTTTCAAGGTGCAAAACATATAGAAAAGCAAGATGTTATAATTACAGAATCACCACCTTTATTTTTAGGATGGTCAGGTTATGTGCTTTCTAAGATGAAAAAGGCAAAGTTTATATTTAATATATCTGATTTATGGCCTGAATCTGCTGTTAAATTAGGGGTTTTACATAACAAAATGCTTATTAAAATGTCTACATGGTTAGAAGAATTTTGTTATAGAAAAGCAGCAGCAGTTACAGGACAAACAAAAGGAATAGTAGATAATATAATAAGTAGAGGTATAAATAAAGAAAAAGTGCATTTAATAACAAATGGTGTGGATACAGAATTTTTTAAAAAACAAAATAGAGATGAAGAATTTAGAAAAAGTATAGGGATAGAAGATAAGTTTTCTATTTGTTATGCAGGTATACATGGTATTGCTCAAGGATTAGAGGTAGTTATAGATGCTGCTGAATTATTAAAAGAGCATACAAATATACAAATAGTATTTATAGGCGACGGACCAGAAAAGAAGGAACTAATAAATAGAGCTAAAGATAAGGGACTAACTAATGTAACTTTTCTTCCAGTACAACCAAAATCTAATATGCCTAAAATTATAGCTTCTATGGATGCTACAGTAATACCTTTAAAAAAGTTAGATTTATTTAAAGGAGCATTGCCTTCGAAAATGTTTGAAGCATTAGCTTCAGAACTACCTATAGTTTTAGCTGTTGAAGGAGAAGCGGAAAGATTAATTAATGAAGCTAATGCAGGTATAACTGTGGAACCTGAAAATTCAAAAAAAATAGCAGAAGCTATTGTAAAATTATATAAAAATGAAGAATTTAGGAATACATTAGGCAGTAATGGAAGAAAATATGTTATAGAAAATTACTCTAGAGAAAAAATAACTAGAAGATTAGAAAAAATATTATTAAATTTATAGGAGTGATTAAAGTGTCAAAGTTAGAAAAGAGAAAAGAATATCTACCTTATGCCCTTCCCTTTATAGAAAAAGATGAAATAAATGAAGTTGTACATACATTAGAATCTGGATGGGTTGCTAAAGGACCAAAAACAATTGAATTTGAAAAGAAATTTGCAGAATTTGTAGGATCTAAATATGCTGTTGCAACAAATTCAGCTACTGCTGCTCTTCACCTAGCTCTTCTTTGTGCTGGTGTTAAAGAAGGAGATGAAGTAATTACAACTCCTATGACTTTTGCATCTTCAGCTAATACTATAATACACACTGGTGCTAAACCTGTTTTTGTAGATGTAGATCCAGAAACTTTTTGCATAGATCCTAAAAAGATAGAAGAAAAAATTACTAGTAAAACAAAGGCAATAGTTCCTGTACACTACACTGGTCAAGCTTGTGATATGGATGCTATATTGGAAATAGCTAAAAAGCATAATTTATTTGTATCTGAAGATGGAGCACATGCTGTGTATACTCAATATAATGGTAAAATGGTTGGAAGTATAGGAGATGCTACTTCATTTAGCTTTTATGCTACTAAAAATATATGCACAGGAGAAGGCGGAATGCTTACTACTAATAGAGAAGATATAGCTGAAAAGGCTAAAATATTAAGTTCTCATGGTATGAGCAAAGCAGCTTGGAACAGATATGGAAAGGGTGGAGCTTGGAGATATGATATAGAATATCCAGGATTTAAATATAACATGTTTGATATACAAGCAGCTATGGGACTTCGTCAATTAGATAAAATTGAAAAAATGCAAAAAAGAAGAGAAGAAATAGCTAATATGTATAATGAAGCTTTTAAAGATATGCCTGAAATAATTACGCCCAAAGAAGCTTCTTATAGTAGACACGCATGGCATTTATATGTAATGCAAGTAAATGAAGATTTATTAACTATTGATAGAGATAAATTTATAGAAGAATTAGCAGAAGAGAATATTGGAACTAGTGTACACTTTATACCAGTTCATTTAATGCCTTATTATTCTAAAACTTTTGGATATAAAGAAGGGGATTTCCCAGTAGCAGAAAAATACTTTAATAGAATAATATCACTTCCATTATATGTGAAGATGTCTAATGAAGATGTAGAAGATGTTATTTATGCTGTGACTAGAATAGTAAACAAATATAAAAAATAGAAACAACATTTTATATAATTATTAGGCACACAAATTTGTTTAAAACATATAAAACAATATTTGTGTGCCAATTTTATATTATAGTATAATAGTTTAAATGAGGTGAAAATATGAATTTTAGGAGAAATATTATAAGTTTTTTAATTTACTTATACATAATTCTATTGCCATTAATACCTAGTAAATTTAAATATAAAAATATACCCTTTAATGGAGATATAATTTTAGCTTTAATTATTTTACTATATGTATTTCAATTAGTATTTTTAAAAGAAACTAGAAAAAGATTTATAGAAGGAATAAAAGATTTAACAAAAGATTATTTTAATATATCTATAATAATTTTATTATTTATTATGTATTTATCAATTGGATATGCTTCAAGTAGAACATTAGCAATTAAAGAGACTTTTAGATTTACAACATATATAGCACTATATTTTATAATTAAGTATGAAATAAGCAGTAAGAGAATTATAGACAATATTATTAGGTGTTATATATCTGTTTCACTATTAATATCTTTTATAGGAGTTTATCAGTATATAGGGGGAAAAGGTTTTGTCCAAAAACATGGAAGTGAAACTTTAGTTAGGATAGTGTCTACTTTAGAAAACTCAAATAATGTAGGTATGTTCTTTATATTAGCTGTATTTCCTTTAATAATGTTAACTCTATATGAAAAAGAAATTAAGAAAAAAATTTTTTATGGATTGACTTCGTTTTTATTTTTTATAAATATAATTTTAAGTTTTTCTCGTAATGCATGGCTTGGATTTGCCATAGGTTGTTTTATTTTAGTACTTATTTATAGTATAAAACTTTTATTTTTATTTGGAGGAGTAGGAATTCTAGCATTATTTTTACCTCCTGTATTTAGTAGAATTAAACAAATAGATGATATGTCACAAAATATTTCTAGAATAAAACTTTGGAAAACAGCATCTATTATGATAAAGGATAATCCTATATTTGGAGTAGGAAATGGAAATTTTGCCGCTTTATACGACAGCTATATAACTAAATATCCAGATTTAAGATACTGTTCTTATAAAGTATATCATCCTCACAATATATTTTTAAAAATTCAAAGTGAGTTGGGTATAATTGGATTAGTGGGTTTTATAGGAATGATTATATCTATAGGATTTAAATTAAAGAAGTTTATAAATATTATAAAAGATAATTTTTATAAAGCCTTTTATAGTGGTGTTGTAGCATCTATGGTAGCTTTTTTATTTATGAATATTGTAGATAATTTTTTCTCAGCACCAAAAGTAATAGCATATTTTTGGATTATATTATCCATATCTGATAATTTATTATATAATAGATTTAAATATAATATTACTAACTAAAGGAAGGTGATTTATATTAAAGTATTACATATTATATCTGGAAATGATAATGGTGGAGGAGCAGTACATGTATTAAATATATGTAGGTGTCCTAGTTTTGAAAATAAAATTTGTTGTATAGGTGAAGGGGAGCTTTACAGTAAAGCTTTAGCTATGGGAATAATAACAGTAAAATATTCTTTAAAAGAATTAATATTTAATAAACTAGTGGAATATGTAAAAAAAGAAAATATTGATATTTTAAATTTTCATGGACCTAAAGCAACTTTCATTCATTATTTTACTAAATTCAGATTAAAAAAACCTTGTGTAGTTACAGTACATAGTGATTATAGATATGATTTTTTAAATAATAAAATTAAACATTTATTTTATACTCCTATTAGTAAAATATCCTTAAATTCATTTGATTATTATGCTTGTGTATCTCAATATATAAAGGATTTATTGGAAAGTAAAGAATTTTATGGAGATAAAATAGTAGTTAATAATGGTATAGACATAAAAAATATTAAAATTACTAAAAGTAGAAATGAAATTAGAAAAGAAATAGGATTGTCAGAAAATAACTTTACATTTGTAATGGTAGCTAGAATGCATCCAATTAAAAATCATGAAAAACTTTTAAAAACTTTTAAAAGATTGTCCAATGAATTTGATAACGTAAAATTATTGCTAGTAGGTGATGGAGAATTAGAAAATCAACTTAAAAATCAAGTTAATAAAACTAAATTAAATGATAATGTGATATTCTTAGGATATAGATCCAATAGTTTAGATTATATAAATGCTTCAGATGTTAGCTTACTTATATCTTTAAATGAAGGTGGAGCTCCTCCACTAGTTATTTTAGAAAGTGGCATTGTTAAAAAGCCAGTTATATGTTCTAAAGTAGGAGATATGGGAAGAATAATAAGTGATAAAAATGGATTTTTAATTAACCCTTATTCAGAAGATAGTCTATATGAAAAAATGAAGTTATCCTATTTAATGAAAAATAAATTGAATTTATTAGGTGAAAATTTATATAATGATGTAGTAAAAAAGTTTTCTTTAGAAACATTTTGGAATAGATATTATTGTTTTTATGAAAGAATACTTAATACTAATTGATTAATTTGGAGTGAAAAGTAATATGTCTAAAGGTAAGTTAATTAAAAGTTCAGCTATAGTAATGGTATTAATAATTTTGGGAAAAATATGTGCAATTTTTAGAGATGCACTAATAGCAAATAAATTTGGAGTTACATATATAACCGATATGTATACTATATCCCTAGGTGTAGTATACCTTTTAACTACAGTGAGTTATGGACTTACTACTACATTTATACCAATTCATACAGAATATATACAAAAGACTAGTAAAGAAAAAGCAAATAAGTTTGTAAATAATGTACTGAATGTATACACAGTATTTACTATTATAGTTATTGTTATACTAATGATATTTTCTAAGCAAATAATATATATATTTGCTCATGGACTTACTAATAATAAAGAAATTTTTAATACCTCTGTAGATATAATTCGAATAATGGTTTTATCATTAGTATTTATAAGTATTCAAAGTGTAATAACTGGGGTACTTCAAGCACACCAAGAGTTTTATGAACCAGCAGCAATGTCACTAGCCTCTAATTTAGTTTTTATAGTTTATTTAATGTTTTTAACAAATAAATTTGGTATATATGGATTTGCTATTTCTACTGTAATAGGATTTTTAGTTCAATTAATTATAAATTTACCCAAATATAAAAAATTAGGATATAAATATGAATTTCATTTTAATATATTTGATAAAGATTTAAAAAAGATAGTAATACTAATGACTCCTATAATAATAAGCACTTCTTTATTGCAGTTAAATCTTTTTATTAATAGAGCTTTTGCTACTAATATATATTATGGAGCTCCTACTATTTTAGATTTTTCTAATAAAATAAATACACTTGCTTATGAGGTTTTTGCTATAGGAATAGCTATGGTAGTATATCCTACATTATCTTCCTTTGCAGCAGAAGGTAATGAAAAAGAATATAAAAATGCTTTAGTACAATCTATAAATATTATATTATTAATAATGGTACCTGCTAGTATAGCTATAGGCGTATTGAGAATGCCACTTATAACATTAATATTTAAAAGTGGGGCTTTTGATAATAATGCAGTTAATCTTACATCTAATGCCCTTTTATTTTATTGTCCAGCAATGATAGCTTATGGTCTTAGAGATATATTAAATAAAGCATTTTATGCAATTAAGGATACAACTACTCCAATGATAAATAGCTTTATTGGTATAATTATTAATGTAGCTATAAATATAATTTTAATTAAATATATGAAAGTATCAGGATTAACTTTAGCTACATCTATTTCTATAACAATTGTTACAATATTAATGCTTTTAAATTTAGATAAAAAATTAGAAAACATTGATTTAAAAAGTGTAGTTATGTCATTTTTAAAAATAATTATTGCATCTATTTTAATGGGTGTGTTTATATATGAAATAAATAAAATTTGTTTATTATATATGGGGTTAACTAAAATTACCAGTATTATTTCTTTAGTTATATGTACGATAGTTGGAAGTATTGTGTATTTTTTAGTTATATATTTATTTAAAGTAAAAGAATTTGTTTATTTAATTGATATTATAAAAAATAAACTAAAAAAATAGTATAATATTAATAATTATAGCTATTTATCAAATATTAACTATAAGTATATTGTAAAAATTAAAGTCATTTGATATATTATAAAAATGAGTGAACTATTTAAAAATCATATAAAATTATTTAAACATCATAGTAAAGCTAATAGGAGGCACTTAAATGGAGTTGAAAAAAATAAAAATAGATATAAAAAATGATATAAAATCTAAAACAATTCAATTTTTTATTAAAAGAATAATTGATATAATACTATCTTTTATAGGAATTGTTTTATTATCTCCTGTATTTTTAATAATAACTATTTTAATTAAATTAGATTCTAAGGGATCAGCTATATTTAAGCAGGTTAGGGTAGGAAAAAATAATAAAAATTTTGTAATATATAAATTTAGAACTATGGTAGTAAATGCTGAAAAAAAGAAATCACTGGATATAAATCCTGATGATATAGAAAATTTTGTGTTTCAAAGTAGAAGCGATAATAGAATTACTAAAATAGGTGGCTTTTTAAGAAAGAGTAGCTTAGATGAAATACCTCAGTTATTTAATGTATTATTAGGAAATATGAGTCTTGTAGGACCAAGACCAGAGATACCAGATGTAGTTAAGTATTATCCAGAAGAATATAAACAAAGACTTCTTGTAACGCCAGGAATAACAGGACTTGCTCAAATAAGCGGCAGAGGTGAAATTGAATTAGGAAAAACTATATATTATGATTTAAAGTATATAAAAAATTTTTCGATTATTTTAGATATAAAAATTTTATTTAAAACAGTATTTTCAGTATTTAGAAAAGAAGGAGCGTTTTAAGTAGATACTAGTATCTACTTAATTTTTATATTAGGAGGTTGTATGTTTACTAATATTTTAGGGTATAATATTTTTAATCAAGATAAAAAGAAATTTATAGAGTATTTAACAAAATTAAATTCTAAAGTACATATTATTTCTGGTAATCCAGAAGTATTATACAATGGACTTAAAGAAAAAAACTTATTTGATAATTTTGTGTCAGAAAATTCTATTATAATACCAGATGGAATTGGAACTGTAATAGCATCTAAAATATTAAAAAATCCAGTAAGAGAAAAAATAGCTGGCATAGAAGTAATGGAAGACATTATTAAGTTTTGTGAAGAAAATAAAAAATCAATATATCTTGTAGGTACTCAAGATGAAATATTAAGAGAATTTATACATAAAATAAAAATTAAATATCCTAATATTATAATATTAGGTAGTCATAATGGATATTTTGATTTAGATAATTGTAAACACATTATAGAAGATATAAATAAAAAAAATCCATATGTATTATTTGTGGCAATGGGTTCTCCAAGACAAGAAAGATTTATTGTAAGGTATATGAGTAAATTAAATTGTAATATATTTATGGGAGTTGGAGGAAGTTTTGATGTATTTGCAGGAAAAGTTAAAAGAGCTCCTAAATGGATGATAAATTTAGGAATAGAATGGCTTTATAGAGTTATTAAAGAGCCTTATAGAATTAAAAGGCTATCTTCTATACCTAAGTTTTTAATTAAAGTAATTAAATATAAGACATAGATTTAAAATTAAAAATAGTATAAATTGCATATATATTACGCATAATAAAATTAAAGGAGTGTGATAATATGCAATTTTATGATGTAATAGAAAATAGAAAAAGCATAAGAAATTTTACAGAAAATCCCATACCAAAAGAAAAAATTGATAAAATGGTTACTGCTGCTATGATGTCTCCTTCTTGGAAAAATAAAACTTCTTACAAATTTATTATTGTAAGTGATGAACAAAAAAGAAATGAATTAGCTGATACCATAATGAATAATACAGGTGAAGCAGCTAATTCAATTAGACAGGCACCAATTACTACCGTAGTAGTAGCAGATCCTAAACTATCAGGAACAATAGATCAAAAAGAATATTATTTAGTAGATAGTGCTATAGCTATGGAACATTTTATGCTTTCTGCTACAGCAGAGGGGTATGGAACTTGTTGGATTGGAGCTTTTGATGAAAATAAAGTAAAAAACATACTTTCAGTGCCTAATAATTTTAAAGTTATAGGAATGACTCCAGTAGGCGAAACCAATGAAAATAAAGCTCATAATCCAAAAAAAGATGTTAGAGACTATGTATTTATAAATAATTGGAATAATGCATATACAGAAAATAAGGAAATGTTAATGCATTAATTTATTATAAAAGATTATGTGGATTATTATTTAAATTATCCTGATAATAATCCACATTTTTATTGTATAGTAAAAATATCACAAAATGGTGTAAATAACTACATAAAGTGATAAAATATAAAGATAAAAGGTTAATTTATGAATTAATAATATTGGGGGTAAAATAATTATGAAAAATTTAGAAGTAAAAGATTTTATTGATAACCTGAGTTCTAAAGCACCAACACCAGGAGGTGGTAGTGTAGCTGCTTTATGTGCTTCTTTATCAAGTGCATTAACAGCTATGGTATTTAATTTAACTATAGGAAAAAAAGAATTTTATGAATATGATGAAGACAAGCAACAAATTGTGGAAGATAGGCTTAAAAAAGTAGAAGAATATAAATATAAAGCTCTTGAACTAGCAGAAGAAGATAGTAAATCTTTTTTATACCTTATGAATGCTTTTAAACTTCCAAAATCAACAGAAAAAGAAAAAGAGATAAGGCAAAATACTATAAATAAAGCTTATATAAATGCAGTGGAGGTTCCTTTTCAATTATTAAGAGAAACTTATGAATTATATGATTGTGTATATTACGCTTGTACCTTAGGAAATAAAACTTTGGTTTCTGATGTTGGAATTGCTGCAATTTTAGTACAAGCTGTAATGGAAAGTTGTGCATTAAATATTAAAATAAATATAAAAGGTATAGATAATGAAATATATAATGAAAAATTAAGAAGAAAATGTGATGATTTAATTATTAATGGAAATAAAAGAAAAATGGAAATAATAAATATTGTAAATTCAAAACTATAATAATTTACATAAAAATAAGCTATGTTTAAACATAGCTTATTTTTATGGTAAATCATCTAAAGTTTTAAAAGTATAACCTTTATCTTTTAAGTCTTTAATTAAAGAATCTAAAATATCAGTATTTGTTTTAGAAACAGCATGTAATAAATATATGCATCCATTGTGAGTTCTTTCCATTATTATTTTTTTTGCTTTTTCTGCATTAGGTTGATTGTTAATATCCCAATCATTATAAGCAAAACTCCAAAATATAGTTTTGTAACCTAAATCTTTAGTATATTGTAAAGACAATTCGCTATACTTTCCCATAGGGGGTCTAAAATATTTAGGCATTTTTTTACCTGTAATTTCTTCAAAAGCTTTTTCGTTAGTAATTATCTCATTTTTAAACTTTTCTTTACTATTTTTAGCTACTTTAGCCATAGAAGGATGAGTTGTAGAGTGATTGCAAACTAAATGACCTTCATCTACCATTCTTTTTATTAAATCTTTATTACTATTTATATAGTGAGTAGTTACAAAAAAAGCTGCTTTAACCTGATTATCTTTTAAAATATCTAATATTTTAGCAGAAAATCCATTTTCGTAACCTTCGTCAAATGTAATGTATACATCTTTTTTTTCTGTATTTCCTAAGTAATAACTAGGATATTTGCTTAAAAAACTTTTAGATTCTTTAGGAGGATTAGGAGGAAGCCCATCTTTTCTAGTTTCAAAATACCAATTTAATTCCTTAGTTTCTAAAGTATTTGTATTTGTTTCTTTGATTTCAGTTTTTTTAGTATTTTCATTAGTTTGTGTATTGTTATATTGCTTTTCTTCAATTTTTGATCCAAAGTTTGAATTTTTAGCACTATTTGTAGTATTATTAATATTAGCGGTTTTACATGCGCCTAAAATTAGGCAAAAAAACATGGAAAAATAAATAATGATTTTTTTCATTTTACCACCTACTTTTCTAGATTTTTATAATAATGGAGAGGAAGTACATGATATATAAAAAAGATATAGATAAGTTTATAAATATTATAGAAGATATATATAATGTAATTTTGCAACCTATAGATAGTATATACAAAATTACAGCAATTATAAAATATAAGAGAAAATTAAATATAAAAAATAGCTATAATTTTGGGGATTTTTATTATAATATTATGGATAAAAATAAAGAAAAAGGAGTAATATACACGCCAGATTATATTGCAAGATATGTTGTTAAAAATACTATATCTAAAGAAAGTATAATAAAAAATCCTTATCTAAAAATAGTAGATCCTGCTTGTGGATGTGGAAATATAATTATAAATTGTTTTAATCATTTAAGAAAATTATTTATTGAAAATTTAGATGAGATAAATGAATTTAATAACATAAGTTTAAAAAAAGAAGATATTGATAGGCATATAATATGTAATAATTTATATGGATTTGATATAGATATAATAGCTTTAAAAATATTAATAATTGATTTATTTTATTTAAGTGGAATTATAGGAGCTAATTTTTTAAATAGAGATTTTTTGATAGAATTAGATGATGAAAAATTTGATATATTTATAGGAAATCCTCCTTATGTAGGACATAAATTTATAGATAAAGAATATTCTTCTATTATAAAAAAGAAATATTTTAATATATACAAAGATAAAAGTGATTTACATTATTGCTTTTTTTTGCAATCTCTTAATATGCTAAATAAAAAAGGAAAGATATCTTTTATAACTTCTAGATATTTTTTAGAAGGACCTAGCGGAGAAAATCTTAGAAAAATCTTAAAAAATGTATGTTCAATAAATAAGATAGTAGATTTTTATGGTATTAGACCTTTCAAAAATATAGGAATAGACCCTTTAATAATATTTTTAATAAATGAGCAAAATTCTAATGAATACATAGAAGTGATAAAGCCTTTAAAAGGCGTAAAAAAAGACAGTTTTTGCAAATCGGTATTTTTAAACGAAGGAAAAGAGTATGATAAATTTAATATAAATAAAAATAAACTAAATAATAAAGGATGGATACTTAGGAATAGAGAAGAAATGTGCATAATAAATAAAATAGAAGAAAAAAGTTTTACTACTCTTAATAATATATGCAATAGTTTTCAAGGCATTATTACAGGATGTGATAAAGCCTTTGTTGTAAATAAAAAAATAATAGATGAAGAAAATTTAGAAAAAGATATAATAAAGCCTTGGATAAAGAGTAGCTTTATTCAAAAAAATAAAATTCATAAAAAAGATATGTTTTTAATATATTCAGATTTAATAACTCAAGAGGAAAAATATACTAATATAATAAAACATATATATGATTATAAAGAAAGATTAATGAATAGAAGAGAATGTAAAAAAGGAGTTAGACAATGGTATCATTTGCAATGGGGGAGAATTCAAAATATTTTTGAAGATAAAAAAATAGTGTTTCCTTTTAAATCTAATAAAAATAGATTTGCTTTAGATAAAGGAAGTTATTTTAGTGCGGATATATACTGTTTAACATTAAAGGAAAATGTACCTTTTACATATGAATATTTATTATATTTATTAAATGAGGAAATTGCACAATTAAACTTCCTCAATTATATTTAAAAATCATTACTTTTTGTTAATAATTAACTATTTTGTTCAGAAAAAGATAATAGCAAAGCTAAGGTGCTATTGCACCTGTGGATAACTT
>NZ_LZFO01000023.1 GCF_001758365.1 Clostridium acetireducens DSM 10703
AAGTTATCCACAGGTGCAATAGCACCTTAGCTTTGCTATTATCTTTTTCTGAACAAAATAGTTAATTATTAACAAAAAGTAATGATTTTTAAATATAATTGAGGAAGTTTAATTGTGCAATTTCCTCCATTAGTTATTTTTGGTGCAGCTATATTATCTGGTTTTTTAACATTACTTTTTGGTGGAAATTTTTATGATTTTATTATAAGTCTTATTATTGGTGGATTAATAAAAGCTTCTTCTAGCTTTTTACAAAAACTCAAAATTAATGACTTTTTTATAAATGTAGTAGGAGGTGCTATAGCAGCTTTAATAGCACTATTATCTATGCAAATTTCTGCAGGACTTCATGAGGATAAAATAATAATAGGTTCTATTATGCAATTAGTACCTGGACTTACTATAACAAATGCAGTTAGAGATACTATTGCAGGAGATTTAATGGCAGGTATGACTAGAGCAGCAGAAGCTTTTTTAACTGCTATAGCTATTGCAATAGGAACAGGAACAGTATTTAAAATATGGTTTTCTACTTTTGGAGGTATTAGTATATGATTTTAAATTGTATATTTGCATGTATAGCTAGCTTAGGATACTGTATTACATTTAATGTTAAAGGCAAAAAAATTATATATACTGCTTTAGGTGGTGGCATTGGATGGTTTTTTTATTTATTAACAGCAAAATTAATTCCATCTAGTAGCATTTTCTCTTATTTTGTTGCCTCTACCGTTATATCCATTTACGGAGAAATAATGGCAAGAATAATGAAAATACCTGTTACAATATTTGTTATATGTGCAATTATTCCTTTAGTACCTGGTGGGGGAATGTACTATACAATGTTTGAATCTATTCAAGGTAATGCAAATGAATCACTATTGTTAGGAATCAATACATTGTCTATTGCAGGTGCCATAGCTGCAGGAATTCTTTTAGTTTCTTCTATTACAAAAGCAATTTTATTTTATACTAATAAAAATAAATAAGCTTTTTATTTTAAGAACATATTAAGATTTGATATTAGTTCCTCAATATTTTTTTTGCCCTCACCTTCATAATCTTTTAAACAACTTTGAGCACAGTTTTCTAAAACTATACAGCCTACTTTATTTATAGCGGATCTAACTGCAGCTATTTGTATTAATATGTCTTTACAATTAGATCCACTTTGAACCATCCTTTCTATACCTTTAACTTGACCTTCTATTTTTCTAAGCCTAATTTGTACATCTCTTTTTAATTTATTTTTATCTTTCATGTATTACACCTCTATTTATTCTATTATACTATAGATATTATACATTATAAAATATATTAAATACAAAAACATCATCTAAATATTTAGATGATGTTTTATATTATATAAATTCATTATATGAATTGGGGGCATATTAATGTTTTACATATTTTAATAATATCAAATAATTATACATTAGTCAATATATTTATACACAATATTTTTATTATCTAAAACGCATTTTTAAGCAAAATCCTACTTTTTATAAGTAAAATTTTACACTTCACTAATTTTATATATGCATAATTATTAACTATATATAAATTTATTCCAAGTATTTTTGCCTACTATTCCATCTGTAATTAAATTATTTTTCTTTTGAAATTCTTTTACTGCTCTTTCTGTTATATTTCCAAATATGCCATCTACTCCTGCACCCAATCTCCATTGAATATACCTTATAGCTATTCTATTATAACTTCCCTTCATAGTAAGAGGTTTAGATATTATAATTTTAAAAGCATTTAATGTTATTTGACCAGGTACTCCATCTACAGGTATACCTACCACACTTTGGAAATTTTTTATACAATCTTTTGTGCTTACATCTAATATTCCACTTTCTGACACACATTTCCCATTTTTATCTTTTATTTGAAATCTATTTAATATTTTTTGTATTTCTAAAATATTTTCGTCCTTATAATTCTCATTATTATCATACTTTAATATTTTACCATAAGTTATAGCTTTTATTATTGCATTTGCCATACTTTCTCCATTATATAACTTCATATCTTCTTTTGAATCTATAAAACATCCTTCAATTAATATAGCTGGAGCAATAGTATTTTTTAATACATATAACATTCTTCCATCTTTAACTCCTCTATTTTTAAATCCTAAAATAGATATATTATCTACTACTCTTTTAGCTATAAGCCTACCTACTGGTGATATAGCAAAAACTTCTGTTCCATTTCCTCCTCCTGCATTAAAATGTATTGATACAAACAAATCAACTTTATTATTATTGGCTGTATTTACTCTTTTATATAAAGATTCTAAAACGCTTTTAGCATAATCTGGTGTACAATTTACTACACTATAACCTAATATTTTTAATTTATTTATAACCATACTTCCTATATTTCTAGTTAATTCATCCTCAAACTTTATTCCTAAAGCACCAATATCTGGTGGACAATTATGCCCAATATCTATGCCTATTTTCATTTTTCTCACCCTCATTTATACATATATTTTAATTTATATTATTCTATATTTAATAAAATGTTTATTTAATTTTGTAATAAGTTATTGTTTTTTAACATAATGTAATTCTATAGAATATTAAATTAAGGTGATTGCATATGTTTAAAAAAATATGTTTTTATTTTTTCATTTTAATTACTTGTTTATTTTTTATTAACTATAATTACAATAATATTAATTTTCCTATTAAATTAAAAAAGCCTAATAATTATTATTATACAAATTTAGTTATAAAAAATATAATAAACGAAACAAATTATAAATGCTCAATTATAGATACTAATTTCTATAAAGAAAAAACTTTGTCTAAAGAGGAAATAGCAATAGTCAAAAAATTTCTTTTAAATTTAAACAAAAATAATTTTATAAAAAACCCAAAAAACATAAATAAAAAACCTCTGTATAAACTTTTTTTTACTTTCAAAGATGAAAAATATATAATAAATATATATAATAAAGATATTTGTTCCATATACCCTTGGGATGGATATTATAATATGGATTTTATAAACATTAGTAATATACCTATATCTTATAACTTATATAATTTATGTAAATACATTATACCTAGAGATTAATATTAAAATACATTTATTAATTTAATACACTATACTGGAGATGATTTTATGTATAAAAAAGGGGATTTTCATATACATTCTAATGCATCTGATGGTAAATTTTCTCCTAAAGATATAGTACATTTATCTTTGAAGCAAAATATGGATATAATTTCAATTACCGATCATGATACTATTAATGGAATCAATGAAGCATTAGAAGAAAGCAAAAAAGTAAATATAAAAGTTATACCTGGAATAGAACTTTCCACGCTATATAAAGGAGAAAACATACACATATTAGGATACTTTAAAAATAGTAATTATAAAAATAGCAATCTTCAAAATTTCTTAAAAAATATGGAGTGTTACAGAATTTATAGAGCTAAAAAAATAATTGAAAATCTATATGAATTTTTTCATATAAAATTAGATGCTGATGAAATAATAAAAAAATCCAACGGTATAATAGCAAGACCTCATATTGCTAAAGCTATTATAGATGCTGGATATGATTATACTTGGGAATATATATTCAATAACTTAATAAGTGATAAAAGTCCTGCTTATGTACCAAATAAAAAACTTTCTTTAGAAGAAGGTATTAAACTTTTGAAATATTCTAATGCTCTTGTAGTACTTGCACATCCTGTGCTGATACATAATTGCTCTATAGAAGAATTATTAAATTTTGAATTTGATGGCATAGAAGCTATTTACTATTCAAATACACCGAAAGAGACTTTTAGATTTAAAAATTTAGCAAAAAAATATAATAAAATAATTACTGCTGGTTCTGATTTCCATGGAATAACTAAGTCAGATGGATTGCACGCTTTAAATATTGGGGATGTATATTTAACAAAAGAATATATAAAAATATTTTTAGAAAAATTAAATCAAACATAATTATTTAAATATTAGTTTAATTTAAAAATGACAGTTGATAAATTAAATTTATCAACTGTCTTATTATTTTTATACAGATTATTTTTAATTATTTTCTATTTGCAAATTATCTTAAACATTTTTTATTCAGCAACATAAGTATTATTAATTCTAATTTTTAATATTATGCTTCTGATAAGAATGCAAAATATCCTTTCATAGTTTCATATATATCTGCTTTGCTAGCTATTTCCCAAGGAGCATGCATATTTAAAAGAGCAACACCACAATCTATAACATCCATGCTATAGTTAGCAAGTATATACGCAATAGTTCCGCCACCGCCTTGGTCTACTTTACCAAGCTCTGCAGTTTGCCATGAAACATTGTATTTATCCATAATATTTCTTATTTGTGCTATATACTCTGGACTTGCATCATTAGAACCTGATTTTCCTCTAGAACCAGTATACTTATTAAATACAATTCCCTTACCTAAATAAGCACAATTTTTCTTTTCCATTACTGAAGGATAATTAGGATCAAAAGCTGCACTTACGTCTGATGATAACATTTTTGAATTAGAAAATGCTCTTCTTAATTTTAGTTCATTATATTCTTCACATAAATTCATTACTTCTGCTGTTACATTTTCAAAAAATCTTGAATGCATTCCCGTAGCACCTACACTACCTATTTCTTCTTTATCTACTAATACTGTTGCACAAGTTTTACTTGGTTTATCTATTTTAAGCATTGCTTCAAAAGAAGTGTATGCACATACTCTATCATCTTGACCATATGCCATTATCATACTTCTATCTAATCCATAATCTCTTGCTCTTCCTGCTGGAACAACTTCTAATTCAGCAGATACAAAATCTTCTTCACACATTCCATACTTTTCATTAAGAATTCTTAAAACATTTTTTCTTACTTTATATTTTTCATTTTCTCCTTCAATAGGAATGCTTCCTACTAAAATATTTAAATTTTCTCCTTCAATAGCTTTTGATAACTTTTTCTCCATTTGATCAGAAGCTAAGTGAATCAAGAGGTCTGATACTCCTATTACAGGTTCTTTATCATCTTCTCCAATTACTATATTTACTTTAGTTCCATCTTTTTTTATAACTACTCCATGAATTGCTAAAGGAAGTGTTACCCATTGATATTTTTTTATTCCTCCATAATAATGAGTTTCAAATAAAGCTAAATCTGTATCTTCATATAAAGGATTTTGTTTTAAATCTAATCTAGGAGAATCAATATGTGCTCCTAGTATTCTCATTCCATTTTCTAAAGGTTCTTCTCCTATTGAAAATAACACCAACATTTTTCCTTTATTATTTGCATAAACCTTATCTCCTGGCTTTAATTTTTTATTTTCTTTTATTATGGAATCAATATCTTTGTATCCTTGTTTTTCTGCTCTAATTATAAATTCTTCTACACATTCTCTTTCTGTTTTGCATTTAGACATAAATTCTCTATAGCTTTCCGATAATTCAAAAACCTTGTTTAATTCATCTTTTGAATATTTTTCCCATGCATATTTATACTCTTTTATTAATTCATTCATTTTTTTCTTACTGCAATAATAACTACAGTAATCTACACCCCCTGTCATTTAATATTATAACCATTTTTTTTTCTTAAATATATAAATAAGTATTGCTGTTATAAATATCATAATAGCTATTATAAAATAGTAACCATAATCTGTATTTGCAAAGGGTATGTATTTAAAATTCATACCATATATACTGCTTATTAAATTTAATGGTAAAAATATAGTAGCTATTAATGTAAAAATTTTCATTAATTCATTAGTTTTATTAGCTATTTCAGATTCAAAAGCTTCTCTAACCATACCTAAATCTTGAACTAAACTTTCCAAAGCCATAACTAATTTATCAGTTTTCTTATTTAAATTTATAAAATGAACTAAATTTTCTTTTTCTATTATATTATTTTCATTACTAGTTAAACTATCTCCTATATACCTTAAGGGATTTAAGTATTTTCTTATTTTATAAACTTGTCTTCTTAAGTTTATAAGTCTATCTAAATATTGATGCTTAGGATTTTTTAAAATACCTATTTCTATTTTATCTACTTCTTCTTCTAAAGAAGCTATTACATTGTAATTTTTAACTATTATTCTATCTATTATATAATACAGCAAAATACAGGGCAAAGGATTTTTTTTAAAAAACAAAGAATCCTTAGAATCTCTTATATCTTCAATTAAATCTTTTACTATATCCAATTCATCTGTACTTGTTGTTATTAAATATTCTTTACTTAAAAAAACATATAAATTTTTACAATAAACTTGACCATTATAATATTCTAATGCACTTAAAATTATAAAAATATAATTATGATAAAAGTTAATCTTAGAAAATTCACTCATTTCCTTACATTCTTTTATGCAACAATCATCTATATTAATATTATCTTTGATGCGATCTAATTCTTCAATATCAGTTAATATCCAATATTTACTACTTTTTTTTAAAGGAGACTTATTTGTTATATTTGTAAAATTATTTAAAATATCATATATTACCATAAAATCACCAATTAACTTATTTTAATTTTCCTAATTAGTATATACATTTTAAATAATTTTATTAATTAAAATACATTTCTCTACTTTCTGTTATTATACCATGAACACCCATGTCAAATCCATCCATAGGTACTTTTTTTACTATTTGAAATTCATAACACAATCCTATATTTTTAGAATGTAAATTATTATAATTTAAAAATCTATCATAAAATCCGCCGCCATATCCTATTCTTCCGCCTTTTAAATCAAAGGAAATTCCTGGTATCAAAATTAAATCTATATATTCCCTATCTACTTTATTTTCAAAATTTAAAGGTTCTAAAATATCATACTTGCTTTTATGTAAATCCTGAAATTTATTTATTTTTATTGCTTCCATTCCTTCATCTTTTGATATTATTTTAGGCACACAAACACTTTTTCCATCTAATAAAGCTTTATTTATAAGCCTATGAGTATCTACTTCTTCTTTCAAACTTACATACACAAAAATCATTTTACTTTTAATATAATTTTTACTATTTATTATTCTGTTATATATTAAATTATCTAAATTCATTTTATTTGTAATGTCCATATTATTTCTTATATTTTTTATTTTTTTTCTTAAATCACTCTTCATCTTCTAATGCAGCCCTCCTTTTAGCTTCCTCATTAATTCTTTTACTTATAGTATCTACTGGATTTTCCTTTGAAATAAGACTATATCTATAATTTGCTGCTGCAGCCTCTATTATAACTGCTAAATTTCTTCCAGGTCTTATAGGTATAGTTATTTTTCTAACAGCTATATTTAATATGTCAACTGCTTTCTTATCTGTTCCTAATCTATCATAATTTTGATCTTCATTCCAAGGCTCTAATCTTATTATTAAATCAATTGTTTTAGTATCTAACACAGAACTTAACCCATATAAAGCTGGAACATCAATTATACCCATTCCTCTAACTTCCAGCATTCCTGAAGTTATATACGGAGATCTTCCATTTAATCTTCCTCTTATTCTTTTAATATCTACAGCATCATCTGCTACTAATCTATGTCCTCTTTTTATTAATTCCAATGCTGTCTCACTTTTTCCTATACCGCTTTCTCCTATTATTAATATTCCAATACCATATACATCAACTAAAACACCATGCAATCTTGTTTCTGGTGCTAAATTTTCATCTAAATATTTAGATATTTTTTTTATAAATTCCGCAGAAACCATATCTGTTCTAAGTATCCACCTATTATATTTTAATGCAGATTCTACACATTCTTTATGTGGTTTTAATTTTCTAGTTAATATTATACAAGGCACAGCATATTGAAAAAATTTATCTAATCTTTTTTTTCTTAGTTCTGAATTCATAGTATTTAAAAAACTCCATTCTGCTTTTCCTACTATTTGAACTCTTTTTTTATCAAAGTAATTAAAATAACCTGAAAATTGCAATCCTGGTCTATTAATATGCCTCGATAATACATTTATTTTTGAGTCACCTTTATTTATAATTTCTAAATTTAAATCATTTATTAACTCATTCATTTTAACACTCATATTTACATACCTCATTTAATAATTAGTTTTACTTCAATATTAAATTATACTAAATCAAAAAAAATAGTAAAGTAAAATTTAAATTAATTAAAGGTATGCTATTTATTTTAAATAGCATACCTTTAATTAATTTAAATAATTATATCAAATAATATAGCTTATTATACTAAACTACTTTTTCTTAAATTATGTATTGCATCAACAAATCTTATTGTTCCTGTTTTAGCTCTCATAACTACTGAATGAGTTGTAGCTATATCTTTAGAAGAAAATACTACACCTTTTAGTAAATCTGAATTTGTAATAGCTGTTGCGGCAAAATATACATCATCGCCTTTAGCTAAATCTTCTAAAGTTAATACTTGATTTATATTTTTTATTCCCATATCTAAACATCTTTTTCTTTGTTCTTCTGTTTCAGGTTGAAGTTGAGCTTGCATTTCTCCTCCCATACATTTAATAGCTGCTGCTGCTATAACACCCTCTGGTGCTCCTCCAGTTCCCATCATTATATCAATTCCTGTATCTTCAAATCCACATGCTATAGCTGCTGCTACATCTCCTTCACCAAACAATTTAACTCTTGCTCCTATTTCTCTAGCGTCATTAACTATATATTCATGCCTTTCCCTATCTTGCACAATTATTGTAACTTCTGTTACATCTTTTTTTAAGGCTTTTGCTACATTTAATATATTTTCTTTAGGAGATTTAGTAATATCAATAACACCTTTAGCTTCAGGACCAACTGCTATTTTCTTCATATACATATCTGGTGCATGAAGTAAGTTTCCTTTAAGTCCCATAGCTACTACTGCTACTGCATTTGGAAGACCTTTAGCCACCAATTTTGTACCATCCAATGGATCTACAGCTATATCCATTTCAGGCATGTCTTCTTTCCAAATACCAACTTTTTGTCCAATATATAACATAGGAGCTTCATCTAACTCTCCTTCGCCTATTACTACCTCACCTCTTATTGGTAACATAGAAAAAGCTTTTTCCATACCATCTACCGCACATTGATCTGCTGCTATTTTATCTCCTCTTCCTAATTGCTTAGAAGCACAAAGAGCTGCAGCTTCTGTAACTCTAACAAGTCCCATAGCTATATCTTTTAACATAATTTAACTACCTCCTAAGAATAAATTAAATGTATTTAATAGACAAATTTTATATACTTATTAAGTTTTTTTAATCATTAATAGTCACTTTTTTATTAATTACGGTAATTATTATATCACATATATTAATTAATACAAAGTTATTATTTTAAAAAAACAAAAAATTTTTATACAAATAATTATTATAGTATTATAATTTTTGTTTAACTTTTTACTTTTTCAAAAAACTTTTTGACATATTTCTATTATTTTATTTATTTAATGTCTTATTAACTGTAGCCTTTTAAGATATTATTGTAAATATATTGCAATATATATGCACAATTTATCAACAGATTATCAACAGATATTATGTTATTATATGTTCTTTCTTGTATATAATTGACTTACTTTTTTTTTGTCTTATTATTATTTTTTGATAGAATATAAATGTATCTTTTGAAGCAAAATAATAGTAATTTAATTTATTTATGAGAGGTTGTTAAAATGAATACTAATTTAGTTTTATTAGGTAAAAAAATTGAAAACATGAGAAATGAACTTCATAAATTAATTTATGAAAATGACTTAACGGACAATTGTGTAGTAAAATACAGTCAAAAACTAGATAAACTATTAGTTCAATATGAATATCTTAAAAATAAACCTAAATGCTAAAAACCGCAAGTAATTTTATTATACTTGCGGTTTTTTTCTCTTTATTCCCATTGTGCCGCTGTACTTAACTTTTCGTACCCGCCTTCTCGCAGGTGGGTCTTCGCATCATTTTCTTTTCTACTTAATTAAAAAAGTTTTAAATAGAAAATGAATCTCTTGAAGTCCCTATATTATAATGTCGGTCGAAAATTATAAGCCTTGCAAACACATTAGGATTATATAAATATTATATCACATTATTAAAGATTTTAAAATATTTATTTTATTAAACTTCAGAAATATTCTTCCCTATGTTATAAGCTTGTATATTAAGTTCTTTATTTATTTTTGTATTATCTGTATTATCAATTAATATTTTATAAGTTTCATTAACATTAATAAGAGAAAATACTTGCTTTAATGTTTCTTCTACTAATGAAAAAGCTTTGTTGCATTTAGAACCACAAGTAAGAATTACTACAGCATTCTTTTTACAAATATTTTTTTCTTTCCTTTTTATAAATTTATTACTCCAATATAATTGAAGTCTATCAATTATTGCCTTCATAGAAGCAGGAAAAGATGAAAAATATATGGGAGAAGCTATAATTACATTATCACTTTTTTCTAATAAATTATAAATGTGAACCATATCATCCTTTATGAAACATTCATTATGGTAATGACAATACTTACAATCTATACATCCTTTAACATTAGTTTTAAAAGTATTTATTATATTGACTTCTCCTTGCAATCCTGATAATAAACTATTTAAAATTGTAATAGTATTTCCATTTTTATTGGGAGAAGCTAAAAAAACTACTGTTTTCAAAAAAATAATCTTCCCTTCTAAAATAATAAAGTAATTTATTATTTAAATTAAAGCATATCAATAAATTTATCTATAAATTGGTCTGCTCTATCAAAATCCTCTTTAGAAGGAACAAATTTAAATTTAAATCCTTCATCTAATGTTTTTAATTTTAATAATTTTAATCTATTTATCATCATAGGAACACCTTCTCCACTCCAACCATAAGATCCAAAAGCAGAAGCCACTTTTCCTCTATTAGTTATAGCTGATACCAATGATAAAACATCCCAAACTGGTTTAACAGCATCTTGATTTATTGTTGGCGAACCTAATAATATACCTGAAGCATTTTCAATAAGTACTACTATGTCTTCCATATTCATAGAAGTTATCTCATGAGATTTTGCACTTATACCTTTTTCAATTAACTTTTTTTCAAAATACTTAGCTACTTTTTCTGTATTTCCATAAGCTGATATATATAATATTTGAACATTTTTATCTTTTATAACATTTGGTGAAGACCATTTTTTATAAAGTTCAATATATTCTTTTATTTTTTCTGTATGTATAGGACCATGACTTGGTGCTATCATATCTATATCCATATCTTTTACTTTATCCAAACCCATTATGACGAATTTTTTAAAAGGTCCCATTATAACATCAAAGTAATATTTTAATTCTTCTAAATATCCTTTTCCATAACTATTAACTACTGTTTCACTTGGACAATAATGACAGCCTAATACATCGCAAGTAAATAAAATATTTTGTTCTTTTAAATAAGTAAACATAGTATCTGGCCAATGAAGATTAGGTGCTTGAATAAATTTTAAATTATATCTACCTAGACTTAACTCTTCTGGTGCTACCTGACTTTTAAATTCTTTATTTATTATATTTTCACTATATAAAAGTGCTGCTTTAGAACCTATTAAAGTAGCTTCTGGATAAATATCTATAAGCTTTGCTAAAGAACCACTATGGTCTAATTCTGTATGCTGAACTATTATGTAATCTACTTTTTTATTTCCTATTACGCCTTTTATATTTTCTAAAAACTCATCAAAAAATTTATCTTTAACAGTATCTACTATTGCTACTTTTTCATCATTTATTAAATAAGAATTATATGTAGTACCCTTTTGTGTATTCATTATTATATCAAAAACTTCAAGTTCTGGGTCTTTTACTCCTATCCAATATACATCTTTTTTTAATTTTTCCAAAGACATTTAATCTCCTCCTTTAAACTTCAGTATAATCTTTATTCTAACATTTTTTACTTATTATTTTCAATTATAAATTAATTTTATTACAAATTATCTTGTGTATATAATCTTAAAAATATACTTATAAAAAATTTTATGCGTTTTGTTTTAAAATAAAACTTAATAATATTATTTCAAAACAAAACGCATACTTTTAATTATTGATTAGTAGTACTTTTTATTAAATTTAATTTTAAATTTTTAGATAATGCTTTTACTAGCACAAAAGCTATTGCTCCATCTGCTAAGTGATGAAGAATACTTCCTATACCTACTACTACTAGCACTTTATACATAGTAAATCCAAAAGGTATTACTGCTATAGCCTCTAATATTCCATGAAGAGGTGCTGTTATAACAACAATTTTTCCAAAAGAAACACCTTTTTTAATTAATAATGCACCAGCTAGTCCAACAAATACATGACAAAAGGCTCTTGCCGCAACAAAAGTTGGAGCAGTTACTAAAAATCCTAATGTTGATCCTATTCCAATCATAATACTTGCACCTGGTCCTAATAACATTCCTAAAAATACAGGAACATGAGATGCTAAAGTGGCTGTAAATGGTCCCAATATAATTTTTAAAAATCCAAACTGTAATGGTATTATAATAGCTAAAGCCGTTAATACTGAAGCATATGTTAATCTTTTTAGATTTGTCATAATATTATACCTCCTATATATAGCTGTATATACATTAGTATATATACATTTCTTTAAAAAGTAAAGAAGTTTTAATTTACTTATTAAAGAAAAACCTCAAAATGCTACCATATGTATTTTATAAAAAATATATATGGTAGCATTTTGAGGTTTTTTATTATTAAAAATTAATTTTACTTATTCTTTTATTTTATATATTTTTTTTGCTTTATCTATATAAAGTATTCCATCTAAATGGTCAATTTCATGACAAAACGCTTTTGCTAAAAGTCCCCTAGCTTCGTAAGTTACTTCTTTACCTATTTCATTTGTTCCTTTTACAATAACTCTTCTAGGTCTTATAACTATTCCTTCATAGCCAGGATAGCTCAAACATCCTTCTCTACTTTTTTCTTTTCCTATTTTACAAACTATAATAGGATTTATAAGTAATATAGGATTCATTCCATTTTTTAAATCTATATATATTATTCTTTTTAAATCCCCTATTTGAGGTGCTGCCAAACCTATGCCTTCAACATTATTTAATGTATCCTTTAAATCTCTTATTAGATTTTTAGTTTCCTTATCTAATTTATCAACTTTTCTGCTTACTCTTTTTAATGTTTTATCCTGAAATTTTAAAATTTCTTTTATTGCCATAATATTATCTCCCTTTTTAAATTTATTAATTATATTATATATGTTTATATTTTTTTGTAAATATAAAGAAGGCTACTTTAAATTAAATAGCCTTCTTTATTACATATTTTGTTTTTCTTTCATAATGTCCTTTATTTTCATAAGCCTTGTTATTGTGCTTCTTTCATTTTCATCTAATTTCATTCTAATAAATTTTATAGTTTCTTCTAATTGAGGTATAGTCATATATTCAAGAGCATTAACTCTTCTTCTTGTTTTTTCTATTTCATCTGCCATCAATTGACAAGACTTTTCTATTTCAGCTAACTCTAAAAGCTTAGGAAGAATATTATATAATTTTTCTAATGCATTATCTAATTCAGAAGATGTACTAACAAATCCATAAGGATATATACTTCCACTATCTTCTTCTAATTCTTTTTTAAAATTCATTACTGGAACATTTACACTCATTATGTTCTTTTTTTTCACATCTACAGATATTTTTTCTCTAGGATAAATAATTGCCTCTTCTAAAAATTCAGAAGATAATACCGCTCTTGCCATAACAAAATTTTTAAAAGATTCCTCTAGTTCCTTTTCTACTTCTTTTCTAAACTGATTATTCTTTTTAACTAAATCAATAAATTGTCTCATAAGTTCATCTTGTTTATCTTTTAAAAGTTTATGTCCTCTAGTAGCTGTAACCAATCTCTTTTTTAGCTTTGTTAATTCCATCCTGGTAGGGTTTACATTTAATCTCATATAATCTCATCCCTTTATTTATTTTTCTTTATTAGGCAAATATTTTTCTAAATACTCATCTCTTATTCTCTTAAGTTCTGTACGTGGCAATATAGTTAGCAATTTCCAACCTAAATCTAAAGTTTCTTCTATTGTTCTATTAGTATCAAAACCTTGAGCCACATACTCCTTTTCAAAAGCCTCTGCAAATTTTGCATAAAGCTTATCAACATCTGAAAGAGCAGATTCTCCTAATATTACAGCTAATTCTTTTGCCTGCTTTCCTTGTGCATATGCAGAAAATAGTTGATTCATTGTATCTGCATGGTCTTCTCTTGTCTTTCCTTTACCAATTCCTTTATCTTTAAGTCTTGAAAGAGATGGTAATACATCTACAGGAGGCATTATATCTTTTTTATATAATTCCCTACTTAATATTATTTGTCCTTCAGTTATATATCCTGTTAAGTCTGGTATCGGATGAGTCTTATCATCTTCTGGCATTGTAAGAATAGGAATTTGAGTTATAGAACCTTCTTTTCCCCTTATTCTTCCTGCTCTTTCATATAACGAAGCTAAATCTGTGTATAAATATCCCGGATAACCACGTCTTCCAGGAACCTCTTTTCTCGCTGCAGATACTTCTCGAAGTGCTTCACAATAGTTGGTTATATCCGTAAGTATTACTAGTACATGCATTCCCTTTTCAAAAGCTAAGTATTCTGCAGTTGTTAAAGCAATTCTAGGAGTAGCTATTCTCTCTATTGCTGGATCATTTGCAAGATTCATAAATAATACTGTTCTATCTATAGCTCCTGTTCTAGTAAAATCATCTACAAAGAACTGTGCTTCTTCAAAAGTTATTCCAATAGCAGCAAATACAACTGCAAATTTAGAACTAGAATTTAACACTTTTGCTTGTCTTGCTATTTGTGCAGCAAGCTGTGCATGGGGAAGACCTGAACCAGAAAAAACAGGTAATTTTTGACCTCTTACTAAAGTATTTAAACCATCTATAGTAGATATACCTGTTTGTATAAATTCTGAAGGATAGTTCCTAGCTACAGGATTTATAGGTATTCCACTTATATCCAACTTTTTATCTGGTATTATTTTAGGTCCTCCATCTTTAGGATTACCTAATCCATCAAAAACTCTTCCTAACATATCTTCTGACACACCTAGTTCTAGTGATTTACCTAAAAATCTTACTTTGCTATTTTTTAAATTTATTCCAGAAGAACCTTCAAATAATTGAATTAAAGCTTTATCTTGATTTATTTCTAAAACTCTTCCTCTTCTTTTTTCTCCTGTTTGAATTTCTATTTCAACTAATTCATCGTATTTTACATTTTCAACCTTTTCCACTAGCATAAGTGGTCCTACAACTTCTTGTACTGTTTTATATTCTTTAAGCATTTGGAATACCTCCTTTGCTTATTAATTCATCTGTTTCTTGAGAAAGTTCTTCAAAAACATTATCTATTTTCTCTGATTCTGTTTCAGAGAAATATTTTAATCTTGCTATTTTATCTCTAACTTTCATATTTAATATATCCTTTAGATAAACTCCCACTTTTAATGCTTTTAAAGTTTCATCATAAAAGGCTAAAATCAATTTTAACATTTTATATTGTTTATTTAGTGGAGCATAAGTATCTACATCGTGAAAAGCATTTTGTTGTAAATAATCTTCTCTAATAGATTTTGCTACTTCTAACTTTAATCTATCTTCTTCTGATAAAGCATCTATACCAACTAATCTTACTATTTCTTGAAGATTAGATTCTTCTTGAAGTAATGTCATTGCTTTGCTTCTAAATTCTGTCCAATCTTCTGCAACATTTTTATTCATCCATTCCCCTACTTTATCTAAATATAGAGAATAAGAATTTAGCCAATTTATAGCTGGAAAATGTCTTCTATAAGCTAATTGTGAATCTAAACCCCAAAACACTTTTACTATTCTTAAAGTAGCTTGTGTAACTGGTTCTGACAAATCTCCTCCTGGAGGTGAAACTGCACCTATAACAGTTAATGCTCCTTCTCTATTTTCTTTTCCTAAACAAAAAACTTTTCCTGCTCTTTCATAAAAATCTGCTACTCTTGAACCTAAGTATGCAGGGTAGCCTTCATCTCCTGGCATTTCTTCTAATCTAGCAGACATCTCACGTAATGCCTCTGCCCAACGAGAAGTAGAGTCTGCCATTACTGCTACTGAATATCCCATATCTCTAAAATATTCTGCTATAGTTATTCCTGTATAAATAGAAGCCTCTCTAGCTGCAACGGGCATATTTGAAGTATTAGCTATAAGTACAGTTCTTTTCATTAAAGGTTCTCCACTTTTAGGGTCTTTTAGTTCTGGAAACTCATTTAATACATCTGTCATTTCATTTCCTCTTTCCCCACAGCCTATATATACCACGATTTCCGTATCTGCCCACTTAGCAAGCTGATGTTGAACTACAGTTTTACCACTACCAAAAGGACCTGGCACACAAGCTGTTCCTCCCTTTGTTACTGGAAAAAATGTATCTATTACTCTTTGACCTGTTATAAATGGTTCTACAGGATTAATTTTACTTTTATATGGTCTTCCTTTTCTTACTGGCCACTTTTGCATTAATTTTATATCTTGAATTTTATCTTCATATTTAACTTGAGCAACTGTATCTATTATAGTATATTCTCCTTCATTTATAGCTGTTATAATTCCTTTTACACCATAGGGAATCATTATTTTATGTTCTACTATATTAGTTTCTTGTACTATGCCAATTACATCGCCTGCTTCCACTTCATCTCCTACATTTTTTATGGGATTAAATTTCCACTTTTTTTCTCTATTTAAAGATTCTACTTCTACTCCTCTAGTAATAAAATCTCCTGCTTTAGCTTCTATTACATCTAAGGGTCTTTGTATACCATCAAACATAGATTCTATAAGTCCCGGACCAAGTTCTACACTTAAAGGTTCACCCGTTGTAAATACGGGTGCTCCTGGACCAAGACCAGAAGTTTCTTCATATACTTGTATAGAAGCTTTATCACCTCTCATTTCTATTATTTCACCTATAAGACGGTTTTCTCCTACTTTTACAACATCATATATATTAGCATCTTCCATTCCTTCTGCCATAACCAATGGTCCTGATACTTTCATAACCTTTCCTGTCTTCAACTTCACCTACCTACCTTCCTTATAAAATATTAACGCCCACTGCTTTTTCTACATTATCTTTTATTTTTTGCAATCCTATATTTAAGGAACCTTGATTGTTAGGAATAAGTATAATTGCAGGAACTATTTCTCTATAATATCTTTCTATAGTTTCTTCAATATTTTTAGCTATTTGCTCTGTAACAAATATTATGGCATATTTATCTATTGCCATTTTATCTATAGCTTTTCTAGCTTCCTCTGCAGTAACTACTGGGTATACATCTATTCCTAAAGCTTTAAAAGCTAAAATTGAGTCTTTGTCTCCTACTACACCTATTTTATACATACATATCACCCAGCCTTTCTCTTATAATATCTGGTGATATTTTATTAATTTTTCCTACCATTATTATTCTTATAATTTTTATTTCTGTTTCTTTCGCAATTAAATATCCAATTAAAGGTTCTATTCCAAAAGAAGTATACTTACCTTTCTTTACATAATCCATAATAAAATTATCTGCTACTTTTTCAAATTTACTTACATCTTTATTATTTATATATTCTTCTAATCCTTCCTTAAAAACTTTCTCGTATTCTACTTTAGATAAATTTTTTATAATATTATCTTCAGATTCATTTAAAGAACTTACTATTAAATCCTTATTTATTTTTCCTCCACCTATTAGCACCTCTTGTAAAAATTTCTTACTTTTATTTTGTTTTTTTACTCTAAGCAAAGTTTTAACATTTGTAATGTCTATATTCATTTTTACATATTCAATCAAAAAATCATCTTGTAATTTTTCAGATTTAAGTAACATATCTTTATACATATAGTTATCTAAAATAACATCTATCTTTTGAGGATCTTTTTTTTCCTGAAAATCTGCCTTTGCCTCTAAAATACCTTTTAACATTACTTCATTATTAAAATACTCTTTATTTTTATTATAATCATTTAAATTTTCTAATTCTGTAATTTCTATTAATTTATTAACATTTTCAGTGCCAAAAGGAATAAACAAATAATCTAATTTTTTTTGTAATGCCTTACCTTTAAGTATTACTTTTATATTATGATAATCATATTTTAATTGAAAAATATGGATTAATAGCTTTTCTGGAGAAAGTTTATACATAAAATCATATAAATCTCTAAGAGCATTTTTCAAAACTTCTTCGTAGTCTTCTATATTGTTTAAATTAGTTAAATATTTCCCATATTCCGTTTCTTCTAATATTTTCAAAGCTTCCTTAGGTGAACTACTTTCAATCATTCTATCTATTTTAATTTTATCAAGGAGTTTTGTTTCAAGTGCTCTAATTCTTCCAATGGAATGGGCAAAAATTAATTTATCCATGAATCTTCCTCCTTAGCTATTAAATAAAGCCTCATATACTTTTTTTTCCAATTCATCTTTTATAGAAAATACAATTGCTTCAAAAGAAGCATTTATTTCTATTCCACCTTTAGTTAATATAAATCCACCTTTAATATCTCTTGTATCATTACTTATTTTTAATTGACCTTTTTTCCCTTTATTTTTTAATTCCTTATTTATATCATTAATTACTTGAACTTTTATTCTATTTTTATCATTTTTATTAAATATGATTTCCTCATCACCATCTATTTCCATATTTACTATACTGTCTTTAATAAATTTTAAATATTTTTCTAAAGGTAAATTAACTAAATTATCTACTACATTATCAAACACATTATCTATAACATTTTGTTTAGCTTCTAATTTTTTATTTCTCATATTTAAATGAGCATTTGAAATAATTCTTTCATATTTACTTTTAGATTCTTTTTCTGCATTTTTTAAAATTTCATCTTTTTTTATATTAGCTTCTTTAATTCTTTTATCTATATTTAATTTTCCCTCTTCATTAGCTTTTTCTATTATAGAATTAGCTATTTTATTTCCATCTTCAATTATTTTAGCTACCAAATTATCTAAGTTAGACATAAGAATTCACTCCCACTTTAATAAGTAATTTTAGGGACTTACTTTAATATCATTAATACTGACATAACCAAACCTAATAATGCATAAGTTTCTACCATTACAGTAAGAATAATTCCTTTTGTATTATGCTCTGGTCTTTTTGCAAGTATAGATACTGCTGAGGCTGCAACTTTAGCTTGAAGAATAGCTGATCTCCATCCAACAAAAGCTATAGGTAAACATGAACATAATATATATAAACCTGTTCTTAAATCCATAGTAGGAGTAACTCTTCCAGATGCCATAAGTGCAATAACAAATCCATATAATCCTTGTGTACCTGGCAATAATTCTAATATAAGTGCTTTACCAAATTTATCTGGATCTTCTGTTATAAGTCCTGAAGCTGTTTCACCTACAAGACCTACACCTTTTGCTGATCCTATTCCTGGTAATATTGTTGCTAATCCTATTCCTAATGCTGCAAATAAAAATCCTCCATTTTGTAATAAAAAATTCATTTTTCATTCCTCCCTAATATCTTATTTATTTTTAATTTTAAAAAATTTATTTCTAGCTTTAAAAGGAACAAATCCTTTTCCTCCACCTTCGTAAAACTTTCCAAAGTATTCTAAATATTGTAACCTAGAACTATGAACATAAGATCCTAAAGCATTTATAAATAAATTAAATAAATGACCTATTATAAAAATTATGGGTCCAAACAACCAAAGAAGTATTCCCTTACCTAAAAGACCTGTCATTAAATTTATAGCTGATCCTATAAAACTTGTTGCAAGCCCTAAAGCCATTAATCTTGAATAAGAAACTATATCTCCTATATATCCTGTTATTCCATATAATCCATATATTCCTCCTCCAAATTTGCCTAATATGCTCTTATTTTCTCTTCCTTGAGTTAATACTAATCCTATCATTCCCGCAAACATTAAGTACTTTATTGGATTCTGTATATTAACTATAGAAGGCACTTTTGCAAACTTAGCTAGTATAAATAAAATTGCAGATGTTAAAGTTATATACCATAAACCTACATCATATAGTGCATCTAAATACTTTTTTTCTTTAATTAATTGATAAGCTTTTATACCTAATCCTACATAAAGTTGAATTATACCTATTATTATTGAAACTATTAAAAGTCCTGTTACATTTTTAGTTGGATCTTGCCATATTGGAGGTATTTTTATAGCTCCAGTAAAATAACTTCCAAATAAAGCTCCTACTAATATAGTTGGAAAACTTAAATAAAAAAACATTTTAACAAAACTTTTTTTATCTTCTTCAAGAGGTACAAATTTTAATATTAAATAGGTGAATATTAACATTATTAATCCATAACCAGCATCTGAAAGCATCATTCCAAAAAATAACATATAAAATGGAACTAATGCTGGAGTAGGATCTATCTCATTGTACTTGGGATAACTATACATTGTAGTTATAGCTTCAAAAGATTTAACTAAATCATTATTCTTTAGTAATATAGGAACATTGTCATTTTCAGATGGTTCTGTAAATTCTATATAATATAAATTTTCAAAATCGTTTAAACATTTTTCTAAATCCTCTATGGACTCTTGTGGTACCCATCCTTCTATAACAATAACTCTTCCTGTATTTAAAAAATTTTTAGTAGCATAAGTTCTATCTATTTGTAATTGAATATATTCATAAGATAATTTTATATCTTCTATTTTATCTACATAATTTTTTATATTACTTTCTAATTCTTCTATTGTTTTTTCTATTTTATTTATTTTTTCTTTTAATAATTCTATTATTTTTTTAGGAGATTTTTGGTAATTAAACTGCACTTTGTCAAATTCATACTTTTTTAGTAAATCTTCTACTTTATTTTTATATTCTTTATGAAATAATATAAATAATTTTATTTCATTAGCACTTTCATTTATAATTTCTACATAAGAAAGATTTACTTCACTGTCAAATTCTTCTCTAAATTTATCTTTATTATTTCTTTTTATACTACCTAAAACATAAGAACAACTACTTAATTTATCTAAGTCACTAAAATCAATATCTAAATTAAGCCATGGTTTTAAATTATCTATTTCTAATTTTGGTTTTTGCAACTCATTTTTTAATGAATTTAATTTTGAATCTATTCCTTTTATTTCATTGTAAATACTTTCCCAATTAATATCCTTTCCCAATTTTTCTAATTCATTGTAATTTAGCACTTTTTTATCATTAAATAAGCTTTTTAATCCTTTCTCTTTTTCTACATAATTATCTAATAAATCTAATACAAAAGTAATCTTAGCTCTATCACCTTCTAATTTATATAATTTTTCTTCATCAAAATCTTTATCTAAAAAATCTAAATATTTAGTTTCAGATTCTGACAAATTTATAAACTCTACCCCTTCAAATTTATGAAGACTTTGTATTAAATTTTCTTTTTGTGATTCAAGAGCTAATAAATTAAATTTTTTCATTTTAACTATTGCCATAAGAACTCACTATCCTCTCAATCACTATATTAACTGCTTTATCAAGCTTTTCTTGATTGATATTTAATATGTTTTCTACTTCTTTATTTTCCTTATTTATAAATAGTTCAATTTCATTATTGGCCTTTTGTATACTAGAATTAATTATATCTTCAGACTGTTTATTGGCAGATTCCACTATGTTTTTATATTCTTCCACTGCCTTATCTTTAGATTGTTTAGCTATAATTTTAGCTTTATTATTAGCTTCTTTTATAATTGTATTTGCTTTATCTTCTGCTTCTTTTATAATTTTTATTACCTGTGTAGCCATATTTTATCACCACCTTTTATAAATTTATATGTATTAGAATAATATTGTTTATTACATAATACTAATTTCTCTTTCAATATAATTATAAAGCAAATAATAAAAAAAGTATATTCCCATATATATTGATTTTGGATAATATTTATTAATAAATAAATATTATCCTTAGTTTTATATTGAAACTATACCATTTCTATCTTTTTCATCGAATATTACATAAAAATTGCCTTTTTCAATAATTCCTAGTGATACATATTTTATTATATTAATATTAAATTTTTCAATATGAAATTTATCAAAATTACAAATTTCGCCCTTTTTAATTTTACTCTTTATTTCTTTTTCTTTATCTTTATCCACGTATCTATCTAAAAATGGAGGTAACCATTTTTTCTTATTATACTTTAAATAATCAAATTTTATTATTTCTTTTAATAATATACTATTTTCTTTAAGTACTTCTTCGTTAAATTCTATAAATACTTTATAGTAATCTGCAGCAGAAATATTTCTATTTAAATAACCTTTATAATACAAAAAACTTCCCATTTCATAATAAAAATCGAAAGGAGTTTTAAATTTAATTATAAAATACTTTAATATATTTCTAAATTTTCCCGAATTATAATATTTGTCTAAAACCATTTCTACTCTTTTTAGTTTTACTAATTCCTCATAGCTTATATGATTAGTTTTTAATATTTCATAAGGAGGATAAGGCGAATAAACCATTCCCCATTTAGAAGCTTCTTCTCTCATATCAGATCCTTTCAACAATTTTAAAAATCCTAATTGAATTTCTTCAGGGTAAATAGAATACACATCATTAAAAGATTTTTTAAAAGATTTAAAATCTTCTTCAGGTAACCCTGCTATAAGATCTAAATGCTGTTTTATATTTTTTATTTTCTGTAATTCCTCTACTTTTTCTTTTATATCTTCAAAATTTACATATCTATTTATATTTTTTAAAACTTTGTTATTTGTAGTTTGTACACCTATTTCAAATTGAAACCTATTTAAAGGTGCTTTAGCTAAGATTTTAATTTCTTCTTTTGTTAATATATCTGCTGAAATTTCAAAGTGAAAAGTAGTATTAGTTTCTTCATTTATTAAAAAACTCCATATTTCCATAGCAAACTTAGGGTTGCAATTAAAAGTTCTATCCACAAACTTTACTAATTTAACCTTTTTATTTATAAAATATTTTAATTCTTTTTTCACTCTTTCTATGTTTAAAAATCTTACTCCATGAAAAGTAGAAGATAAACAATACTTGCAATTAAAAGGACATCCTCTTGAAGCTTCATAATAAACTATTTTATTATCTAATTTATCATTTTCTTCATAAGGAAATACTAATTCATTCATATCCATATATTCTCTTTTACCACTATAAAAAACACCATTTTCTGTTTTAGTATATAATCCTTTTATATTAACTTCAGTAAAATCTTTTTTTAAAAGTTTTAATTGTATAAATTCCCTATAAGTCTTTTCACCTTCACCTTCTATTAAAAACTCTCCTGGATTATTAATTAAAAACTCCTTGCAATCATAAGAAACTTCTGGACCCCCATATAGTATTTCTATATTTTCATCTACACATTTAATTAAATTAGCAAGCATTTTTATATATTCTATGTTCCAAATATAACAAGAAAAAGCAACTAAATTTGGTTTTTCATTAATTATTTCTTGAAGTACTTTATCTACTATATCATTTATTGAAAATTCCCTTACTTTGCAATTATATTCAATATCCTTAGTAAAAGCTTTTAAATATCTTACTGCCAAATTGCTATGTATAAATTTAGAATTTACAGCAACTAATAATACTTTCATTCTTTATCTTTCCTTTCTTATTTGAATAATATACCTATAATTTTATTTAAAATTACAATAAAAACTATAACTTTTCTCTTTTTACAGCTTTAATATAATATATACCTTTTAAAGACTTTTTCTCTTTTATATGAAAACTGTCTTTTAGTAAGTACTCAACTTTATCTTTAGAATTATCTTTAAAAACATTAAAATCCTTTATACTTATTTTTTTTAATCTTCTATTTGGAAGCAATATTCTTATATCTCCATTAAAAGTTTTATTATATCCTTTATCTATATCCCATATATGCAAAATTCCTCCTTCCTTTAAATAACTACTTATATCCTCTATAAAATCTTTTTTAGATTTTGTAAGCCAAATATTATTTAAAGAAAATAACATTACACAAACATCATATATTCCCTTTTTTATAAGCTCTTTCTCTTCTTTCCCATTTATATATTCCACATTTATGTTATTTTTATTTTTAATAGATTCTTTAAAAACATTATATACTATACCATAGTTTTCACATCCTATATCTAAAACATTACCTGTAAATTTTATATCCTCCATATTTATTGTTATTTCTTTTTTCAAATTTAGCACAACCTTTCTGAGTTTTTACTTTATAAACTTCTTCAATAAACAAAAAAATTCCTCCAACAAAGGAAGAATTTTATATTCATATATATTTTATTTTGTTTGTATCAATTGATAATAGTCTAATAAAAGTCCTGCAGTTGTTTTTTGAGCTTGCTTTAAAATAGCAACTGCTATTTTATAATATCTTTCATCTCTATCTCTTATATTTAAATTTTTTATATAAACACTATTGGCTAAAATTGCATTATTTTTTATATACTCTTCTAGTGTATTATACCTTATAATACATTTATTTTCAATAAAACTGTAATCTGTCATAAGTTTACTTATTATCCATAGTTCAAATTTTCTATGGCTTCTTAAAAGCTTATTATTTACATGCTGAGGCACAGTAGTATCTTGAACCAAGTGACAAGCAGCTCCTAAATAAAACACAGCTCTTTCTATATCTCCTATTTCAGCATAAGCTAATGATTTATTATAATATTTTTTACATTCAGTCAAAGCATCTGAAAAACCATAAAGTCCTTTTCCTCTACTATAATGATAAAAATGATTAGAGCTTTTAAAATCTTGATCTGCCCAAGTTACACCATTATTCAAATTTTTTACGTAATCCTTATAAAAATTATATTCATCAATGCAGCCATTATTTTTTAGTATTTCTAAAGACTGTATTATTATAAACTTATGAACAGTACAATAAGTTTTTAAAAATTTCTTTTTTAATGGATTAACTGCATAAAACACTTTTTTTAGTGCACTGCCATAAGTTTTTTCTAATTGTATTTTCATAAATTTTCATCCTTTTCCTACTAAATATTATTGCTTAGATTTAGTAATAAATCTAAGCATAAGAATTACTACTATAAATATTAATAAAATAACTAAAACAATATACCTTAAAGAAAATCTAATGTTTTTAGTATTCTTTAATATATTATTGCTCATTGCAATTAAGTAACCTGTATTACTATCTAAAGCAATTAATTTCCCATCTACAAACATCATACTCTCAATTTTACTCTTATTATCAAAAGACAATATTTTCTTTATAATTCCACATTCATTAAATTCATAAATTGAATTCTCATAAACATCATAAAAATATATAGAATCCTTTTTTCCTATTTTTCCACTTTTATCTATAGCTAATTTGTTTATAGATGAGCATCTACTATGTCTATATAATGGTGCTGGTGGATTGTTATTAGGATGACTTTTCAACATAAAACTTATAACTGTATCATTTTTTCCCTTAAATCTAGGAGAATTTACAGGATCTCCACCGCTAAAATCAGGCCATCCATACCAAACTCCTTTTTCTATAAAATATATATAGTCACTATCTCCTTTTACTGGTCTGGCTCCTCTATCCTCCATTCCACCTATAGAAGCTATTAATTGTTTTTTACTATTAAAATCAAAATCAGTTACATTTCTAATGCCCCATGCAAATGTGTTAAAAGTATTTTGTTGTAAACTATAACATATAACGGAACTATTACCTAAAAAATGCCCTGGAATTACTTGACCTTTAATACTTTTAGTTTTATAAGTAGAAAATCCTCCTGTTTTGCCCTTATCATAATTTATACCATTTAATACAACATCCTTAGGTGGAATATCATGACCATAAGCATATTCTTCAAGCCAAGTATTATCCTTTCCAACTACACCTGAATTAGTAACTGAACCAATTGAAATAAATAAATTATTATCATTTACTTTTACTATTACATTTTTATAATCACCAAAATTAGGTATATTTGAAATTATTTCTTTTGATTCTTTTGAATTAATATTATATCTGTAAATTGAGTTTTTTGAAGAATAAAATACATAATTTTTGTAATAGTCAATACTCATTATATTTAAATTATTATCTTTAATAACATCATAACTTTTTCCGTTTTTATCTATATATTGAATTCTATTAGGATAACTTATGTAATAATTTCCATAACTATCTGTACAAAAATCAGTTGCATATTTTAATCCTTTGTATACTATATTCCATTTAATATGATTATCTTTTATATTTATATTATAATTATTATAATACTGTTTTTTTAAAAAAACAGAACAAATAACTATAAAAAACACTGTTAATATAATCTTTATTATTTTTGTTATTTTTTTCATATATTCCTCCATAAAAGTATTACTAATATAATATATTTTTATAGAGGAATATATATGATTAATTAAATTGATTATCAATTTTAATTTGTTAATTTTATATGAATTCTCTCAACATCAGCTAAAGCACAAAATACGTTTTTTATTTTATCATCTGAAACTTCATTACCATATTTTTTATAATATTCTACTGCATGTTTTTCTCTTTTGCAAGCTAAATCAAGCAATACTTTATCTTCTTTATATTTTTTATAGTCTATTTCTTTTAATTTAGGTAATTCCTTAAAGTTTCCTAAATTTTTATGAACTCTTGCATGTAAAAACTCTACTCTAGATAAATCCTGAAACATTTTTTTTATTTTTTCATCTTTAGCTAAAACTGAAGCTTTTTTATAAAAATCTCCATTAAAAACTTCCAATTTCATAGCATGGTCTAATATTTTTAAAGTATTATTATCTAATTTTAAATTCTTAAAATAGTTGTCACTATATTCATTTTCTCCTATTAAATACTCTTTACCCACTCCACAAAATGGACAATATTTTATATCATCTTTAGTGTTACACTGAATAAAAGCTAAATTGTTAAAATTATAGTTTTTTTCGTTTATTTCCATTCCACATATTAAACAAACTAATTTTTTCATATTTATCTCCTTTCTCTTAAAATATATTTTAATCTATATGCTCTAAAATTTCTACTTTTAAAGCACTATATTAATATTAAAACACATTAATATTATAATCAATTTTTAGTATAAATTAATATAGATGTACATAAACATTAGTGTTAGTAATTATGAGGAGCATTTTTATTGTCTAAAGATAATTTTTTAAAAAATTCCCTAATTTTAACTTTAGTAAACTCTACTACAGGAATACTAAAATTTATTTTTGCAATAATACTTTCTAAAAAATTAGGATCGGAAGGTATGGGATTATATGGACTTATAATGCCTATATATGATTTATTTTGTTGCCTTATATGTGGTGGATTGATTGCTGCTATATCAAAAGAAAGTTCTATTTATTTTTCTAAAAAAGATTTCAAAAATTTAAATAAATCTGTTAAAACCTGTCTTTCTTTTGTTATTATATGGGCATGTATTATAGCTTTATTGGTATTTATAAATTCAAATTACATAGGTAAATTTATAATAAAAGACAGCCGTTCTATTTATTCTATAAAAGCTATATGTCCTGCATTAGTTTTTGTAGGTCTATCTTCTATATTAAAGGGATATTTTTATGGCACAGAAAAAGTAAAAATTCCAGCATTTATAGATATATTTGAAAAAACTATAAGAATAACTGTTGTAGTAATTGTAATAAATTTATTTTCACTAAAAGAAATAACAAAAACTGTAACTTCAGTTTATATAGCTCTTTCTCTGGGAGAGTTATTAAGTTTTATATTTTTATATGTATTTTATAAAATTGAAAGAAATAAAAAATATAATTTTTATTCATATAGCAATAAATTAGAAGGAAGAGCTCAGCTTTTATTTAATATACTTTTAGTATCAATACCCTTATGCATAAATGAATTTTTGACTACTACAATTTATGCAACATCCACATTAATTACACCTAGACGATTAGTAAGTGCTGGAATAATCCATAGTGAAGCATTATCTATGATAGGAAAATTTTCTGGTATGTCTTTAAGCATAATATTTTTTCCTTTTATAGTTATAAATTCTATGTCAATAGTACTTATACCAGATTTATCCAAGTCATTATATAATAAAGATTATTTTTCTTTAGAAAATAGAATAAAAGAAGTTATAACTATATCTTTTTTAATAGGTATATCTACTTTAGTTGTATGTATTAGCATACCAAATGTACTAGGTAATTTATTCTTTAATAGAAATGACTTAAGTCAATATATAAAATTAGCATCTTTATCTGCTCCTTTTAGTTATGTATGTGCATCTACTTATTCAATATTAAATGGCATAAATAAACAAGGAATTTTATTAAGGAACTCTGTATTAACTGCTATAGAAGAATTAATTTTAATATACATTTTAACTGGTATTCCTGAAATTAATATACTGGGTTACGGTATTAGCTTAATAATAACTTCTATTACAGGTGTTATATTAAATTTAAGAGAAATTAAAAAAATATGTTATTTAGAATTTTCGCCAATAAATTTATTAATATACATTCTAGTAGGAACTTTAACTGGCTACATATTAATTGTATTAAATAATATTATTACATCTACATTTGTTTTAAAATCTATGTTTTTGATTATAACTGGTTTTACAATGTTTTTTACAATAATAACTTTATTAACTAAACATATTAGTAATAAATAATTAAATTTATATTATTATACAAAAATTAGTATAGTGGTATTATGTAGAATAATACCACTATACTAATTTTCTATTTACATTTTATTATTTTTACTAAATCTAATTATTTTTTATTTTATTCTTTCTAGCATAAAATCTGGTATTAAATCTACTATCTTTCTTGGAAGTACTTTTAAATCTTTTTCTCTAATTCCACCTATAAATATTAATGTAAATAAATATACAAATACTCCTGTAATTATAGCCACTACAGTAGCTATAGCGTTTGAAATATATAATTTATTTATCTCAAGTTTTAACAAGAAATTAAAATCATAATAAACTATATAGGCAATAACTGCCATTGATATTGATGCTATAAAAGGTTTTGTAGCATGAGTTAAAAAATTAAATCTTATATTTAATGTCTTTTTTATTATTTTATGATTTAGTATTACAGGTATTAAAAATCCTACCACACTTCCTATTATAGCTCCCATTATATTTATCTGTGGAATTGCTATTAAAATATAATTAATTATTATCTTAAATAATATTCCTATTACTGAATAAGTAGTAGCTGTATATAATTTTCCTATACTTTGAAGTATTGTTGTTTGTATTTGCATAATAGAACTTAAAATAAGAACTATTGAACCATATCTCATAAGAAATGAACCCTTTCCAAAACCTAATGTAAAAAAGATAGGTTCACTAAGTACAGATAATCCTATGGCTGAAGGTATTGCTACTAAAAAACTTAATCTAAAAGAATAATTTATTTTATCTTCTACTTCATTTTTATTATTTTGAGCTGCTGCTCCTGCTATAGCTGGCAATATTGCCATAGCAAGAGACGCTATTATGGATATTGGAACATTTAATAGCTGTTGATACTTTACTAAATAACCATATAATATACTAGCATTTGATTCAGTTAATCCTGCTACTATTAGCCTTGTTTTCGTATTTGCTACATCAACTATATTTCCAGCATAAGTCATACCTACACATAACGTTATAGGAACTCCATAATTTATTATTTTTTTTAAAATTTGTTTATTGGTATACCTTCTTATATGTAAATTTAAATCTTCTTTGGATACCTTAAACTTTTTATTCTTTTTATAAACATTTATTAAATACCATGCAGAAAAAAGAGCTCCCAAAGATGTTCCTATAGTTCCTCCTGCACATCCTGCTGCTATACCATATTTTATAAATAATGCTGCAAATACTAATGTAAATATAGTATTGATTGCTTGTTCTATTACTTGCGAAACTGCTGTTGGAGTCATATTTCCTCTTCCTTGAAAATATCCTCTATAGGCTGAAGCTATTGATGTAAATAGTACTGCTGGAGCAAGAGCAAGTATTGATAAATAAGCTTTTTTATAATTAATTGCTTTAGCTAAAGGATAAGCAAAAACTAGCATAATTAAAGACATTATTATTCCTATAACTAACAGTACAAACCTTGCAATTTTGAAACTTTTTATAGCGTCCTTGTAATTTTTTGTAGCAACAAGCTCTGATATCAACTTAGATATTGCTACAGGTATACCAGAATTAGTTAACACAAAAATAAATACATATACTTGATAGGCAGCTCCGTATACTCCATATCCTTCATCACCAATTATAGACCTTAAAAATGGTATATATAAAAGCGACAATACCTTTACAATCATACTAGCCACAGATAATACCGCAAATCCTTTAGTAGTAGACTGTTCATTCATTTTCATTTCTCCATTCTAAAATTAAAACTTAAACACATCATTCTTTATCTTTTTAAATATAGGTGGTATACTTTCCACTATTATTTTATTCTTCATATATTCTAATTTACCAATAGGATTTTTAAAAATAAGTTTATATGCATATAAATATTGATAATTCATACCATATTTATTTGCAAAAAAACTATTCAATTTTTTATCTCCATACTTGTTATCTCCTATAATAAAATTTCCCAAATAACTTAAATGTGCTCTAAGTTGATGACTTCTTCCAGTTATTAATTCTAATTCAACAAAAGAGAATGTTCCACAACTTTGTATAGTTTTAACATTCATCTCTATTTCTTTTCTTCCTTCTTTAAATCCTTCATATATTTTAGATTTATTATTTACACTATCCTTTTCTATATAAGCTCTATAGTTTCCATCCTTTATTCTATCTTTAACTAATGCATAATAATACTTATCTATATTTTTTTCTCTAATCATTTCATTTAATAATTTTAATGATTCATAATTTTTTCCAAACAATACAATCCCAGAAGTATTTCTATCTAATCTATTACAAGCTGCTGGAGTAAATGTTACTTCATTTTCAGGTAAATAATCTCCTTTATCATGTAAATAAGAAAGCACATAATCTGTTAATGTTGCATCTCCATTTTTAGAATTAGCATGAACTAATACTCCAGGCCATTTTTCTAAAGCTAAAATATTTTCATCTTCATAAGTTATTTTTAAAAAACTATTTTCAACTCTTTTAAAATTTTTCTTTTCGTTTTTAAATTTTACATTTATTAATTCTACTATATCTCCTTGTTGTAAACTATACTTTTCTTTAACCTTTTTACCATTAACTTTTATATTTCCTTTTCTTAAATCTTTATAAATTGCACTTAAAGGTACATCTTTAAGCCACTTTCTTAAAAACTTATCTACTCTTTGTCCTGCTTCATTTGTTCCTATTTCTATTTTCATATAACCACTCCTTATATTAGGTACATAACTACTATATTTTAAAGTTATTTATTCAAAAAATCTACTGCAATTTTACATTGAATTGCTACTCCTATAGGTAAAGCATCTTCATCTATATCAAAAAAACTGCCATGAGCAGGATATATTATATCTTTTTCTTCATTTTTCACTCCTAAATAATAAAATACTGTTGGTCTTTCCTTAGAAAAGTAAGCAAAACTTTCTACGCCCATACTAGATTTATCAAGTAAAACTATATTATCTCTACCTATAATGCTTTCTGCTGAATTAATTAACAATTCTTCCATGTAATAGTTATTATAAAGACAAGGATAACTTTCTTCTATTTCTATTTCACATTTACCCCTCATACAACTTACAACTCCATTTACTATTTCTATTACTCTTCTTTTTACATATTCTCTATGCTCTTTTTTAATAGTTCTAATAATTCCAGATATAGTTACTTCTTCTGGAATTATATTTCTTGCTGTTCCTCCTTTTATAACTCCTATAGTTATTACTACTGAGTCTGAAGGTGGAATTTCTCTGCTAATTACACTTTGAAGAGTTAAAACCACATTGCATGCAATAACAATAGGATCAATAGAATCTTCTGGTTTAGCTCCATGAGAACCTTTCCCTTGAATTTTTATAGTAAAAGGATTAGAAGATGCATTTACTTCTCCTCTTTTAATTGCTATTTTACCTGAATCTATTTTCTCATCTACATGTAGTCCAATAACTGCATCTACATGAGGATTTTCAAGTACTCCTTCTTTTATCATTATTTGTGCACCACCAGTAGTTTCTTCCCCTGGCTCAAAAAATAATTTAATGTTGCCATTTAATTTATCTTTTACACTATTTAATATTTTAGCTGCACCCATAAGTATAGCAGTATGAGCATCATGACCACAAGCATGCATTCTTCCTTTTATACTAGAGGCATAATCACAAGTTTTTTTATCCTCTAATGGAAGAGCATCCATATCACCTCTTAACCCTATAGTTTTATTTCCATTTCCCTTTATAATAGCACAAATTCCTGTATTTGCTGTTTCATAATATTCTATTTTTTCTTTTTGTAAAAACTTTTTTATTATTCTAGATGTTCTATTTAATTCAAATCCTAACTCAGGATTTTTATGAAAATCCCTTCTCCATTCTATTAATTTGGGTTTCATAGCCTTAGAAATATTTAAAAAATCTATGCTATCCATATTTTATTCTCCATTCTACTATATTTTATAATCTTATATCATTATCTTCACTCCACTTTATTTCTATAGTATCTCCATTAGATAATTTATCATAATATCCTGCTCTTTCACCATTTAATAATAATTGTAATTGACCTTTAGGAGAAGATAAATCAAATTGCACACAATTAAATACATCTACGAAAATATATTCTCTTTTTCCTTTTAATTTTATTTCCTTCTCATTTACTATTACTATTATTTCATTATCATTATTATTTTTTTCATCAAAAGTTATTGCTATTTCTTCTTTTTTATAATTACTTACATTTGATTCTTTATTTTCAATATCTGTATTTTCATTTTTTAAATCATTATTTAATTTATCAAAACTATCTTCTTTTATATCCATTAAAAATATTCTATCTGCTTCTTTTATTTTATAGTTTAAATCAACTTTTTTTCCATTTGCATAATATTCTCTATAATTTTTCAAATTTTCGCTATTATTGAAATTATAGTATAAAAATTCTCCTAGAGTTTCAGGAAATATTATTTCTACATTATCACCTTCGTTTATTTCTTTCTCTATATCTGCTATTTGTTCATTAATTATTCCTATAGGCTCTAAATTTTGTATAACATCATTTATAAAAAATGTTATAGAATATACCTTTTGTATATAATCCATAATTTTTGGCTCAGCATCATTACCATCTTTTGCAAAGTCTATTTCTATATTATCTCCTTCTTTAACTTCTGAATCTATACTAGACACTACTCCATTAATTTTTATTACTGCATTTTTTGCTAGAGTTCCAAAAGCTACTCTTTTTATACCATTTAAATTAAATTTAACATTTTTACCATTTTTACCTAATAATACTTTTGGGTTTATACCTGCTTGAAGCATAACTTCCATTACAGTATGTTTATGAGAATTAAACATACTTATTATATTCCCATTTAATATAATATCAATAAAATCATGTCCTATTTTTCTAATAGATGTAAGAGCTATCCCTAAAACTGTAACTCCTATACTTCCTAATTCATTATCCATACAAACACACTGTGTTATTGAATCTCTTTCCTTTATTCCTATTCTTTGAATAGGTAATGATAATTTTTCAGATAACTTTTCTCTAATATTAGGAGTATAAGCTCCTCCTCCTACTAAAAATATAGCATTAGGAGATTTTCCTCCATTTAATTCTATAACTTTTTCTCCTACTTCTTCTGTTACCTTTTCTACTACAGGCTCTATTATACTTATAATCTCTTCAGACTCTACTTCATTTTCAATACCTAATACATCTATATATTTCACCTTATTATTTTTTGAACATTCTCTCTTTATTTTTTCAGCAGTATTAAAATCTACCAAATAATTTTGAGATATAATTTCTGTAATTTCATCTCCTGCTACTGGAACCATACCATAAGCACTTATAGAATCTTTACTGCTTATAGCTATATCAGAAGTTCCTGCACCTATATCAATTAATGCTAAATTTAATAATCTGAGATTTTTAGGAATAACAGCTTCCATAGCAGCAATTGGTTCTAATGTCATATTTAAAACATTTAATCCCACCTTATCCATTACTGAATACAGACTATCTACTACTGATTTTGGAAGAAATGTTGCTATGACTTCTGCTTCTATTTTTTTACCTTTATGAGAAAGCAAATTTGTCATAACATATCCATTTAAAAAATAATTTTTTACACTATATCCAACACAATAAAGTTCTCCTTGCATTTCTTTATTTATTTCTTCTTCTGCTTTTTTTACAGCTGTAAGCTCTAAACTTCTTATTATATCTTTATCTATTTCCCTATTATAATCTATTTCTAATTCTTCTTTTACTACTGTTGTTTTTAAAAACCTTCCTGCTGCAGCTATTGATACTGAATTTAATTTCATATTTATATTACTTTGTAAATCATTTTTAATTTTATTAACTGTACTTGCTACTAGTAATATATCATGTATTTGACCATCTATCATGGCTCTTTCTTCGTGTTCCATATGGCTTTCTGCTATTACATGAAATTTTTTATCTTTCACAATGCCTACACTGCCTATAACTGTTCTTGTACCTATATCTAAAGCAAATATTAAATCCTGTGAATTAATTTTCGATATACCCATAATTCTACCTCTTTTATGTAATATAGTTTAAAAGCTCATATTAATAAATATACGAACTCATTAAAATTATATAATAATATTATTAAACATTCAATTTATTAAAAATTTAATCAATATATCTATTTGCTTTTTTATATATTAATTAATTTATTATTACTTAATGTAACAATATTAAATTTTCTAATAATATTATTAAATCTTATATATATATACTTTTCATCTATTTTTTCTACTTTACCTGTTCCAAAAAATTTATGTCTTATAAAATCACCTTTTTTAAATATTGAAAATTCATAACAATTGCTTACAAAACCACATTCCTTAATAAATCTTGATTCCTGTCTACTCTTTTTTTTTATTATTTTACAAAAGGAAATCCATAAATTTTCAATAGTCCTTGTAATAGCTACATAAAATAACCTTCTTTCTTCCTCTATATCTAAGTTACTTTCATGAGGAATATTTCCTTCGTTGCAGTTTATTATAAAAACATTTTTAAATTCCATTCCCTTAACACCATGTATAGTGCTTAATATTACACCATTTTTTACCTCTTTTTTATTAATTTCTTTTTTTTCTTTTTCTATATAATCTAAAAAATCTCCTACACACTTAAATTCACTAGCATAATCTATAAATTCTTTAATAATATATTTTATTTGCTCTATATTAATATTGGTTTTTATTGAATAATTATTTAAATATTCAATATAGTTTATATCATATAATACAGAATTAATTGCATCTTCTGTATTTAATCTTTTTAACTTTTTTATTTTTTTCTCTAACTTTTTTACTATCTTCATTTGAAACACAGGTATATCTAAATTAATTAATAATTCAAAACAATTATCCTTAATTGATATTTTTAATAACTTTTCTATATTTATTTTACTTATATACCTAAAAGGTTTATTTATTATACTAATAAAAGATTCTTTATCCTCTAAATTTAAACTTAGTTTTAAAAAACATATTATATCTTTACAAATAAAATTATCAAAAAAACTATACTGTTTATCTATTAATTTAAAAGGAATATTATTTTTTAAAAATTCATATATAATACTTCTACTTTCTTGATTAGTTCTATATAGTATAGCTATATCTTTAAATTTATACTTTGAATTTTTAACCAAATTATTTATATTACTTACTATTACTTTTGCTTGCTCAAATTCATTAATATTACAAAATACATTTATGTCATTTTCTTTTTTCTTAAAAGCTTCTATTCTTTTTTTATTTCTAATTTTATTATTTTTTATAAGATTTTTAGATAATTTTATAATATTACTAGGACTTCTATAGTTAGTACTTAAAAAAAATTTTTCTCCTATTCCAAAATACTTATTGAAATTTACCATACATTCTGGTTTAGAACCTCTAAATCCATATATACATTGATCTTCATCGCCTACAGCAAATAAAGAACTATATTTACATAAAATTTTAAGTAATTCAATTTGGGTACTATCGCAATCTTGAAATTCATCTACTAATACATGTTTAAACAAATTTCTATAATTTTTTAATAACAATTTATTATGTTTAAACAAATTTATACATTTTATCTGCAAATCAGTAAAATCCATTAATTTTTTTTCGTTTTTATACATTTCATAGCTTTTAAAACATTCAACAAATATATTTTTATCCATACTAATATTAAAATCTTTTATATTAATTTTAGTATTTTTAAAAACATGAATATAATTTAATATTTCCTTAACCTTATCTTCACTAATTTTATCTGTATACTTAATTACTGTATTATATATAACTTGGAAAGCTTTAAAATTACTTATTATATTTATATCTTTATATTTACTAAGTATTCTATAACATAAGCCATGAAATGTTCCAAAAAAAGGACATAGTTTTTTATTTGTGAAATTTTTGTATTTAAATTTCATATTTTTAGCTGCAGCTTTAGTAAAAGTTATTATTATAATGTTATTTTCATTAATTTTTTTATATTTAATTAAATAATCTATTCTATTTATTATAACAGTAGTTTTTCCCGAACCTGGTGCTGCCACTACTAAAGTATTTTTATTATTGGAAGTAACTGCCTTAATTTGTTCATTATCCAATTTTATATGTGAGTTATTCATTAAATCTCCACCTATTCATTATAAAAATCAAGCTATTATATTTTTATAACCATTATTACATATTTAATTCATTGTAAAGATTTTATAATAATATTGTAAATTTTTAATCAATATATTAAAATATGAATAGTCTATACTTTTTTATAGACACATAAAAATTAAACTTATAGAGGAGATTAGTTATGGAATATATTAAGAACTTTAATGTAAGAAACCAAAGAAATTTAACTATGCTAGTAGATTTTTATGAACTTACCATGGGAAACGGGTATTTAGAAAGTAGTGTAGGCAACAAAATATCGTACTTTGACATGTTTTTTAGAAGAGTTCCTGATCATGGTGGATATTGTATTATGGCTGGAGTTCAGCAACTTATTGAATATCTTTCTAGTCTTAAATTTACTGAGGATGATATAGATTATTTAAGAAGTAAAAACATATTTTCAGAAAAATTCTTAGATTATTTAAAAAATTTCGAATTCACTTGCGATGTATGGGCTATACCAGAAGGTAATCCTGTATTTCCAAACGAGCCTTTAGTTACCGTTAAAGGCCCTGCTATACAAGCTCAATTTGTAGAAACAATGATTTTATTAACTATAAATCATCAAACCTTAATAGCTACAAAAGCTAATAGAATATGTAGAGCAGCAGAAGGTCGTCCTGTTATGGAATTTGGTTCAAGAAGAGCTCAAGGTTATGATGGTGCCATATATGGTGCTCGCGCTGCTGTAATAGGTGGATGTTCTGCAACAGCCTGTACAATAGCTGAAGAAATGTTTGGAATACCTGCAGCAGGCACTATGGCTCACAGCTGGATACAACTTTTTGATTCTGAATATGAATCTTTTAAAGCATGGGTAGATGTATATCCTGATAATTGTATATTACTTGTAGATACTTATAATGTATTAAAATCAGGATTACCTAATGCAATAAAAGTATTTGATGAAGTACTAGTTCCTAGAGGCTACAGACCTAAAGGAATTAGAATAGATAGCGGAGATATTACTTATCTAACTCAAAAATGTAGAGAAATATTAGATAATGCCGGTTATCCTGATGTAGAAATAATAGTTTCAAATTCTCTTGATGAATATATTATAAGTGATGTTTTAGCTCAAGGAGCAACAATAAATAGTTTTGGTGTAGGTGAAAGATTAATAACTGCTAAATCAGAACCAGTATTTGGAGGAGTTTATAAATTAGTAGCTGTAGAAGATGATGAAGGCAATATAGTTCCTAAAATTAAAATAAGTGAAAATGAAGAAAAAATAACTAATCCTGCTTTCAAAAAAATATATAGAATATATGATAATATAGCTAATAAAGCTGTAGCTGATTTAATTACATTAAACGATGAAGAAATTGATGTAAGTAAACCTTTGGAAATATTTGATCCAGTGTATACTTGGAAAAGAAGAAGATTTAAAAACTATTATGTAAAACAACTTATGGTTAAAATATTTGATAAAGGTAAACAAGTATACGAATCTCCTAATGTTTCAGAAATTAAAAAAATAGTAAAAGAAGAAACTGAAAAGCTTTGGCCTGAAGTTTTAAGATTTGAAAATCCTCATCACTACTATGTTGACTTATCAGAAAAACTTTGGAATTTAAAACAAGACTTATTACATGATTACTCTATAGTATATGAAGATTAAATAAAAAAACCTAATAACAATATGTGTTATTAGGTTTTTTATTCACAAATTTTAGATTTTTCCAAATTATATAAGATTATGTGTTGAACAAAAAATAATTGAGATAATTTGCAAAAAAATTATCTCAATTATTTTTTGTTCAACACATAATCTTATATAATTTGGAAATTCAATTTAAATTAATATCCTAATTCCTCTCCTACAACAAGTACTGTTATATCTGAATTCATAGGTTTTCTTTTTATAACAGAATAAACTCTACAAATTCTAGTATGGCTATGACAATCTACACACTTTTCTGTTTCTACACAAGGATTTTTTAGTTTTAATCTTTTATTATTTTTAATACAAGCTACTTCTTTTAATCTTTTAAAAGCTTCTTCTTCATTAGAACAAATTTTATTAATCCCAGCCACTATAATAACTTTTTTAGGTCCAAAAGTCATAGCTGCTACTCTATTACCTGCTCCATCTATATTTACAAGCTCACCATTTAAAGTTATAGCATTACTACTACACAAAAACAAATCACAAATTAATTGTTGTCGTTTAATTTCTAATTTTTCCTCTTTACTTAAATTACTATCATTATGATCTAAAATAGTTACAGGAAGTTTATTAATTTTACCTTTTACATTAATACTTTGTATAGTTACAGAACCTCCAAATCCTATTTTACAATTAGGTTTAACATATTTCATTATGTATTCCACTGCTTCTTCAGTATTTGAACAATAATCTGCATCAAATAAATTTTTCTTTAAAGCTTTAACAACTTTTTCTCCTATAGCTTTATTATTTTCTAAATTGCCCATAATTTATTCCTCCTCGTATAATATAGTTGTAACATTTGATAGAAAACATCTTTATTTTCTAACGAACATTACTAATCTAATTTAAAATATTATTCTTTATTTGATTAATAATCCTATCAGATAATTAGTCGTTT
>NZ_LZFO01000024.1 GCF_001758365.1 Clostridium acetireducens DSM 10703
GGGCGGAAATTGGCTCATCACGTCCTGTGATGAATTACGGAGTTTTTTTATTTTTTCTTCTAAGAGTGTCTAAAATTCATTCAAATTATTTACAAACTCTCTTTATGAGGCTGCCTTATTATTTTTACACAGATTATTTTTAATTATTTTCTATATACAAATTTTCTTAGTGATTTTTTATTTAACAACCTAGTGGTATAATAAATTTAATATAATTAGCAAATATTAATAATAAGACTAGCGATAAGGAGCAAACAAAATGAATGAATTAAATTTTCAAAGATTTGGAATAAGTAAAGATATACTAAAGTCTTTATCAAAATTAGATTATGAAAAACCATCTAAAGTGCAAAAGAAAGTTATACCAATAGCACTTAAAAACAAAGATATAATAGTAAAATCAAAAACAGGAAGTGGCAAAACAGCAGCTTTTGCAATTCCAATATGCGAAAATATTACTATAGAAGAAAATAAACCTCAAGCATTAATTCTTACTCCTACAAGAGAATTATGTGTGCAAGTAAAAGAGGATGTAAAAAATATTGGTAGATTTAAAAAGATAAGGGCAGTAGCTGTTTTTGGAAAGCAACCTTTTAGAATACAGTCTAGAGAATTAAAACAAAGAGTTCATGTAGTAGTAGGTACTCCAGGAAGAACTTTGGATCATATAGAAAGGGGAAATCTAGAAGTTGATGAAATAAAATATTTAATTATTGATGAAGCAGATGAAATGCTTAATATGGGATTTATTGAACAAGTGGAATCTGTTATAAATAATTTACCTAAAAATAGAGTAACTATGCTTTTTTCTGCAACTATATCAGAAGAAATAGAAAAACTATGCAATAAATACATGATTAATCCAATTACTATAGAAGTAAATCCTGAAAAAATAACAGAGGAAAAAATAGAGCACATATATTATGAAGTTCCTGAAGAAAAAAAGTCTAGGTTTTTAAATAAAGTAGTTATTACTGAAAATCCAGATAGTTGTATTATATTTTGTAGAACAAAGAAAAATGTAGATGAAGTTTTTAATTATCTTAAATCTAAAAAATACCCTTGTAATAAGCTACATGGTGGAATGATGCAAAATGACAGATTAGAAGTTATGCAAGAATTTAAAAGAGGAAAATTTATTTATTTAGTAGCTACAGATGTAGCCGCAAGAGGAATAGATGTGGAAAATATAACTCATGTAATTAATTATGACATACCTTTAGAAAGGGAAAGTTATGTTCATAGAACTGGAAGAACTGGTCGTGCAGGTAAAAAAGGTAAGGCAATAAGTTTTGTAACACCTTATGAATATAATTTTTGGGATGAAATTGAAGAATACATAGGTTTTAAAATACCTAAAGGAGAAGAAATCAAAGAACAATATGTTCAAGATTCACTAGAGGATTTTAACAAAAAAATAAAATCTTCACTAAAGCCTAAAAAAATTAAATGTGATGAATTAAATAAGGATATTACCAAAATATATATTAATGCTGGCAAAAAGAAAAAAATAAGACCTGGAGATATAGTTGGAGGAATTACAAGTATACCTGGAATTGTTGCAGAAAATATTGGAATAATAGATATTCAAGATAACTTTTCATACATAGATATATTAGATGGAAAAGGAAAAATTGTATTAGATGGATTAAAGAAATCTACCATAAAAGGAAAAAAAGTAAGAGCAGAAAAAGCAGATAAATAAAATGTTTTTAATACAAAAAATATATTAAAATGCAATATTTAAATTGACTAAAACCTAAACATATTTTCACTCTATTTTGCAAATACTTAAGACAAAAGGAGTGAGCTTTATGGATGAAAACTCAATAAGAAAAGTAGCAGATATTTTAAGCGCATATTCTTATAAAGTTGATGCTATGATAAATTTACTTGTTGAAAAAGAGGCTATTTCAAAAGATGAAGTTAATGATATGTTGAATAAAGTTATGGATGAAGAAAAAAAAGATCCTAATACAGATGAATATGTAATAGAAGGGTTAAAAGATAAAGTGCTTTTAAAATAATTATGATAAATTATATTTGTAAAATTCTTTTAATGTATGGTAAAATCTTATTATAATAGAATAATTAAGTAGATATATTTTTAGTGTAACAAAATATAAAAAGAGGTGATTTTAATGTCAGTTAAAAATGCAATGACTGCAGATTTTTTACGTTCAGCTTATGGTGGAGAAAGTATGGCAAACATGAGATATTTAATTTGGGCAGAAAGTGCTAAAAAAGATGGTTTCCCAAATATCGGCAGATTATTTAATGCTGTTGCTTATGCAGAATGGATTCATGCTAAAAATCATTTTACAGTACTTAAAAATCAAGTTGGGGATTATACAGTACCAGCAGGTGCGGTTTTTGGATTAACAAGTACTGTTGAAAACTTACAAGGAGCTATAAATGGAGAACTTCATGAAATAGATCAAATGTATCCTGTTTATCTTGAAACTGCAAAATTTCAAGAAGAAAAAGCTGCACAACGTTCTTTTTATTTTGCAGTTGAAGCTGAAAAATGCCATGCTGAACTTTTTAAAAAAGCTCAAAGCTTAGCAAAAGAAAATAAAGATATGGAAGATAATAAATTCTATGTATGTCCTGTTTGTGGTTATACTGTAGAAGGTGATGCTCCAGATAGATGTCCTGTCTGTGGAGCAAAAGGAGAAGTATTTAAAGAGTTTTAATTAAATAAACATATTAAAAAACCTCATGTTGAATATGAGGTTTTTTAATTTATGTATATATGTATGCATATTGTTAAAGATTTTTGGGGAAACTCCTATTAAAGAATTTAAAAAGGAGTTGGAAATTTGTGCATGAAAGTATATTAGAAAAAACAGAAGGTCGTGTAAGTTATCATGACTCTGTGGAAGAAATGTTAAAGAGAATTAGAGAAGATGGAATGTCTAATGTATTTGATAGATGGGCACTTCAGGAAAAAATTCGCTGTAAATTTTGCTTGCAAGGGCTAAGCTGTCAGTTATGTTCTCAGGGTCCTTGTAGATTAAACGAAAAAACTGGGCAAGATAAAGGAGTATGTGGAATAGGACCAGATGCTATGGCAATGAGAAATTTATTGCTTAAAAACATAATGGGAGCTGCTACATATGGTCACCATGCTTATGAAGCTTTTAGAACGTTAAAAGCCACTGCAGAAGGCAAAACTCCTTTTACAATAAAAGATATAAATAAGCTTAAATGGATGTGTAAAAGTTTAGGTATTGATACAAATCAAGCTGAAAATCAAATGGCAATACAATTAGCGGAATTATTAGAAAAACAAATGAAAATTGATTCAGAGGATAAAAATCTTATGGTGGAGGTTTTTGCACCAAAGAAAAGAAAGAAAGCTTGGAAAGATTTAAATATATATCCTGCTGGAGTACAACATGAAGAGCAAAACTGTGTAGCAAGTTGTTTAACAAATGTAGATGGTAATTATAAATCTTTAGCAGCAAAGGCATTAAAATTAGGATTGGCTACTATATACAATGCTCAAATTGGTCTTGAAATGGTTCAAGATATATTATTTGGAACACCTATGCCTCACGAAGTAAATGTGGATTTAGGTATTATGGATGCTGACTACATTAATATAGTATTTAATGGACATCAACCTTGGGTAGGAGCTGCAACTATAGAAAAAGCTCATATGGCAGAAGTTCAAGAAAAGGCAAAATCTGCTGGTGCAAAAGGTTTAAGAGTAGTTGGCTCTATAGAAACAGGACAGGAATTATTGCAAAGATTCAATATAGATGATGTTTTTGTAGGATTAATGGGTAACTGGTTAGCAATAGAACCTCTTTTAGCTACAGGAACAGTGGATGTTATGGCAATGGAGGAAAATTGCTCTCCACCTGCTATTGATATGTATGCAGAAAAGTATCAAGCAACTTTAGTAAGTATAAGCACTATTATAGATATACCAGGACTACAGCATAAGATTCCTTATAGTCCTTCTAAAGTAGATAGTATGTCGGATAATTTAATAGACTTAGCCATAGAAAACTTTAAAAAGCGTAAAGGCAAAGTTAAACCTATGGTTCCTAAAATTGTTCAAAAGGCAATTGCAGGATTTTCCACAGAAGCAGTTTTACAAGCATTAGGTAATAAATTAGATCCATTAGTAGATGTGATTTCTGCAGGAAAAATCAAGGGAATAGTAGCACTAGCAAACTGTTCTACACTTAGAAATGGTCCTCAAGATTGGAATACAGTAAATCTTACAAAGGAATTAATAAAGAAAGATATTTTAGTAGTTAGTGCAGGCTGTGGAAATCATGGTTTAGAAGTAGCAGGTCTCTGTAATTTAGATGCTATAAATATAGCTGGAGAGGGATTAAAGGAAGTTTGTAATATGTTAAAAATACCTCCTGTATTAAGTTTTGGAACATGTACTGATACAGGAAGAATATCTATGCTAGTTACTGCTCTTGCAGATCATTTAGATGTAGATATACCACAACTACCAATAGCTGTAACTGCTCCTGAATGGATGGAACAAAAAGCCACAATTGATGGAATATTTGCAGTGGCATATGGTGCATATACACATCTATCACCTACGCCTTTTGTTACTGGTGCACCAAAATTAGTAAAACTTCTTACAGAAGAAGTAGAACAAATAACTGGAGGAAAGATTGCCTTAGGAGATGACCCAGTAGAGGTAGCTAACAATATAGAAGCACATATTTTAGTAAAAAGAAAATCTTTAGGATTAAATTAATAATAAGTTGTTGAATAAAAAATCAATGATATAATTTGCAGATAAAAAATAATTAAAAATAAGCTATACAAAACAATAAGGCAGCCTCATAAAGAGAGTTTGTAAATAAGTCATTTTATTAAGACACTCTAAGAATAAAAAACAAAAAAACTCCTACCCAATTTATGCCCCGTCCTTGGGGCGGAAATTGGCTCATCACGTCCTGTGATGAATTACGGAGTTTTTTTATTTTTTCTTCTAAGAGTGTCTAAAATTCATTCAAATTATTTACAAACTCTCTTTATGAGGCTGCCTTATTGTTTTGTATAGCTTATTTTTAATTATTTTTTATCTGCAAATTATATCATTGATTTTTTATTCAACAACATAATGGTATGATATAATAAGCATAAAGTAGTGTAAATAATTGATAAATATAATAGTTTACTAAAAATTAGGAGCAAATATTTATACTACTATTTACTTTGAAAGGACTGTTTAAATGAATAAGACATTAGTATTAGCTGAAAAACCTTCTGTAGCTAGGGATTTAGCAAAAGTATTAAATTGTAATAAAAAAGGAAATGCATTTTTAGAAGGAAATAAGTATATAGTAACTTGGGCATTGGGACATTTAGTAACACTGGCAGATCCTGAAGCTTATAGTGATAAATATAAAAAGTGGAGTATGGATACACTTCCAATGCTACCTAAAAAAATGAAGCTATCTGTTATAAAAAAAACATCAAAACATTTTTATCAAGTAAAAAATATTATGAATAGAAACGACATAAAAGAGCTTATTATAGCTACGGATTCAGGCAGAGAAGGTGAACTTGTAGCAAGATGGATTATAGAAAAAGCAGGATTTAAAAAACCAATTAAACGTCTTTGGATATCATCACAAACAGATAAAGCTATTTTAGATGGATTTAATAAATTAAAACCTGGTAAAGAATATGAAAATTTATACAAAGCTGCTGTATGTAGAGCAGAAGCAGATTGGGTAGTAGGTCTTAATGTAACTAGGGCTTTAACTTGTAAACACAATGCTCAGTTATCAGCAGGAAGAGTACAATCAGCTACATTAGCTATGATAGTTAAAAGGGAAGAAGAAATAAATAATTTTAAACCAAAGGACTATTATACTATGACTGCAAAAGTAAAAAACTTTTCGCTTAAATGGATAAATAAACACAATAATCATAGTATTTTTGATAAAGAGGTAGCAGATAAAATACTTTCAAAAGTTAATGGAAAACACTGTGAAGTAGTAGATATAAATGAAAGTTATAAGAAAAAATATTCACCAGCTCTTTATGATTTAACAGAGCTTCAAAGAGATGCAAATAAAATTTTTGGATATTCTGCCAAACAAACACTATCTATAATGCAAAGGCTATATGAAAATCACAAAATTTTAACTTATCCTAGAACAGACTCTAGGTATATTTCTAGAGATATTGTTAGCACTTTGCCAGAGCGATTAAAATCTATATCTATAGGTCAATATAAAAATGTTGCTAATGAAATTTTAAAACATAAAATAAATGCTCATAAAGGATTTGTAGATGACAGCAAGGTATCAGATCATCATGCTAGTGCGACACGTTCCTAAGTGAAAAGCTTGGGCACAAAAGAAAGAACGTAAAGTTCCCTTTTGGAGAACTGATAATCCGATTGGTGGAATGAAGGAGTAACGCCCTGAAACGCCATCCCTGATACTCCGATGTGCGTAAGACAAAATCTTACGTTCAAAGCTCGGTGAAGTCGGCTGAAATCAACCCTAACAGCTTAGTAATAAGGCTGAGGAAAGCTTCTCAGAGGTGAGAGGTGTTGATGATAGGTCGGGGGTCTTTAAAATATCTATGGTTAGAATGTTCGAGAGAACTGACGAACTTGCGAATGTACGGGTCTAAAGGTGAAAAGTGCAGAAATGTACTTGCTGTTTAATTACAGAGTTAGTGAGGTAAAGTAAAAATTTGCGTTATGAAATACCTTGATTCATTGCAGGTGAATCTTAGCTAATAGGCTCAAAGTAAGCACCTAATGATATATATGATAATAGATAGGATTATCGGAACGTGGAAAGCCATACTACGCCAAATGGCGGTTCAGACGAAGAATAATAAGCTGATTTAAGTGTGGTGAGAGTAGTGTCATAGTACCTATGAAGTTATGGAAACATAATGGAGGGATAGGCACAAGTCGTTAATGAAAAATAATCAAAGATGAATGTATTGTGGATTCGAGTATGACAAAAAAGTCACTCTCCAGAAAGGAAGGTGATGTCCATGACAATCTCGAACGATGGAAAGAAAATAAACAAAAGCCTTAGATATGCGGAATACTACGATATGACAGAAATATTTGACAAACTATACGCTGATAGCCTTAATAATAAAAAGTTCAACAACTTAATGAATATAATAAAATCTGAAGAAAATATCAAATTGGCCTACAGAAATATCAAGCGTAACACTGTGGGATAGAGTAATTCAGCAATGTATATTGCAAGTCCTTGACCCAATTTGTGAAGCGAAGTTCCATGAACGAAGTAATGGATTCAGACCTAATAGGTCTGCTGAGAATGCAATAGCTCAATGCTATAAAATGATTCAGCAATCGCAGTTACATTATGTAGTTGACATTGACATAAAAGGATTCTTCGATAATGTGAATCATTCGAAACTAATTAAACAAATGTGGACACTGGGTATAAGAGACAAACAATTAATTAGCATCATTAAACAGATGCTGAAAGCACCAATTACACTTCCAAATGGCGAAATAATCTACCCTGATAAAGGAACACCACAAGGTGGTATATTATCACCATTACTATCTAACATCGTACTAAACGAATTAGATTGGTGGATTTCCAGTCAATGGGAGACTATCCCGACACAGAAAGAATATAAAGTTGTAGTAAAACCGAATGGCACTGAGTCCAGAACTATAGCACATAGACAGTTACGTAAAACCACTAAGCTCAAGGAAATGTACATTGTGAGATATGCAGATGACTTTAAAATATTTTGCAGATACAGAAGTGACGCAAATAAAATTTTTATTGCTGTTAAGCAATGGCTATCAGAAAGGTTAAAACTACAAATTTCAGAGGAAAAATCTAAGGTTATTAATCTTAAAAAGAATTATTCAGAATTCCTAGGTTTCAAACTCAAAGCAGTCAAGAAAAGCAAAAAATATGCTGTCCGATGCCACATGAGTGACGATGCAGTTAAAAGAGAAACTCAGAAGCTGATAAAACAAGTTAAGATAATTCAGCGACCAGCAGATTACAAAGAGGAATATAAATCAATTTCTCGATATAATTCAATGGTAATCGGGATTCACAATTATTATCAGATAGCAACAAATATAAATCTTGATTGTAGTAAAATTGGGAGACAAATAACAACAATAACTGAAAACCGCTTATGGCAGAGAATGAAAAAGACATCAAACGAACAAGAAGCCATCCGTAACAAATATATAATGAAAAAATATGGCAAAAGCAAACAAATGAGGTTCGTTAATAATATACCGTTTGTACCTATAGCTTATATACAAACGAGAAATCCAATGTACAAAAAGAGGTCTGTTAATAAATATACCCCAAGTGGTAGAGAGGAAATACACAAATCATTAGGAGTCAACCTAACAATATTGCACAAATTAATGAATAACCCAGTAATTGGTAAAACCATTAAATATGCAGATAACAGAATATCACTGTACTCCGCACAAAATGGTAAGTGTGCAATAACAGGAATTGTTCTTAATTTTGAAGACATTCACTGTCACCATAAAATCCCACTTAAGCTTAAAGGAACTGATAGGTACGATAATTTAGTAATAGTACATCAAAAAGTTCATAAGCTAATTCACACAAATAATGCAGACAAAATAAGACAGTACCTCGAAGAACTTAAATTAACACAACCCATGCTAAATAAGTTGAACAAATTACGACTATTGGCTGAAACGACAGTGATTTGACAATCATCGAAAAAAGATTGAATTCATTAGTTTGATTATTTTACAAAATTAACGATGGAACGCTGTATGACTGGGAAACCGTCACGTACAGTGTGGAGTGGGGGAAAATCTGGTGATAATATCAAAAGATTACCTATCACTATTAATTCCAACAGAACAAAATGTAAATTTAGCTTTATTAAGTAGAGAAGAAAAAAATATTTATGATTTAGTAATTAAAAGATTTTTAAGTGTAATGATGCCTCCTTTTGAATATTTACAAACTATTGTGCAGGCTGAAATAAATGGAGAAAAGTTTACAGCTAGAGGTAAAGTAGTTAAATCAAAAGGATGGAAATCTCTTTATGATAAGCATAGTGATTTTCAAGATAGTAGTGATAATAAAGATGAAATTAATGATCAAGTACTTCCACTATTAAAAAAAGGAGATAATTTAAATATAATTAATATAAAATTAGATAAATGTGAAACAAAGCCTCCTGCAAGGTTTAATGAAGCTACTTTATTATCTGCTATGGAAAATCCACAAAAATATGTTCAATTAGATAAAGTACATGCAAAAACACTTGGTGAAACTGGAGGAATAGGAACTGTTGCTACTAGAGCAGATATAATTGAAAAGCTATATAATATGTATTATGTAGAAAAAAGAGGCAAAGAAATAGTTCCAACTTCTAAAGGAAAACAGCTTATTGAACTGGTTCCGGAGGATTTAAAATCTCCATTATTAACTGCAAAATGGGAAAGAGAACTTGAATTAATAAGTAAAGGAAAAGAAAATAGTAATGATTTTATAAAAAGAATGAGAAATTATTCAACAAAACTTGTGGAAGATGTAAAATATAGTAAAGATAAATATGTGCATGATAATATTACAGGTAATAAATGCCCTAATTGTGGCAAGTATATGCTTCAAGTTAAAGGCAAAAGAGGAATTATGAATGTATGTCAAGATAGAGAATGTGGATTTAAAGAAAATATAAGTAAATTTACTAATGTAAGGTGTCCTGAATGCCATAGAAAAATGGAGATAAGAGGTAATGGCGAAGGACAAATTTATGTATGTACAAATTGCAATTTTAGAGAAAAGCTTTCATCTTTTAATAAAAGGTTTAAAAACAAGCAAAATAAAGTAAATAAAAGAGATGTGGCAAAATATATGAAAAAAGTTAAAGAAGAAAATGACACTCCAATAAATTCAGCTTTAGCAGATGCATTATCTAAATTAAATTTAAAATAAACAATTTTTAATAATTATAGGTTATTCAATAAAAAATGATTAATATAATTTGCAGATATAAAATAATTAAAAATAAGCTGTACAAAACAATAAGGCAGCCTCATAAAGAGAGTTTGTAAATAAGTCATTTCATTAAGACACTCTAAGAATAAAAAATAAAAAAACTCCTACCCAATTTATGCCCCGTCCTTGGGGCGGAAATTGGCTCATCACGTCCTGTGATGAATTACGGAGTTTTTTTTATTTTTTCTTCTAAGAGTGTCTAAAATTCATTCAAATTATTTACAAACTCTCTTTATGAGGCTGCCTTATTGTTTTGTACAGCTTATTTTTAATTATTTTATATCTGCAAATTATATTAATCATTTTTTATTTGAATTATGAAGCCTTTTGAGTTTCTTTTAAAGTTGGCTTGATATCTACCTTTAAAACTTTTCCTACAGACTTATAAACAAGTCCAGTAACAATTGAATTTATGCTAGTTTTTATTAAGTTAAAAGGTATAATAGCTGGTACTATCATAGATTTAACTGCTGCAAGTGGTACTCCTAAGAACATTGTTGTGAAAACTAAGTTTAGTGGAATCATTACAAGAGTCATAGTTAAAGAACCACATACTAAAGCAATAATTGCACCTTTAAGAGTATGCATTTTTTTATAAATAGTTCCTGCTACAATTACCATACTTCCTGTAGCAATAAGATGCATTAAAGCTCCAATCCATCCACTGCCAGCACTTACTGTAAAGCCTTGTACTAGTGAAACAATAGCTGTTATTATAAGTCCACTTTTAGGTCCGAATAAGAAGGTTCCTATTAAAATTGGAATATCTCCTGGTTCGTACTCAAGAAAAGGTGCTGTTGGAATAATGGGAAATCTTACAAGTAACATAAGTAAAAGTCCCAAAGCTGAAAGTACTGATAATTTTACAAGTCTGTTTACATTATTCTTCATAATAAAACCCTCCTAAAGTATATTGATTACCAAATAAAAAGTTCCCTGAAATATAATTTCAGGGAACTGAATACTCACATAAATCACCTATAAAATAGATAACATTATCTAATCATCTTCTTTCATCCAGACTTTACTGTCGGCCCTGGAATCTCACCAAGAGTCAGCTTAACGCTCGCGGGCTAACGGAATTAACCGAATTACCGCCGGTCGGGATTTACACCCTACCCTGAAGATTATATATTTACTTTTCACAATTATAATAGCATTATTATATGGTGCATGTCAAGAAATAGCTTTAAATTTAGAATATGAAAAATTTATTTATATTTATTAAATATAAAAATCTAATGTAGTAAATGAATTAAAAGTATGGAAATAGTGAAATTAATGATAAAAACAAATTTATTTTAAAAATTTTCAAAAAAAGTATTGACAAATTAAAAGAATGGAAATATAATTATTCACAAGTTAACAAACAAATAAGGAAAGCGATGATGGAGATAAAAATATTCTTGCTATTAATTACAGAGAACCAACATTTGCTGAGAGTTGGATTAATGTGAATATATAATGATCACTCCGGAGTATCTAGTTGAAAGATTAATCTAGTAAACAATGACGTATACCAGCGTTATATGGTTAGGGTTCACTAAGAAGTGTTTTATTCTAAGTCGACCTGAAAATGAGAGGTAATTATAATTTATAATTACAATTAAGGTGGTACCGCGGAGATAGTATCTTTCGTCCTTATAAGCATATATAAAATGTATGTTTATAAAGGCGAAAGATTTTTTTTATACTTTTTTATCTGGCCAGAAAAAAGTAATTTCGTCCAAAATAGAATATTAACTTTTATAAATTTTAGGGCAGAGCAGTCCTAAAAGCGTGTAATTATATAACTTTATAATGTTAATTTTAAACTTATATGTATTTTAAAGGAGGTAATATCATGGTGATACAAGCTACACTTAATCAAGGAATTGACAGTTTTGTAAGAGTTGCAAATTATTTAAGAAGAAAAGAGTTTGCTGTTAAAAAGATTAACATGGAGGCTTTAAAAGAAAATAGGGTAGATTTAAAAATAGAGTTTGAAGATAAACATAAACAAGATTCAATTGTGAGTTTTTTATCTAAATTACAAGATTTAAATGAAATTGAAGTATTAAATTAAAATTAATATTTGTAATATTTGAAATATTTCTAAAAATTAGGAGGTTTTTATTATGGTGAAAATGTATTATGAAATGGATGCAAAATTAGAATTATTAAAAGGAAAGAAGGTAGCAGTACTTGGTTACGGAAGTCAAGGACATGCTCATTCATTAAATTTAAAAGATAGTGGTGTTGATGTAGTTGTTGGTTTATATGAGGGAAGTAAATCATGGAAAAAAGCTGAAGAAGCAGGTTTAAAAGTAAAAAATGTAGAGGAAGCAGTAAAAGAAAGTGATGTAGTTATGATGCTACTTCCAGATGAAGTTCAAAAGAAGGTTTATGAGGAAAAAGTAAAAGCATATTTGAAACCAGGACAAGCACTTGCTTTTGCTCATGGATTTAATATTCACTTTAATCAAATAGTTCCACCAGAATTTGTAGATGTATTTATGGTTGCACCTAAAGGACCTGGACATTTAGTTAGAAGAGTTTATGAAGAAGGTCAAGGAGTACCATCACTAATTGCAGTATATCAAGATTATACAAAAACTACTAAAGAATTAGCATTAGCTTATGCTAAAGGAATTGGAGCTACTAGAGCAGGAGTTCTAGAAACAACTTTCAAAGAAGAAACAGAAACAGATTTATTTGGTGAACAAGCAGTACTTTGTGGAGGAATCACAGAACTTATAAAAGCAGGTTTTGATACTTTAGTTAATGCAGGTTATCAAAAAGAAATAGCATATTTTGAATGCTTACATGAAATGAAACTTATAGTAGATTTACTTTACGAAGGTGGATTTGAAAAAATGCGTTACAGTATAAGCGACACTGCAGAATTTGGGGACTATATGGTGGGAAGAAGAATAGTAAATGAAGATACTAGAGAAGAAATGAAAAATGTATTAGAAGAAATCCAAAATGGTAAATTTGCAAGAGAGTGGTTATTGGAAAACAAATTAAATAGACCAATGTTTACAGCTTTTAGAAAAAGAGAAATTGAACATCCGCTTGTAGAAGTAGGTAAAAATTTAAGAAAAATGATGTCTTGGATAAAAAAATAGGGGTGATAATATGAATAGTGAAAAAGTAAAATATGGTGTTACTAAAGCACCCCATAGAGCTCTTTTAAAAGCAACAGGACTTACAGATGAAGAAATAAATAAACCCTTTGTTGGTGTAGTAAATTCTTTTAATGAAATAGTTCCAGGACATATAGAACTTAGACAAATTGCAGAAGCTGTTAAAAAAGGTATATTAATTGCTGGGGGAACTCCTTTAGAGTTCCCAACCATAGCAGTTTGTGATGGAATTTCTATGAATCATGAAGGGATGAAATATTCACTTGTAAGTAGAGAAGTAATAACAGATAGCATAGAAATTATGACAAAGGCACATGGATTAGATGGTTTGGTTTTAATACCAAGCTGTGACAAAGTAGTGCCGGGAATGTTAATGGCAGCTGCAAGATTAAATATTCCAGCTATAGTGGTTAGCGGAGGACCAATGCTTGCAGGAAATCATAGGGAAAATAAATCGGATTTAACCACAGTTTTTGAAGCAGTAGGAAAAGTTTGTAGTGGAGTTATGGAATATGGGGAATTAAAAGAATTAGAAGAAAGTGCTTGTCCTACTTGTGGTTCTTGTTCAGGAATGTTTACTGCCAATTCAATGAATTGTATGACAGAAGCTCTAGGTATGGCATTACCAGGAAATGCTTCAATTCCAGCAGTTTATTCTGAAAGAAAGAGACTTGCTAAAAAAACAGGAATGCAAATTATGAAACTTATAAAAGAAAATAAACTTCCAAGAGAAGTAATGACAAAAGAAGGATTTCAAAATGCACTTTCAGTAGATATGGCTCTAGGCTGTTCTACAAATACAGTACTTCATTTAACAGCTATAGCTAAAGAAGCTGGGGTAGAAATTAATTTAGATAAAATAAATAGTATAAGTGAAAAAACTCCAAATTTATGTAGACTAAGTCCAGCAGGACATTATCACATGGAAGAATTTCATAGAGCAGGAGGTGTACTTGCTGTAATGAAGGAACTTTCAAAAGCTGGCTTACTTTACACCAATATAGAAACGGTATCTCTTAAAACAATCAAAGAAAACTTAGAAACAGTAGTTAAAGGGGATAAAAAAGTTATTGCAGATGTTGAAAATCCATATAGCACAACAGGGGGAATAAAGGTTCTAAAGGGGAATTTAGCACCAGAGGGAGCAGTAATTAAACAATCTGCAGTAGATGAAAAAATGATGAAAACTATTTCCAAAGCAAAAGTATATGATTCAGAAGAATCCGCAGTAACAGCAATTATAGGAGGAGAAATCAAAAAGGGAGATGTAGTAGTTATAAGATATGAAGGTCCCAAAGGAGGACCAGGAATGAGGGAAATGTTAACTCCAACTTCAGCACTGGCAGGAATGGCACTGGATAAAGATGTTTCTTTAATAACAGATGGTAGATTTTCTGGAGGGACTAGAGGTGCAGCTATTGGACATGTTTCCCCAGAAGCTTTAGAAGGAGGCACAATAGCATTAGTAAAAGATGGGGATTTAATAAGGATAGATATTGAAAGGGGAGAATTAGAACTTTTAGTTTCAAATGAAGAATTAAAATCTAGAAAGAAAGAACTAAAATTAAGGAAAAAAGAACTTACAGGATATTTAAAAAAGTATTCAAAAATGGTAAGCTCAGCCTCAAAAGGAGCAGTATGTAATTAAAACGTTAATGGAGGTGTAATAAATGAAGGGGGCAAAACTTTTATTAGAATGTTTAAAAAGAGAAGGAGTAGACACATTATTTGGGTATCCCGGTGGAGCGGTTATACCTTTATATGATGCACTATATGGTGATAAAGATTTTAAGCATATAAGAACTGCCCATGAACAAGGTGCAGTCCATGCTGCAGATGGATATGCAAGAAGCACTGGGAAAATTGGTGTTTGCTTTGTAACTTCAGGTCCAGGTGCTACCAATACTGTTACAGGACTTGCTACAGCATATATGGATTCTTCACCATTACTAGTAATAAGTGGACAAGTATCTACAGATTTATTAGGAAAAGATTCTTTTCAAGAAGTTGATATAACAGGAATAACTTTTTCTGTTACAAAACATAATTTTTTAATAAGAGATGTAAAAGATATACCAGAAGTACTACATAAAGCTTGTAAAATTGCAAGAGAAGGAAGACCAGGTCCAGTACTTATTGATGTACCTAAAGATGTATTTTTAGCAGAATGGGATTTTGATATGAGAAATTATAAAAATTTTAAACACAATCAATGTGAATTTAAGAAGAATAATGAAATGGAAAAAGTAATAGAAATTATAAACAATTCAAAGAAACCAGTTATATATGCTGGTGGAGGAGTAAATATTTCCAATGCTTCAAAAGAACTTTTGGCTTTTGCAGAAAAAGGAGATATACCTGTGGTAAGCACATTAATGGGGCTTGGAAGTGTTAATAGAAATCATGAACTTTCATTAGGACTTGTGGGAATGCATGGATTTAAAGAAAACAATATGGCAGTAGCAAATTGTGATTTGCTTTTAGCAATAGGTGCTAGATTTAGTGATAGGGTAATTGGGGACTCTGAAGACTTTGCATCGAAAGCTAAAATAGTTCATATAGACATAGACTCTAGTGAAATAGATAAAAATGTAAATGCAGATTTTTCATTACTCGGGGATTTAAAATTTACATTAGCAAAACTTGGTGAAAACATAAAAGAAAATAATCACAAATCATGGAGAAAAACTATAGAAAAATGGGAAATTCAAAATATTTCCAAGGAAAAGTTCCATCCTAAAAATATATTAGAAGCATTTAATAATAAACTAGGGGAAAATGCTATAGTAGCTACAGACGTAGGACAACATCAAATGTGGACGGCACAATACTGGAAATTTAATCATTCACATAGTTTTATAACTTCAGGTGGACTTGGAACCATGGGATTTGGACTTGGAGCAGCGATAGGGGCAAAAATAGGTAATAATAAGGATCAAGTTTTATTAGTAACTGGGGATGGAAGTTTTAGAATGAACAGTAATGAATTATTTACGGTTTCAAAATACAATATACCAATAACTATACTTTTAATAAATAATACAGTTTTAGGCATGGTAAGACAATGGCAAAGAATGTTTTTCGGAGGTAGATACTCAGAAACAGATAACAATTTTGTAGACTATGTAAAATTAGTACAAGCTTATGGCATAGAAGCACATTGTGCTAATAATATGGGTGAATTAAATGAAGTTTTGAACAAAGCAAGTTTAGGGGAAAAACCTGTATTTATTCAATGCAACATAGATAAAGACGAAAGTGTATATCCTATAGTTCCTCCAGGCAAAGCAATATACAATGTTTTAATGGAGGGATAATATAATTAAAAACAGTAAGCCAAAGAATAAAGTTTACTGTTTTTATTCAGCAAATTATATATAAAATTAATTTTATTAGTTAATATGATATAATGTATTTAAATTAAAAAAGGAAGTACGTAGGAATATAGTGAAATTATATTTTAAATTTGGAGGGAATTTAAATGGCAGATATAAAATATGAAATTAAAGAAAACCTAGGTGTTGTATCAGAATCACCAAAAGGATGGACTAAAGAATTAAATTTAGTTAGTTGGAATGGAAGAACTCCTAAATATGATTTAAGAGATTGGGCACCAAATCACGAAAAGATGGGCAAAGGAATTACCTTATCAGCTGAGGAATTAAAGGAACTTAGAGATATATTAAATGATATGGATCTCTAAAAATATTATTATTAGTGATGTAAATAAAAGAATTGCTTAAAAGGAAGAAATTAAAAGAATAAAAAAATTAATTTTTATATAGGAGTAATGAGTAACTATGACTAATATATTAATGTACTTAAATATTAATTAATATAATTATATATAAATAGATAAGGTTAGATATAAGGTGTTAGAAAAAGATAATACTATATAGCGTATTATTATGATGTTTAAAATGGGTATACAAATATGCATTTTTATAGTATCATATTCATACAGAACTCGTAAAGCCTATGTTTTAAAAATATGCTCAAATGTACGAGACGTTTGTTTTTAAAAGAACCTGCCAAGCCTCTTTGAAAATGCTCAAATAGGCGGGACGAAAGTTTATACCCACTGAGCAATTTGCTTAGTGGGTTTTTTATTTATAAACAAAGGATGTGTTTTAGTGGTAAATTTAAAAGAACCTAAAACTTTTCAAGAGCAAATAGAAATACTTAAAAACAGAGGAATGATAATTAATAACTTAGAGTATGCCAAGTTTATATTAAGAAATGTTAATTATTATAGGTTTACAGCATATCTTTTACCATATAAAAAAGAAGATGACTCATATATTGAAGGGACAACATTTGAAAAAATTTCATCAATATATACCTTTGATAGAGAATTTAGAAATTTATTAACAAACATTTTAGGAAATATAGAAATATCATTTAGAACATATGTAGCATATACACTAGCAATAAAATACGGAACTTGTGGATATTTAGATAGAAATAATTTTATAAATGATAGTTTTCATAAAAGATTTTTACTGAATTTAGAAAGAGAGAAAAATAATAATTCAAATAAACTTTTTATTAGGCATCATAATCAAAAATATGAAGGCAAACTACCTATATGGGTTGCTACTGAAATAATGTCATTCGGAATGCTGTCCAAGCTATATTCTAATATGCTTCCAGAGGATAGAACTTATATTAAAAATAACTTATGTAAAGTTAATCCAATATTGGTCAATACGTGGTTGCAATCATTAACACATATAAGGAATCAATGTGCTCATTATGGAAGGATTTATAATACAATATTCCCTATAATTAAAATAAAAAAGGAATATAAAGAATACAGTTTGAATAATAAGCAGATTTTTGCCTATATTGTTGCTATGAATCATTTGATTGCTGATAGAAAAGCATGGAATAAATTTTTTATAAATTTGCAAGGATTAATAAATGAATATAGCAATTATATAAATTTAGATTTAATTGGATTTCCTGAAAATTGGATTGAAATATTATCAAAAATTAATTAGTATAAAAATAGCATTAGTATTTTTTAAAAATAAAATTTTATAATTAAGATTCTTTAAAATAGGGAGTAATATCTTATTAGTTAAATAAGTGAATGTAAAAGCTATATACATTCACTTATTTCCTACAACACTTCAATCAAATGTTTATCACAACATAATTTATAAGAAAGCTTCTTAATAAGACCATTTCCGAAGTTTATAGAAAGAACATCCCCATCAATATTTATTAACTTTCCTACACCAAAGAACATATGTTCTATACTCATACCTTCCTCTAAAGGAATAAGTTCAACACCACTATTTATAGGTTTAACTTCTTCTTTATCAGACCGTTTATAAACTATGTTATAAAGCCTTTGCACAAAGGAGGAAGGAGGACATTTTCTGTTATTTCTTTTAGCAGGGTTTAGTAAATAAAGATTATCTTTTGCACGAGTTATGGCCACATACATTAAGCGAGTTTCTTCTTCCAATAAACTTTTATCTCCTTTATCAGCTTTTTCTTTACTATGGGGAGAAGGGAATACATCTTCAATTAAGTCTATTACATAAACTGTATCAAATTCTAATCCCTTAGAACTATGCATTGAAGATAAAGTTACTCCATTAAATTTATTTTTAAATTTACTAATATCCATTTTTTCTTTTAATAAATTTAACTTATCTTCTACATTTGCAAGACTTGTACAGGAAGATAATATCATAGTTAAAATAGATAATACTGTTTGTATGTTATCTATATTGTATTTAAACTTTTCGCAGTAATCCATCATATAATCTTCATAATTTAATTGAAATCTTATAAAATCTATAGCTTCATCTGCTGGTAGATCTGATAATTTCATAAATTTTTCTTCGAAGGATTTTAATCTATATTCAGCGGAAGAATAACTTGAATGACTAGAAAGGGTTTTGAAAACACTTTCTTTAACTTTTCTATTATATAATAAGTCCAAATCTTTTTTCTTAACATAGCTTTTCATTTTATAATATATTCTTTCAAAAGCATCTACATTTGTTAAATCAAAGGACAATTGAAAGAAAGATAAAATATCTTTAATTACCCAACTATTAAAAAATGAGGGTACAGAGTCTTTTATGTAAAAGGGAATATCTTCTTTTATAAGTCTATCCACTAAAGGAATAGAAGAAATGTTATTTCTAAAAAGCACTGCTGTTTCTTTTAAATTACCTTTTTCCTTTAATTCTTTTACTAAAAAGTCTATTTGAGCATATTCATCTGAAGGATTGATAAAATTGATTTTATTGCCATCTTCATTTTCTGTAAATAGCTCTTTACTATATCTATTTTTATTCATTTTAATAAATTCATTGGAGGTATTTACTATATTACTAGTACTTCTAAAGTTTTGTTGCATAAAAAATACTTGTCCATTTTTATGATATTGTTGTTTGAAGTTTAATAATCCCTCAGCAAAAGCTCCTCTCCAAGAGTAAATACTTTGGTCATCATCACCTACAATACATAAATTAAATTTGGGTTTTGCAATAATTTTTATTATTTCTTGCTGAATTTTACTAGTATCTTGACACTCATCCACTTCTATATAATCATATAAGTTTCTATAAAAGTTTAATATATCTTTATCATTATTTAGTATTTCATAACATTTAACTAACATATCATCGAAATCTAATAAATTATTTTTGCTTTTATACAGTTCGTATTCTTTATATATTTTCATAAAATTAGGTACAGGAAATTCATCTTTATAGTTTGTTGTATTTTCCATAGATACCATTATATTTTTTAAATAGCCTATAAAGCTAGACAATTCCTCTAATTTATCATCATTTATAAAATCATTATTATATTTAGTGTATATGTTTTTTAATAAAACAACTTTATTCACTGGAGAATTCTTAGATTCTATTATGGTATATCTTATGTTTCTTCGAAAAGAATAATTATTTATTACGTAATAAGCAAAACTGTGTATAGTAGAAAAAGCTACAGCTTCTTTTACTATGTTACCAAAAAAACTTTTAAATCTGTGTCGCATATCCATAGCAGAAGCTTTACTAAAACTAAGTCCTAATATTCTTTTAGGATTTACATTATGATTTAATATTAAATTTGCAGTTCTACAAATTAATGTAGCAGTTTTACCAGCACCAGGTACAGCTACTACAGCCATAGGTCCTTTAATGTTAAACACCACATCTTCTTGTTCTCTTGTTAAATTTATATTACAATTATCTTTTAAATAAGATAAAAATTCAATCCTATCTATTTTAAACACCTCTTTATATAGTTATATACTCCATTATAACAAAACATTTAATAAAGTTTATATAAAATGCTTTCTAAGAAATTAAAAAGTATACAATCATAGAAAATATATTTAATGTTTCTACTAATATAGAAAAGATATCAATTAATGTAATATTAAGTTATAATATTTATAGAATATTTAAAGTAGGTGAATATATATGTTAAAAAAAAAAAATATATTATTTTTAAGTATTATATTAATAATAGTTTTAGGTTTTATTGGAATACATATAAAAGACAAAAAATGTATTGCTAATAAAGCTAAAGATTTATCACAAACGGATATATTAGACATTAAAGAAAAGATGAATATTGTTATATCACAGAGTTATGAAATAATGAAAACAGGAAAAGCTGTAGATTATAATAATGTTGTTAAAAATCAAAAGCTACTTGAATTACTTAATAAAACTAATGAATTTAAAGTAGAGTGGTTTAAATTTATAGATATTAAGATACCAAGTTATAAAAGTGAATTAACTATAAAAAAAGTTCAACCATCGTATGACAATACCTATTTTATAGCTTGTAATTATGATGTTGAATTTAAAATAATTTCATCTGATGTGGTATCTAGTGCTAAGGATGAGTATGAATTCGAAGTTAAAAAGATAAATGGAAAATTTTATATAACTAAAATGTTAGATGTTCAACTAGACATAAGAGAAATGGATAAGAAACCACACAATAATATGAAAAAAGATTTCTCAAATTATAATAAGATACTTGATTCTCAAATATCTAGTACAGATGAAATTTTAAAAAATATAGATAAATACAAAAAAGAATTTAAAGAAGGAAAACTTGGATATAATAAAAAAATTTTAAAATAGGATTACTATAACTAAAAAACCCTCATTTATATAAAATGAAGGTTTTTTAGTTATAGAAATAAACTGCTGTTAATAATTGTTAGAAGTATATATAGTTTTGTGTAACTATAATTATTTCTTTATTTATTTCCAAAACTTATATTTATTATATATAATATATTGTTATTTATTTTATACTATAAAGTAGTTAACAACATATAGTAATAATTAATTTTAATTATTATTTGTATTTTATAAATCTTCAAAATAACATATAATATGAAAAGACGTATTATAAAAAGGTTTGGAGAGAGTTAAATGAAAAAGAGAACAATGGAGAGAAATTTTAGAAAGATAAAAAATCAAATATATCAAATAGAAGATATAGTAAAGAGCACAAAGACAGGCAACCTTTGGGAACATGAAGCGACAGTTAGAAAAAAATTAAAACAACTAAGACAATTTGAAACTGCTAATATTAGAGATTATAAATTAGTTTATGAAAGATACTTAGAACTTTTAAACTATATATCTGAAAGACTTATAGAGGGTTATAATAAGAAAAATGATACAAATTTTAATTTCCAGGAAATACTAGAGAATAATTATGAAACTTATTTAAGATCAGGTATTATAAGTGTATTAATTTCTAAACATATACCTAAAATGGTATCTAAAGAATTTGATAGGGTATTTCCAGAAAACCCAAAAGATGAATTTAGTGATGCTAGAAAAATAAAAAGAAAATTCTTTCTTCATTTAGGAGAAACAAACACAGGAAAAACTTATAATGCTATGGAAAGGCTTAAAAAAGCTACTAAGGGCGTATACCTTTCTCCTCTTAGAATATTGGCTTTAGAAAATTTTGAAAAGCTAAATAATGAAGGAGTTAAATGCAATTTAATTACTGGAGAAGAAGAAATGTTAGTAGAGGATGCGAAACATACATCTTGTACTATTGAAAAATTAGATATTAATGAAAATTATGATATAGCAGTTATAGATGAAATTCAAATGATTCAAGATGAACAAAGGGGAGATGCTTGGACTAGAGCTCTTTTAGGATTAAAATGCAGAGAAATACATATATGTGGTGCATTAAATGCCAAAGAAATATTATTTGATATAATAGAGGATTGCGGTGATGAATTAGAATTTAAGGAATACAAAAGAAACATTCCTCTTGAAATAGAATATAAAGCTTTTTCTTATAAAGATGCTCAAGTAGGAGATGCTCTTGTAGTATTTTCTAAAAAAAGAGTACTAAAATTAGCTAGTCATTATTCTAATTTAGGAATAAAGTCTAGTTTGATTTACGGAGATTTGCCTCCAGAAGTTAGAAGAAAACAATATGAGCAATTTGTAAATAAAGAAAGTGAGATTTTAATTACTACAGATGCCATAGGAATGGGAGTAAATTTACCTATAAGAAGAATAGTACTTATGAATATGAAAAAATTTGATGGAAATGAGATAAGATATTTAACTTCTCAAGAAGTAAAACAAATTGGAGGTAGAGCTGGAAGAAAAGGTATTTATGATGTAGGATATGTAGCTTCTTATGGAAATACTCAACAATTCTTAGAAGAAATGATTATATCAGAAGATAGAAATATTGAAGAAGCGGTAATAGGACCTAGTGAAGCTATATTAAAAGTTAAAAGCCTTCCTCTTAGAGAAAAATTAGCTCTTTGGAGTACAAGACAAGAGAAAGTTCCTTTTTATAGAAAAATGGATGTAGCGGAATATTTAATAATATTAGATAATTTAAAAAAGTATAAATTAGATGAAATAATTAAGTGGAAATTAATTAGAATACCTTTTGATGTTACAGATAATGAAATGATGTCTGCATTTTTAAATTATGTAGATGAAGTTTTTATAGCTAAGAAAGATTTTATAACTAAACCAACATATAGATATAAAGAACTTAATGAATTGGAATTATATTATCAAAGGATAAATTTATACTATTCATTTTCTAAAAATTTTGGCTTGAATTTTGATAAAGATTGGGTTTATGAAGAAAGAATGAAAGTAAGTGAATACATAAATACTATATTAGTTAATATATAACCATACTATCCAAATATATGATCAAAGTAAAAATTATGGTAAAATAATATTAAATACTCTTGTAAGTAAAGTAGGAATGATTAATAAAGGAGTTGTTGAAATGCCTTAACAGTAGGACTTGGTTCATATTATGTTTATATGAAAAAATTCAATTCAACTAAAATTGAAAATAACAATATAAATGTTTCTAAAGTGCCAAAATCTAATAAAGGTGAAAATATAAGTTCACAAGAAGATACAAGTAGCAATATAAAACCTACAGATTCTGAATTAAAATCTTTGAGTAAAGAAACTCTTAGTCTTGCGAGAAACGAGATATTTGCAAGACATGGATACATATTTCAAACAGAACCATATAAAAGTTATTTTAACAGTAAAACATGGTATAAACTTGATGCTAGTTTCAAAGGTACAGATGAAGAACTTAATGAAACAGAAAAATATAATGTTAAGTTAATACTTAAATATGAAAATAATAAATAAGTTTAAAATATAATGATAATTAACTAAAGGAGAATTACTTATGAAGACAAGAATGAATGATATTATAGTTAAAGTGAAGGAACAAAATATAAATTATAAAAATTTTTTATTTCCCATAATCATTTTTGGAATATTTATGCTTACATATGTTTTATCAATTATAGTAACTATGTCTAAAAATGAGTATAATTTTATGATTAGAACTTGGACATGGACAGAATATATAATTGGAATAGGTGCTGTAATAGTTATAGCTAAATATTATAAGAATATAAAAATAAATTATGTAGTTATAGGATTAATACTTACTTTAATTAGTTGTACAAGCCTTATAAAAAGAGCAGATTTAATTACTGGCATACAGGAAGCTGTTATTTTATTTTGTACATTTATAGGAGGATGTTTATTATCAAAAGAAAAAAATAGTATTAAATGTTCTCTAGTTGATAAAAAATTTGAGAAATCTCTATCATCAGTAATTATAGGAATTATATTTAGCATACCTTTATGTATAACAAATTTTATTTACTTTAGAATAGTAGTAGGATCACCTAAATGGGAAAACCCTATAATGTCAGCTTTTTTTGCATTACAACCAGGAATTGCAGAGGAGATAATTTTTAGATTTTTTGTAATGAATGTATTTATAGCTGTATTATCTAATAAATTTCAACCTAAATGGGTTATGGTAATAAGTATGTTCTTTGGTGTTATACCTCATAGCTTAGTTCATTTTTCACAACTTTGGATTTTAGCGCCATTAAATGCTATTTTCCTACTTATATCTACTAGTTTGTTATTTGGACTTCCAATGGCGTATCTACAATATAAAAGAGATTTGGAATGCGCTATAGCCTTTCACTGGTTTATTGATTTTATAAGATTTGTAGGGGGATATTAATTGAATATTTTTAAAGAATTTAGGATAGAATCAAATATAATCTGTAATTATTAAGTGGTGATTTAATGAAATACTCAAATAAAAGGCGTTCGCATATACACATAATAAAACAGTATATTAAGGAAACAGGTGAATACACTGGAACTAGGATAGTTATTTATATTAAAGGTCTAAAAGGAAAAAAGATTTATGATAAGGACAACTTCAAAATTCATAGATATAAAAATTCAAAAAGTAAGAAAAATAATAAATCTTTATGGACTATAGTACATTGCCCTATAGATAATGTTATAAAAAAACAAATGACTAATACTAGTGAAGATAATATTTATGTTATGCATCATACAATATATGAATCAGATAAATTGAAAGATAAGCAATGTGTAGATAGATTAATAAACAAAATTAAAATATAATTTTAATTAGTATAAAATAATTATATAAGAGGTTGTTATTATGGAAAATTTAAATTTAAAAGAAACTTTAGAAAAAGTAAAATCTTGGGCAAAAGAAGTAGGTGCTATGCAAGCAGAAAAAATAGAAGAAGAAGCAGGAGGTAATGTTATTACTTATGAAATGAAAAAAGCTAATGGAACTATGGGCATAAATGTAATTGCTGGTAATGAAAAAATAGTAAAATTTTAAAAAATAAAATAAATAAATTAGAAAATTATTATTAATAATAAACTTACATAAAAAGTATGCTGTTAAAAAAGTTAGCAGCATATTTTTTATGTAACATAAAAACCTGTTTTTCATATAATAGCATTGTGTACAAATTAAATATTGGAGGAAAGTAAATGAATTATATGATGAGTGAACACATGGGTGAACAAGGCATGAAATATGGAGTGAATTATTGTAAAAATGAAATATTTAAAAGAGCATTATCTTTAATAAAAGAAGCAGTACAAGGTGAAAAAAAAGATGAAATGGAATATCAAAACTTAATTAAAATGGCTCCAACTAAAGAACAAAAGGAAATAATTACTTCCATAAGAGACAATGAAAGAGATCATAGAAAATGGTTTAAAGAAATTTATAGATGCTATACTGGACAAAACATACAAGATGAGGATTATAGACATAAAAAGTATGATAAATGCAATAAATATGATAAAGAAGAAAAACCTAAGAGTTATATTGAAGGAATAAAAGATGCTTTATTTGGAGAATTAGCTGCAGTGGAAAAATATAGATTAATAATGATGGGACTTCCTTATGGAAGTTGTAGAGATTTAGTATTCCACATATTAACAGATGAAATAAAACATGCTATAAAATATAATTATATATTAACTATAAACTTATGCAGAGGAAAAGATAAAATGAGATGTAGCTATGATGAATGTTTAAATATAGATGATGTATATATACCAGAACAATTTTAACTATATATATAGGTTGTTGAATAAAAAATAATTGATATAATTTGCAGATAGAAAATAATTAAAAATAAGCTATATAAAAATAATAAGCAAGGTATTATAAAGAGAGTTTGTAAATAAGTCATTTCATTAAGAGACTCTAAGAATAAAAAATAAAAAAACTCCTACCCAATTTATGCCCCGTCCTTGGGGCGGAAATTGGCTCATCACGTCCTGTGATGAATTACGGAGTTTTTTTATTTTTTATTCTAAGAGTCTCTAAAATTCATTCAAATTATTTACAAACTCTCTTTATAATACCTTGCTTATTATTTTTATATAGCTTATTTTTAATTATTTTCTATCTGCAAATTATATCAATTATTTTTTATCTTCAATACATTAGGTTTACATTAAACAAATTAAACACTATAATTGAAAATGAAAATCATTTTCTTTAAAGGAGGTTTAACATGATAAAAAAAGTCTTTTCTCAAGTAAAAGAAGAAGAATTGTACCATGATATTATAGAAAGTTTAGTTACTGCTCTTGAGGCTAAAGATTTATATACTAAGGGACATTCAGAAAGAGTGGCAAATATGGTTCATGTTTTAAGTAAATATTTAGGTATAAAAGGAAAGAAATTAGAAATTATTCATATAGCAGCCCATGTTCATGATATAGGGAAAATAGGTGTTCCAGATAAAATTTTAAATAAAAAATAAAATTATTATATTTAAAACAGTATATTAATATTGCCTTTTTCATATTAAATAAAGAGGTGATATTATGATAGATTTAGAATCACTAGATTCTTGTGAAATTGCTGTTCTCGCAACCACTATAGCTTTAGGAATGGCTAAAGATAAAACACCAGATGAACTAAATGTGTTAGGAAATTTTGTAGTAGCTGTAGGAGGTATACTTTTGACAATAGCAGCTCTAGAACAAAGCCAGTCTGAAAAAAATTAAATTTTTAAATCTCATAAAAATCCTTATATTAATAAATTTTCGCCGCATTTACATAAAGTTTATTAATATTAAGATTTTTATGAGATTTTTAGTTACTTTTAACCACACAATTTAATATATATAAATAGAAGGGTTAAGGTGGTTAAAGTGTTTAATTATAGAAAATTAATAGTAGGAGCTGATACTCCTATTAAAATAGCTAACGGTCAATATGTAAAGTATGTAAATTTTGACAACGCAGCTACTACTCCACCTTTTATATCTGTTGTTGAAGATTTGTTGAGTTTTTTACCTTATTATTCTTCTATTCATAGAGGAATGGGAATAAAATCTCAAATTTCTACTAAAGCTTATGATGATGCAAGAGAATCCGTAGCAAATTTTGTAGAAATTGATGCTCGTAAGGCTTCTATAATATTTGTAAAAAATACTACAGAAGCTATAAATAAGTTATCAAATATGCTTTATGATAAATATAAAGGTGGAATAGTTATTTCTACTACAATGGAACATCACTCTAATGATTTACCTTGGAGAAAGTTTAATATAAAATATGTGGATGTAGATAAATATGGAAGACTTTCAATAGAGGATTTAAAATATAAACTTAAAAAATACAGAGGAAAAGTTGTTTTAGTAACAGTTACAGGAGCTTCTAATGTTACTGGCTATAAAAATCCAATATATGATATTGCAAGAATTGTTCATCAATATGGAAGTAAATTATTAGTAGATGGAGCACAGTTTGTACCTCATTCTCCAATTTATATGGGAGATGAATGTTCTGATAGTCATATAGATTATTTAGCTTTTTCGGCTCATAAAATGTATGCTCCTTTTGGAATAGGGGTGTTAATAGGATCAAAAGATGAATTTAATAGTTGTAATCCTGATTATTGTGGAGGAGGTACAGTAGATGTAGTAACTCATGATTTTGTTAAATGGGCATCTACTCCTGATAAAGATGAAGCAGGATCTCCAAATGTTATAGGTGCTGTAGCTTTAGTTTCAGCAATAAATACTTTACAAAAACTTGATATGAATTTAATTGAAGAATATGAAAAAAGCATATTGCACTATGCTTACAATTCACTTAAATCTATTCCTGAAGTTAAGTTATATTGTGATAATTGTAATAATTGCGTAGGAATAGTGCCATTTAATATAAATGGCATTTATCATGAAACTTTATCTAAGATACTTTCTTATGAATTTGGTATAGCAGTACGAAGTGGATGTTTCTGTGCACAACCATATATTCAAAAATTATTAAATGTGCCTATTGAAAAAACCATTAAAATGATGGAGGAACATGGAAGAAGACCTGGTATGGTAAGGCTAAGTTTTTCATTATACAATACTTTTGATGAGATAGATTATCTAGTATATGCCTTAAGAAAAATAATAAATTATAAAAATAAATATTTAGCTAAATATAATTAATAACAAAAAACAGTTATTTTTTATAGTACAGTATTATTTGATATTTGACATTTAACAATTGAAAATTGAAAAATGTCAATTAAGGAATATTTCTTTCCTGCATCAAAAAATCTATAATTAATATAGAAATTAGCAGTACAATTCCAGTAAAAATTTTATTTTTACTGGAATTTTGCTACTACAAACTCCACTTAATAAAATTAAAAATTTTTCGTAATATTAATGGAGAAAAATTCTCTAAAACTCTTAACTCTTAAATCTTAACTCCCAACTAAAAAAATTGCATCGCAATTTTTTTATATTATGTAATATAATATTTTTTGATTATATTATTAATAAAATATATAATATTAATGTAGATGTTATTACTACTTTATAGTGAAACTTGTACTATAAATTATAGTAAGGAAGGTTGAGGCTTGTTGATAGAAGTTATTAAAAATCTTATAAATAATCTAGGATACATAATACTAGTTGCATTTATATTATCTCGTCTTAAAATATTTAAAAAAATTATACAAAAAGATGAGTTTAATAAAGAAGAATTAATAATATTATCATTAGTTTTTGGTTCTTTTGGAATATTAGGAACTTATATAGGAACAGAAATAGAAGGAGCAATTGCTAATACCAGAATAATAGGTGTAATGGCTGGAGGAATACTCTGTGGCTACTTTGTAGGTACTACTGCTGGAATTATTGCTGCTATACATAGGTTTATTGTATATTCTAATAGTATAACTACATTACCTTGTGCTATTGCAACTATAATTTCTGGAATTTTTGCAGGTTTTCTGCATACAAAGGCACGAGAAAAAGACAGATGGGCTTGGGGGCTTTTAGGTGGAGTATTAATGCAAAGCTTAGAAATGATATTAATACTTTTAATAGCTAGACCTCTTACATCTGCATTTAAAATAGTAAAGAGTATATATATACCTATGGGTTTCACAAATGCTATAGGAATTTCTATATTAATACTTTTAATTGAAAATATATTTTATGAAAAAGATAGAATAGAAGCAAATCAAGCACAAATTGCTCTTGAAATTGCAAACAAAACATTACCTTACTTTAGAGATATAAATAGTGATTCTTATGATAAAGTATGTGCTATTATAAAAGAGTATATAGATGCTTCAGCAGTATCTATAATTAATAATGGATATGTTTTGGCTCATGTAGGATTAGGAGAAAAAGAGCATAAAGCAGGTAGTAAAGTTAATGATATGGTAATTAAAAAAGTTATTAAACATGGAGAACTATTAATATTAAATACCAATAAAGAAATGAAGTGTTTTGTAAATTGTTATGATTTAAATTCTTTGGTAATAGCACCTTTAAAAGATGGAAATAAAGTTATTGGAGCTTTGGAAATATATTATTCTAAAGAAAATTTTATAACTTCTAAAGTGAAAAATTTAGCAGTAGGATTATCACAGATTATGTCCACTCAATTAGAAATTAGTAAAATAAGTAAATTTAAAGAAATGGCTAATAAAGCTGAAATTAAAGCACTTCAAACTCAAATAAATCCACATTTTTTATTTAATGCACTAAATACAGTAACTTCTTTTATAAGAATAAATCCAGATAAAGCAAGGGAATTAATTATAAATCTTTCAACTTATTTAAGGTATAACTTAGAGTATGGAGACACACTTGTAGATATATATAGGGAACTAGAGCAAGTAAAAGCTTATGTAGAAATTGAAAAAGCACGTTTTGGGAAAAAATTAAATGTAATTTATAAAATAGATGATGATATAAATATTAAAATTCCAAGTTTAATAATACAACCTATAGTAGAAAATGCTATTAAACATGGCATTTTGATAAACAGCACTGGTGGTACAGTAAAAATTACAGTAGAAAAATTAGATGTAAATAGAGTAAAAATAACAATAGAAGATGATGGTGTAGGCATAGATAAAGAAGTTATAAAGTCTGTGTACAATGGAAAAACACAAAAAAATAAAATAGGCATGATTAATGTACACACTAGGCTAAAAATACTTTATGGCAAAGGTTTAAATATTGAAAGATTAAAAAAAGGAACTTGTATTAATTTTATTGTTTATAAAATAAAGGAGTGATGTAATGAATTGTATAATTATAGATGACGAATATCCATCAATACAAGAATTAAAATATTTTATTAGTAATTTTAGTGATATAAAAATAGATGGAGAATTTGAGGATGCGTTAACTGCTTTAGATTATTTACAAAAAAATAGTGTAGACATAGTTTTTTTAGATATAAGTATGCCTAAAATAAACGGCATGGAATTTGGAAAGATAATTAATAATTTTGATAAAAAACCAAAAATAGTATTTATAACAGCCTATAAAGAATATGCCATAGAAGCTTTTGAAGTTCATGCATTTGATTATATATTAAAGCCTTATTCTCAAGATAGAATATTAAATACATTAAAAAATCTTGAAAAATGCAATAATAATTCTTGTATAAGTAAAAAAATCACATTATGGAAAAATGAAAAATTAGTAGTTATAAATACTTCGGATATTCTTTATTGTGAGGCAAAAGAGAGAACTACTATAGTATACATAAAAAATGATAATTTTATAGTTAAAGAAAGCATTTCAAATTTTTTAAAAAAGTTGCCTCAAGTACAGTTTTTTAGAACTCATAGGTCTTTTATTGTAAACTTGGATAAAATTGTAGAAATAATTCCTTGGTTTAATAATACTTTTATACTTAGATTAAAAGGAATAGATTCTAAAATACCTGTTAGCAGAAATAATGTGCATAAATTTAAAGAAATAATGAATATATAATAATTAGATTGTGTAACAAAAAATGCTTAAGAAAATTTACAGATAAAAAACAATTAAAAATAATATGTATAAAAATAATAAGGCAACCTCATAAAGAAAGTTTGTAAATAATTTGAATGAATTTTAGATACTCTTAGAATTAAAAATAAAAAAACTCCGTAATTCGTCACAGGACGTGACGAGCCAATTTCCGCCCCAAGGACGGGGCATAAATTGGGTAGGAGTTTTTTTATTTTTTATTCTTAGAGTGCCTTAATGAAATGATTTATTTACAAACTCTCTTTATATGCTAGGCTTATTATTTTTATACAGATTGTTTTTTATTATTTAACTACCTAAAAAATGATTAGCATAAATATAATAAAAATAAACTAAATTCTAAATATTTTATTTATTTTAAACATTTTTACTTCTCATGCCTATATAAATGCATTTCATGTATGTATATAGGCATTTTATGAGTTATAATACTATTTTTATATTAATAGTATTATAATAGATTTAAAGTAAATTTTATCTATAAGTAAAGGAGGAGTTTTATGATAACGTTTTTATTATCATTATTAGCACTTATTTTAGGGTATGTTATTTATGGTTCTTTTATCGAAAAGAAGTTTGGAGCAGATGATAGTATTAAAACTCCAGCAATTAGACTTCAAGATGGTGTAGACTTTATTCCAATGTCAGGTTGGAGAATATTCATGATTCAGTTTCTTAACATAGCAGGACTTGGACCAATTTTTGGAGCTATTTTAGGAGCTATGTATGGTCCAGTAGCATTTTTATGGATTGTATTTGGATGTATTTTTATAGGATCTGTTCATGACTATTTTTCAGGAATGTTATCAGTAAGAAACGATGGAGCAAGTATTTCAGAAGTTGTTGGTAAATACTTAGGTAATAACATTAGACAGTTCATGAGAGGCTTTTCAGTTGTTCTTCTTATACTAGTAGGTGTTGTATTTGTTAAAGGACCAGCAGGTCTTTTAGGAACTTTAACTGGTAAGAGTGTTACTATATGGGTATACTTAGTTTTTGCATATTACATTGTGGCTACATTGCTACCAATTGATAAATTAATAGGAAAAATATATCCTATATTTGGAGCATGTCTATTATTTATGGCTTTTGGTATAGGTGGATACATGATAATAAAAGGAGCACCTATTCCTAATTTAACTCCAGATAATTTGGTAAATATGCAACCTAATCCAGTTAAAACACCAATATTCCCAATGCTATTTATAACTATTGCTTGTGGAGCTATTTCAGGTTTTCACTCAACTCAATCGCCACTTATGGCTAGATGTATTACTAGTGAAAGCCAAGGTAAGAAAATATTCTTTGGTTCAATGATTGCAGAAGGTATTGTTGCTTTAGTTTGGGCTGCAGCAGCTATGTGTTTCTTTGGAACAATAAATGGACCTGCTGGATTAAATGCTCAAATGGCAGCTCACAAGGGTAATGCTGCTTGGCTTGTTAATTTAATTTGCAATACTTGGCTTGGAAGAGCAGGTGGAGCTCTTGCTATACTAGGCGTAGTTGCTTGTCCTATTACTTCTGGTGATACTGCATTTAGAAGTGCTAGATTAACTGTTGCAGATTTCTTACATTATGACCAAAAACCTATGAAGAATAGATTAATGGTAAGTATTCCTATGTTTGTAGTTGGTTTTGTTTTAACAAGAATAGATTTTAATATAATATGGAGATATTTTGGATGGGCTAACCAAACTTTAGGTGCTATAATATTATGGACAGCAGCTATGTATATGGCAAAGGAAAGAAAAAATCATTGGTTATGTACAATACCATCTGTATTTATGACAGCTGTTTGTACAAGTTACATTTTAATGGCGCCAGAAGGATTTAAGCTTTCTGCTTCTATTGGATATCCTGTAGGAATATTAACTGCATTAGTACTTCTAGGAATATTTATGAGAAAAATAAAAAACATAGATGTAAGCAAAGACAATTCTATAAATGCTTAGAATAAAAAATCTTAGATATATTATAAAATAAGATAACAATATTATAACAAATTATATATTAATCATATAAAAAGAAGATATGCCTATATTGTTTATAATTAGGTATATCTTCTTTTTATATGATTAATATATAATTTGTTTTTAAGAAATATATTCCACGTTTTTTTCCAGTAATTTAATATGGACAAGTTCTATAAAAATATTGTAAAATAACCGTAAAATAAGCCGAATCTCCAAAAGGAGTACGAGGAACATTTTTTTGGGGTGAATCTTAATATTAAGTAGGGGATCCTCTACGCAAACTCGACAACTAACCTGGGAGGCAATATGGAGGGAAACATATGAAAAAATTTAAAATTATAAAAACATTAATTATGTCTGCTACAATAGCTCTTTCTATATCAAATGTGGCTTTTGCAGCAAATTATAAGGTTAAATCAGGCGATTCGCTTTATACTATAGGTAAATTGTTTAATACCACAAGTAATGAGCTAATGGCAAATAATAAATTAAAGAGCTCTTTAATTTATCCTGGACAAACATTAAAAGTTTCTTGTGCCACACATACTGTAGTAAAAGGAGACACATTATATTTAATAGCAAAGAAATATGGCATATCTCTTAATTCTCTAAGAGAAGCTAACAATAAATGGGGAAATTACATATATCCAGGTGATGTATTAAACTTACCAGGAATAAAACCAACTACTGAAAGTATTACACCAAAGCCAGTTATATCCTATACTCAAGCTGAGTTAGATATTTTAGCTAGGTTAATAACAGCAGAATCTCAAGATCAACCTTATGATGCTCAAGTTGGGGTAGGTGCAGTAGTTGTAAGCAGAGTAAAAAGTTCTACTTTTCCTAACACCATTACATCAGTAATATATCAAAAAGATGATAAATATTATCAATTTACACCAGTAGAAAATGGTTGGATTAATAAACCAGCTACAGCTACAGCAGTAAAAGCAGCAAAGGATGCTCTTAATGGTATAGATCCAAGTAACGGAGCATTATACTACTTTGATAAAAGTGCTACAAATAAGTGGTTATGGTCCAAGCCTATTAGAGCTAGAATAGGTGATATGATATTTGTATATTAATGAAAATTTAATAATATAGTAAAAACCCTATGCATTAAACTTAGAATTTTGTTAATAAAGAATATCATTTAACAAAGGAAGTTTATAAGCTTAGGGTTTTAATATATGTGATTTTAATTAATATTGATGTAAATTTTTGAAATAATATATTAAAATAAATATATTTGCAATTTAAACATATTTGTGCCATAATTATGTTTACATAATTAAAATTATGTATAAAAAATAAAATGTAAACCAAACAAATAGTATACAAGGAGGATTTTAAAGAAATGTTAAATTCACTAAAATCAATTGATAATTTCATAAATAAAAATAAATTTGCTTTAATATTTTTTAGCAGTAACAATTGCAGTGTATGTACTGTTCTATTACCTAAAATAGAAGAAATGATGAAAAAATATCCTGAAATAAAAATAAAAAAAGTATTAATCGATGAAATTAAAGAAGCTTCAGGAAAATATTCTATATTTACTGTTCCCACTATATTATTTTTTATAGATGGAAAAGAAATCATAAGAAATGGGAGATTTATAAGTGTATTAGAATTAGAAAAAAAAATAAAAAAATATTATAAAATTATAAAACTAGATTTAGGTTATTGAATTAAAAATCATTGATATAATTTGCAAATAGAAAATAGTTAAAACAGTTTCTATTAACTTTATAATTTAAACATAGCAAAAAAAGGAGTCAAAATCTAAAATTGGACTTTGACTCCTTTTTTTTATTTTTTTAAGGATTTATATACTTTTTCAAGGTTATCTTTCATACTTTCAATATAGTTTTTATTGTCTTCTTTACTTTCTATTGTGTATATTTTAACTGTTTTTGCTCCTACTTCTTTAGCTAAAGTTTCAGAAACTTTTGGACTTACCATATCTTCTAAAAATATAGTTTTAATTTTGTTTTGTTTGCAGTAATCAATTAATTCTTTCATTTTATTTGCACTTGGTTCGCCACTTGAAAATACATCTTCTATACTGTTTTGTTCTAATCCGAAGTCTCTACAAAAATAACCAAAGGCAGCATGACCAGTTACAAATTTTTTATTTTCTACTGTATTAAATTTTTCTTTATAATCATTATATAAATCGTCTACATTATTAGAAAAATCTTTATAGTTTTTTTCGTAAAAATCTTTATTCTTTGAATCAACTTTTATTAATGCTTCCTTTATGTTATTTGCTTGAATTTTTGCATTTAATAAACTTAACCATATATGAGGATCATAGCTATTATTTATTTTTATAGCATCTATATTCTTAGATGAATCTACAAATATTATATCTTTGTTATCTATTGAATCTTTGCATTTTTTAAGCCAACTTTCCATATTTAATCCATTGTATATAAATACTTTGCAATTATGTATTTGTTTTAAGTCTTTAATCTTAGGTTCAAAATCATGCGGCTCAGTACCTTCTGGAACTAAAGTCTTCACTTCTATTTTATCTTTACCTATAGCCATTGCAAATTCTTTAAGGGGATTAAATGTCACTATTACTTGTATTTTTTCATTATTATCTTCATTAGTATTTTCTTTAAATGAAGCTTTTTCGCAACTTGTAAAGCATAAGACAATAGCTATTATAGAAAAGAATTTCATAAATTTTTTAAACATCCTATCACTCCCATATAAATTATTATAGATAATGCAAATGATTTGCATTAAAACAATGATAGGATATTTTTAACAATTTGTCAAGGAAAATTAATATTAAGTTTACTTTTATAAACATGTATAATACTATATTAATATAATAAATCTCTTGCATAATTTTCATTTTAAAGTAAGTAGCTAATATTAACTTTAGTAAAGGAGACAACAAATATGATTGTATTAAATGCAGTAGAAAGTATATTTAGCATAGGAATTATGATATCTATAGGTTATGTTTTAACATTAAAAGGCTGGCTTAATGAAGAAATATCAAAAGTTTTTTCAAAATTAGTTATAAACATTTCTCTTCCATCTCTTATGATATATGATTTAATGAAATCATTTGATAGGAACAAGCTTTTTCATTTAGCAACAGGTCTTATTGTACCATTTTGTTCTATTGCTTTATGCTATATATTAGCAATATTAGTAAGCAAAATATTTAAAATAAAACTAGGAAGAATAGGCATATTTCGTTCCATGTTTTTTGTATCTAATACTATATTTATAGGTCTTCCTGTAAACTTAGCACTATTTGGAGAAAAGAGTATACCATATGTATTATTATATTACATAGCTAACACTTCATTCTTTTGGACTATAGGAGCTTATGGAATAAGTAAAGATGGCAATAGTAAAGCAGAAAATATTTTTTCAAAAGAAACACTAAAAAGAATACTATCACCACCTCTTATGGGATTTATATTAGCTATTATTTTAATTTTATTAAACATTAAATTGCCTAAATTTATAATGGATAGTTGCAAATATTTAGGCAATCTTACTACTCCTTTATCCATGTTATTTATAGGAATAACCATTTACTATGTAAATTTAAAAGATATAAAAATAGATAAAGATATGATAATTTTGCTAATAGGAAGGTTCTTAATATCTCCGCTTACAGTAATCATAGTATCTTATTTTTATACTATACCTGATCTTATGAGAAAAGTATTTATAATACAATCTGCTATGCCTGCTATGACTAATACAGCAATAATAGCAAAAGCTTATAATGCAGACTATAAATACGCTACAGTAATGACAGTAGTAACCACTATACTAAGCTTGTTTATAATACCTTTATATATGCTTGTAAACTAAAGAAACAAATGCTGGGAAAAGACTCATAAAAAAAATAAAGGCTGTAGCAGTAACAAGTAGGTTTATAAATAAATCATTTCATTAAGAACCACTAAAAAATAAAAAAACGAAAAAACTCCTACCCAATTTATGCCCCGTCCTTGGGGCGGAAATTGGCTCATCACGTCCTGTGATGAATTACGGAGTTTTTTGTTTTTTTATTTAAGTAGTTCTAAAATTCATTCAAATATTTATAAACCTACTTGTTACTGCTACAGCCTTTATTTTTTTTATGAGTCTTTTCCCAGCATTTGTTTCTTTAGTTTACATATCAATATTTTCTAGCATATCAAGTAATTCATTAAATCTATTTATTGTATCTTCTAAAGGTTTTGGTGTTGTCATATCAACTCCTGCTTTTTTTAGAAGGTTTATTGGGTAGTCACTGCCTCCGCTTTTTAAGAAGTTTTTATAATTTTCAGCAGCAGTTTTTCCTTCAGTTAATATATTTTCAGCAAAAGAATTGGCTGCAGCATATCCAGTAGCATATTGATAAACATAAAAGTCCCAATAGAAGTGTGGAATTCTAGCCCATTCTATGTCTATTTCTTCATCTATTACCATGTCTGGTCCAAAGTATTTAATATTTAAATCATGCCATATACCACATAAATCACTACTTGTTAAAGCATTTCCTGTTTCAATTTTTTCGTGAATTATCTTTTCAAATTCAGCAAACATTACTTGTCTAAATACAGTAGTTCTAATTTGCTCTAATTGTTGATTTATAAGGAATAATTTTTTATTTTTATCTTGTTCTTTTTCTATTAAATAATTTATAAGTAAACATTCATTAGTAGTTGATGCAACTTCAGCACAAAATAGGGTATAATCTGCGTATATATAAGGTTGAGTTTTTCTTGAATAATAAGAATGAATAGAGTGACCCATTTCATGTACTAATGTAGATACATCATTTAATTTGTTATTGTAGTTTAATAATATATATGGCATAGTGTCATAACATCCAGAAGAGTAGGCTCCACCTCTTTTGCCTTTGTTTTCATATATGTCTATCCATCCATCATTAATACCTTTTTTAAATATTTCTAAATAATCTTCACCTAAAACCTTCAATCCTTCTAAAGCTAAATTTACTCCTTCTTGAAATTCTATATTACTATCAGGAGTATCTATTATAGGAACATATAAATCATACATATGAATGTCTTCTAAATTTAATAGTTTCTTTTTAATTCGTACATATCTATGTAAGGATGATAGATTTTTGTTTACAGTATCTATTGTATTATCATATACTTCTAAAGGTATGTTATTTGGTTTTAAAGAACTTTCTAAAGCACTTTTATACTTTCTTATTTTAGAATTAAATACAAAGTTCTTTACTGATCCTGAAAGTGATGCCGCTATAGTATTTTTATATTTTGCATAAGTAGTAAATAATGCATTAAATGCTTGCTTTCTTACTTCTCTATTTTTAGAACGAATATATATAGAATAGTTTTCTTCTGTTAAAGGAACTTCATTATTATTTTCGTCTTTTATATTAGGGAAAGTTATATCTGCATTTGTAAGCATTGAAAAAATATTTTCTGGAGATTGCATACAATCTGATACTAAAGCTAATAATTCTTCTTGTTCTTTGCCTAAAACATGAGGTTTTAATTTTAAAATATCTTTTATATAAAATTCGTATATTTTAAGTTCTTCTGCTTTTTTTATACCATCCAAAACTGCATTTTCATCTAAAGATAATAATTCTGGTACAAAGAAAGCCTTATAGTTTCCAAGTTCAGCAAAGTAACCTTCTATATTACTTTTTATAGCTTGTTGAGTTGTATTTGCAGTATTCTCATCTAATTTACAATGTGCATAAACATATAGCTTCTCTGCTAACCTAGATACTTTTTCATCTAACTTTAAGTATTCCAATAATTTATTAGAATCATTTAATTTACCTTGATACTCTTTTAATTTTGGTGCTATTTCTTTTAACATTTTAAAGTATTTCTCAAATTCTTCGTTATTTTCATAAACTTTTTTTATGTTCCACTTGTACCTTTCTGGTATATCTTCTCTATTTTTAATAGTATTTACATTATCCATATTTGACCTCCTAAATATAAATATTATAATTAGTATTCTACATACTATTTTATAATATTTATAGATAAAATAGAATTAAATTGTTGAATAAAAAATAATTAATATAATTTACAGATAGAAAATAATCAAAAATAAGCTGTATAAAAATAATAAGGCAGCCTCATAAAGAGAGTTTGTAAATAAGTCATTTCATTAAGACACTCTAAGAATAAAAAATAAAAAAACTCCTACCCAATTTATGCCCCGTCCTTGGGGCGGAAATTGGCTCATCACGTCCTGTGATGAATTACGGAGTTTTTTTATTTTTTCTTCTAAGAGT
>NZ_LZFO01000025.1 GCF_001758365.1 Clostridium acetireducens DSM 10703
AAGTATTCACTCCTCTTTGTTGTGTATTTTTGGTGGTACTTAAATATTCGACATTTTGGGGTGAATTTCCTTTTTGAATAATAAAAAAGTTAGTAAAATCAATGATTATAAAATATGAAATTTACTCTATTAATAAATTTTTTTAAAAACTTGTTTTTTATTTTAAACTCTTTTACTTCTTTAATTTCACAATTAACATTTATATCAATAGATGGGGATTTGCTTAACATTACAAGTTGAGTAGGATATATACTTCTGTGACCTACAATCAAATATCCTATTACACAAACTATAGATGCATATATTCCAACCTCACTTCCAAACAACTCCATAGATATTACAATACCTGCTAAAGGAGTATTAGCACAGGCTGCTAAAAAAGAAACCATTCCTATTGCAGAATATAAAGACAAGTTTGCATTTATAATACTAGCCCAAACATTTCCTAATGTAGCTCCTGTAAAAAGCATAGGTGTAAGTATTCCCCCACTTCCTCCTGAACCTAAAGTTAATGAAGTTGTTATAGTTTTAATAAAAAAAGAAAAACCATTAACTTCATTGCCTGATATAGCTTTACTTATAAATTCTTCTCCTATTCCTATATAATCCTTAGATTTTGTTACATATACTATTAATATAATTAATAATCCTCCAATTATTCCTTTTAGTGGTGCATATATATTTATATTATTAAAAGCTTTTTCTATTCCTTCTACAATTTTAATAAAAATTAATGCAAATATGCCTATAACAATTCCAAAAATAACTAAATACAAAAACTTTTTAGGTGCAGAAACAGTACTTACAGGTATAAAATAATAAATCAAAGCCTTAGTTCCTAAATACTTTCCAGTAAAATAACTAAAAAATGTGGATATTATACTAGGCAAAAGAGAATTATAAGATATCTTTCCTATATATAAAACTTCACATGCAAAAATAGCAGCACCAATAGGTGCTCCAAATACGCCTACAAATCCTGCTCCTATACCACATACTACTAATCTTTTTCTATCTTTATCATCTAACTTTAATAAATCAGAAAAAAAGGAACCCACAGCTGCACCTATTTGTGTAGCAGGTCCTTCTTCTCCTACTGAACCCCCAAAAACAATTGTTATAAAAGTTGTTATAATTTTTACTGGAACAACTTTTATATTCATTTTTCCTTCTTTCATATTAACAGCCTCTATAGCCTTTTCTGTACCATGTCCTTTGGCATCAGGTGCTAATTTAATTATTATAAAACTGCTTAAAAATAAAGCTAAGGGAAGAAGTAAAAAATAATTATTATACTTACATGTTATGCTACATCCGTAGTCAATAAGCTTTATAAACAAAGACGTAATAGCACCAGCTAGTACACCTATAGTGGATGATAAAAAAAGCCATTTAAACATACTAGCAAATAGCACATATTCTTCTACAAAACTATTATTATTTAAATTATTTATATTAATCACCTCTATACTAGTTTATTAAAAAAGTACATATATATAAATAAATATATGTACTTTTAAATATTATTTTATATTATTATTAAAGTTTTCCAGTAGTATTTTATAATCTTCATAATCATTAGCAAATTTCTCAGCTTCACCTTTTTCTAAGCTATCAACTAAATCTAAGTTTATAGGCATTTCTGCTAATAACGGTATACCTAAGTACTTTGCCTGTTCTTCAGCAGATTTTTTACTAAATACTCTTAATTTTTCTCCACATTTAGAACACTTTACATAAGACATATTTTCAACTACACCTACAATATTTACATCCATCTTTTGAGCCATAATAACAACTTTTTTAACTATCATAGAAACCATATCTTGAGGTGTTGAAACAATAACCATTCCATCTACAGGAAGACTCTGCATAATAGTTAAAGCTATATCTCCTGTTCCTGGAGGCATATCTATAAGGAGATAATCTAAATCATCCCACTGAGTATCAGTATACATTTGAGTTAAAACTCCTGTAATTAATGGTCCTCTCCATATAACTGGTTCTTCTTCTTCCTCTGTTAATAAATTTAATGAAATCACTTTTATTCCTAAAGGTGTTTCAACAGGCAAAAATTTTATGTCTTCTTGGCTTATAGGTATCATATCTGCTCTTTTTTCATTTATACCAAAAAATCTAGGCATAGATGGTCCTGTTATATCTGCATCTAAAACTCCCACCTTATAACCTGCTTTTTTTAATTGAACTGCAAGAATTCCTGTTACTGTGGATTTTCCTACTCCGCCTTTTCCACTTATAACACCTATTATTTTTTTTATTTTCCCATACTTAGGAAATATTCTTGAACAGGTACTTTCATCACTATTGCAATTTCCTTTGCTAGGACAATTATCACAATTACTCATATTATCTTCCCTCCAAACCTATTTTAAAATAATTTAACTTTTACTTAAATATTATAACATAAATATTCTACATTATTATTGTCAAATGCTATTTATAATTAGAAATCTTTTGGTCTATCCTTACTTGTATATATATCTATTTCCCATCTTCCATTATCATATTTGTTATAAATATAATATTTAGTTTCTGTTTGATCTTTTCTATTTCTAAAAGTAACTATACCCTTATACAATCTAGATTTATAGCCCTCTGTTTTAACTGTCATAATTATATCATATTTATTAGCATTGTAATTTTTGCTAACTAATTCAACATTACCATTAAATTTACTTGATAATCTATTTTTAAATTCCTCTAAATCATAAGACAATATAAATTTAGCTATGGATATATCATCATTTATATTTAATCCTATAATTTTATCTTTTCCATATTTTTCCTGATATTTCTCTATAACTTCTACTATTGAATTATAATAAACTTTTTCAAAATCTTTAGGTTTTCTTATATTCCAAAAGTTTTTAATTATATCATTATCTATTCTTTTAGAAACTATATAAACTTTATTATTATTATATAAATTTCCTCCATCTTTTTTGTCTAATCCTGCTACATACTTGAACTTATGTATTTTATTATGTCCTTCATACATCTCAAATATATAATCAGGTTCTAAAAAAGATTTTTGTTTTGCTTCTTTAGCACTAGATAATATATCATATAGTCGTTTTATAGAATTCTGATCTGTAACTATAAATCTAAATCCTGGATCCCTAGTATTTTGTATTACTATTTTTTCTACTTTACCTTGCTTTATATATTCAAAATTATTATTTTTAATTCCTAATTTTAATTGCAAAGAGTTTAAAGTATTGCATCCGCTAAAAACAAAAATGAAAAATATAAATAAAAAAAATATTTTTATTATATTTTTATATTTAAAATTCAACATAAATTTTTACACCTCTAATTTTTATTTCCTTTTGCAAATTATAATGCCTGCAACTAATACAAAAATACTTATAAATTGAGATGTAGAAAGAAAGTTTACATTTCCTCTTGGATCCCCTCTTAGAAATTCTACAAAAAATCTTCCTACACTATATAATATTAAATACAATCCAAAAACTCTGCCTTTTTTATTACTTTTCTTATCATACCATAACAATATAAATGTAATAATAAAGTCAAATATAGATGAATAAATTTGAGTAGGATGTCTAATAACTCCACTAGGTGCAAAAGGTGAATTTATAAATTCAACTCCAATAGGCAAGGATGTTTCTTTTCCATAACAACATCCTGCAAGCAAACAACCTATTCTTCCAAAACCTTGAGCTAATGGTACAGAAGGAGCAATTAAATCCAATGTTTCAAATACATTCCATTTTTTACTTTTAGAATAAAAATATATGCCTACTATTCCTCCAATTATTGCTCCATAAATTACAAAACCGCTGCCAATATCTTTTAAAATCATAGGATTTTTAAATATATTTCTTATTTCGGTAATCACAAACAATGTTTTACCGCCAACTATTCCAGATATAATTGCTATCATAAGCATATTCCATATGCTATCTTCATCATAACAAGTATTCTTACTTCTATAATTTACTAGTAAAATAGCAAAAACTATGCCAATTGCTATCATAGTTCCATATCCGTATACATTAATACCAAATATGTTAAATAATATTGGCTTCATCATTTACCTCCTATTTAGATTTAATAAACACATTAACATTATATCATAAACAATAAAAAAAATAACTCATGCATAGTTATTTTATACAATGAGTTATTCATTATAGTTAAAAGTATTAACTATAGTAGTAAACACTGTAGGCATATTTTCTTTAAAGTTTTTTTCCTCTACAAAAAACGAAAACCTAAAAAATTTATTCTTGTTTTTTATAAAATACTCATAGGATTTATACTTTTTATTTTTAGATGTAATCATATTATATTGTACTAAGTATGCTTTGTTATTTTTTATTTTAATTTCACTTAAAGAATAATCCATACATTCATTTTGCATTTCAGATATTTCTTTACTTTCCTCTAAATAAATTTTTAAATCTTTTTTTAAGTTCCAAACTTGTACAAAACCATGTATGCTTAAATCTTTAGAATGAAAATCATTGTGATAAATTATTTCCTCTCCCGAAAAAACTTTTTCATCTGTTATCCATTCCTCTGGAAGTTTATATTTAAATTTTTTATTTAAAGCTTCATATTCTTTTAAAGAATTTATATTATTTTGTATTAATGAAGTATAATTTAATCTTTCCTGAAAATTAGACTGAATTCCTATTAATATAATTATAAGACCAATTATAATTAAAACAATGCTTAATCTTTTTTTATTTAACACTAAAAATTTCATAATATATTACTCCTTTATTTAAAAGTCTTTACTTAAACCTCATTCATATTAAATATATGAATCAGATTTTAAAAATATTATATAAAAGATAAAAAAAATAAGGCATGCACTGCACACCTTATTTAATAGGAATTAATATTGTAGAATTTTTAAAATCATAAAACATAAGCCAATATCCTGTATCACTTTTATCATTTAGTGGTACCCAAGTTACAAATCCAGATTTGCCTTTATAAGGTTGATCTTTTTCTTTTTTAGTTCCCGGTATTCCATAAACAATATATTTAATGTGTCCTATTTCATCTAACTTATATCCTAATATATAGTGATAATATTTATTTATATATGAATAATGATTTAGTATAGGATAATATAATAGTATATTTGATACATTATACATGTCTTTAAAATCTCTTACAGGAATTTTGTACCAATAACATCTTTTTATATCTGGACAAAAGTTCTTTAAAGGCTCAAATTCTTTTAATAATTTTTTAAAAAAGTTGTTTGTTATTTTTACAGGTTCTTTAACATCCTTTATATGTTCATTAAAAATATGTCCTCTATTAGAATCAAAATCATTTACTATAGTATCATCCACTAACATACAATTATCTACGCTATTTATATTTTGTTCTAATTCATAATGATTTTTAACAAATTCATTATTTGTTTTATATTTATCATTGTTTTGTTTACTTTCTAATAATATTTCTTGTTTAATCTCTTCCCTTATTTCATTTTTTAATTCTTCTCTTAATTCTTTCCTTATTTTTTCTTTTGTTTCTTCATTTATTTCTTCTTTTACTTCTTCTCTTGCTTCTTCTTTTGCTTTTTCCTTTGCTTTTTCTTTTGCTTCTTCTTTTACTTCTTCTCTTACTTTTTCCTTTGCTTTTTCTTTTGCTTCTTCTTTTACTTCTTCTTTTGCTTTTTCTTTTGCTTCTTCTTTTACTTCTTCTTTTGCTTTTTCTTTTGCTTCTTCTTTTACTTCTTCTTTTATTTCTTCTTTTGCTTTTTCCTTTGCTTCTTCTTTTACTTCTTCTCTTACTTTTTCTTTTGCTCTTTCTTTTGCTTCTTCTTTTGCTTCTTCTTTTACTTTTTCTTTTGCTTTTTCCTTTACTTTCTCTATACTTTGTTCATATTTATCAAATATACTTTTTTCTTCTTTAGATTTGCTTTTTTCTTTATTTTCACTAGTATAATGATCTTTATAGTCTCTTGTTTTATCTTCTATTATTTTGTACTCTTTCCAATTAGGAATGTTGGTAGAAGTAAATCCACTCATTATAGGTATTATATTTGAATCTAATAATTTGATTATTGCAGCTCCTGAAACTTTATCCACTGATAATCCTGTATTAGCTAAATTATTGGAATTATATTCATTTGAGATATCACTTCTTCCATAATCATCTATGTTTACTTCTCCAACTTTTATAAGTTTATTTTCATTTTTTTTGCCACATATTAAAATAATATAGTAAGGTGAATTTTCTCTTTTTAAATTTTGAACATAATAAGATACCTTACACTTTTCTCCTTTTACTTCTAACTTAACATATCCTGTAGGACTTTTATCTTTTTCTATTCCATATCCTTTTTCGTTTTCTTGTAATATAATAAAATACCTACTATAATTCTTTTTTTGTGCCAATTTATAAAACCTCCATATATACCTTATTCATTATAATATATGAAGTATTTATCAAAAAGTGAACTAACTTAATTATTTATTAGATTTAAAATATTATTAGATAATTTTGCAAACTCTTCTATAGTTAAAGTTTCACCTCTTCTTTTTGGATCAATATTAGATTCTTTAAAAGAAAATTCTATTATATCATTAGGTATTTTTAAATTTTTTAATGCGTTTTTTAAAGTTTTTCTTCTCATATTAAAAGAACTTCTTATTAATTCAAAGAAAAACTTTTCATCTTTAACGTATGCTCTAGGAGTATCTAATTTATCTAATTTTATTATAGTAGATTCTACTTTAGGTTGAGGAATAAAAGACTGAGGAGGTACTTTTCTTATTGTATAAGCATTACAATAATATTGTACTAGTATGGAAATAGAACCATATTCCTTACAATTAGGTTTTGCGTTTATTCTATCAGCTACTTCTTTTTGTATCATAATTGTTAAAGAATTAAAATTATACTTTCCCAATAGTAACTTAGAAATTATAGGTGTTGTTATGTAATAGGGTAAGTTTGCAACAACCTTAAAATTAGTATTTTCACCTACAATTTCATTAAAATTAACTTTCATGGCATCCTTATGTATTACTTCTACATTGTTACATTCTTTAAATTCTTCTTTTAATATAGGTATTAATTTTGAGTCTATTTCTATAGAATATACCTTTTTACAATTTAAAGAGAGTTCTTTAGTTAAAGTTCCTACTCCAGGACCTATTTCAATAACAGTATCATCTTTATCAATATTAGAGCCTTCTACAATATCTCTTACAACTGATGAATCTATTAAAAAATTTTGTCCTAATGATTTAGAAAATTTAAATCCATATTTTTTTACAATATCTTTTGTATTTATATTAATCATTTTTTTCACTTCCTGAATATAAAATTTTATCTATTTTATTTATTGCCTTAATAAACTCTTCTCTTTTTATACCATAGTTATTAAGTCTTTTTAAAAATTGAGAAGCATTACAATATCCTATCCTTAATTCTTTCCCTAACATATCTCTCTTAATTTTAGCTTTATCATTTCCTAACAAATCAAAACTTATTAAATCTTTTGTAGTAAAATTTTGTTTTTTTTCTTTTATTTCACATTTAGCTGAGTTTAAAGCTTTTATTATTGTTTCTGGTTTTGCATTTTCAACGCCAATATCTCCACTTTTATACCCTTCATCTTTTGATATATATGCATGTTTTATTCCCTGAACCCTTTTAGATATAATCTTTCTTATTTTTTCTCCTGCAAAATCAGGATCTGTTAAAATTATTACTCCTTGCCTCTTTTGAGCTTCTCTTATTCTTTCAATTACATTTTTATTTATTCCAAAACCTCCTACTGCTATAACCTCTGCATCTACTGCTCTCTTTACTGCAGTTATATCATCTCTACCTTCTACTACAATCACTTCTTTAATCATATACTAACACCTCCTTAAAATTATAAAGAAAAAAAGGAGCTAAAAGCCCCTATTTTAAAATATAAACATTAACCTGTCTAACACCCCAATTGTATACTTCACTTTTAGAAGAAAAGAATAAATCTATTCTATTACCTTTTATTGCTCCACCTGTATCTTCTGCTATAGCATATCCGTATCCTTCTATATAAAGTTTTGTACCAAGAGGAATAATTCTTGGATCTACTGCTACAGAACTATACCCACTATTGCTTCTTCTTGCAACTGTACCCGTTGCAGTGATTCCAAAATCATAATCTCCAGGATTCTTACCTGTAGAAGCATAGTCTGAAGTATATGCTGTAGCTCTCATATTTAAAACTTTATTATACTGAATACTATCTCCTCCTCTAGAAGGTCTATATACTCCTAGAGTACCTAACGCTACTATTTTGTCTGTTGGTTTTTTAGTTACTATCTCTTTTATAATTTTTCTTGAAACTTCTTTTCCATTTTCATATATTACTCTAGTTGAAACTGACTTTTTTCCATCTTGACCTTCTTGCTTTACTACTTTTTTACCTTCTTCTATTCCATCATCTTTATTTACCACTGTAGAATAAGATATAGGTTTATCTTCTGTAATAACTTTAGATTCAACTCTAGTAATAGCTACTTTCATACCTTCTTTAATTTCAGAATTTTTTGAAGGATAAACTCTGTCAAGTCCCTTTAAAGCTATTTTCTCTGCTTTTAACATATTGGCTACATTTCTTTCAGCAGATTTTACTTTTAAATTTTTGCCATCAACCTTTACTGTTAAATCAACAGCCCTCTTTACTACTATTTTAGTTTTATCTTTAATTTTGCTGTCAAGAGATGGCGATGCTTTATCTTTTGGCCCTACAATTATATTATTTGCCGTTAAAGCTTTTCTATAAGTATCTCTAAAAGTTGTAATTTCTATTTTTTTATTGTCTATAGATACTGTTATTGTTTTTCTAGTGTTAAATATAAATACTGTCACGCTTAACATTATAAGAACAAATACAAATATTGCCTTAGGACCATAGGAAAAATACTTTTTTAATTTTTCCACCATAAAAATATACCTCCTTTTGGCAAGAGCGACACGAAAATATTATACTTGTGATAATTAATTTTGTCAAATATCGCTCTATTTTTAAGCTATATAATATTTAAAATAATATAAAAATATTATTGCAATATCTATTTTTTATGGATTTATTTTTATGGGTTGGATTTATTTTTATGCATATTATATTTAATTATATGCTCATTTAGTAAATTTAATATAAAAATAATCAATGTATTAAATTTACAAATTATATTAAAAAAGCCAAATGAATTTGTATGTTTATTTTACATTACTAATTTAATTTAAGCAAATTTTTAACATTTAAGATAGTTGCTTCAGATAGTTCTTTTTCATCTATACTTTTTATTTCTGCTATTTTCTTTATTATATATGCTATATAATCTGATTTATTCCTTTTTCCTCTAAATGGAGTAGGTGCCATATATGGACAATCTGTTTCTACTAATAATCTATTTAATGGCACTTCTTTTACAACTTCTACTACTTTCTTAGCATTTTTAAAAGTAACTACTCCTGTAAATCCTATATAATACCCTAATTTTAAACATTCTTTTGAAAATTCTACACTTCCTGAAAAGCAATGAACTACTCCTTTAACATTAGGAAACATTTTCAAAATCTCCAAAGTATCTTTATGAGCTTCCCTATCATGAATAATTACAGGTAAATCAAGCTCTTCTGCTAACTTCATTTGATTTATAAAAGCCGTTTTTTGTACTTCCTTTGAAGGATTTTCATCATAATAGTAATCTAATCCTATTTCTCCTATAGCTTTAACCTTATTGTTTTTAGCAAATTCTCTTAACTTATTTATAGTTCTTTCATTTACTTCTTCTGCAAATTCAGGATGAATTCCCACTGCAGCATAAATAAAATCATATGTATTTGCCAATTCCACAGACATTTTTGCACCTTTCATGGAAGATCCACAATTTAAAATTCCTATAACATTATTTTTTCTTAAATTTTCTATAATACTATGCCTATCTTCATCAAAACTCTCATCATCATAGTGAGCATGAGAATCAAATATTTTTAAATCTACCATTACTTTAATCAACTCCTATTAGCTTATTATATCAAATTTAAAGCAATAAAAACTCTATATTAGAAAAAACTAATATAGAGTTTTTATTAATATAAATTATTGTCAATATCATATTTCCATAAATCATATTTTTCTATTATTTCACAAACTTTACTTGCGTAATTAGGATCTGTAGCATATCCTGCATTATGTATAGATTGAATTTGTTCTTTGTAATTTTGTGCTTCAAACACTCCTGCCTTAGCATACCAAGGTCTACTATACAAAAATTTACCGTGATCTTCTATTGAATCTTCTATACTACTATATACTCTCCATCCAGTTACTATATTAACTACTTTGCCATCTACCCATTCTTTAGTTGGAAAATCTTTTTTACTGCCTGTCCAACTTTTATCTGCTTTTATTCCAAATAAATTGTTACATTCTATAGCTTTATCACTTGTCCCCCATGCGGATTCTAAAATAGCTTGTGCTATAGTTACTGATGGAAATACTTTATATTTATAATAAGTTTGTTTTGCTCCATAAGATATTTTTTGTATAAAATCTTTTTGAGAATCTAACAGTGTAGTAGGTGTATTTGTAGAAGGTATGGGTACTATTTCATTTTGATTTTTAACCATAACTTTGCAAATTACACCATTTTTAATTTCCTCATTATTAATAGATTTAGCAAAATTATTTACTATTAAATAATATACTTGTCCATAAGCTAAATTATCTTTAGGAACAACTTGTATATCTTTTTTATCTAAATAATTAAAGTATATAGGTACTTTATTTTGCAAAGAAGAATCTAATAATTCTATACATTCATTATTTACACATTCACTCTTAATATCTTCTGAAAAGTGTATAACAAATTTTTTATCTATTGGAACATTGTTTAAACTATATTCTAATTTATAATCTGGATACTTTGTTTTTAATATCTCATCTTCAAAAGCCAATACTCTAAATTTAATTGAAAAAATTATACTTAAAGCAAAAACTAGTATAAATATATTTTTATGTTTCATAATTTATTTTCCCCCTTATGCAAAGACAAACATACAATTTAAAATACACTTTAAATTATACTAAATTTTCTATTAATATTTCAATAGAATATATGAAAATTTTAGAATATTTAGCAAATAAAAAATCCTTATGAAATCATAAGGATTTTTTATTTCTACCTAACTATGCTTCCTGTTGGTAAATCATTTTCTATTGTAACTATTTGAAGTTTACTATCATCTTCCGTAGAAGAGCAAAGTATCATTCCTTGAGATAATTCTCCTCTTAATTTTACAGGTTTTAAATTAGCTACTACTACAACATATTTTCCTACTAATTCTTCTGGCTTATAATACTTAGCTATTCCAGATACCACTTGTCTTTCTTCTCCATTTAAATCTAATTTAAATTTTAATAACTTATTCGCATCTTTTACAGGTTCACATTCCTTAATCTTAGCTAATCTAAGATCAACTTTTTCAAAATCTTCTATAGTTATTTCATCTTTTATAGGCTTAATATCATTAACTTTATTTTGAACCTTTTTCATTTGCTCTTCTTTTAACTTATTAAGTTCCTCTATTTTCTTTTCAACATCTATTCTTGGAAATAAAGCTTCTCCCTTTACAACTTTAGTTCCTGCTCTAGTTCCATCAAAGGATGCTATACTATCCCAAGTTGTAAGTTCTATATTTAGTTGTTTATTTATTTTTTCACTTGTTTCCGGCAAGAAAGGAGAAATTAATGTAGATATTATTCTTAAACTTTCTACTAAATTATATAAAACTGTTCCTAACCTATTTTTCTTACTTTCATCTTTAGCAAGTATCCATGGAGTTGTTTCATCTATATATTTATTAGCTCTATTTATAAGAGCCCAAATATTTCCTAGAGCTTCTGGAATTTTAAATTCATTTATACTTTTTTCTGCTTTAGTTGGAGTTTCTAAAGCTAATTTTATAAGTTCATTGTCTATATTTTCTTTTTCAACAGGAGCTGGAATAACTCCATTAAAATATTTTTCAACCATTGCCACTGTTCTTGATAATAAGTTTCCTAAATCATTTGCTAAATCAGAATTTATCTTTTTAATAAATATTTCATTATTAAATAATCCATCTGAGCCAAATGGTATTTCTTTAAGAAGATAATACCTAACTGGATCTGTTCCAAAGTTGTTTACTAATACTACAGGATCAACTACATTTCCTTTAGATTTTGACATCTTTCCACCATCTACTAAAAGCCATCCATGACCAAACACATGCTTTGGTAATGGCACTCCTAAAGCCATAAGCATAATAGGCCAATAAATAGTATGAAATCTTAAAATATCTTTACCTACAAGATGTATATCTGCTGGCCAATACTTATTTAATAATTCTTCATTGCCACTTTCATAACCTAAAGCAGTTATATAGTTAGCTAATGCATCTATCCATACATATATAACATGTTTTTCATCAAAGCTTACAGGTATTCCCCAATCAAAAGAAGTCCTTGATATACATAAATCTTGAAGTCCTGGCTTTAAGAAATTATTTATCATTTCATTTTTTCTAGCTTCCGGTTGAATAAATTCTGGATGATTGTTTATATGTTCTATAAGTTTATCTGCATATTTAGACATTTTAAAGAAATATGCTTCTTCTTTAGTTTTTTCCACTGGTCTTCCACAGTCAGGACAATTACCATCTATTAGTTGAGTTTCTGTCCAGAATGATTCGCAAGGCGTACAATACCATCCTTCGTAGTATCCCTTATATATGTCTCCTTGATCATATAGTTTTTTGAATATTTTTTGCACTGCTTCTTTATGATAATCTTCTGTAGTTCTTATAAATTTGTCATAACTAATATTCATAATTTCCCATAAATCTTTTATACTTGCTACAATTTTATCTACATATTCTATAGGTTTTACTCCTTTAGCTTCTGCTAATCTTTGAATTTTTTGTCCATGTTCATCTGTTCCTGTTAAAAACATTACATCATAACCAGTTAATCTTTTAAATCTAGCAATTGCATCTGCTGCTACAGTAGTATACGTATTTCCTATATGCAAATTAGCAGATGGATAATAAATTGGCGTAGTAACATAAAAAGTTTTCTTACCCATTATAAATTCCTCCCTTTATGTATTTATATAATAAAAAAACCTCTATGCAGATATATCTACATAGAGGCGTATTAACGCTTTACCACTCTAATTTATCTTTATCTCACAATAAAGACCTCTCTAAGTGACTATTACACTTCTAAAGAAGCTTTTCATCACTTTGCATTTATAACGGCTGCGTCCCGTATTACCTTACTTAAAATTTCAGATAATATGCTCAAGGTCCATATTCATAAACTTCAGCATTGCTAGCTTTCACCTAACCCAGCTCTCTTTTAACACATTCATTTATTACTCTTCCTATCATAGCATTTAAACTTACATTATTATATAATGATAGTATATAAAATAAATTTTGTCAATATATTGATATAAATTATTATTACCTAATCAATCTTTTTTATTCTTATACTAAATATTAATTTGCTTTCACTACCTATTATTAAATCCTTTATTTAATTTCTTCACATAATTCTTCATATTTTTTCTTTATACCTTTTAAATCACTCCAAAACAATACTTTTTTACTTTCATCTCTAAATAAAGCTGCAGGATGAAATGTAGCCATCAAATATATTCCCTTTTTTTCTACCCATTTTCCTCTATCCCTAGTAATTTTCCAATCTTTATCTATAATATACTTCATTGCCGTAGCTCCTAAGCATACTATTATTTTAGGCTTTACTAAAGCTACTTGATTTCTTAAATAAGGCAAACAAGCCTCAGCCTCTTGTTCAGTAGGAACTCTATTGTTTTCTGGTCTGCATTTGCAAATATTACATATATAATAGTGTTTTTCTCTATTTAAATTAAGAGCTGTTAATCCTTTTTCTAAAAGTTGTCCTGCTCTTCCTACAAAGGGTCTTCCTAATTTATCCTCGTCTGCTCCTGGAGCCTCTCCTATAAACATTAAATTAGCTTTAGAGTTACCTTCTCCAAACACCATATTATTTCTTTTTTTAGCTAAATTACATTTATCACAATCATAACATTCTTCATATAGTTCTCTCCACTTTAACATTATTATGCACCTCTATATAAACATTAACATTAATTATATTTTACCATATGTTTATATTATAATAGTAACAACTTTTTATTTTTATATTTATTCTTATTTAACAAAATTAATATATATAAAAGACACCTTATAATTAGATTAAGGTGTCTTTTATATATATTATTCAGTTTTTTCACTTTATTTTATATAAAGTTATATCCTATCTTAAATGCCTTTGTATTCATTGCCTCAAATTTTTCTTTTCCCTTTTTTCTAAACATATCATTCATTCCATTTAATGCTTCTTCTTCTGTAAAATCTTTTGATACTTTTACTATTACTGCTGCCATTATTATATTTGCACCTTTAGGATGATTTGCATCTTTAGCTAATTTTACACATGGAACTTCTATTATTGTAATATCATCTCTTTTATTTTCTTTAGTGTCTACCATATCACTATTTACTATAATAGTACCACCTGGTTTAACTAAAGGAAGAAACTTGTTAAATGATGGAGTATTCATAGCTAATAATATGTCTGGTTCTTCTTGTGAAGGATTATATATATATTCTTCACCAAATTTTACTGTACAATTAGCTGTTCCACCTCTCATAGCTGAACCATATTGTGGAATCCATGTTGCATGATATCCTTTGAAAACAGCTATTTGAGAAATTAATAAACCTGATGTAAGTACTCCTTGTCCACCTGCACCAGCAAATACTATTTCTTTCATAATTACTTTCCCTCCCTTGTCTTAAATTCCCCTAATGAAAAGTATGGAATAAGTTCTTTATCTATTCTTTCCATAGCATCTTTTGCTGACATGCCCCAGTTTGTTGGACATGCTGAAAGAACTTCTACTACTGAATAACCTTCACCATTTAGTTGAGCTTCAAAAGCATTTTTTATATATGATTTTAATTTATTAATATGAGCAGGTGTGCTTACACTTCCTCTAGCTGCATATGCTACATTATATTGACTAGCTGCCAATTCTGGGAACTTTATAGGATATCCAGTAACTTCACAGTTTCTTCCTAATGGTGATGTAGCTGTTTTTTGTCCTGGCATAGTAGTATTACTCATTTGTCCTCCAGTCATACCATAGTTTGTGTTGTTAATTATAATTGCAGTAAAGTTTTCATTTCTATAAGCTGCACTATTTGTCTCTGCAAGACCTATACTATATGCATCTCCATCTCCTTGATATGCTATTACCATGTTATCAGGATTAACTCTTTTCATAGCTGTACATACAGCACCTGCACGACCATGTGAACAGTGTAATCTATCTGCTTCTAATCCTCCACCTAATAAACTAGAGCATCCTACACCTATTCCATATATTACATTGTTATCTTGACCTAATTCTTCAAGACATTTTGCTATTAATCTAAGTACAATACCATGTCCACATCCTGGACAAAAGCCCATAGGTCTGTCTATTAAATATGGTACTACTCTCTTCTTTGTCATATTAATACACCTCCTTCATTTCGCCTGCAATAACTTTACGAAAATCTTCTTTAATTGTTTTTGTTGCAGGAATGCCATATACATGTGGATTACAATAAACAGGTATATTAGCTTTTTTCTTTTTCTTTATAGTCAATGCAATATCATCAACTAATTGTCCAGTAGCATTAGATTCTATTGAAATTACTCCTTTTAAATTTGGATTCAAATCTTCAAAAGCTTTTTCTGGGAAAGGCCATGCAGTTATAGGTCTAATAAATCCAACTTTATGTCCTTCTGCTCTAAGTTGCTCTACTGCTCCTTTTGTTGATCTACCAGGTAAACCATATGCAACAAATACATAGTCTGCATCTTCTAAATAAGCAGATTCCCATCTTTGTTCATTTGCTTTTACAGTATTATATTTTTCATTAAGTAATACTGCTTCTTTCATACTATCTCTATCAAATATACCTATCTTCTTGTTAGTATATTTTCCATCAAATCCCCATGGATATCTTTTTATTTCTCTCATTTCAGGTAATTCACAAGGTTCCATCATTTGACCTAATGCACCTTCTGTCATTATTACAGATACCATTCTATATTTTTCAGCTAAATCAAAAGCTAAACCAATTAGCTCTACAGCTTCTTGAATACTAGACGGACATAGTACTATACATCTATAGTCTCCATTTCCTCCACCTCTTGTTTCTCTTAAGTAATCACATTGAGCTGTTAATAAAGTTCCTATTCCATTTCCATATCTAACTACATTTAGTACTACTGCTGGTAATTCTTCATCAGAAAGTGTAGTCATACCTTCTTGTTTTAAACTAATTCCTGGTCCTGATGATGCTGTAAAAGCTCTAACTCCGCATGATGATGCACCTATTACCATATTTACACCAGCAATTTCAGATTCTGCTTGGATAAATGTACCACCAACTTCATCCATTCTAGTTGAAAGATATTCCATTATCTCTGTTGAAGGAGTAATAGGATATCCTGCATAAAGTCTTGCACCAGCTCTTATAGCAGCTTCTGCTATAGCTTCATTTCCTTTTATCATGTCACCCATTTTTTCTTTACCTCCTTTTAATTAATTATCACCTAATACTTCATATACTCCATCTGGACATACAGTGTAACAAACACCGCAACCAATGCATTTATCATGGTCTATTATAGTGTATCTGTATCCTTGTTCATTTATCTCTTCTGAAAATGATATAGCTTGTTTTGGACAATTATTTACACAAAGACCACACTCTTTACATCTTTCTGGTTTGGTTTTTACTTTAATATTCTCTTGCACAATTACTCCCCCTTTAAATTTATTATTCTAACAGGAACAGTGTTCCTGTTGATGAGCAAAATTATTTTGTTACTACTTTCCTTCAATCTCTAATTTTTTTCTAAATCTTATTGCTAATATAGAGTTTACGATACCTAATGCTAATATTACTATTGTATATATGAATATATACTTATAACCTTGATTCCCATATTTGTCTAACCATCCTCCAAAAATTGTAAACTGGAAAAGATCTGGCGAAAATCCTATAGCACATGTAATTCCTGCTGCAGTTGCAGAATACTTTTCGGCAATTTTTACTTCTGATTGTACTGCAAACATATTTGCTCTACCTATATAAGTAAATAATGATATTAATAATGTTAATACAAGTACTATATACATGTTTGTAGAAGCTGGCACATTCATAATTATCATTATTGTTGCAATAGCTCCCACTGCAGCTATTATTATGGCTTTTGATACTGAATTCATTTTATCTCCTAAATATTCTCCTAATGGAGCTCCTGCAATACGTATAACATATGTTCTAATAATAGCAATTCCTCCTGCAAAAGCTGCTGAAACTCCTAAAACACTAGTACAATATGGAGTAAAGTATGACAATGTTACATATAGTGTATATATTGAAAATATTGCTATTCCAGTAAACCAAGTTCCTGGATATTTAAGCACTGTTAAAAAATCAGATGCAGTAATATTATCTTCTTTACTTTCTTCTTTATCCTTCTTAGGATTTTCAATCAATCCCCAAAGTATAGCAGCAACTACTAAGGAAGCAACTCCATATCCTATTACTACAATTTTAAATCCTCCTACTGACGATGCAGCCTTAGAAAATAAATATAATGCTATGGAGTTAACTATAATACTACCTATTCCACCTGCCGATTCGGCTAACCCAAAAACTTTTCCCTGATTTTCATCATCACCTAATAACCTTAATATTTTTACATGAGCTGGGAAATATGCAAATAGTGCCGTAACCGCAAGTCCTATCCATATTATTACTGCAAATTTATAATTAAGATTAAATGCAAATAAAAAACATAATATTGCATTTCCAACTAAAGAAAGTAAATAGACCATTTTATGATTAAATTTATCTGATATCCATCCACCTATAGGTGCTCCCACTATGTTACCAATACCAAATATAGCTATAAGTACTCCAAGTTGAGCATTAGTTGCACCTAAACTCTCCACTAGTGGGTCATAAAACATATACTGAACAAAAGGTAGTGCATAAATAATAGCATATGCTGCACCTATAAAGAAAATTGTGATAAAAGTTTTAAACTTTTTATTCATCTTTACAACTCCTTTTAGTTTGTTTTTTATAATTTGAAACCAGGCACCTATAAGCTGTAATTTTTTCCTTTACCACTATAGCAACAGGTCTCCAAACTAGAATTACTAATTTTTAAATACTTTCTTTTAGTAACTCTGCTAATATCTTTATTCCTTTTACTATTTTGTCATTTTCCATAGTAGAATAATTCAAGCGTAGTGAGCTTTCACAATCTCCCTTAGGATAAAATGAACCTCCTGGTACAAAAGCAACTTTTCTTTCAATTGCTTTTTTAAGTAAATCTCTTGTATTTATATGAGATGGCAACTCTACCCATACAAACATGCCACCTTCTGGATAATAATATTTTGCTTCTTTAGGAAACTCTTCTTTTATTACCTTTATCATTAAATCCCTACGTTCCTTATATACCTTTTTAATTTTATTTAGATGTTCCTCAAGGTCATTTTCATTTAAATATTCATCTATTTGCATTTGAGCTAACTCCGCAGACTGTAAATCTGAAGCATTTTTTAAAAGTTCATACTTTAATATAATATCTTTATCTGCGCATACCCAGCCTACTCTTAAACCAGGAGATAAAATTTTAGAGAATGAGCCTAAATGAATTACTCTACCATCTGTGTCCAATGATTTTATTGACGGAACACGTTCTCCTTCAAATCTTACCTCTCCATAAGCATTATCTTCGATTATTGGTAAATCATATTTACTTGCTATCTCTATAAGTTTTTTACGTCTTTCTAATGACCAAGTTCTACCAGTAGGATTTTGAAAGTTAGGAATTACATAAATCATCTTTGCTTTTGGCGTATTTTTTAATACTTCTTCCAATTCATCCATTAGCATACCTTCATCATCACCATTTACACCTACAAAACTAGTTTCAAAAGGCTTAAAAGCTGCTAAAGCACCTAAATAACTTGGATTTTCTGTAATAATTACATCATCTGAATCTAAAAACATCATAGTACTAAGTGTTATTGCCTGTTGCGAACCTGTTGTTACTGCAATATTATCTATTGTAGCCTTAACACCTTCTCTAGCCATAAGCTTAGTTATTTTTTCCCTTAAAGAAGGTCTACCTAATGTAAGACCATATTGCAAAGCAATACTTGAATTTTCTTTTAAAACTTTATCTGTTGCAACTCTTATTTCCTCACTTGGAAAAAGATTTGGATCAGGTAATCCACCAGCAAAAGATATAGTTCCAGGGTTTGCAGCAATCATTTTCATAACTTCTCGAATATCTGAAGGTTTTAATTCCTCCATTCGATTAGCAAATTTCATTTTACTTCCTCCTTTAACTTAATATTTATATATTCGAAGCCAAACATGCTAGAGCTATTGAATTTACCTTTATCTCTGCAGTATCTGACCTTGAACCTAAAATTATTGGGTTAGATCCTCCTAATATAATTCCTGCCCATTTGGCTTTATTAAAACGAAGCCATGATTTTCCTAACACATTTCCTGTTTCTATATTAGGAAATACTAATAAATCTACATCACCTGCAATACTACTATTAATACCTTTGTGTTTTGCAGCATTTTCATTAAATGCAACATCAAATGCAATAGGTCCTTCTATAGTACATTCTGGAATTTCTCCCTTTCTTACTAATTTTACAAGACCATCAGCATCTACAGTTGATGATACTTTAGGATCTACCATTTCATTAGCTGCTAATGCAGCTACTTTAGGCTTGTCTAAGCCTGCACTCTTCAAAGCTAATAATGCATTAGTTAATATATCCTTTTTCTGATCTAAATTTGGATTAACATTTACTCCACTATCAGTACAGTAAAGCAATTTGTGGTATCCTGGTAACTCATATACCGCTAATAAGCTAAGTAATCTACCAGTTCTTAATCCATGTTCTTTATTTAAAACTGCTCTTAAATAAGTCGAAGTATTTACCAAACCTTTCATAAGAACCTGAGCTTCTCCACTACTTACAACTTTAACTGCTTCTAAAGCTACCTCATCTTTATTAGCAACATGAATTATTTCAAATTCTTTTAACCCTACATCCTTGGTCATACTTTCTATATTTTCCTTTTTGCCTACTAATATAGGATATATTAAACCTATTTCTGTAGCTATCTTTATGGCCTTTAGTACCTCTTTATCCTCTGCTTGAGCTACACTTACTTTAAATCTTCCAATACCTTTTGCTTTTTCTAATAAATCTTTAAAATTTTTAATCATTTTATCACTCCTAACCTAATTATATATTTTTGCAACTTCTTCACCATTTAATACTCTTAATGCTCCTAAAGCCAATGCTTCCATTTCCATTTCTCCAGGAATAATTTTTATAGGAGCCATATAACTAATTCTATTTGCTATCTTAGAAGTTACTAATTTAGAATGAGCTATACCACCAGTTAATATTATTTTATCTATTTTTCCCAAAAGGCTTGCTCCATACATAGAAATTTCCTTAGATACTTGATATATAAATGCATCCATAATAAGCTTTGCTTTTTTATCTCCATTTTCTATCATATTTTCAATCTCTATCATATCTTTTGTTCCTAGATAATCATACATTCCACCTATATTACTAACCTTATTTACCATTTCTTCTAAGGTGTACTTTCCAGAATAACACAATTTAATTAATGGATAAGTAAGTAACCCACCACTTCTTTCTGGTGAAAAAGGTCCATCTGATCTACCACCACTTCCATCTATCATCTGTCCATTATTGTGAGCTACTATAGATATTCCAGAGCCTAAGTGTGCAACAATAAAGTTATAATCTTCATACTTTCCACCCATCTCTTCTGCAACTTTTCTACAAACTGCCTTATGATTTAAAGAATGTAACCAGCTAGCCTTTTCAATATCTGATAAACCTGTTATTCTAGATATATCTTGGAATTCATCCACTGAAACTGGATCAACTACAAAAGATGGTACATTAATTTCTTCAGCTATATTTTTTGCTAAAACTGCTCCCAAATTAGAAGCATGCTCTCCACTGATTGCATTTCTTAAATCTTCTATCATTTTTTCATTTACATAGTAGGTTCCACCTTTTATAGCTTTCATAAGTCCTCCCCTACCTACAACACAGTTAAAAGAGTTTATTGATAAATCGTTTTCTTTTAAAGTATTTAATATTAAATCTTTTCTATATTTGTATTGCTCAAATACAGTTTTAAAATCATTTAAATCATCCTGTGTATGCTTTATGTTTTTCTTGAAGATTTCCTTTTTGTCTTGAAATATAGATACTTTGGTAGAAGTTCCTCCTGGATTAATAACTAAAATATTCATATGATTTACTTTATCCTCCTTTTTATAATATTTTTATACTAAAAGGTTTTTGATTTATTTATGTTTACTTTTTCTTTAATTGGTTTACTTTCCCACAATACAAATATACCCATAAAAGAAAATATTATTGATACAAGCGGATTTATATAATTCAACAATGCATAGGGGGCATATTTAAATGTTTCAATTCCAAGTGTAGAAGCTATAAAAGCTGCTCCAGCTGTCCAAGGTATAAATGCTTCAGTTAAAGTTCCTCCTTCTTCTAAATACCTACTTAACATAGATGGCTTTAGTCCTTTTTTCTTAAATTCATCCTTATAGAGGTTTCCATTAAGAATGAGACTTAGATATACTTCCCCCATAGCAGCATTACCAATTATAGTAGATAGAATCACTATTATCGATAATAAGCCTGTGTTATGGACTTTATGTATAAAACCATGTATTAATGACTTTAAATAGCCAACATGTCCTAATACTCCACCTAAAGATATTGCAATAAAAGCTAAAGAAAATGTCCACATCATTCCTTGTATGCCACCTCTATTAAGAAGCCTATCTACTAACTCAACTCCAGTATTTCCTGAATAGCCATAATTTATTGAAGATATAACTTGATTTAGAGTTGTATGTTGAACTACTACTGCAGTGATAGCAGCTACTGCAGCTCCAATTACCATAGCTGGTACCGCTGGTGTTCTTTTAATATTTAATGTAAACAATACTATCATTGGTAAAAATACTATTAGGTTCATATTAAAATTTGCTCCTAAAGTATTTATCAATAAATTGACTTCTTCTGTGTTTATAATGCCTCCAGTATATCTTAATCCAATTAACGTATATATAATCAATGCTATTATATATGACGGAATTGTTGTATAAGACATAGATTTAATATGGTCATATAAATCAGCTCCTGCTGCTGCTGCTGAAAGATTTGTAGTATCAGATATAGGTGACATTTTATCTCCAAAATATGCTCCCGAAATTATCATTCCTGCTGTTATAGGTGCAGGAATGCCTAATCCACTTCCCATGCCCATTAAAGCTATACCTATAGTACCTACTGTACCCCAAGAAGTTCCAGTTGCCATTGAAGTCACGCTACATAATATAAGTCCTATTGGAAGAAACAATTTAGGTTTAATGAACTGAAGTCCATAATAAATAATTGCTGGAACCGTTCCTGAACTCATCCAAGAACTAATTATTACACCAATTAAAATAAATATCATTAAGGCAGGCATTACTTCACTGATACTTTTTTTCATACCCTCTGTAAGCTCCTCAAAGCTATATCCAAGCTTATATGACATAATACAACTAAAGCTTAATGCAATAATCAACAATACATGTAAATCTGCATCAAATAATGTAATTCCAAGAACTAGAATTGTCATTACTGTTAAAATTACAAATAAAGAAAATTTAAAGCTTGGTTGTATCTTTTTTTTACTGGTTCCCATAAAATTTCCTCCTAATTAATTTTTATCTATATGGTTTTCTACAAAAGTTATATTTCATCAGCAGAACATCGTTCCAATTATTAAATAAATAAAAATTTTTTGTTGCATTAATTATATTCCATTTTTAGAACATCGTTCCGAAAATAAAGTAAATAAAAATTTTCTTATTCAGGTGGAACATAGCACCACCTGATTTTACACTATATTACCTACTTTATGCCTTCTTCCCAATTAATTTCTTTTATAACCATACTAATTTTTTTCGCTGTTTTTACTAACTTTGATATTTTAAAATCAAGATCTTCTTTAATTATTCTAGAAGTAGGTCCTGATATGCTAATAGCTGCAATCGAATTACCATATTTATCTAATATAGGTGCTCCTATACATGTTAATCCAATTTCTTGTTCCTCATTATCAATTGCATATCCATTTTCTCTTACTTTTTTAATCTCATTAAGTAAATCATCCCAGTTAGTTAATGTATTCTCTGTATACTTTTTTAAAGACTTATGTGAAAGCTTTTCAAAGTTAATATCCTTTGAAAATGCAAGTAAACATTTTCCCACAGCTGAAACATGTATGTCAGAGCTAGAACCAATATTAGGATTTACTGAAAGTACTTTTTTGGTGTCAACTTCTTTTAATATTATAATACTTTTATATCCGTTTCTTGAACTTTTATCTAATATAGAAACGTTAACCACTTCTTGAAATTCTTCAAAAAGTTCTTTAGCATAAGGCTTGATTAAATCAATCAATGATAATTTTTCACCAATAAGCAATCCCATAGCATAAATTTTAATTCCTAACCAATACTTGCCATTATCTTTGTTTTGATAAACAAAACCTTTATTTTCTAAAGTAGCTAAAGATCTATGAACTGTACTTTTATACAAATCTAATTCTCTAGCTATATCAGAAACTCCCATTTCTTTACCATTATTATATAAAGCTAATAGTATGTCTATAGCTCGATCAACAGAAATTATTATTTCTGACAATATTTTTCCCTCCTAAATAACAATAACAAACTATATCGTAACGCCGTTCCGTATTTATATCTTACCAACTATATCTTATTTTGTCAATAGTATTTTTTACCATATTATTCTTTATACAAAATTTTTATTAATTATTGTTACATTTGGTGTTAAAATTATACTACTAGGTTGTTTACTGTAATAAAATAATATAAAATATAATATATCAAAATTTCACATAATTATAAAGGAGATGTATGTGTGCTATATAAGAATTCTATAAAAGATGTTTTGAAATTAGCAATTCCAGCAGTAGGTGAAATGATACTTTACATGACTATATGGGTACTTGACACAATTATGGTTGGACAATATGGTGGAAAATTATCTGTAAGTACTGTGGGAATAAGTTCTGAAATAATATATACATTCATAAACATATTTATTTCTGTAGGAATTTCTATAGGCATAGCTTCTATAGTAGCTCGTAAAGTAGGTGCTAAAAAATATGATTCTGCCAGTGAATATGCTACTATAGGTTTTTCAATAGGAATGTTAATTTCCCTAATAATATTTTTATGCATATTTATACTTCCTGATAAAATATTAACACTAGCAGGTGCTGAAGAGGATGTAATAAATTTAGGTATTATTTATATGAAAATTGCTAGTATAGGAATGCTTTTTAACATGCTTATGAATATGTTAAATGGAGTCCTTAGAGGCTATGGCAATACAAAAACACCTCTAATTGCCTCCATTATAATAAATATAATTAATTTATTTTTAGATTATTCACTAATTTTTGGTCATTTTAATTTCCCAGAGTTAGGTGTAAAAGGAGCTGCAATTGCAACTTCTATAGCACAATTTTCTGGTTTTTTATTTATTGCCTTTTATACTTATAAAACTTCTAAAATAAAAATAAACTTCTTATATTTAAAAAATATTAAAAAGCATAAATTAAAAGAAATATTAAAATTATCTATACCTTCTTCTATGCAACAAGGTTCTTTAGATTTTAGTAGACTTTTAAGTACTTTTATAATTATGAGAATAGGTACAGTTGCTTTTGCCGCTAATCAAATAACAACTACTATAGAATCCTTATCTTTTATGCCTGCATGGGGATTTTCAGTAGCTGCTACTACTTTAGTTGGGCATAAAATTGGTGAAAAAAATATAAAAAAAGCAAAAGAGTATGCCTATACTTGTGCAACACTAGGCTGTCTATTAATGCTATTGTGTTCTATATTATTTTTATCTGCACCTAAATTCTTAATTTCATTATTTATTAAAAGCTCTGAAAAAGAAGTTATAAATTTAGGAATCATTTGTCTTATGATAGCTGCATTAGAACAAGTTCCTATGGGAATTTCTATGATATTAGGAGGTGCTTTAAAAGGATACGGTGATACAAAAACTCCTTTTGTTATATCTTTAATATCTAGCTGGCTTATTAGACTTCCTTTAATATTTTACTTTATAAGTATTTTAAAATTATCTGTTATTTATGTATGGTGGATTACTTCTATTCAATGGATATTTGAGGGTTTAACAATATTCTTATTATTTAAGAAAAAAATTAATTAATATATAAATAAGAATTATAATTATGTTGTTAAATAAAAAATGATTGAGATAATTAAAAATAATCTCAATCATTTTTTATTTAACAACATAATTATACGAAAAACTTAAAAATATTTGCAGCTGTAATTATAGCTACTATGTCAGCAATAATAGCTGCCCAAAGAGTATGCCTTATTTTTTTAATTCCTACAGAACCATAGTAAACACTTAATGTATAAAATATAGTTTCTGTAGATCCCATAATTATAGATGCTAACATTCCTATATTTGTATCTACACCATAGTTTTTTAATATATCAGTATATACTCCTAAAGATCCACTACCAGACAAAGGTTTAATTAAAATTAAAGGAAGTAATTCTGAAGGAATGCCTAATAAATCAAATATTGGTTTAAATAAAGTTATTAGTAAATTTAGCACATTGGATTCTCTAAGTACGCTTACTGCAACAATCATAGCTAATAAATAAGGAAATATTTTTATACATACATATAAACCTTCCTTAGCTCCCTCTATAAAACACTCATACACTTTTACATTATTTATAAAACCATAAAAAATAATAGAAATAACAATTATACATACAATACTTTTAGCAATATATCCCACTAATTCCCTCCTTAAAAATATCTTTGTAATATTTTACAACATATTACCCCAACAATAGCAGAAAAGCCAGTAGTTATTATAGTAGGAATAATAAATACTGCTGCATTTTTAGAGTTCATTGCAGCTCTTATGGATATAATTGTAGTTGGTATTATTTGAATACAACAAGCATTTAACACTAAAAATAATGCCATATCATCCGTAGCAGTGTCCTTTTTTATGTTTAACTTCTGTAGCTCTTTCATGGCTTGTATACCAAAAGGTGTTGCTGCATTAGATATCCCCATCATATTTGCAGTTAAATTCATAATTATAGCTCCCATAGCTTTTTCGCTTTTTGATACATTATTAAATATAAAACTTAAAATAGGATTTAATAATTTTGATAACTTTTTGGTAAGTCCGCTTTTTTGTGCTATTTTCATAATTCCACACCAAAAACTCATAATTCCTAACATAGCTATAGTTAATTTTACTGTAGAATCTGCTGAACTCACTATAACTTTGGAAATTTGATCTCCTTTGCCAGTTACAAATCCTATTGCTAATCCGAAAAATAAAATAAAAAACCATATAATATTTATCATAATATCTCCCCTTAATAAATTTTATAAATTATTATAATATTTATTCCATTTTTCTATATATTTATTATTGAAAATAAGATATTATAGTGTTAACATTATTATTGTTGTTATTTTTTATTAGGAGGTCTCAAATGAATATTAGAGATATAATGAAATATATAGAAAGCGAATATTCAGTTATTAATGATACTCCCTGTGAAATTTGTGGAGGTAATTATATAGCAGACTGTTTAGAAATAGATATTATAAATGGATTTCCTTATGATGTATGTACCTGTGTATGTGAAAACTGTGGTTATGAAAAGACATTTACATTTTCTGCACCTTTTATAGATGAAAATCATTTCAAAAAAACTAAAAAAACTATGAATTAAAAAGAGAGAAAACATTTTAAATTTTCTCTCTTTTTAATTCATTAATAATTAGCATTATTTATTCTTCTTTTAAACTCATTTAAATCTGCATTTCCATTTATATAAACTCTATTTAATTTATATAATCCATTATCTTTATTTGCCCATCCTGAATTAGTAGTAAAAGCCATAATATAATCACATTCTTTTAAAGCTTTTATTGTATTATCATTCCACATACCATAAGGATATGCCAAGTATTTTACCTTATTATTTAACATTTTTTCTAAATCATTTTTAGATTTTTTTAAAGTTTCTAATTGCTCATTATAAGTTAATTCATACAAATTATCATGCTTCAAAGTATGACTTTGTATATCTATACCATTAAATTTCATTTCTTTTATTTGATTAGAAGTTAAACAATTTACATCATTATCTATTGTACTGGTAACTACAAATATAATTGCATGAAAATCAAATTTTTTTAATATGGGATATGCATTTTCGTAATTATCTCTATACCCATCATCAAAAGTTATTACTAATGACTTTTTTGGAACAGGCTTATTATTTATAAAAAACTCATATAATTCATCTAAAGTTAATGTGGTATAATTATTTTCTTTTAGGTATGTCATTTGCTCTAAAAACTTATTTGTAGAGACCCTTAATTCACTATCTTCTTTATTATCTATAGAATGATACATAATAACAGGTATACTTTTATCATTATATATTACTTCACTACAGCTAAAGTTTCTTTTTTCTAAATATTTATTTTTATGTTCTTTTACTTTACTTTTATTATTAACTACATTAATGTTTTTATTATATTTTTCACTCTTTTTATTGTTGATTAACATAAATGCTAATGTTGAAGATATAAATATTAATAAAAAAATTAATATTATTTTTTTTGTTAACGACATAAAATTCTCCCTTCTATAACTTTTATTTATTATTAATTATACTATAATTTTTAAGTATTTTATTCACATCTAGTGTATAAAATAGTGTTTATATCTTCTTAATTATATGTTAAAAACATTTAAATACCAAAAAAAATTGTGATTTTATATTAGTTATCAACATTATCCACAATTACCTTGTTGATAACTTGTGTGAATATTGTTGATTTATGTTATATTTGATTATTTTATACGTTATTTTAATATACAATTTATTTTTTATAGAGTACAATTAGAATTTCCGCTTTATATTATCAACATTATCCACAGAATTGTTGATAACTTGTGAATAAGTTGTTATATTTCGAATATTACTAAAATTATTAACATTTTTATTATTAGTTCATATAATAATATTACCTTTAAAGCCCATTTGTATAGTCTTTCTTCTCCTCAAAAAAATTTAGAAAGGAGTGAAAATTTAATATATATTTTACTTAAATAAAAATAATACTGGGTATAAATACCCAGTATTATTTTAAAACCATTATTAAATTTTCATCATTATTGAATCCATAATAATATGCTTCTTTTTTATGAAACATATCTTTACTTTTAAAAATATTTAAATTAAATCCTGCTTTTCTTAATTTTTTAAAAAAGTCTCTTCCGTAAATTCTAAAAAAAATTTGTTGATTTTTATATTCATACTCTTTTTTTAATTTCTTGGAATACGATGTTTGTATTATTGCTTTACCTCCTCTTTTTAATATATTGTATAAATGCTTTATTATTTCATCTTCATTTTTTATATATTCAAATACATTGTTACAAATTATAAAATCAAAATAGTTTTTTTTAAAACCTATATTTTCTGACTTTATATCTTTATAGAAATTTGCACTTGTATAATCTATATTTTTAGATTTTAATATACTTTTTAAATGCTCATTAGGATTTATACATAGTAATTTTATCCCTTCATCAAAATCTTTCCATATATTTAATTTATTAAAAAACAAGACTAAATGCCTTATTTTATCATCACATTTACAATAGGGACAATTATAATTTTCTAAATTGCTTCCTATTATTTTATATTTTTTTACTAATTTACTTTCTAAATTATATATATATTTATTAAACTTTTTGCCACAAATTATACATTTATGTTTTTCCATATTATCACTCCTCGTTTAATTACTAAAAATATTAATATATTTACTTTATTATATTTTATAAAAATATATTTGTGTATGAAAAATTTTTAGAATTTTCTTAACATTTTTTATATTTCGTGATATTATATAATAAATAAGTTATTTATTATATACGAAAGGTGGTCTCATTTATGAAAAAAGATAAAATTATATATGTAAATTTTAAAAAACATAAGAAAAAAAACGAAAAATTTTATATTAGATTTATTGAAAAAATAAAGAGTATATTTCACCTTTCAAAAAACAAATCAAAACTTAATAATTTAATAAAATATAATAAAAATATATCTTAATAAAATAAATCTATTGTATAATCTATAATTTATAGTTAATATATATTTGAGGTGTTTACAAATGAGAGTTGGAATAGGATATGATGTTCATAAATTAGTAGAAAACAGAAACCTAATATTAGGTGGTGTAGAAATAAACTATAAAAAAGGATTACTTGGTCATTCTGATGCAGATGTTTTGATTCATTCCATTATGGATTCACTATTAGGTGCAGCTTCTTTGGGAGATATAGGAAAATTATTTCCAGACAATGATGAGCAATATAAAAATATATCAAGTTTATTACTTTTAAGTAAAGTTAAAAATATTATATACTCTAAAGGATATTCTATAAATAATATTGATAGTGTAATAATAGCTCAAAAACCAAAACTATCACCCTTTATAAATGATATGAAAAAAAACATATGTACCATATTAAATATAAAAGAAGATCAAATAAATATAAAAGCTACTACAGAAGAAGGATTAGGATTTACAGGAAAAGAAGAAGGTATAGCTGCTCAAAGTATATGTATGCTAAAAAAAATCTCTTGATATTTTATCAAGAGATTTTTTAAGCCATTGTAGATACTAATATAGCCTTTATTGTATGAAGTCTATTCTCTGCTTCTTCAAATACTAAAGAATATTTACTTTCAAATACTTCATCAGTAACTTCCATAGAACTAATTTTATACTTTTCATATATTTTTTTTGAAACTTCAGTATTTAAATCATGAAAAGATGGTAAACAATGCATAAATTTCACATTTTCATTTTCTGTGTTTTTTAACATATCCATATTTACTTGATAAGGTTTTAATAATTTTATCCTTTTTTCCCAAACATCTTCTTTCTCGCCCATAGAAACCCAAACATCTGTGTATATTATATCTGCATGTTTTACGCCTGCATTTATATTATCTGTTATAGTTATATTTCCATTGTTACTCATGGAAATATCTTTGTACTTATCTACTAAATCTTTTTTAGGAAATAATTCTTCAGGAGAAATTATTCTAAAATCCATACCTAACTTTGCTGCTCCTATCATAAGAGCATTAGCCATATTATTTCTTCCATCACCTACATAAGCAAATTTTAATTTTTCTAAAGGAATATTTATAAATTCTCTTGCTGTTAAAAAATCTGCTAATATTTGTGTAGGATGATCTTCATCTGTTAGTCCATTCCAAACAGGTACTCCTGAGTACTTATCTAAAGTTTCTACTATTTTCTGACTAAATCCTCTATATTCTATACCATCATACATTCTGCCTAAAACCCTAGCAGTATCTTTAGTTGATTCTTTTTTCCCTATTTGACTTCCTGTAGGACCTATGTAAGTTACATTGGCTCCTTGATCATAAGCTGCCACCTCAAAAGCACATCTAGTTCTTGTAGAGTCCTTTTCAAAAATTAATGCTATATTTTTTCCTTTTAATTTTTGTACTTCTGTACCAGCATATTTAGATTTCTTTAAATATTCTGCTAAATCTAATAAAAATTTTATGTCTTTTGATGAAAAATCCATTAACGTTAAAAAGCTTCTATTTTTTAAATTGAACATATTATCTCTCCCTACTTTAGTACTCTAAATTTTCTCTAAATAGAGGCATAGACATACATCTAGGTCCACCTCTTCCTCTAGATAACTCTGAAGAAGCTATAGGTATAACTTCTATATTGTGTTTATCTAATATATCATTTGTAGTATAATTTCTTTCATAGGTTATAACTTTTCCTGGTGACAAAGCTAAAGTATTGGCTCCATCATTCCATTGCTCTCTAGAAGATATTATTTTATCTCCTCCACCACATTTTATTATTGTTACAGGTCTATTTAAATATTTAGAAAGAACTTTTTCTATATTGTTACTTTCTTCTATTATATTTAATTTTTTATTTTCTTTATCATAAGATATTGAGGTAATTTTTAAACTTTTTTCTATTTCATTATGAATTATAAATTTATCATAATCTAACATAGTAAGTACTGTATCTAAATGCATAAATGCTCTAATTTTGGGTATCTCAAAACATAATATTGTTTTAAAATTGTCTTTCCCAAATATATTATTAGCTATTTTTAATATAGCTTCTTTATCTGTTCTTTCTGTATTTCCTATAGCTAATAATTCTTCAGATAAAACTAACTCATCCCCTCCTTCTATATTATATTTTTCAAATTCATCATACCATTTAGGTATATTTAAATTTTTAAAATTAGTATGATATTTAAATATATATTTTGCAAAAATACTTTCTCTTTTTCTGCTTTCATGCCTCATTGAATTTAAACTTATACCTTTTCCAATTGAAGCAAAAGGATCTCTCTGAAAATATAAGTTCGGCATAGGCTCCATAATAAAAGGATATTCCTCTAACTCTTCTTTAATATTTAAATCCTTTTTTCTAATACCTGCTATTAGTTTATCTATAATAGCTTTATCAGGCATACTTAATAAATATTCTTTTATTAAGTATGCTACATTTTTACTTTTTATATGAGACTTTTTTATAATATCTTCTAAAAATTCATTTTTTACTTCATTACTTTTAATTGCAGAGGCAGCTAAATTTTCTATATATAAAATTTCCACTCCATTTTCTTTTAAAACTTTAGCAAAATTATAGTGTTCTCTTTGAGCTATTTCTAAAAAAGGTATATCATCAAATAAAAGTCTCTCTAAATTATTAGGTGTTAAATTCTCTAATTCTTTTCCTGGCTTATGCAAAACAACCTTTTTTAAGTTCCCTATTTCTGAATAAACATTTATACCAAGCATATTATCCATTAAATATTTTCCTTCCTATATTAATTAAATTTAATACTTTAAAACTATCTTTCTTCATTTTATAAATATTTATTCTAATATTAAAAAAAGCCGTTAACAAATTATACTTGCAACAGCTTGTTTTACTTATTATTATAAAATTTTTTAATCTTGATACTCATCTACTATTTTTTGAACTAATTTCTTTATTATACTTGCCTCAGCAATAAGTGTCATAACAATTAAAAATACCATTATTCTTTCTTTATCTTCTTCTTTTAAATTTATATCCTGTATTATTTCGCTAAATTTTTCTTCCGTAAAATGATTATTATCTAAAAAATTTTCAAGACTTCTTTTTTCTATATCTGAAAATACTTTATAGGCTTTTTCCCATGATATAATATCATCACTTCTATCATTTATGTGATTAAATGCTAAATTAAACACCTTTGTTATTTCGTCTGTAGTAAGTATAGGACGCATATAGCTTACTAAAACCAATTGAACTAAATGTAACTTTGTATATCCTCTCTTTTTCCCTTCTTCTGGTTTGGATATAACCTCATTTTTTATATAATTTTGTACTATATTATTTGTATACTTTTCTTCTTTAAACTTATCTCTTAAATAATCAATAACTTGAGATAAAAATAAATCATATTGTGGTAAATCTTCATATGGAATTATAGTATTTTTAGATATTTCTTTTGCCATTTTATCAATATATCGTAAATAAAATTTTTCTTTTCCCAATTTAATAGACCTCCGTATATGTATATTTAAAGTAATTCAATTCTATAAAAAATAAATTTTCACTTATTACATTATAAATTATATATAATATTTTTACAATTTAATAATTGTATTTGAATATATTTAATTTTTAAAATACATAATATTTAAAAAATTAAAACAAGTTATCAACATTATCCACAATATAATTGTTGATAACTTGTTCAATACTCTATAAATTAGAATTTAAATTTGTATTATTGGAAATGTTATTATTAGGTATGTTATTTTGAACATTGCTTAGTGTATTATTGCCTTGCATATTATTTTGAGTATTGCTTGGTACAGTATTATTTTGCATATTATTTTGAGCATTACTTGGTATAGCATTATTTTGAATATTGTTTTGAGCATTGCTTGGTATAGTATTATTTTGAATATTGTTTTGAGCATTGCTTGGTATAGTATTATTTTGAATATTGTTTTGAGCATTGCTTGGTATAGTATTATTTTGTATAGATTTATTATAATCATCTAAAAATTTTTTTATACCTATATCAGTTAAAGGATGCTTTAACATTTGCATTAAAACTTTATATGGTATAGTTGCAATATCTACTCCTATTTTAGCACATTCAGCTATATGAGTAGTATTTCTTATACTAGCAGCTATAATTTCAGTGCTAATAGAATATTTTGTAAATACTTCATATATATCTTTTATAAGTTCAATACCACTTCCTCCAATGTCATCTATTCTTCCTAAAAATGGACTTACATAGTTAGCTCCTGCCTTTGATGCTAAAATAGCTTGTTGTAGTGAAAATATTAGAGTTATATTAGTCTTAATACCTTCCTTTGAAAGTATGCTTGTAGCCTTTAGTCCTTCTTCACACATAGGTATTTTTATAACTACATTTTCATGAATCTTTGAAAGCTCTCTTGCTTCATTAATCATATCATTGCATTTTAAACTAATAACTTCTGCATTTACAGGTCCATTAACTAAAGCACATATCCCATTTATAGTCTGTCTTAAATCCTTTCCTTCTTTAGCAATTAAGGATGGATTAGTTGTAACTCCATCTAGTATTCCCCATTGAGCTATTTCCTTAATTTCTTCAATATTAGCTGTATCTATAAATATTTTCATAAAACTTCACTCTGCAAATAAATTGTAGAGTATTTCACCTCCATATTAATTAAAAATATTTCTTGTTAGACCTAATATAACTTATTATATTATCCTTATCTTTTATGCCATTTATGTATGCTATTTTATTTATATAATCTATTACTTTTCCTATTTTGTTGGATTCAATTTCAATTACATTTTTTATTTCATCACCTTTTAATATTCTCTTATCTAATATACTTCTATATATATAATATTCTTTAAATAAGTTTTTTATAAATTTTTTATACTTTTCTAATTCATTTTCAGGATCCAAAAGACTTCTTGTGGCATAAACATCACAAAAAGATACTATTAAAATATATGGAACGTATCTATCATACTTGTAAAAAAAATTATAAAAATGTTTTTTATAATTACTATTGAAATTTTTAAAAATGCCTAAAGGATACATATGTGCCTCTATAACAGTAGTAATTAATTTTACTGCTTTTTTAGGAAACTTAAAATAATTACAAAAATTATTTGCTATTTTTGCTCCTGAAATATTATGACCATAAAAACTTACTTTACCATTATTATTTTTATAACATTTAAATTTTCCTATATCATGTGCAAATGTTGCAAAAGCAGTATAATCTTTTAAACAAAAACCTCCTAAATTTTTATTTAAAAACTCAATATTAAAACCCATGAATTTTTGTCTGTCTTTAAATATTTTTTTAAAATACTTATAAGATATATTCATATGAGTAAATGCATCTACAATGTGATATTTACATTTTCCTATACACTTTAAATCATCAATATACGGTAGTAAATTTTTTAATACATTATATTTATCTAATAAATCAAAAGCTATACCAGAATTATCACATTGAATTATATTCATAAATTCACTAAATACTCTTTCTTTAGCACATTTACTTATATTCTGTACTTGAAAAAATATAGTTTCCTCTGTGCTTTTAGTAAAATGTAATCCATACTTTATATAAAATCTTATACCTCTTAATATTCTTACAGGATCTTCTCCTATGACATTTTCATTTACTTGTCTAAGTGTTTTTGTCTTTATATCCTTTCTTCCTTCAAAAGGATCTATTATTTTATTATCCATTAATTTAAAAGCTATTGAATTTATAGTAAAATCTCTTTTAGCTAAATCTTCTTCTATGCAATTACCTTTCATTTTAGTTATATCTACTATTTTATCTTTAACTATAATTCTATATATACCTAACTCTTTATTTAATTGAAAAAAATTATATCCTTTGCTTTTTAATTTATCTATATACACATTTAAATCGCCTTTATATACTATATCAATATCCTTAGGTAATTCTTTAAAATTTAATAGTTTATCTCTTATGTATCCTCCTACTATATAAGCTTCTCCCCTACATATAATTAATAAGCTTATTAAATCTTCTACTATTTGTTTCATATACAACCCCGCTTTTATTAAAAAATTACTTTTTTTTTACATTAATATGTTACTATATAATTCTACACAAAATATGTAATTAAAACAACTGTATTTTATATAGCACATTATATTATTTATTATGTTTCCTTATTTTTAAAAAATTAAATTATTATATTTGATATAATTATTTATATTTTCGACAAGTCAAAAAATCAAATCCAATTAATTACTATTTTATTTTTTTAATATAATTAAGTATATTATTATTATATATATCTATTATTTTTACTATTCTTTAATAAATATCATTAAAGTATTGATAGTAGCTAATTTATTAATATAGTAAAAAATTGTATTATTCTACAAAAAGTATATTGACATTTGTATAAAATGGTAGTATATTAATTATAGGTAAGTTTTTATAATGAATTTGAAATTTTGTAAAAAATTTTAAAATTACATATTGACTTTTGATGTCAAAATTATTATTATCTAAATAGTATGTGTCTAAAAATGTTTTATTAAGGAGGAATTTTTATGAAATCAACAGGTGTTGTAAGAAGAGTGGACGAGCTAGGAAGAATAGTTATACCTATTGAATTAAGAAGAACATTAGATATAGCTGAAAAAGATGCATTAGAAATCTATGTAGATGGAGAGCAAATTATATTAAAGAAATATGAACCAGCTTGTATATTTTGCGGAGATGCAAGAGATGTTATAAATTATAAAGGTAAAAACATATGTAAAAAATGTTTGAATGAATTAAAAGAAGGAAGATAATTCATTTAATTCCCACATGATAAAATCATGTGGGTTTAATTTTGTATAAAAAAAGTGGGAATATATTCCCACTTTTTTTATACAAATTTACCTAACTCTTCTAGCTCCACTATAATCTGATCTATTTAAAGGTGATACTTTTATTACATCTCCAGTTCTAGGTGCATGTATATAACATCCATTTCCTACATATATACCAACATGATGAGCTGGTGATCCAAAAAACACTAAATCTCCGGGTTGAAGATCTCCCCTAGATACAGAAGTACCTACACCTTGCTGATCTGAAGCTATTCTAGGTAATCCTATTCCAAAATGTGCATAAACGTACTTAGTAAATCCTGAACAATCAAAAGCATCTGGACCATTTCCTCCCCATTGATAAGGTCTTCCTAAAAAGTTAGTAGCATATGCCACTATAGAACTGGAAGAAGTAGACGTAGACCCCCTGGAAGGAACATAAGATGGTGCTGAATTTCTTACTTGCTGTATGTTTGCCATAGATGACTTTACAACATTTCTAGAATTTACTGATTCTGGTGAATTATATAATTGAGCTGCATACATTCTTTCTTGTCTTTTTAAATTTTCTACTGCTTGATTTTGTTTATCTTTTGATGTATTTAATTCTTGCAATTTTTTTTCATTATTTTCTTTTAATGATATCAATTTAGATTTTTTACTATCTAGAGATTTTCTTTTATTTTCTATAGCTTGTTTTTTTTCATTAAGATCTGATATTACTTTTTTATCAAATCCTACTACTTTTTTAACTGTATCCACTCTAGATACAAAATCACTTAATCCATTTGAATCTAATAATACTTCTAAGTATCCATTAACTCCATTTATGTACATGGCTCTAACTCTTTTATTAAATAAATCTTGTTGACTTTCTATATTATCTTGAGCCTTTTTTAAATTTTGAGAAGTATCTTTTATTTCTTTTTCAGTTTTTGATATTTCTTTTTTATTATCTCCAATATTTGATATCATTGTTTCTATTTGATTGTCTAATTTTTCTACTTTAACTTCTAATTCTTTTCTTTGAGATTGTATATTATTTAAAGACATTCCGCTTTCACTTGGTGCTGCTAGTACCGTTCCGTTTACTGTCATAGTTAGCGCTAACGCTAAAATAACAGATAAAGCCTTTCCTTTCATCCTTTTACCCCCTGATATTTTTTATACTAGTTATATACATTATTATGTTGTAAAAAAGTATCATTAACATTATATCATTAATTATACATAAATCTCAATAATAAATTAACTTTTTATTAAGATTTAATATGCTATATATAATCATTCTATATGGATTGAGTGTTTATATACTTTTGATTTTGGCAAATTTCTATCTTTTGCTACCTTTTTTATTGCTTCTTTTTTACTTAATTTTTTTTCATATATATACTTTTTTATATGCTCAGCTATATCTAAATTCTCCCATTCTCTTTTTTTTTCTTCTAATATGTCTTTATAACTTTTTCCTTCTAATACCAAAACATATTCTCCTTTTGGAGAATTAACTTTATAAAAGTTAATAGATTCTTCTAAATATTCCCTCTTTATTTCTTCATGTAATTTAGTTAATTCTCTACATATAGCTATTTTTCTATTTCCTAAAGTATCTTTTAAAAATTCTAATGTAGCTAATAATCTGTGCGGTGATTCATAAAATATTAAAGTTTCCATTCTATCTTTTAAACTTTCTATTATGCTATTTTTATTTTTACTATCTCTAGGTAAAAATCCTATAAAAATGAACTTAGTAGTATCTAATCCAGAATGTACTAAAGCAGTAGTTATTGCTGTAGCTCCTGGTAATACTTCAATTTCTATATTATTTTCTATGCATTTTTTTATTAATATTTCTCCTGGATCAGAAATACCAGGAGTACCTGCATCACTTACTAAAGCTACGTTTTTTCCCTTTTCTATAATATTTACTAATTCACTACTTTTATTTAATTGAGTAAATTTCATATTTTATAATCATTGATTTTACTAACTTTTTTATTATTCAAAAAGGAAATTCACCCCAAAATGTCGAATATTTAAGTACCACCAAAAATACACAACAAAGAGGAGTGAATACTT
>NZ_LZFO01000026.1 GCF_001758365.1 Clostridium acetireducens DSM 10703
AAGTATTCACTCCTCTTTGTTGTGTATTTTTGGTGGTACTTAAATATTCGACATTTTGGGGTGAATTTCCTTTTTGAATAATAAAAAAGTTAGTAAAATCAATGATTATAAAATATGAAATTTACTCTATAGCAAATAAATTAATATTGTGATTACTTTTCTTTATTTAAATTATTTATATTTTCACTTTCTTTTTTATCCACTTTTTTTTCTTCTAAACACTCTATAAGACATTCTTCTATAACTTCCTTAGTTATATAAATTTTTGAGTTTTCCATAAAATCCCTCCTAACTTTTATATTATAAATATATTTAGTATACCTTAAATAATATATAGTGTATCATATATATGTGTTTTAGCTTTATTTTATAAATATATGTATTTATTTTTACATAAAGTATATCTTATTACATAATATTATTTATATTATTAAATGTTCTATATAAATTAAAAATAAATTATTAAATTTTATAGTTTAATAATTTATTAGCACCCTAAAAATAAAATTTAAACATTATAATAATTAATATTCATATTAAATAATAAAAATTTTAGTACTTAATATTGAAAATAAATTATCTATATTTATAATTTACCACTTTACAAATTTACTATAGTAAAGTATAATAATCATTGTACTTATTAATAAATGATTAGGAGGATGTCAAATGAAAAAGAAATTTTCTTTATTAGCATTAGTAATATTTATGTTATCCATATTTACTGTAGGATGTGCTTCAAAAAATAAAGCTGATAATTCTTTGGAGGAAATTAAAAATAAAGGTGAATTTATAGTAGGTTTAGATGATAATCTACCTCCTATGGGATTTAGAGGTGAAAATGGTCAAATAGTAGGATTCGATATTGATTTAGCTAACGAAGCTGCTAAAAGAATGGGTGTAAAAGCTGTATTCAAGCCAGTTGATTGGGATGGGGTAGTATTAAGTTTAAATAATAAAGATATTGATGTTATATGGAATGGACTAACAATAACTGAAAAAAGACAAAAACAAATTGATTTTTCAAAACCATATTTAGAAAATAGACAAGTATTAGTAGTAAAAAGCGATTCAACAATTAAAAACGAAAAAGATTTAAAAGATAAAGTGTTAGGTATTCAATTAGGAAGTAGTAGCGAAATTGCTTTAAATTCTAAACCTGATGTGGTAAAATCATTAAAGGAAGTTAGAAAATTTTCAAATAATACTGAAGCTTTAATGGACTTAAAGGCTTCTAGAGTAGACGCAGTTTTAGTTGATGAAGTAGTTGGAAGATATTATATTAGCAAACAACCTAATGTATATAAAGTTTTAAGCGAAGACTTAGGTAAAGAACTTTACGGAGTTGGTATAAGAAAAAATGACAAAACATTTAAAGAAGAATTAGATAAAGTATTAGATGAAATGAAAAAAGACGGAACTGCTGCAAAAATCTCTGAAAAATGGTTTGGAGAAAATATAGTAAAATAAATAGGAGTGATTTAATTGTCAGACTATGCTAACATTACAGGCTTTATATTAAAAGGAGGATTAATTACACTAAAATTATATATAGTAACTGCTATTTTTTCTATTCCACTTGCAGTTGTATTTGCATTAGGAAAGATATCTAAATTTAAATCATTAAAAGCTGTATTAAGTGCATATACATGGTTGTTTAGAGGTACTCCTCTGCTTTTACAATTATTTTTCACATACTTTGGACTACCTGTATTAGGAATAAGATTCCAACCATTTACTGCTGCTGCACTAACTTTTGTTTTAAACTACGCTGCATATTTAACAGAAACATTCAGAGCTGGTATACAATCTATTGATAAAGGTCAATTTGAAGCTGCAAAAGTTTTAGGTATGACTTATCCTCAAACAATGATAAAAGTTATACTTCCTCAAGCTATAAGAAGAGTTTTACCTCCAACTTGTAATGAAGGCATTAATTTGATAAAAGATACTGCTTTGGTTGCAGTAATAGGAATGCAAGACTTACTTAGAGCCGCTAAAGAAATAGTAACAAGAGACTTTACTATCACTCCTTTCTTTATAGCCGCTGTAATATATCTTATAATAACTTATGGTATAGTTTATGTATTTGAAAAATTAGAAGATAAATATGCTTTTTATGAATAATAAAAAATAAGCTTCGTGAAAGTTTTACTTTTCTATGAAGCTTATTTTTTATTTATTTAATTATCATTTAAAAAATCTATAGCATATTGAGCATACAATGCAGCTCCTTTATCTAATACATCTTCATCCACATTAAATCTTTCATTATGATGAGAATAAAATGCATCTTTTTCTTTATTTCTTACTCCTAAAAAAGCTAATGCTCCTGGTGCTAAACTCATATATTCTGCAAAATCTTCTCCTGGTGCTAATTTTTCCATTTTAGAGATAGCATCTTTACCTGCTATTTTTTCTATAGATTTTATAGCTATAGAAGAACAATTTTCATCATTAATTGTAGGAGGCGTTCCAAAACTATACTCTAAATTAGCTTCTGCCCCATAACTTTTTGCTGTATCTTCTATTACTCTCTTCATACTATTTTCCAAAATTTCTCTTACTTCTTTAGAATAACATCTGGTAGTTCCTTCCATTATTGCTTCTCCTGCTATAACATTAAATCTAGTTCCTGATATAAGTTTTCCAACAGTTAAAACAGCAGATTCAAAAGGACTTATTTCTCTACTTACTATGCTTTGCAAATTCATAACTATAGCAGAAGCAGTGACTAAAGCATCTTTACATACTTGAGGCATAGCACCATGACCGCCTTTTCCCTTTACTGTTATTTTAAATAAGTCTGCTGCAGCCATTCTAGGACCTGATTCTGCAGATATTTTTCCTGAATCTAAGCCACTCCAAACATGTATAGCAAAAACTCCATCTACTCCTTCCATAGCTCCTTCCTTAATCATATCTCTCGCCCCTGAAGCTAGTTCTTCCGCTGGTTGAAAAAAAAGTTTTACTGTACCCTTTATTTCATCTTTCATATTATTTAATATTTTAGCTGCCCCAATCAACATAGCTATATGGCAATCATGTCCACAAGCATGCATTAATCCTTCATTTTTAGATTTATATGGAACATTGTTTTTTTCTCTAACATTAAGTGCATCTATATCTGCTCTTAATGCTACTGTTTTTCCAAAATTATTTCCTTTTATTTCAGCTATAACTCCCGTGCCTGATATAATTCTACAAGGAACTTCTATTTTATGAAGTTCCTCCATAATTCTTTTACTAGTTCTAAATTCTTTTTTACTAGCTTCTGGATACATATGGAATTCTCTTCTATAATTTATAATTTCTTTTTTATATTTTTTTGCAAGTTGTGCTATTTTATTCATAAAACTCCTCCTTAAAAATTATAAAAATTTTATAAATATACCTGCTACTATTACAGAACCTACAGTAACTGTTAAAAATCCGCCTACTAACATTTTTGGTAGCATATTATCCATAAGATACTCTTTTTCTTCTTCTGTTTCTGCTACAGCATTAGAAGCTTCTTCTGTTAATACATAATTAGGTGGAAATCCATATAAAGCAGTAAGTGCTACTGAAAATGCCATTTCTTTGGTATAACCTAAAGATTTTCCTATTAACATAGATAGTATGCCTAGTCCTGTTACTCCAAATAATATTATTCCAAATAGTGGACCAGCTATTTTTACTATCATCTGTGGAGTTGCCTTAGAAAGAGATGCAAATATAAATGCCATAAGTGCTGTCATTAAAAATCCAAAAGATCCTGATAAATTAAGAGGCTTTCTTTCAAGAAATCCTATTTCAGAAGCTATTACACCAAATATTAAACATAGTACATATTTTGATATAGCTCCATTAATTACGGATTCACAACCTACTGCTGCCCATGCTACTAATCCTAATTTACCTAAAAGCATATATGGTGTTTGATATTTTTTTGGCAATGGTGGAAATATCCTTATTTTACTTTTGGTTTCTGGTAAATTTACTTTTTCTTCATTGCTAACTTTTAAATTTACATTACCATTTCTATAATCTTTTAATAATCTTTTAGCTTCTTTTTTAAGACATATTGCAGTCAAAGGATACCCTGCAAAACCTTGCATTACATACATAAGTATAGATAAAACTGCTAAATCTGCCATACCTTTTTTAGTAGCAGCATCTGCCATCATTATAGAAGCCACTATTCCTCCAGTTAAAGGTGGTGTTCCAATAACTACTGCATTCCATCCAAATAAAGCTCTTCCTATAGTCATTGTTCCAATACATATACCTACAAGTCCTGCTGCTGCTATAACTACTGTTTTCCATTGAGCTATTAATTCTTTAAAATTCAACATAGTTCCCATATGAGTTATTAGTAAATACATAGATAGTTGTGCCAAAGGCATGCCTAATCCAGATATATCTATTAAATCTTTAGGTAAAATAGTCCAAAATCCTATTAAAAACAATAAAGCCGATACAAATACTGAAGGTACAAAAGCTTTTGTCCTTTCTGCTACAAATTCTCCTATCCATAAAATAATAAGTACAATACAAAATGCAGCAATAATGCTCATATTCATAAATCTAGCCCCCTTTATATATTTTTAAATTTCTTATACTACAACAAATACATCACCCTCTTAAAATTTTTTATATCTAAACTTATGTATGCACGTTTTAAAATATTACATATCCTGAAAACAAAAAAAATAAAAGTATATTAATTATTAGATAATATAAAATAAATAATTTATATTATTTAATAATTAATATACTTTTTAATATACTATTATTTCATCATTAAAAAACAAATATATATACATTTCTTTTACACTCTTACCTGTTATTCTTTCTAATGCTTTTTTATAGTAATTAAGCTGAATACTGTATTTATCCTTTATATGCTCAATATTTTCTACATAATCTGTTTTATAATCAAGCAATACAATATAATCTTTTTCTTCAAAATAACAATCTATAACACCTTGAAGCATTATTTTTTCATTCTCATATATAGATGGCAAATTTTTATATATGTCTTTGCTACTAATTTCTATATAAAAAGGAACTTCTCTTTTTATATTTTTAGAATTTAACATTCTCTTTCCTAAATCTGAATTAAAAAAGTTATATATTTGATTAATATTTATAACTTTTGATTGCTCCTGTGTTAAAAATTCTTTTAAAATCATATTACTAACTTGTTCTTTTATTTCTTCTTTACTTAATTTTTTAGTCAAATCTATATGCTGCATTACTAAATGCATTAAAGTTCCTCTTTCTGCTGCTGTAAATTTTTTAGTCTTTTCTAAAAATATAGGTTTTTTCAAAAAAGATTTATTCATATCTTCCTTAGAATCATACATACTTAAAGTATTTTCATATTCTATTTCCTCAAATTTTCTTTTTAATTCCGATACAGAAATTTTAGCTGGTATATTACTAGATTCATTAAATTTATATTTCCAATTTAATCTTTTAATTATTTCTTCTTTATATCCACTTTTATTTTCACTACAATCTAAAGATTGTAGATACTCTTTAACATCTAAACTCTGCTCTTCACTTTCTTCTTTTTTTATTATATCTTTACTTTTCCATATTTTAATATACCACTTTGTTTTACTATCTATAATATTAAAAGCACAATTAAAATCCTCTAATTTTTCTCTTAATACATTAGAATCTTTTTCTCTCATAACTGCTGGAACTATCCAATCCAAATAAGATTTTCCTTTAATTATTGTATATTCTGATATATCTTCATCAGCAAATTCTAATTCTTTAGAATATCTATTTAATTCTTTACTTACGTCTTTTAAAACTCCTGTTATTATAAGTTTTTCTTTTGCTCTAGTCATAGCTACATAAAGTATTCTCATTTCTTCTGAAAGAGTTTCTAATTTTATTTTATTTTTAATTATTTCTTTAACTATAGTAGGATAATATATTCTTTTCTCTAAATTTATATAATCTGGACCAAAACCTAAGTCATGATGGAATAAAATACTTTTATTCATATCCATAAAATTAAATTGTTTTCCTGTTCCAGCAATTATAACTACAGGAAACTCTAATCCTTTACTTTTATGAATACTCATTATTCTAACTACATCTTCATTTTCTCCTAATACTTTGGCACTGCCCATATCTCCACTACTATTTTTTAGCTTATTTATAAAATTCACAAAATTAAACAATCCTTTAAAACTAGTTTCTTCATATTCTTTAGCTCTTTCAAAAAGTACCCTTAAGTTTGCTTGTCTTTGAATTCCACCAGGTATTGCCCCTACATAGCCATAATACCCAGTATCTACATAAAGATACCATATAAATTCATCAATACTTTTATGTATAGATATTTCTCTCCATTTTTTTAATTTATTCATAAAATCTTCTAACTTATTAATTAAATATTTATTCTCCATTATATTTTCTATATTTTCATCACTATCTTCTATATTCAATACTCCTTCTTGTTTACTATTTTTATATAATAATATTTTTTTAATAATTTCATATATATTTAATCTATCATCCACTAATCTTATATCTATAATATCCTCTGCTTTAAAAGAAAACACAGGACATCTTAACACAGATAATAAAGGTATATCTTGCATAGGGTTATCTATTATTTGAAGTAGTGACAATATAGTTTTTACTTCCATAGTCTCAAAGTATCCCGAATTAGTATCTGCAAAAACAGGAATATTAGCTTTTAGCATTTCCTCCATAAACACAGGAGACCAATTACTAGTAGTACGCATTAAAACTACAATATCCCTATACTTAATTGGTCTATAATTATCTATTTCCTTATCAAATACATAAAACTTTTTTTCTTCTTCAGGACTAATTAAATCTTCTATTCTTTTTACTACCATTTTAGCTTCTAGTTGTATGCTATCTAACTCTTCTCCATTTTCTTCTTTATATTCCTTGTTATCTAAAGAAGACTTATCTATTAAATGTAATTCTATTTTTTCTTCTATTAATGCTTTTTCTTTATTAATTTCTTTATAACTTGCTCCTAAATTTAGCATTTCACCTTCATTATAATCAAGTTCACCTATGTTTTTAGACATTATTTGTTTAAATATGTAATTTACTGAATTTATTACCTCTTCTCTACTTCTAAAATTTTTAAAAAGCTTTATTTTTCTATTTAAATTTCCTTCTTCCTCTGAATAATTATTATATTTGTATAAAAACAACTCTGGTTTTGCTTGTCTAAACCTATATATACTTTGCTTTATATCTCCAACCATAAATATATTATTTCCTTTGGATATAGAATTTAATATAGTTTCTTGCACCATGTTACTATCTTGATATTCATCTATTAAAATTTCTTCAAACTTGTACTTATATTCAAAAGCTGTTTCTGTAGGAACTAAATTTCCGTATTTATCCTCATGTATTAATATCTCTAAACAAAAGTGTTCTATATCATTAAAATCTATAATTCCTCTTTCTTTTTTTCTAATAGCATACCTTTTGTGAAATTCTATAACTATACTAGTTAAGCATTTTATAATAGAATACATTTTTCTTAAACTTTCAGGAATTTTATCCATATCTAAAAATATATCTTCTTTAATTTTTTTTAAATCTTTTTTTATTTCATCTCGTATATCCTTAACTTTTTTTTGTAAAGATTTATCCGCATCTTTTCCACATCTTTTAAGTTTTCCAAAATTTAAATTATTAAAAGTATTACATAGTTCATACCAACTTTTTTCTTTAATTAAAGAATTTACATTATACAAATCTTCCTTAAAAGTATCTAAATAGGGTGTTAAAGTTTCCTCTTTTTCAATTATATTTATTGCTTTATTTAATTTATTTTTTATGCCTTTAATATATATTTTTAAATTATTCAACAATATATAGGCCCATTTAGATTTACTAAAATCAAAATCTTCTTTTACATTAAATTCTTCTGTTTTTTCTATTAGCCATTTTTCTGGCCAAGGTAAACTTCTTGAATAATTATATAAATTCAATATCATATTTTTTACCTTTTCATCTGTTTTTCCAGCATAACACTCTATTAAATTAAAAAAACTATGTTCTTCTTCATTTTCATACTTTTCATCAAAAATCTCATCTAAAACCTCATCTTTTAAAAGTATAGTTTCTGTGTCATCTGCTACTCTAAAATTAGGATCTAAATCTAAAATATGAAAATTATTTCTTATAACTTGAATACAAAAAGAATGTATAGTAGTAATATTTGCTCTATTTAAAAGAGCTAATTGCCTTTGAAGTTGCTTATGTTCTGGATTTTCATCTAAAGCTTTAGATATAGAATCGCCTATTCTCTCCTTCATTTCTGATGCTGCTGCATTAGTAAATGTTACTATTAAAAGTTTATCTATATCTATAGGATTTTCTTTATTAGTTGTTTTTCTTATTATTCTCTCTACTAAAACTGCTGTTTTTCCTGATCCTGCTGCTGCCGCTACTAACAAATTACATCCTCTAGTTTCTATAGCCTTTTTTTGTTCTTCGGTCCATTGGGTTTCTTTCATGTAGAAATTCCTCCTAATTAATACTTTTCACTTTTTAACTTAGCTATATTATTAAAATAGTAACCATTTTAATGGCTACTATTTTAAATTTATTATTTATCTTTCTTAGTTCCTTCTTCTATTTGCTTTTGTTGTTTCATTTGTTGGTTTATTTCTTCATTTATTTCTTGCTGTTTTTGAACTTCATCTATAGGTTCATCTTTTTTTTCTTCCATTAAATTTTTATTTATTATTTTTTGTTTTTCTTCAAAAAAACCTTTATGCTTTCTAATAAATTCTTCTTGAGATTTTATAATATCTTTAATTTCATCATCTTCCATCATTTTCTCTTGCTGCTTTTGTATACTACTAGATACTAACTTAGAATCTTCTTCTTTTATTGAATCCAAATCATTTACTATATACCATTTTTCATTATCATAAATTAAAATGAATGGTTTAATATCTTTTATTGGTTCTTCTATACCTTTGTAATAGGTGCTATCAATACATTGTAAAAAGGCATAGTTTTCTTTTTTATCAATTTTATATATTTTATCTAAATTAATATTTGTTATACCTAAATTTTTCATATTTTTATTTGTTAATATAATATCAAATTTTTCTGGTGAATAAAAATATTCTTTTATAAATTCATCATTTAATTTTAATTTGTTTTCATATAAAATTTTTACTACTTCTTCTGGTGTAGATTGATTTTTTTCTTTTTGTTTTGATATACTTTTATTTTCATTAACAGTAGTTTTTTTCATGGTTTCTTGTTTATTTCCACAACCTGCTATTAAAAAAATAAAAATAATTGATATAAAAAATATCCTTTTCATATTTTAACCTTCCTTTCACTATTCTCTAAATAAGGTAAGTCTCTATTTCATTTTATAATTTCTAAATCTAATTTTTCATAATTATTTAATAAAATCACTCTTCTTTATTTAATTCCTCTTCTATTAAACTCCAAACTTCATATTCATCTTTAACTTTTAATAATCTATATTGGTTTCCTTCAATTTCAGTATCAAACTGACATATAGATGAATATTCGCAAAATTTACAAGCAGAATCATCCTTTTTTTTATAGGGTCTTATACATATATTTCCTTCTAACATTTCTTCACATAAATTAGCTATAGTTTTTTTCACATATTTTCTTAGTATATTAAAATGTTCTAAATCTATTGCTGATGATTTTCCTAAAGAACCATCTTTATTTACTCTAGCAGGTATGATTAAGGAATTGCCTTTTATTTCCTTATCCATTTCTTTTATAATATCTGTATCAGACAAGAGAATTCCTCTCATTTTTAAACTTTTTATTATTTCTTCTTCTATTTTTATTTCGGAAATTTCTCCTTTAGTCTTTATTATTGGATCATCCATTTTAAAATACAAAATACCTGCAGGTAATACATTTTTATTTAATTCACTTTCTATTTCTGTAAGAATAGAATCTAAATATATTAATAATTGAAGCTGTATTCCATAATACACTTCTTCTAGTTTAAAATCTTTACTAGAAGATTTATAATCTATTATTCTTAAATATATATCAGATTCTTTTTCCAAAGCATCTATTCTATCTATTTTGCCTATAAGTCTAACTTTTTCTCCCGAATGAAGTTCTACAGAAATAGGAGGAAAACCTTCATTTATACCAAATCCTATTTCATAACCTATAGGTTTAAAACCTCCTTTGTTTATTTGCTTTGATATAGTATAAATAGATGTAGTTAATATTCTTTTCAAAGTATTAGACATATACTTATATCTAGCAGAAGAATTAAATATAGATTTAGGCATAGATGCTATTTTTTCATCTACTATTACTGAAACTGCTGCACTACATAAGCTTTTATCTACATCATACCAACTAATTTTTCTATCTAATAAAGACTTGGAAAACTCCTCTAAAACCTCATGCATAAAAATACCCATATCTGGAGAACTAATTTTATACATTCTTCTCTCTTTTCCTTTTATGCCATACTTTATAAAGTAAGCAAAAGGACATTCTGCATATTTTTCTAATCTTGAAACACTTATATTCATAGGTCTTCCATATAACTTTCTAACTTTACTACTATCCAACACTTCTTCATAATTTGAGTAATTTAATCCTTCTAAAATTGAATTTAACCTTTCACTCCAATAATCATTATCTCTATACCAACAATAAACATCTTTCCATAAATCGCTTATTTCTAAACCATCTACATCTTTTCTAAAAGCAGATATAAGCTTATTAAAAGTAGATTTAGGATTTACAATAAAATTTAATTCTTCTTCTTCACATACTATATCGCTTTTTTCACAAATATGGGGGAAAACTTTTTTTATTCTGGATATTACTATAGAAGATCTTAAAGTTTTTCCTTCATGATTTGCTATAGGGTAACTAAGCCTTAAATAATCACTCATAGTTGTTAAAGTTATATACATTAAAAACTGATCTTCAAAAGCCTTGTTTCTTGTATCTTCAGCTATATCTAACCCTTTTTCTCTTAAATTTTCTCTATCGCTGTCTGTAATTATGCCTTCTTTAGTCACAGCCATAGGAAATATTCCATCATTCACTCCTATTACATATAAAATTTTTATATTATGACTTCTAAGCCTTTCTATGCTACTTACAAGTACTTGATCTAAAGAAGGAGGTATTAAACCTATCTCATACTCTGCAAATCCAGTAATTAATATTTGTGCAAACTGCTTTGAATTTATATTTTCTTCTCCTATAGTTTCAACTATTTGATCTAATATATCAACTACTATATTCCATATTTGATTGTATTCACTAGCTATATCTAATTTTCCATCTATTTTAAATTTTTTAATCCATCCTTCTATTTTTTCTGAAACTTTAATATTATTCAAAAAATTATAAAGAGCTTCGCACATATCTCTAGCTGTTTTTTTATTCACTATATTTGAGTAAAATTCTTTTAATGGTTCAATTATTTTATATCTTATTTCATTAACTTTATTTAAAAAATCTTCTTCATCTTTTTCTTCATCTTTAAAACCATAACTTAATTTATAATCCCATGGTTTTTCTTCTATCCACTTATAACCTTTGATTCCATTGGCTAAAACATAATTTTCTATAATATCTATATCTTCATTATTAATAGGAGTAAGTCCTGTTTTCAAATATTTAAAAACTGCTTCATAAGACCAATTTTTAGAAAATATCTCTACCATAGAAACAATCAAAACTATAAGAGGATTATTATTTATAGGTCTTTTTTTATCTATAAAATAAGGTATGTTATATTGATTAAAAATTGCTCTTACTAAATTTTCATATCCATCTAAATCTCCTGTAATTACTGCTATATCATTAAATCTATATGCTTTATCTCTACACTTAGAAATTATATCTCTAGCTGTATTTTCTATTTCTGTATACTTATTTAATGCTTTGTATAAACATATATCTTTTGTAGATTTATTATAAGTTTTATAAGGAAAAGAAAACATGTACTTTTCTAAATGATGCAACTCTTTGCTGTTTTTAAATCTATAACAAGGTTCACAATTAAGTTTTATAGGCTTATCATACTTAATATTATTGTCTCTTGCTATTTTTAAAAGTTTTTCTTCTGTAACTTTTGTTGGCATAAAAACATCTACATTATCTAATTTTTTTTCCTCTAAATTATCTATGGATAAAGTTATATTTACTACCTTAGATTTTTTTAGAATTTTTTCTAATATTTTGTACTCTTGAGGAGTAAAACTAAAAAAACCATCTATCCATATTTCTGCTCCCTGAAATATATTAGACTCATCTAATTTTTCTGCTAATATAGTTAAATCATCTTCTGTATCTATATATTTTTTATAAATTCTTTTTTCAAATTCATTATAAATTAAAAATATATCTTCCATTTTATTTTTTAAATTTTCATTTTTTATATTTTCTAATGCTAATTTTAAAACATCATTTTCCACATTATATCTTTTAAATTCAGTTATAACATCTGATATATTGGTTACAAAACCCTGTCTTTTAGAAGCTTTTCCAAATAATTTTAATTTATCTTTATTTTCTTCTATTATTTTATATATAAGCATACTTCTTCCAGATGGATTCATATGCTTATGAGTTATTCCTCCCACTTCATTAAATACTTTGTAAGCCATTCTTTTAAAGCTGAGAACTTCCGCTTTAGGTATGCCTGTATCCCCTACTGTATGTATTAGGTTTTTTTCTGCTTGAAATGAAAACTGTTCTGGTACTAATAATATTAAAGGGTGCTTTACTCCACTTTCTATTTTTTTCTTTATATCTTGAAGACAATAGTAACTTTTACCACTACCAGACCTACCATATATAAACTTTAAACTCATAAATTCACCACCTATTTAATTACATATATATATTTTATCAGAGAATTGATATAAAATTAAGTTATATTATATATTAGGTTGTGAAATAAAAAATCATTGATATAATTTTAGGATAAAAAATAATTAAAAATAAGCTGTATAAAAATAATAAGACAGTAGCATAAAGAGAGTTTGTAAATAAATCATTTCATTAAGACAATCTAAGAATAAAAAATAAAAAAACTCCTACCCAATTTATGCCCCGTCCTTGGGGCGGAAATTGGCTCATCACGTCCTGTGATGAATTACGGAGTTTTTTTATTTTTTATTCTAAGATTCTCTAAAATTCATTCAAATTATTTACAAACTCTCTTTATGCTACTGTCTTATTATTTTTATACAGCTTATTTTTAATTATTTTTTATCCTAAAATTATATCAATGGTTTTTTATTTCACAACCTAATATATAGTATAATTTTCAAATTTAAAGCTATAAAATAAATAAGTATTACTTTACTTATTTTACTTCCTTAATCATTTCTGCAATTGCAGCTACATTTCCTAAAGTAGATAAAGTTTCATTTGGAAGAATAAGCTTATTAGCCGGGTTTTTAGCCATTTCTTGAAGAGCTTCAACTTGCTTTAATGCTATTACTACTTCATTTGTTCCTGAATCTAATATAGATTTATTAACTTTTCTTATAGCCTCTGATTGAGCTATAGCAATTGCTTCAATTGCTCTTGCTTTACCTTCTGCCTCAAGTAATTGTGATTCTCTTAGACCTTCTGCTCTTCTTATATTAGCTTCTTTTTCAGCTTCAGCTTGAAGTATTTTAGATTGTTTTTGTCCTTCTGCTATAGCTATTTCACTTTGCTTTTGTCCTTCTGCTTGAAGTATTGAAGCTCTCTTATCTCTTTCAGCTTTCATTTGTTTTTCCATAGCTTGTTGTATTTCTGCTGGTGGTATTATATTTTTAATTTCAACAGAAAGTATTTTAATACCATAAGCATCTGTAATTTCATCTACTACTTTTAATAATTCATTATTAATTTTATCTCTACCAGATAAAACTTCATCTAAACTCATATTTCCTACAATATTCCTCATATTAGTAATAGTTGAATAAACTATTCCCGCTTTAAAATCTTCTATATTATAAACAGCATCTCTAGGTGCCATTATTTTATAAAATATAACATTGTCTATAGATATTTTAACATTATCTTGAGTTATAACATTTTGTGGTTGTATATCTAATATTTGTTGCTTAGTAGATATTTTCCTTCTTACAAAGTCTACTAAAGGTATTATGAAATGCCATCCTGGTTCTAATACTTTGTAAAATTGTCCAAACCTTTCTACTATATACACATAACCTGTATTAACTATCTTTATAGAAGATAGTATTATCATTAATATAAATACTAAAAGAATTATAAATACTACTTTTCCCATTATTTTCCCTCCTCATACTTTTTAATTACTATTTTATTTCCTTCAACTCCTATAATTTGTGCCTTATCACCTTTTTCTAATATTTCCCCTGTATTTTTAACTGTCCAATATATACCTCCTATCTTTAAAGTCTCTGTATCTTTTATAGTTTTACCTACATGTATAATTTCTCCTATATAACTTTCTTCCATAGTGGGAGTCTTTTTTACAGTTTTCTTTATAGTCTTTTTTACTATTGGATATCCTATAATAGAAAACAAAGCACTAACAGCTATAAACAGTCCCAATTGAACGACAAAACTGTATTTTAAAATTAAAGCTATAAGAGCCACTATACTTCCCACAGTAAACCAAATAAACAAAAATGCACTAGTTACTATATCTAATATCAAAGCTATCATGCCTATGCCTATCCATAAAATTAAAGCTGTTGTATTTGTCGTAGGAATCTCCTCCTTTCATAAAATAGAATTTTTTAAAACATTAAATAAAATCCATAGTTTAAAAATAATTATCGAATTTAAACATAAAATAATTACAAAATTTATGTTTATACACTATTAGTATTTAATATATATTATGTGATATTATTATATCATATAAACATATATAACTTTAACTAAAATCGGAGGAATAAACTATGGAAAATAAATTTAACTTTATAAAAGTTGCTGCTGCATGTCCTATAACTAATGTAGCAGATATTGAATTTAATGTTAAAAACATAAAAGAATGCATAAATGAATCATTGGAAAAAAATTGTAAACTAATAGTACTACCTGAGCTTTGCATAACTTCCTATACTTGTGCTGATATTTTTGGTCAAGAAAAATTATTAAATGAATCTGAAAAAGCTTTAGAAAATATTTGTAACTTTTCAAAAGATAAAGATATTCTCATTGCAATAGGCTCAACTCTTACATATAATTATTGTCTATATAACTGCGCTTATATAATATTTAATGGCAAAATATTAGGTATAATTCCTAAAAGTTATATTCCTAATTACACTGAGTTTTATGAAAAAAGATGGTTTACAGAAGGTATTGGAATAATAGATAAATCTATTTCTTTAGAATTTCAAAAAGATATTCCTTTCGGAACAAATTTAATATTTTCTTGTAACAACGTAAAATTTGGTTTTGAAATATGTGAAGATTTATGGGCTACTATACCTCCTAGCAGCTATTTAGCTTTGCAAGGAGCAAATATAATTGGCAACTTATCTGCTTCTAATGAAGTAGTAAGTAAAGCAAAATATAGAAAATCTTTAGTAGAATCTCAAAGTGCTAGATGTACATCTGCTTATATATATGCTTCCTCTGGAGTATTTGAGTCCTCTACAGATTTAGTATTTAGTGGTCATTTATTAATAGGCGAAAATGGAACCCTATTAAAAGAAAATAATAGATTTCAAAGGGAAAATGAAATTATAACTTCTTTAATAGATGTAAATAAATTAAATAATGAAAGATTAAAAAATATAAGTTTTAGAGACAGTATAAAAATTAATAATATAGCACCTAAAGAAATATATTTTTCATTTAAAGATTTAAACTTTGGAAAATTTGATAGATTTATTGATAAACATCCTTTTGTTCCTTCTAATGAAGATGAAAGAGAAATTCGCTGCAAAGAAATTTTTAATATTCAAACTGCTGCTCTTGCTAAGAGATATAATCACACTGGCATGAAAAAAGCAGTAGTTGGAATTTCTGGAGGGCTTGATTCTACTTTAGCTCTTTTAGTTATAGCTAAAACATTTTATAAATTAAATATTCCAAGAGAAAATATTATAACAGTTACTATGCCTGGTTTTGGAACTACTGATAGAACCTATAATAATGCAGTGAATTTATGTAAAAAATTAAGAACAGAACTTAGAGAAATAAATATTGTAGATGCTTGTCTTCAACATTTTAAAGATATAAATCATCCTGTAGAAAAGCTAGATGCTACTTATGAAAATGTTCAAGCTAGAGAAAGAACTCAAATACTTATGGATATAGCAAATAAAGAGTCTGCTCTTTTAATTGGTACTGGAGATTTATCAGAACTTGCACTAGGTTGGTGTACTTATAATGGAGACCACATGTCTATGTATGGAGTAAATTGTTCTATTCCTAAAACTCTTGTAAGATATTTAGTAAAATATGTAGCTCAAAAGGAAGTAGATCAAGAAACTTCTGATATTTTACTTGATATTTTAGACACACCTGTAAGTCCTGAATTATTACCTAAAGACAAACATGGAAAAATAGCTCAAAAAACAGAAGACATTATAGGTCCTTACGAACTTCATGACTTCTTCTTATACTATTTTATAAGACAAGGAGCTTCTCCTGAAAGAATATTGTTTTTAGCAAAACAGGCATTTGAAAATGATTATGACCAAGAAACAATTAAAAAGTGGTTAGATAAATTTATAAATAGATTTTTCTCTCAACAATTTAAACGTTCTGCTATTCCAGATGGTCCAAAAGTTGGAACTATAAGCTTATCTCCAAGAGGAGATTGGAGAATGCCTTCCGATGCAAGTAATAGATTATGGAAAAATAAATAACATTTTAAAATTATAAAAAATCATGGATATAATTTGCAGTTAGAAAATAATTTTAAATAATCTGTATAAAAATAATAAGACAGTAGCATAAAGAGAGTTTGTAAATAAATCATTTCATTAAGACACTCTAAGAATAAAAAATAAAAAAACTCCTACCCAATTTATGCCCCGTCCTTGGGGCGGAAATTGGCTCATCACGTCCTGTGATGAATTACGGAGTTTTTTTATTTTTTCTTCTAAGAGTATCTAAAATTCATTCAAATTATTTATAAACTCTCTTTATGCTACTGTCTTATTATTTTTATACAGATTATTTAAAATTATTTTCTAACTGCAAATTATATCCATGATTTTTTATAATTTTAAAATGTTATTTATAGATATCAACTATAAGCCCTGTTATTTCATCTATAGTACTTGCTATATCTAAATTTTCTTTTTGTTCTCCTAAAATCATTTGTGTAAGTTCTTCTAATTTTTTATCTACAGTATCCACCGTAATAAAATATTGAGTCTGCCAAAAGCTTACATCTTTTTTTACATTATACATATAACTAAGTACAGAATGTAAATACTCCTTTATAAGTTTTTTATATATTTTAACATCTGCATAACACTTTGTTATAGCTAATCTATTGCCTTTTTTCTTTATATTTTCAAACATTTGCTTTAGTTCACTTTCTGATTTTCTTTCTCTAGCAAAACTAAAACTTTGAGAAAAATCTCTACTTCCTGTAACTTTCTTTTTTTCCTCTGTTTGTATAGTAGTATTTCTACCTACTCTAGTTATTTCCATAGTTACACCTCACATTGAACTATAATACTTATAAGTATTATACCAAACATTACGTTAAAAAAGAATATATATAAAAATCAACATAATTCTTTTTTAATATTATATCTGTTATAATTTATATTATACTAAAAACCTTTTGTAGTTTGGAGGAATTTAAATGAAAAATCTTTTTTCTATGTTTTGGGCATTTTTTAAAATAGGAGCTTTCACTTTTGGAGGGGGATATGCTATGATTCCCCTTATAGAAAAAGAAGTTGTAGATAATAAGAATTGGGTTAATAAAGAAGATTTTTTAGATATTTTGGTTATATCCCAATCTTTTCCTGGAGCTTTAGCTGTTAATACATCTCTATTTATAGGATATAAAATAGGAGGATTTATAGGAGCTTTATTAGCTTTATTAGGAACAATACTTCCTTCATTTTTTATAATTTTAACTATAGCTTTATTTTTTTCTCAATTTAGAAATAACTATTATGTAGATTTAGCTTTTAAAGGCATTGCCTCTGCCGTTCCTATGCTAGTATTAATTGCTGTAGTAAGTCTTTCTAAATCAATTAAAAAAAATTACATAAATATATTTATAATAATTCTAACAGTTGTAGCTATAACTGTTTTTAAAATTCATCCTGTTATTGTTATCATAATATCTGGAATATATGGATACTTCCATTTTAGAAAGCAGGTGGAATAAATGCACACTATATTTCAATTGTTTTTATCTTTCCTTAAAATAGGAGCCTTTAGCTTTGGAGGAGGATATGCAATGCTTCCTCTTATAGAAAGAGAAATAGTAACAACTCATAAGTGGATTCATTACAAAGATTTTATAGATATTATAGGTATATCACAAATGACACCAGGTCCTATCGCAATTAATTCTGCCACTTTTGTAGGTTTTAAAACCTATGGAATATTAGGAAGTTTGTTTGCCACTTTAGGTGTTATATCCTTTTCATTTTTACTTGTTTCTTTAGCTAATCACTATATGAAAAAATTTAAGGAATCTAAAGTATTAGAATTTGCTCTTAAAGGAATGAGACCAGCGTTAATAGGACTTATTATTTCCGCATTTATTTCTTTAGCTAAACAATCTTATTTTGATATAAAAAGTATAATAATAGGTGTATTAGTTATGGCATTACTTTTATCTAAAAAAATTCATCCTATATTAGTAATTCTACTTTCAGCAGTATTTGGAATTTTGTTTTATGGATAATATAATAAATATATTGTGTAAATTTTACCTCTATGGTATAATTTATTTGCAAAGGGGAGTAGCGAATTTTTAATTACTCGTCATTCCGGTTTTTTTAACCCGGGTAATTATCACATTAATGTGATTGCAAGACCTTTGCTCTATTTAAATGGAGCAAAGGTCTTTTTTGTACACAAAATTTTTAATAATTAAAAATTTAAAAGAAATACTATAAAAGAGGTGAATTTTATGTGGTTTAATAAAAACATTGAAGAAACTATAACTGAGCTGACTACAAACACAGTTAATGGTTTATCTGATGATGAAGTTGAAAAACGCAAAAAGAAATATGGACTTAACAAATTAGCTTCTAAAAAGCAAAAAACTATTATACAATTATTTTTTGAACAATTAAATGATGTACTAATATACATTTTATTAGCTGCTGCTATAGTCTCATCTGCATTAGGAGAAATAAGTGATGCAGTAATAATAGCTTTTGTAATTATATTAAATGCAGTTATAGGTGTAATACAAGAATCTAAAGCAGAAAAATCTCTAGAAGCACTAAAAGAATTATCCACACCTAAAGCTGTTGTAAAAAGAAATGGTGAATTAAAAGAAATTCCATCAGAAGAAGTAGTTCCAGGAGATATTATAATAATAGATGCTGGAAGGTACATACCCTGTGATTTAAGATTAATAGAAACAGCTAATTTAAAAATAGAAGAATCTGCTTTTACTGGTGAATCTGTACCTGTTGATAAAGATGCTAATTTAATATTAGATGATCCTAAAACCCCTTTAGGAGATCAAAAAAACTTAGCTTTTATGTCTACATTGGCTACTTACGGAAGAGGAATAGGTATAGCTGTAGGTACTGGAATGAATACCCAAATAGGTAAAATAGCTAAAATGCTAGATACTAATGAAAAAGAACTTACTCCTCTTCAAAAAAAATTATCAGAAATAGGAAAGCTTCTTGGTTTTGGAGCCTTAGGTATTTGTGCTGCAATGTTTATAGTTGCAGTATTTCAAAAAAGAAATTTATTTGAAATGTTTTTAACTGCTATAAGCCTTGCTGTAGCAGCTATTCCTGAAGGACTTCCTGCTATAGTAACTATTGTACTTGCTATGGGTGTTCAAAAAATGATAAAAGAAAATGCTATAATAAGAAAATTACCTGCAGTAGAAACTTTAGGTTCTGTTAATGTAATTTGTTCTGATAAAACAGGAACTTTAACTCAAAATAAAATGACTGTAACTAAATTTTATGCTGATAATTATCTAGGAGATATATCCTCACTAAAAAAAGATAATCCTGTTCATACATTACTTTTAGAAAGTATTGTTTTATGTAATGATGCAACTTATTCTAATGATTCTAAAACCGGTGACCCTACAGAAATAGCTCTTTTAGAAGCTGGATTTAAATTTAACATAATTAAAGAAGATTTAGAAAAAGAACATACTAGAGTAAATGAAATACCTTTCGAATCTGATAGAAAATTAATGACTACAGTAAACAAATACAATAATGAATATTATGTAATAACTAAAGGAGCCACAGATAATTTAATTAAACTTTGTAATAAAGCATATGTAAATGGAAATATAGTTTCTCTAACAGAAGATATAAAGAAAAATATAGCAAAAGCTTCAGAAGAAATGTCAAATGACGCTTTAAGAGTACTAGGTGCAGCTTTCAAAAAAATATCTTCAACTAATACACCATTAGACTCTTTAGAGCAAGATTTAATATTTGTAGGATTAACAGGAATGATAGATCCTCCAAGAGAAGAAGTAAAACACTCTATTAATGAGTGTAAAAAATCTGGTATTAAAACAGTAATGATTACTGGTGACCATAAAGATACTGCCTTTGCTATTGCAAAAGAACTAGGAATAGCTGAAGATAAATCTCAAGCTATATTTGGAGCAGAAATAGACGATATATCTGATGAAGAATTATCAAAGAGTGTGGAAAATTTAAGAGTATTTGCTAGAGTATCCCCAGAGCATAAAGTTAGAATTGTAAAAGCTTTTAAAAATAATGGAAATATAGTTGCTATGACTGGTGACGGTGTTAATGATGCTCCTTCTTTAAAAATGGCTGATATAGGTGTAGCCATGGGAATCACTGGTACTGATGTATCTAAAGGTGCTTCTGACATGATATTAACCGATGATAACTTTGCTACAATAGTTTCTGCTATCAAAGAAGGTAGGAATATTTTTAATAACATAAAAAAATCTGTAGTATTTTTACTTTCATGCAATATAGGAGAAATAATTTCTTTATTTTTAGCTATATTATTAGGATGGCCTGCACCATTAAGACCAATACACTTACTTTGGGTTAACCTTATAACTGATAGTTTTCCAGCATTATCTCTTGGTGCTGACCCTGGAGATCCGGAAGTTATGAAAGAAAAACCTCGTAATCCCAAAGAAAGTTTATTTGCTGGAGGAACAGGAATATTTTTAATATTAAATGGTATATTAATAGGATTTTTAACTTTAGTTGCTTTTGTAGTAGGAAGAAAACTTTATCCTAATTCACTAATGCATGCACAAACAATGGCTTTTGTAGTTTTAAGTGTATCTCAATTATTTCATTCACTTAACTTAAGACATCCAAAGAAATCAATATTTCAATCTGGATTATTTACTAATAAGTTCTTAATTGCATCTATACTTATAGGAATTTTCCTACAAGATGTTGTAATAACAGTACCTGTTTTAGCTAAAATATTTAAAGTATTTGATTTAACTCCAAGAGATTGGGGATTTGTAGGACTTTTATCCATAATACCACTTATACTAAATGAAATAGCTAAAATTTTCATAAGAATGAAAGATAGAAAACAAGTTTAAATAATAAAACTATAATCTTTAAAAAATTCTTGAGATAATTTGCAAATAGAAAATAATTAAAAATAATCTGTGTAAAATTAGTAAGCTAAGCATCATAAAGAGAGTTTGTAAATAATTTGAATGAATTTTAGACACTCTTAGAAGAAAAAATAAAAAAACTCCGTAATTCATCACAGGACGTGATGAGCCAATTTCCGCCCCAAGGACGGGGCATAAATTGGGTAGGAGTTTTTTTTATTTTTTATTCTTAGAGTGTCTTAATGAAATGACTTATTTACAAACTCTCTTTATGATGCTTAGCTTACTAATTTTACACAGATTATTTTTAATTATTTTCTATTTGCAAATTATCTCAAGAATTTTTTGTTCAACAACCTAGCATATATTTAATGTGTTCATATTAACTATTTATTACTGTTATAAAAACTAATTTATCACAAAAAAATAAAGCACCAGCTAAGCCAATGCTTTAACCAAAACTAATGATTGGATATAATTTACTCTCCCCTATTTTCCAATTAAAATGTACCATATATTTTATCTAATTTCAACTAAGCTAATTTCATCAATTATATTAACTAATAATTATATAAATCATAATTTATCTTTTAATTAAATAAGTTTGATATTATTTTCTACTTAATGTACTAATATATAAAAATATTTATTAAATTAAAATTATCTATTTTTTATGAATTTTATAGTTTTCCAACAATTTAGTTCCCTCTTCATCTTGAAATATTAATTTCTTTTTCATAAGATTTCCTAAAGATTTTTTAAAATAATTTTTACTTTCATTAAATACTCTTTTTATATCTTCTGGAGAACTTTTATCGTTATAGGGCATAAAGCCATTATTTTCTTTTAGATATTTCAATATTTTTTCTTGAAGAATATCTCTTTCCTCCCTAGATTTTTTTCTTGTAGTAACTCCTATAGTTCCATCTTCATAATATTTTTTTACTCTAATGTTTAAATTATCTCCTATATTTATTATGTCAAAATACTCATTTTTTAATATAATAGCTTTATACAAATTTTCTAATGCTATCATTATATTTCCGCTTTGCTGAAATCCATAAACTGTTCCTATTGCTTCTTCATTTATTTTATATTTATCTGTAATTTCTAAGTATTTCTCTATATCAGTAGTAGCTGCTAATCTATTTGTTTTATCTAAATATATGTAAAACAAATACTTTTTCCCGGGAATTAAATCATATAATCTTTCCTTTATAGGAACTAATATATCTCTATCTAATCCAAAGTTTATAAAACTTCCTATATTAGTATTTGACACCACTTCTAAATAAGCTAAATTATCTACTTCAGCTAAAGGTTTTTTAAAAGTAGCTATAATTCTATCTTTAGAATCTCTATATATAAAAGCAATTACTTTTTCTCCAATTTCTAGCACATTACCTTCTAAGCTACTATTGGGTAACAATACTCTCTCTTTACTTACATCATCAATTAAATAATATCCATGATCTTTCTTACTTTCCACACTTAACTTATTAAATTTACCTACTTCTATCATACTTTTCCTCCTGTGTCCTTATTTTGAACTTACGGAAATAATTTTATCACATTTTATTATATTGTAACACATTAATATATAACTATTATTATATTATTTGTTTTTAGTTTATTTTTATAATATAAAGAATTAGGTTGTTGAATAAAAAATCATTGAGATAATTTGTAGATAAAAAATAATTAAAAATAATCTATATAAAATTAGTAAGCTAAGCATCATAAATAAAGTTTGTAAATAATTTGAATGAATTTTAGACACTCTTAGAAGAAAAAATAAAAAAACTCCGTAATTCATCACAGGACGTGATGAGCCAATTTCTGCCCCAAGGACGGGGCATAAATTGGGTAGGAGTTTTTTTATTTTTTATTCTTAGAGTGTCTTAATGAAATGATTTATTTACAAACTTTATTTATGATGCTTAGCTTACTAATTTTATATAGATTATTTTTAATTATTTTTTATCTACAAATTATCTCAATGATTTTTTATTCAACAACCTAATAGAAGAATATATATTTTTTTTAATTAAAGTGGTATACTATATATAATTTTAAAATAATATATGTAAATAAATATTATTCAAAAGGAGAATTAATATGTCTTTATATTGTGAAAATAATATAGAAGAAATAGAAAAAGATATTAGATACTTAAAATTACTAGCAAATCAATATCCAACTATATCCGATGCTAGTACAGAAATTATAAATTTACAATCTATACTTAGTCTTCCTAAAAGTACTGAACACTTTATAAGTGATATTCATGGTGAATATGAATCTTTTACACATATGCTAAAAAATGCTTCAGGAGTTATAAAACGTAAAATAGATGATGTATTTGGCAACTCATTAAGACAAAAGGAAAAATCCAGTTTAGCAACACTTATTTATTATCCTGAAGAAAAGCTTAGATTAATTAAAGAAAATGAGCAAAATTTAGAAGAATGGTATAGAATAACTTTATACAGACTTATTGAACTTTGTAAAGTTGTATCCTCTAAATATACTAGATCAAAAGTTAGAAAATCTCTTCCTAAAGATTTTGCATACATAATTGAAGAATTATTAAATGAACAAAGTGATAGAATAAATAAACATGAATACTATAATGGCATTATAAGAACAATAATAGAAATTGACAGAGCTAGTGAATTTATAATAGCTATATCTGAAGTTATACAAAGACTAGTTGTAGATAAACTTCATTTAATTGGAGATATATATGATAGAGGACCTGGTGCAGATATAATTATGAATGCTTTAATGGAACACCATTCTTTAGATATTCAATGGGGAAATCATGATATTTTATGGATGGGTGCTGCTGCTGGTTCAAAGGCTTGTATATCTAATGTGTTAAGAATTTCTCTTAGATATGCTAACTTATCTACTGTAGAAGATGGATATGGCATAAATTTACTACCTTTAGCCACATTTGCAATGGATTTCTATAAAGAAGACCCTTGTAAAAACTTTACACCCAAAGCAATAGATAAAAAGATAAGCAAAAGCGAATTATCTCTTTTTTCTAAAATGCACAAAGCAATATCTATAATACAATTTAAGCTAGAAGGCCAATTAATAAAAAAGCATCCTGAATTTCTAATGGATGATCAATTGCTTTTAGATAAAATAAACTTTAAAGACAACTCAATTAAGCTAGGAGAAAAAACTTACTCTTTAAATGATAGTAATTTCCCTACTATTGACAGTAAAGATCCTTATAAATTAACATTAGAAGAAGAAAATTTAATAAACAAATTGAAATTTTCTTTTATAAATAGTGAAAAATTACAAAAACACATTAAATTTATGTATACAAAAGGAAGTATGTATTTAATATATAATTCTAATTTACTTTATCATGGATGTGTACCTTTAAATAATGATGGTACTTTTAAAAAAGTCACCATAAATAACAAAGAATATTATGGACAAGCATTATTAGACCGTTTTGATAGACTTGCACGGGATGCGTTTTTTGCAAAAAATGATTCCAATGCAAAAGAATATGGTATGGATATGGTGTGGTATTTATGGTGTGGACCTTACTCCCCTCTTTTTGGTAAACACAGAATGACTACTTTTGAAAGATACTTTATAGATAATAAAGAAACTCACTTAGAAATTAAAAATCCTTATTATAAATATAGAGATAACGAAAAAATTTGCAATGCTATTTTATTAAACTTTGGACTATATCCTGATTCTTCACATATAATTAACGGTCATATTCCTGTTAAGACTAAAGAAGGAGAAAATCCTGTTAAAGCTAATGGAAAATTACTTGTAATTGACGGAGGTTTTTGTAAAGCATACCAACCTCAAACTGGCATAGCAGGCTATACATTAATTTATAATTCTTATGGACTTCTTTTAACATCTCATGAACCTTTTGAATCTATAAGAAAAGCTATAGAAGAAGAAAAAGATATACTATCTTCCACAGTTATATTAGAACACACAGTAACTCGTAAAAGAGTGGCAGATACTGATGCCGGAAAAAACCTTAAACAACAAATTGAAGATCTTGAAAAGCTGTTAATTTGCTATAGAAAAGGATTAATAAAAGAAGAAAAGTAATAATTTTTATTACTTTTCTTCTTTTATTAATATCCTTGTACTTTATACTCCTTAGCCATTTCCATGTAATGTTCTGCATTTTCTTTAAGAGAATATATTTCTTCTTTTGTAAGATTTCTTATAACTTTTGCTGGAGATCCCATACACAAAACTCCTGATGGTATTTTTTTATTAGATGTAACTAAGCTTCCTGCACCAATTATAGTATTTTCCCCTATTTCTACATTGTCTAGTATAATAGCACCCATTCCTATTAATGAATTATCTCCAATAATACAGCCATGTAGTATTGCTCCATGACCTACTGTTACATTTTCTCCTATTTTTACTGGAGAATCTCCTTGATTTATATGTACTGTACAATTATCTTGTATATTAGAACCCTTGCCTATATATATTTTATTAGTATCTGCTCTTACTACTGAACCAAACCAAATACTAGAATTTTCTTCTAAATATACTTCTCCTATTACCTCTGCACTTTTAGCTATAAAACACTGACTATGAACCTTTGGATACTTATCATTAAACTTTCCTATCATATATACATCTACCTCCTTAAATATATTATATTAATTATATCACAATTAGAAACAAAAATAGGAACATACTCTGGCTTAATTGTCAGAATACATTCCTAATAAGTTCACTTCATTGTTACAGTATTTTTTTCATTTATTGTAATTCCTTGTTTGCTTTCATTTTTAATCTTCATGTATATATAAAATGGCACACCAAATAACATAAGCAAAAATCCATACATAACCGTTATAGGTCCTGAACCATATATAGCCCAAACTGCATAAGCAAAACCAAGTAAAGGAGCTGTGGAACCTTTTATAAATTTCCAAACATTAAAACTTTCATCTCCTTTTACTAGCAATAGTATTTCTGCTGCTGAAGTACTAGCATATACCGGTAAATAAGCTAATGTAGCTAACAATATCATAAAATTGAAAGCAGAAATTAGCGAATTTGAGTAATTCATTAAAAGTAGTATATTTGTCAATATAGAATTTATAATTAAAGAAACATAAGGTGTTCTATACTTTGGATGTAACTTTGAAAATGCTTCTGGAAAAACCTTATCTACTCCTGCTGCATAAGACATACGTGCTGTAGTTAAAAGCCATCCTATAATAGTTCCAAACACACTTATGATACAAGCTATTAATAATAACTTTGATACTCCTGTTCCTAAAAATTGTTCTAATATTTCTACTAATGGTGCATTGCTCTTAGCTAATGACATTTGTGGCATTGCTCCCATAGCACAAAAACTAATAGCCATATAAGTTACAACTGCTATAGATATACCAAATATAGTACTTAACTTTATATTTCTTTCAGGATTTTTTATTTCTTCAGCTGTTACTGTAGCTGTTTCAAATCCAGTAAATGCCCATAAAGTGGAGGCTGCTGCTAAAGGTAGCGTACTTATTCCTTTTCCTGCCGGAAACATAGGTTTTAAAAAATGAGGATTAAAATAATATCCAGCAACTATAACAAAAAGTACAAATAATGCCAACTTAAATACAGTTATACACGCTTGAAATAAAGAAGCTTCCTTAACACCTTTTATATTTAAAATAGTAAATACCCACAATATAGTACTTGTATATAAAAAAGCATAAAAACCATTATTACCTATAGCTGGAATTAACCTAGCTGTATAACTTCCTATAGAGGTAATTATAGCTGCATTTCCTATCCAAGAAGCATTCCAATATAGCCAAGCATTCATAAATCCCATAAAATTTCCAAATGCCATTTTAGAATATTCATAAGGTCCACCTGTTTTAGGTATTTTGGAACCTAAATTAGCAAAAGAAAGAGCTAAAAATATAGAACCTATACCTGTAAGTGCCCATGCCAAAAGGGTAGAGCCTGGACCTGCTGCTAAAGCAAGAGTAGCTGGAAGCATGAATATACCTGAACCTATCATATTTCCTGCCACCAACGTCGTTGCTGTAAATAGCCCCATTTCTTTTTTTAGACGTATATCTTTTCCCATAGTACTTCAGTCCCTTCATTCATTTTTTATTTCTTCGTTACTTTAACATAGTAATATAAACATGTCAATAATTTTTTGCATATTTAACGATTTTTTTTTACAATACTCCAATTGCATAAAAATTCAACTAGTTTCTTCTTAAAACCTCTTTAATTTTCACTTTTTCTATGTATTTTAATATTTTTCAACTAATTTCTACTGAATGTTTATATAAATATTTCCAATATTAATATGCACATATTATAAATAATTTAAATATCTCTAACTTTTAATTATATGAATAATTTATATAAATTATTCACAATTATTATAATTAAGAATAGACTATTATCGTACTACGAAAAAGAGGTGATATTATGTATCAACATTTTTGTCCTTCTATGGATAGTAACCCCAATTCAAACAAATATAAAAAGTCAACTATAAAGTTTGCAAGAGCATATATACCTAGGCAACCTTATATAGGAATGTTCCCACTAAATCAAGCCTTAAAAAAAGGCACTTTGTTTCCAAATCTTTACGTACCATACCCAATAAAATCAATGGAATAGGAGGAAATAAAATGGGAAAAAACTGTTATAATTCTAATCAGCGTAATGCTTTACTAAGACAAATTCAAGAGTTAGAATTTGCAGCTGTAGAATTAAATTTATATTTAGATAATAATCCTAATAATATAAATGCCTTAAGAGATTATAATTGTATAACTGAAGATTTAATGGCTGCAAAGAAAAAGTATGAAATGATGTTTGGACCTTTAACTAACTTTGGATATGCAAAAAGTAAAGCGCCATGGCAATGGGTAAATGAACCATGGCCATGGGAATAAGTATATAGGAGGATAAAAATATGTGGATATATGAAAAAAAGCTAGAATATCCAGTGAATATAAAATCAAAAGATTTAAAAATGGCAAAATTTCTTGTAACTCAATATGGTGGACCAGATGGTGAATTAAGTGCAGCTATAAGATATTTAAACCAAAGATACACTATGCCTACTGGAAAAACCAAAGGCTTATTAACTGATATTGGAACGGAAGAATTGGCTCATGTAGAAATAATTTGTGCAATGATATACCAGTTAACTAAAAATGCAACTCCAGATGAACTAAGAAAAGCAGGACTAGGAGCACACTATGCACAACACGATAGTGCATTATTTCCTACAGATGCAAATGGAATACCATGGACTGCATCTTACATTCAAGCTTTAGGAGATCCTGTAACAGATATTCATGAAGATATGGCAGCAGAGCAAAAAGCTCGCTCAACCTATGAACATTTAATAGACTTAACTGATGATGTTGACGTTAAAGATGTGCTTAAATTCCTATGGGCAAGAGAAATTGTTCACTATCAAAGATTTGGTGAAGCATTAGTAGATGTTTATGAATACATTGACAGTAAAAAAATGTTTATTATGCGTGATAATTAAATCATAATATATTTTATTATTTAAAAGCCTATGTACTTATACATAGGCTTTTATAATATTGCTTGAAATTATTAATTTTTATTCAATTTCCTGTTTTCTTAAATTTTCAAAATTTATATTTTCTAATTGTTCTTCTAATAATTTTTGAACTTTAGCTAATGAATTATGAACACTACAGTAACTAGCCCTATTAGCATTACAAAACTCAGGATCATATATACATCTATTTATGGCTATTGGACCATCAATAGCTTCTATTACATCCTTTAAGTTAATATTCTTAGGGGGTTTTGCTAAAGAATATCCTCCATTAATTCCTCTATAAGATATCACTATACCAGCAGATACAAGTTTTCTTAAAAGTTTTAATAAAAATCTAAGTGGTATAGAACCTCTCTTTGAAATAGTTTTAGCATCTAATTTAGAATTTTCACCGGACAAAGTTAAAATTAATATGGCCCTTATTCCATAATCTGCTTCTTGCGTTATATTCATATCAGCACTCCTAAATTATACTTTAAAATACACTTTAAAAATAATGCTTATTTTTTAAAATTTATACATTATAAATTAATATATTAATTTACATCCTGTTTCATTTTGAAAATTTACTTTAAACTTTTCTACATTTACTTTATCATGAATATTTTTTAATTTTAGTGTTATAGTTAAATTAGATGGATTAAAAGATGGATTTTTCTTTAAATCCACATTATATTCACTACAATATCTTATAGCAGTATTAATTATTTCATTTTGATTAGCTAAATTTGATATTGTTATATTCCATCCTATTTTTTGAGATATTTTTTTTACTTTATCATTATATTTTCGTCCTATTACTGGTGATATAAAAGATAATTCTATATATTTTCCTGTGTTACTTCTTTTAATACTCTTTTTATAAGGCTTAAATTTTTCATCTTTAAAACTAAACTCTATAAAGTTCAAAGCCTGATTTTGCTCCATTTCATTATTTAAATTATTAAACTCTAATGTTTCTATACTCTCTTCTTTTTTAGTTAAAAAAATAACTTCTAAATTTATTCCTGTATTTTTCTTAAAAATCTTTAATTCATTTTTCATATCATATGGTTGTAATATATTAACTACTACTTTATTATCTTCTGGAAAAAAAGATATCTTTTTTATATTTGCATTTTTAAATATATCTTTTATCATTATTTCTACTGCATTATTATTAATTTGACTATTTATTTCTACTTCCCATAAATATTTTTCTTTAAAACTTTTTATTTTGTCATATATTTTATTATTTACTACTTTAGGAAAATCAAAATTTAAAACAACCTTTTTCTCATTTAATATAAAACTAGATTTTCTATAATTAAATTCAGAGAAATATTCCTTTACCAAATCATCTATTTCATTTTGTTTAAGTTCTTTTGGTTTAAGGTCTGCTAGTACTTTTTCCTCTTTTCTTGCTTTAAATAAAAACAATCGTTTATTATCACTTTCAAAATATACTGATTCCGCAATAATTTTTTGTGCATTTTTCACCTCTGAAACGTTAGGTCTTATACTACCACTCCATATATAAATTAACTCTTCCACAGTAAATAACTTTTCATTATATTTTTTTATTACAAATTCCCATAATCTTTGTATAGTATATTCACTTAAATCTCCTTTTTCTTTTAATGTAAAAGGCATAGATTTTTTCCACTGTTTTCTAGGTTTTTTTATAAATACTTCTATACTATCTCCACATTTAGGTATATAAATTTTTCCTCTTATTTCAGCTGAAAGCTCTAAAGATAAGTTTTTAATTACATTTTCATCTCCATGAACTAAAAATAAGTTTCTAGGACCTAATCTATTAATCAAAGCCTTAATTTCATTTTTATCTCCATGAGCAGATAATCCTACCTGTTTAATAGTGCATTTTACTGGAACTTTTTTATTATTTATTTCCAAAGTTCTATACTTTTTATCTTGATTTAATAAGTTTAAAAGCTTTCTACCAGGTGCTTCTTCATCTTGGTATCCTGTTATAACAATGTATCCATTTTCCATAGTAGCTATTTTTTCAGCATAATATTGACTTGGTCCACCTGTTAACATACCTGAACTAGATACTATTATTAGAGGTTCTTCTTTACTTATTAACTTTTCTCTTTCATCTTTGTTTAATACAGGTATAATATTATCGTCATAAAAGGGCTCTGTTCCTTTTAATATTTTTTTCCCTAAGCTATTTTTTAAATATAAAGGATTTAATTTATAAACAGTATTAATATTTTTTATCATTCCATCTACATATATTTTTGCATTTTTAAGTTTTCCTTTATTTATGCCTTTCTTTAGTATTAGCAATATTTCTTGTGCTCTTCCTAAAGCAAAAGCCGGTATTAACATCTTTCCATTATTATTTATGCACTCTTGTACAATTTCTATTAACTTATCTTCTTCTATTTGCCTATTAGAATGAAGTTTATCTCCATAAGTAGATTCTAATATAGCTACGTCCGGTCTTAATCTAGGAACTTTTGCCCCTTCTACTGATTTTTGTGAAAAAATAGAGAAATCTCCAGAGTAAAATAACGCTCCTTCCGGTGTTTTTATATATACACAAGAAGCCCCTGCAATATGACCTGCATTATAAAAAGTTATTTTTATATCATCAAATATTGGAAAATCCACTTCATAGTTTAAAACAAATATTCTATCTAACATTTCTTGTACATCTTTTTCTGCGTACAAAGGTATTTCCGCTTCTCTATTATTCATAACTTTTAAACTATCATATAAAAGTACCCTAACTAAATCTTTAGTCATATTATTCATATATATTCTTGCATTTGGATACTCTTTACTTATTATAGGCAAACTTCCTGTATGGTCTAAATGAGCATGACTCACTATTATAGCATCCACTCCCCCTAATTCTTGTATAATTCTAAAGTCTGGAAGGGGATCTTTTGATGCACTTTGCCTAATTCCGCAGTCCATCAATATATTTTTATTATTTATCTTTAAAAAAATACAACTAGCTCCTACTTCTAAAGCTCCTCCTAAAAAATTAATTTGCACTTTCATCACCTATTTCTAATTTTTACTAAAGTGTTTTGTATAATTGCTTTATATAATATTTTATTACATATTTAAAATTTATTCCATACAATAATCATATTAAAAAGCCAGTAATATTTAATTACTGACTTTCTATACTTAATTACTTAATTGAATAAATTTATAGTTTTATTAAATATATCACTATTATCTTTTATTTTTTCCTCATTTCCCAAAACACATATATAATCTTCTTCTACTGATTTTGAAATTAATTCAAATAAATCTTGAATATCTTTTTCTGTAGTAGAAAGTATTTCATCTCTTTCTTTTTGTATTATATCTTTAGTAATACCACTAAAATAATAAGCATCTCCTCTTTCACCTTTCATTGAAGGTGTTAATGGTATATCTAATCTTGCAATAGTACCAATAATATATTTTGTCATTTCTCTATCTGTAGTTTTAAAATTTTTAATATAATCTTTTATACCACTATATGCATTTAATGTTTCTATTAAATTTGGATCTCTATAAGATGTTAATATTATGTTGCCACTTTTTTCAATCAATACAAAACATCCATAAGCTCCGCCTTGAACTCTTATTTTATTCCAAAGATAATCATAATTGGCTATAGTTTTTAAAACTTGCATACTTCCTTTGTACTGATATCCTAATTTTATAAAGTTATTTCCCTTTGATACATATTGTACCTTCCCAGAAGTCATAATACCTTCATTTTCTTTTAAAATATTTAAATCCAATTTAAGTTTTGGTAAATTGTTGTTTTTTAAATTCTTTATTAATATTTCAAAATTATCCTTAAAACTACTATAATTTTCTTCTTCTAACGTAATACTAGCTATTAAATTTTGTTTATTAAATATAATCTTTGAAACTTTTTCAAGACTTATTTTTATTTCTTTTACTTTATTATCAAAGTTTTTTTCTAAATTTGATATAAATTTATAAAAATCTAATCCACTTAAATACTCAGAATACTTTGATGCTTTTGAATAATATGAGGCTACTCTATTAGCCGTAAATATATGACCTCTATCCAATAAAATCATCTCTAATCTAGACTTTATTTCCATTATAAGTTCTTTTAGCCTTTTTTCATCATCAAACTTACTATTACATATTTCTTCACTTATAAGTTCAAATAATTTTGGTATATTTTCTATTAAAGATTTGCCTTTAACTACAAATTTAGGAGAATATTTATCATATAATCCAACTTGGCTATATATCCTTGTATTATAGCTTATTCCTCCTGTATTTATATTGACTTCTTTAGATAAATCTTCATATTTATACTTTTCTGTATTTACTTTTCCTATAAGAGATGTAAGTAATGAAGCATAAGGTATAAGTTTTTCTTCTACAGTGCTCATATCAAAATATAAATTCAAATAAGCAATTTTATTTGTAAATATATTATGATGTAAAACATTTACACCTAGTTCTTGTTTTTCACAAGTATGTACAAAATCTGCTTCTTTATTTATATCCTTTATAGATAATAAAGATATATTTTTTATTTTTTCCTCACTATCTGGAGTTACTTGTCTCTTCTTTAATTTAGATGTTTTATCTATTAAATTAATTATTTCTTCCTCTGAAAGACTTTCTTTGTACTTTTTTAATTTTTCTTTAATTTTTTTAGATTTTTCTTCTTCCAATCCTTTTTTAGGTTTCACTACTAATAAAGAACAGTGACTATTATCTATTAAATATTTCTTTATAATTTTTTCAAAATAATCTTCTTTTGAGTACTGTTTTATATTTTCTATTTGCTTTTCATACTCTAAGTGCATAATAGGATTTTCATTATAAAGCCAACTGTCCATACACTTTATATTGTATATTAATCCTGTAGGATAAGATTGAAAATCTGCTTCCCTCATTTCAAATTCTTTAATGTTTATAGACGATTCTATAAGTTTTTTATTTATTCCTTCCTCTACTAATTTATTTAAAGTATTAAATACAATTTCTTTAAATTTACATTTACTAATTTCATTAGAATTTTTTGCTATTATACTAAATGTTGTTTGAATAGTACTGTTATTAAAATATCCAAATACATCCTTAGCTATTCCAGATTGACTTATAGACTTTTTTAAAGGTGCTGCTGGTGTTTCTAATAATAAATACTCCAATATATCTAAAGCTAAATACATTTCTGGATTAGTAGATTTTTCAGTTACAAAATTTAGCGATAAAAAAGTTTTATCCTCTTCTATTTCATTTTCTGATATAGGATACTCAATTACTTTTTCTATAATATGATTAAAAGGTTTTTCAAGTAATATATCAGAATCTACATTTATTTTTTCAAAGTTTTTTAAATAATTTTCATTTAAAAATTCTAACTCTTTTAATATATCTGCATCACCATATAAATATATGTAACTATTAGAGGGATGATAATATTTTCTATGAAAATCTAAAAACTTTTCATAAGTAAGGTTAGGTATAAAATCCGGATCCCCTCCAGACTCCACACCGTAAGTAGTATTTGGAAATAAGGATTCTGAAATTTTTCTAAAAAGTACTGATTCTGGTGAAGAAAAAGCACCTTTCATTTCATTGTATACTACTCCTTTATATGTAATTTCATCTTCTTTATTATCTAATTCATAATGCCATCCTTCTTGCATTAAAATTTCAGGATATTTATATATATTAGGATATAAAACAGCATCCATATATACATCCATTAAATTAAAAAAGTCTTTTTCATTTCTACTAGCTACAGGATACATGGTTTTATCTGGAAAAGTCATTGCATTTAAAAATGTATTTAAGGATCCTTTTATTAATTCTACAAAAGGTTCTTTTACATCAAATTTTCTTGAACCACATAAAACAGAATGTTCTAATATATGAGCTACTCCTGTGCTATCTTTAGGAGGTGTTCTAAAAGTAATTGAAAATACTTTATTATCATCATCATTTTCTAAATGTAATAATCTAGCTCCACTTTTTTCATGATTGAATATTCTAGCTATAGATTTAATTTCTTTTATATTTTTTTCCTGTATTAATCTAAATCCATTATATATTTTTCCTAATTCCACGTTATCTCTCCTTTTCATTAGCTCTATAACAACAATTAATGACACATTGTAAAATATATCCCTTACTTAATTATAATCATAAATATAATTCCTATACAAATTATATTTATATATTAAGCAAAAAAAATAAATATAATTATTTTATAGGTTATTGAATAAAAAATGCTTGAAATAATTTATAGATAAAAAATAATTAAAAATAAGCTGTGCAAAAATAATAAGCAAAGCATCATAAACAGAGTTTGGAAATAAGTCATTTCATTAAGACACTCTAAGAATAAAAAATAAAAAAACTCCTACCCAATTTATGCCCCGTCCTTGGGGCGGAAATTGGCTCATCACGTCCTGTGATGAATTACGGAGTTTTTTCATTTTTTATTCTAAGAGTGTCTAAAATTCATTCAAATTATTTCCAAACTCTGTTTATGATGCTTTGCTTATTATTTTTGCACAGCTTATTTTTAATTATTTTTTATCTATAAATTATTTCAAGCATTTTTTATTCAATAACCTATAAAATAATTATATTTATTTCTTTTTTTCTTTATTTTTTACTCTATTAGGCTTTGCCTTAGGTCTTATAACTACTTCTTTATTTTTATCTACTCTTTGTCCTCCTGTCCATCCCATTAAGTCCATAAACCATAAAAACAGCAAAACAAAAATTCCTGATTGTACATACTGCCATTTAGTGCCTACCAGATTATGACCCATAATTGGTGGAAATACAAATACTAATGCAGCTATTGCTAAAACAACCCACTTTGTCCAATACTTTACCTTCACTTTAGATAAAACAAATATTTTTAATAGATTATATAATATTAAAGTTATTATAGCAAATCCAAACACTTCTGCTAGTAGTACTAACCATGCTTTCATAAATTCTACCCCCTTTACTTTAGCTTACTATACTATTATTATATATATTTAATTTTATATCAATACATTTTATTTTAAAGTAATAATTTAAATTACTATTAAAAAAATTAACTGAGAATATATATTCTCAGTTAATTTTTTTAATATGTATCAGATAAATTACTAAAAGGGTGAAACAAAATTACATAGTTTAATAAAATAATTATTTACTATTTACTAATATAATAATACTTATTCATATTTTTTTCAATATTAATAATAATTTTTATATAAATTATTATACTGAAAAACATGAAAAACTAAATATTTTGATTAAAATTCAAATAAAAAAAATTTTTGTATATATTTTTTATATAATTGGAATAAAATTTGGTATAATAATTATAAATTGAAAATAAGGAGGATTGCTATGGAGGGAAGTATTAATAGTTTAGATGATTTAGATTTTCAAATACTAGGTATATTAATAAAAGACTCTAGAACTCCATTTCTAGAAATAGCACGTCAGTGTCATGTAAGTGGAGGAACTATACATGTAAGAATGAAAAAAATGGAGGACATAGGAGTTATAAAAGGGACTAAACTTTTAGTAAATAACTCTAAGTTAGGGTATGATGTATGTGCTTTTATAGGCATTTATTTAGATAATACTTTATCTTATGAAAGTACCATTAAAGGACTAAAAAAAATAAAAGAAGTAGTTGAATTACATTATACTACTGGAGAATACTCTATTTTTATAAAGGTTATATGCAAAACTATTGAGGATTTACAAAATTTAATCATGAATAAAATTCAAAGAGTAGGTGGTATTCAAAGAACAAATACTTTTGTATCTCTAGTACAATTAATTGACAGAAATATCGAATTATAGTGAATTTTAAAAAAATTGCCCTTTTTCTATAAATAAACTATCAATTCAGTAAAAGTTATATATATTTTTTTACTTAAAGTTTAATTTATAAATAATATAACATATCTTTTATTGAATTGATAGTTTAAAAATAAAAATTCTATATTTTTATTATAATTTTTACTTTTTTGCAAATAATACTAATATAAAATCTTTTAAAGGAGATGTATACAATGAGAGCTTTAGATTTTACAGCACTTCTATTAGTTATTATAGGTGCTATAAATTGGGGACTTATTGGATTTTTTCAATTTGACTTAGTTGCTACATTATTTGGTACTATGTCTGCTTTCACTAGAATTGTTTACGCCCTTGTAGGTATTGCAGGACTATATTCCATTTCTTTCTTAGGAAGAGATAGAGATAGAAATGAAATAAAAGGAGATGTAAAATAAATATTATTAACTTGTGCTTTTGCACAAGTTAATAATATTTATTTTTGGTTCATTGTAAAATTAAATGCAACAGATAAAAAATATTAAAACCATAGTGAAAATCATGTATGATATAGGTGTTGAGTATAAACATACAGGAGGTTTTCACTATGGTTCATGATACTGATTATAAC
>NZ_LZFO01000027.1 GCF_001758365.1 Clostridium acetireducens DSM 10703
GTTATAATCAGTATCATGAACCATAGTGAAAACCTCCTGTATGTTTATACTCAACACCTATATCATACATGATTTTCACTATGGTTTTAATATTTTTTATCTGTTGCATTTAATTTTACAATGAACCTTTATTAAAGATTAAAAAACAGTGAAAAGTTATTGTTGACAAAAGCACTGGGGTTTGATAATATAAAATCAAAGTTGAGTAAAACACTCGGAATTAAAGGAGTGATTTAATGAAATTGTCTACAAAAGGAAGATATGGTGTTAGAGCTATGGCGGATTTAGCAATTCACTATAGTAAAGAACCTGTATCAATAAAAAGTATTAGTGAAAGACAAAATATATCTGAATATTATTTAGAGCAGATATTTTCTATTCTAAGGAAATCTAATTTAATAAAAAGTATAAGAGGTGCTCAAGGGGGATACATATTATCTAAAAAACCAGAAGAAATAACTATATTTGAAATATTAGAAGTTTTGGAAGGTCCTCTTGAAATATCTAATTGTATGAAAGATGAAGAATGTATGAATTTAAATAATTGTTTAACTAGGTCACTTTGGATAAAAATAAAGAAAAGCATTGATGAAGTTGTTAAATCTACTACATTAAAAGATTTAATATGTGATTATGAAAATTTAGATAATAAGGAGTGAAAAATAATGAATAAAAAAATATATATGGATTATTCAGCAACAACCTATACAAGAGATGAAGTTTTGCAAGATATGATTCCATACTTTACAAAGGAATTTGGAAATCCATCTTCTATGTATTCTTTATCAGATAAAACAAAAGAAGCTATAGATAAATCTAGAGAAAGAATAGCAAAAGCTATAAATGCAGATAAAAATGATATTTACTTTACTGCTGGTGGTTCTGAAGCAGATAACTGGGCTTTAAAAGGAATAGCTTTGGCTAATAAAAACAAAGGAAATCATATAATAACTACAAAAATAGAGCATCATGCTATATTAAATACTTGTGAATTCTTAAAGAAATATGGATTTGAAGTTACTTATTTACCTGTAGATGAATACGGATTTATAAATATTGATGAATTAAAAAACGCTATTAATGATAAAACTATTTTAGTTTCAATAATGTTTGCTAATAATGAAATAGGTACAATTCAACCAATTAAAGAAATAGGCAAAGTATGTAAAGAAAGAAATGTTTACTTCCATACAGATGCAGTTCAAGCTGTTACTCATGTGTCTATAGATGTAGAAGATATGAATATAGATTTATTATCTATGGCTGGACATAAATTTTATGGTCCAAAAGGAATTGGAGCATTATATATAAAAAAAGGAGTAAAAATAGAAAACCTTATTCATGGTGGAGGACAAGAAAGAGGAAAAAGAGCTAGTACGGAAAATATACCAGGAATAGTTGGAATGGGAAAAGCCATAGAATTAGCTACAAATGAAATGGAAGAAGAAAATAAAAGATTAACTAATTTAAGAGATAAACTTATGAAGGGATTAATGGAAAAGATTCCTCATGCTAAGTTAAATGGACCAAAAGGAGAAAAAAGATTGCCAGGAAACGTTAATATAAGTTTTGTAGGTGTAGAAGGAGAAACATTACTTTTAGATTTAGACTATGAAGGAATATATATATCTACTGGAAGTGCCTGTGCATCTGCATCATTAGATCCTTCCCATGTACTTTTATCTATAGGATTACCTCACGAAATTGCCCATGGGTCTCTTAGATTAACATTAGGAAAAGATACAACAGAAGAGCAAATAGATTATGCATTAAATGTTATTCCTGAAATAATAAAAAGAAGAAGAAAAATGTCACCATTATGGGAAGAATTCTTAAAAAAGGAAGGAGAAATTTAATATGATATACAGTGAAAAGGTAATGGATCATTTTAGAAATCCTAGAAATGTTGGAGAAATACAAGATGCAAGCGGAGTAGGAGAAGTTGGTAATCCTAAATGTGGAGATGTAATGAAAATTTATTTAAAAATAGAGGACAATATTATTAAAGATGTAAAATTTAAAACTTTTGGATGTGGTTCTGCTATAGCATCTTCTAGTATGGCAACAGAACTTGTAAAAGGAAAAACTTTAGAAGAAGCTTGGAAGGTAACCAATAAAGCAGTTGCAGAAGCTTTAGATGGACTTCCACCAGTTAAAATGCACTGTTCTGTTTTAGCAGAAGAAGCTATTCGTGAAGCAATAAATGATTATAGAAAATCTAAAGGATTAGATACTTGGGAAACAAAAAGTCACGAAGAAACTATTAAAGACCACTTAGAAGAAAAATAGTTAAGAAATAGGTGAATAATATGAAAGAAAAAGTTGCGGTAGGTATGAGTGGGGGAGTAGATAGTTCAGTTACTGCGTATCTTTTAAAGGAAAAAGGATATGATGTTATAGGAGTTCAAATGAAACTTTTCCAGGGAAATCCTTTAAATAAAGAAAGAGAAAGCTTAGCAGAAAGAGATGCTAAGAAAGTAGCAGACAGTTTACAAATACCTTTTTACACTATTGATTTAACAAAAAATTTCAAAAAATATGTTATAGACTATTTTATTTATGAATATTCAAAAGGTAGAACTCCTAATCCTTGTGTTATATGTAATAAACATATAAAATTTGATGCTTTTTTAAATGAATGTCAAAAACTAGGTGCAAAATATATAGCAACAGGTCATTATTCAAGAATTGAAAAAGTAGAAGATAGATACTTAGTAAGAAAAGCAGTAGATCCTAAAAAAGACCAAAGTTATGTATTATATAATTTAACTCAAAATACCTTAGAGCATACTTTAATGCCTTGTGGAGAATACTCTAAAGATGAAATAAGAGAAATTGCTAAAAAAATAGGTTTGGAAGTTCACAACAAAAAAGATAGCGAAGACATTTGTTTTATACCAGATAAAAATCATGGAGCTTTTATAAGTAAAATAAATAACAATAAAGTAAAAACAGGAAATTTCGTAGATAAATACGGAAACGTTTTAGGAAAACATAAAGGAATAGTTTATTATACTATAGGTCAAAGAAAAGGCTTAGGAATAGCTTTAGGAAAACCAGCATACGTTATAGATATTATTTCAGAAAAAAATCAAGTAGTAATTGGTGAAGAAGAAGATATATTTAAAAAAGAACTTATTGCTAAGGATGTAAATTATATATTGTTTGATAAATTAAAATCTCCTATTAAGGTTGAAGCTAAAATAAGATATTCTGCATTGCCATCAGAAGCTACTTTAATTCCTATTTCTGATAATGAAGTTAAGGTAGTGTTTAAAGATAAACAAAGAGCATTAACTAAAGGTCAATCAGTAGTATTTTATATAGAAGATATTTTAGTAGGTGGAGGAATAATAGATAAAATAATATATTAAATTAATTGTTAGATTGATAAATAAAAAATCATTAATATAATTTGCAGGCTGTACAAAAATAATAAGCAAAGCCTCATAAAGAGAGTTTGTAAATAATTTGAATGAATTTTAGGCACTCTTAGAAGAAAAAATAAAAAAACTCCGTAATTCGTCACAGGACGTGACGAGCCAATTTCCGCCCCAAGGACGGGGCATAAATTGGGTAGGAGTTTTTTTGTTTTTTCTTCTTAGAGTTCCTTAATGAAATGATTTATTTACAAACTCTCTTTATGAGGCTTTGCTTATTATTTTTGTACAGCCTGCAAATTATATTAATGATTTTTTATTTATCAATCTAACAATTAATTTAATATATTATTTTATCTATTATTCACTATTTTTTCTTGTTTTTATTAGGATAAATTTTAAATATATTGGTTAAGATAATAAGGAATTTTATTATTAAACAAATGGAGAATATTAAAAGATGTATAGAATTAAAGATTTTTCATTAATGGATGTTTTTGATTTAGATGGAAATAAAGTTGGTTTTATAAAAGATGCAGTAATAGATATTGATAATTATAATATTAAAGGTTTTTCTATATCATCTTATAATTTTTTTAAAAATAATGATAATGTTTTATTGAAAGATATAGTGTATTTTGATAATAGTATGATAATAAAAAAAATTACTAAATATAAGTCATTGGAATTTAGCAATTTAAAAGGTATGAAGGTGATAGATAGAAAAGGAAATATATTAGGAATAGTAGAAGACTTATTTTTTGATAAAAAAGAGTTTAAAATACGCGGATTAATTATATCTTCAGGAATTTTTAATGATATAAGGATGGGGAAAAGAATAATTTTAGTTAGTGATATAGTATTAAAAGATAAAAATATTTTTTATTTAAAATATATTAATAAAATAGACTTTTGGATTTTGCCACATAAATTAATAGTGGATGATGATGAATATGAAAAATTATAAATTAAAAAAAATAATTAAAATAGTAGTATATTTTTTAATAATACTATTAATGTTCTTTTTTATAAGAAAATCTGTTTTAAAAGATATTTTAAATATTGTTTTACTAGCATTTATAGTATCTTACTTGTTAAAGCCTATATATATAAAATTAATTAATAGAAATATAAAAAAAAATATAGCTGCTTTAGTTACTATTTTATTTTTTGTAACTTTTATAGTTTTATTATTTGTATATTTAATACCTATAATAATTAAAGAAAGTAATAATATAGGCATGTGTATAAATGACATGGAGAATTATATAAATGAAATATATGAAAAAATAAAACCTCTAAAAAACAATAAAGTTATATATTTATCATTGAATAATATTTATGTGAAAATTAATAATCAAATAATAAAGTTTTTTTCTACTATATTTAACAGTATATTTGATTTAGCACAAAATATAGTAAACATAATAATAGTGCCTATAGCTGCATATTATTTTTTGGTGGATAGAGATATAATATATAGCAACTTTTTGAATTTATTTCCTGTAAAAATAAAAAGCAAAGTAAATCATACATTTAAACATATTGATAAAATTTTAGGAAAATATATTATTAGTCAAATAATACTTTGTATTATAATAGGTATTTTAACTTTTGTAATTTTATATTACTTAGGTGTTAATTATCCCATATTACTTTCTATTTTAAATGCGTTTTTTAATATAATTCCTTATTTTGGACCTATATTTGGAGCTATACCATGTATAATAATAGCTTTATTGAAGTCTGTAAAAGTTGCAGTAATAACAGCTATTTGCATTTATATTATGCAACAAATAGAGGGAAATATTATTGCTCCTAAGATTACAGCAGATAGTGTAAATATGCATCCTTTAATAGTAATATTTTTAGTTATAGTAGGTGGGAAATTAGGAGGATTTTTAGGAATGGTATTAGCTATACCTTTTGGTGCTGTAATAAAAGTGATATATGAAGATGTGAATTATTATATGTTTAAATAAAAGTATGGAATTTAATAGGTGATTATGATATCTATTAAATTTCATGCTTTTGTTTAAAGATAATTATAAAATAATAGAAATAATTATTAAAAATATATTGAATAAATATACTATAAAGTGTATAATTATATACATAAAAATAAAATATATATTAAAATATAAGGATAGTACTATTTAAAATAATGCATAATTATGTATTGATAAATTTTTGGGAAGTGCAATAGAAAATTAATGATTTTGTTATTAAATTATGGTATAAAGGGAGGAAATTATATGTGTAATTTAAAAGGAAAAAGTTTTTTAACTCTAAAAGATTTTAATAAAAATGAAATAGAGTATTTATTAGATTTAGCTAAGGAGCTTAAAGAAGAAAAGTATAAAGGAAAAATAGATAAAAAGCTTAAATATAAGAATATAGCACTTTTATTTGAAAAAGAATCTTTAAGAACAAGATGTTCTTTTGAAATAGCTGCTTATGATGAAGGAGCAAATGTAACTTACATAAATTCTTCTTCAAGTCATATAGGAAAAAAAGAATCTATAAAGGATACTGCAAGAGTTTTGGGAAGGTTATATGATGGTATTGAATATAGAGGATATTCCCAAGATACAGTAGAAACTTTATCAAAGTATTCAAAAGTACCTGTTTGGAATGGGCTTACAGATGAAGATCATCCAACACAGGTGTTAGCAGATTTTCTTACTATAAAGGAACATTTAAAAAAGCCTCTTAATGAAGTGAATTTTGTTTATATAGGTGATGGAAGAAATAATGTAGCTAATGCTTTAATGATAGGAGCAAGTAAAATAGGAATGAATTTTAAAATTATTTCACCAAAATCTCTTTTCCCTAAAAAAGAATTAGCAAATGAGTGCAGAGAAAATTCAGAAAAATCAGGAGCTAAAATAATTATTACAGAAAATGTTAATGCTGTGAAGAATGCAGATATATTATATACAGATGCTTGGGTATCCATGGGAGAAAGTGAAAGTATTTGGAAAGAAAGAATAAATATGCTACTTCCTTATCAAATAAATATGAAACTTATAGAAAAATGTAAAAATAATAATGTTAAGTTTATGCATTGTCTTCCAGCTTTTCATAATTTAGAAACAAAAGTAGGAGAAGAATTGTATAAAAAATTCAAATTAAAAGAGTTAGAAGTTACAGAAGAAGTTTTTGAAAGTAAATATTCTATAGTATTTGACGAAGCAGAAAATAGAATGCATACTATAAAAGCTGTTATGGTTGCAACTCTCTATTAAATATTATATTATTAATATAGAACTTAAGACTAAATATTGACATATTATATTTTTTTAACTATAATTTTTATCAAAACCAATATTAGGACTATGAAAAAAATGAGTAAATACATTTTTGTCATAAAGAGAGGAAGTGGAAGGTGAAAACTTCTTGGCAAAAGTATTGAAGCTGTTTTGGAGTCTATTATTTTTAAGAGATATAAGTTATTACTTATATAATTAGGGTGGTACCGCGGAAATGCTTTCGTCCCTTAAATAAGGGATTGAAAGCTTTTTTTATTTGTAAATATGCTTTGATTTGTACAAAATAATAATAAATATAAAAGGAGAGATGATCATGAAAAATTTGGGATTAAATCAAATAAGAGAAGAATATTTAAATTTTTTCAAACAAAAAGATCATTTAATATTACCTAGCTTTTCATTAGTACCTAAAAATGACAAGAGTTTATTGTTAATAAATGCAGGGATGGCTCCATTAAAGCCATATTTTACAGGAATGCAAACTCCTCCTAAAAAAAGAGTAGCTACATGTCAAAAATGCATAAGAACAGGAGACATAGAAAATGTAGGTAAAACTTCTAGGCATGGAACTTTTTTTGAAATGTTAGGAAATTTCTCCTTTGGAGATTATTTTAAAAAAGAAGCAATTCCATGGGCTTGGGAGTTTGTAACAAAGATATTAGAGTTTCCTAAAGATAAACTATATGTAACTATTTATTTAGATGATGACGAAGCTTATGATATATGGATTAAAAGTACAGATATAGATCCTTCTAGAATATTTAGATTAGGAAAAGAAGATAATTTTTGGGAGCATGGACAAGGACCTTGTGGACCTTGTACTGAAATACATTATGATAGGGGAGAAGGAAAAATTTCCTCCGCGGAAGAATTTGTAAAGGCATCTGATGAAGATAGAGTAATAGAGTTTTGGAATTTAGTATTTACTCAATTTGACAAAGATGAAAATGACAATTATAATAAATTAGCTAATCCTAATATAGATACAGGTATGGGATTAGAAAGAATGGCAACTATAATACAGGGTGTAGATAGTATTTTTGAAGTAGATACTATAAAAGCCATATTAAATAAAGTAAGTGAAATTAGTGGTATAAAATATAAAGAAAATCATGAAAAAGATGTATCATTGAGAATAATTACTGACCATATAAGAAGCATAACATTTATGATAAGCGATGGAATGTTACCTTCTAATGAAGGAAGAGGCTATGTGCTAAGAAGACTTTTAAGAAGAGCTGCTAGACATGGAAAACTTTTAGGAGTAAATGGAACATTTTTATATAAAATTACTAATGTTGTTATAGAAAATTCTTATGAAAGTTATCCAGAGCTTAAAGAAAAAGAAAACTATATTAAAAAAATAATAAAATTAGAAGAAGAAAGATTTAGTGAAACTATAGATGCAGGAATGCAAATATTAAACGGATATATAGAGGAATTACAAAAAAATAATTCTAAAGTATTATCAGGAGAAAAGGCATTTAAATTATATGATACTTATGGATTTCCATTAGAATTAACAGAAGAAATATTAGAAGAAAAGAAAATTAAAGTAGATATAGAAGATTTTAACGAGGAAATGGAAAATCAAAGACAAACTGCTAGAGCAGCAAGAGAAGAAACTAACTATATGGGGATGGAAGATACTTTAGTAAATAGAATTCCTTTAGAAATTGAAACTGTATTTAATGGATATAATAATATTGAATTAAAATCAGTAATAAAGGTTATCATTAAAGATGAGAAATTTGTTTCATCTTTAGAAAAGGATGAAGAAGGTATAGTAGTTACAGAAGAAACTCCTTTTTATGCAGAAATGGGAGGTCAAATAGGAGATAAAGGATTAATTTATAATGATAATTTTAAAGCTTATGTAAAAGATTGTAAGAAAAATGTTTCAGGTAAAATTATACATTTTGTTAAGGTATTAGAAGGAAAAATAAATTTACAAGATAAAGTAACTTTAAAAATAGATAGTGTTAAAAGAGAAAAAATAAAGAAAAATCATACAGCTACACATATGCTTCATGAGGCTTTAAGAGAAGTATTAGGGGATCATGTTCATCAATCAGGTTCTTATGTAGATGAAGAAAGACTAAGATTTGATTTTAGTCATTTTGAGCCAGTAAGTGAAGAAGAGCTTAAAAAAGTTGAAAATATTATAAACGAAAATGTTTTGAAATTAATAGATGTAAAAACAAATATAATGGATGTTAAAGAAGCTTTAAATAGCGGAGCTATGGCTTTATTTGATGATAAATATAAAGATAAAGTAAGGATTGTATGTGTTGGAGATTTTAGTAAAGAATTATGTGGAGGAACTCATGTAAATAATTCTGGAGAAATAGGATTGTTTAAAATAGTTTCAGAAACAGGAGTAGCAGCGGGAATAAGAAGAATAGAAGCATTAACAGGAATAAATGCAATTAAATTTATGGAAGAAAAGGATATATTGTTAAAACAAATATGTAACACATTAAAATGCTCTGAAAGAGAAGTGCTTAGTAAATTAAATTCTCAAATAAAAGATTTAAAAAACAAGGATAAGGAAATATCAGTATTAAAGGCTAAATTAGCAAGTAATTCAGAAGATGATTTATTAAGTAATGTTGAGGAAATAAAAGGAGTAAAATTAGTAACAGGAGTATTAGAAAATGTAGATGCTAATTCACTAAGAGATTTAAGTGATAAAATAAAAAATAAAATTTCAGAAGGATTGGTTGTTTTAGCTAGTAAAAATAAAGAAAAAGTTTTATTTGTAGCTATGGCATCTAAGGAAGCAGTAAAAAAAGGAGTTCATTGTGGAAAAGTTATTAAAGAAATAGCTAAAGTAGCTGGCGGAGGTGGTGGAGGAAGACCAGACATGGCTCAAGCCGGTGGAAAATTCCCAGAAAAAGCAGATGAAGCAATAAGTAAAGTTAAAGAAATAATGGGATATTTAGTAAAATAGTATACTTTTTAATTAATATGATTTATAATGAAAATAAGTAAATGTCTTTGTATTTAAGTATTTAACTACAAATTGATAAAGTTATTATTAGGATAGTGGGGTGTAAATATAATGAATAAAGATAATACTATACAATTTGACCCTTCTCAAAATAAAAAAGATTTAACTAAAGAAATACTTACACAAGTATATGATGCTTTAATTAAAAAGGGATACAATCCTGTTAATCAATTAGTAGGTTATTTAATATCTGGAGATCCTACGTATATTACTAATTATAATGGAGCTAGAGCTTTAGTTAGAAAATTAGAACGGGATGAAATATTAGAGGAAGTACTAAAAACATACTTAGGGATAAAATAAAAAATAAAAGTGCCCTTAGGGGCATTTTTATTTTAAATAGTGCAAATAATATTTAATATAAATAAAAGGAGAATAATTTATGAGAGTACTTGGATTAGATATAGGTGATAAAACAATAGGAATAGCTATAAGTGATCCATTGGGATATATAGCACAAGGTATAACTACTATTAGAAGAACTAGTGATACAAAAGATATAGAAGAATTAAAAAGCATATGCAATGAATATAAAGTTGAAAATATAGTTGCTGGATTACCTAAGAATATGAATGGTACTTTAGGACCTCAAAGTGAAAAAGTTATTAGTTTTTGTGATTTAATTAAAGAAAATATAAATTTACCTATAATAATGTGGGATGAAAGATTGACTACAGTAGCTGCAAATAAAGCTATGTTAGAGGCGGATTTATCAAGAGCTAAGAGAAAAAAGTTAGTGGATAAAGTAGCTGCTACATATATATTGCAAGGATATCTTGATAGTATATGTAAATAAAAATATTATATAGTAAGGAGGTATTTTATGGACAATAATGCAGATTCAGTTGTATTAAGAGATGAAGAAGGAAAAGATATAGAATTTAATATAATAACTAAGCTAGATATAAAAGATAATGAGTATATAATAGTTTGCCCAAAATATGAAAATGTAGATGAAGCAATTGCACTTAAAATAGATAAAGATTCAGAAGGAAAAGATATACTTATGACAATAGAAGATGAAGAAGAATTTGATATGGTTTCTGAAGCATACGAAATTTTGTTTGCAGAAGATAGTAGTTATTAGTAAGTTTATTTATTTCATATAATAATTTTAAGTATTATTATTTTATTAAAGTGGGGTAATATAATGACTAAAATTTCAATGGATGAAATAGAAAGACTAAGAAATAGCTTAAAAGAGAAGGGATATAAGCTTACACCTCAAAGAAGAGCTATAGTAGATATAATAATAAGGAATGAGGGTAAACATCTTACTACGGAAGAGTTATATGATTTAGTAAAAAAGGAATGTCCGGAAATAGGTCTTGCTACTGTTTATAGAACACTACAGCTATTAGAGGAAATTGGTGTAGTATGTAAACTTGACTTGCATGATGGATGTAGTAGATATGAGCTTATTCATGAAGAAGAAAATCATCAGCATCATCATCTTATATGCAGTAATTGCGAAAAGGTAATAGAGGTTAGAGAAGATTTGTTAGAAAATTTAGAAAAAGATATAGAAGAAAAATATAACTTTAAAATTAGCAATCACAGTGTAAAATTTTATGGAATATGCAGTGAGTGTTTAAGTAAAATAAAAAAGTAAATTATGTAAAAAGGAGGGCAGATAATGCACAAAGAAAAAGATAAAATAAAGATCATTCCACTAGGAGGAATAAACGAGATAGGAAAAAATTTAACAGTAATTGAATATAAAAATGATATAATTATAATAGATTGCGGGCTAAAATTTCCCGATGAAGAAATGTTAGGAATAGATGTAGTAATACCTGATATAACATATCTTAAAAAGAATGTAGAAAGAATTAAAGGAATATTTTTAACCCATGGACATGAAGATCATATTGGTGCATTACCTTACGTTTTAAAAGAAATAAATGTTCCAGTATACGGTACTAAATTAACTTTAGGTATAATAGAAACTAAATTAAAAGAGCATGGATTATTAAGTTCTGTTAATCTTAATTGTGTAAATCCAAAAGAAATTATAAAATTAGAAAATCTATCTGTGGAATTTATTAGAACTAGTCATAGTATAGCTGATTCAGTAGCATTAGCAATACACACACCTTTAGGAGTAATTTTACATACTGGGGATTTTAAAATAGACTATACACCTATAGATGGATGTGTAGCAGATTTAACTAGGTTTGCAGAATTAGGAAAAAGAGGAGTATTACTAATGCTCTGCGATAGCACAAATGTTGAAAGACCGGGGTACACTATGTCTGAAAGTACTGTAGGTGAAACTTTCCAAGAAATATTTTCAAAAGCTTCTGGAAGAATAATTGTAGCTACTTTTGCTTCACATATTCATAGAATACAGCAAATTATATCTGCTGCTATTAAATATAAAAGGAAAATTGCAGTATCCGGAAGAAGCATGGAAAATATAATGGAGGTGTCTGCACAATTAGGATATATAAATGCAGAAGAAGATTTATTTATAGATATAGATTGTATAAGTAAATATCCTAATAACAAAATAGTAATTATTACTACAGGAAGTCAAGGAGAACCTATGTCAGCTCTTTCTAGAATGGCAGCTTCAGAACATAAAAAAGTTAATATTATTCATGGAGATATGGTTATAATATCAGCTACACCTATTCCTGGAAATGAAAAATTAGTATCTAAAGTAATAAATCAGCTATTTAAAAAGGGAGCTGAGGTTATATATGAGGCATTAGCAGATGTGCATGTTTCAGGTCATGCTTGCCAAGAAGAGCTAAAGTTAATGCATACTTTAGTAAGACCTAAATTTTTTATTCCTGTTCATGGAGAATATAGACATTTAAAACAACATGCAGAGTTAGCTATAAAATTAGGCATGTACAGAAATCATATTATACTTGCAAATAATGGTGATATAGTAGAAATGACAAGAGACAGTATTAGAAAAAATGGTATGGTAACTTCTGGTCAGGTTTTTGTAGATGGACTTGGAGTAGGAGATGTAGGAAATATAGTTTTAAGAGATAGGAAGCATTTATCCCAAGATGGTATATTAACAGTAGTAGTTACTATTGAAAAAGAGTCTGGAAGTGTTATAGCAGGACCGGATATAATATCTAGAGGATTTGTTTATGTAAGAGAATCAGAAGATTTAATTGAAGAATCAAGAAAATTAGTAAAAGAAGCTCTAAGAGAATGCGAAAAAAATCACGTAACTGAATGGGCTGTTATAAAATCAAACATAAAAGATGTATTAAGATTATTTTTATATGAAAAAACTAAAAGAAAACCTATGATACTTCCTATAATTATGGAAATATAAAAATGAATCTAGTAAAAGGAGGATTTTTTATGAATATTTATGATAAAGCTCATGAATTTGCAAAAGAATTAAAAAGTTGTCCTGAAGTAGTTCAATTAAGAAATGCTTCTAAAAAAATAGAAGGAAATGAAACAAATAAAAAGATGTTAGAAAATTTTAGAAAATTACAATTACAAGCTTATACAGAACAAATAGATAAAGGAATAATATCCGATGAACTTAAAGAAAAAATGCAAAATATAGCATCTATAATTTCTATGAATCCATCTGTTAACGAATATATACAAGCAGAGCAGAGATTTGCCGTAATTTGGGAAGATATAATAAAAATATTAAACGATGCTATAGGGGTTAATTTAAGTTTTGGTAAAGATAAATAATCTTCCATAAGTTGACTTTTTATGATTAGAATATTAAAATAAATATGTTAAACTTGAATTGGATACTTAATATTAAGTATCCAATTTTTTTGGATATTAAACTGAAAAAATATTGGAGGCATTAATATGAAGAAATTTACAAGAAATGATATACGAAATATTGCGATAATAGCTCACGTTGACCATGGAAAAACTACTTTGGTTGATGCTTTATTAAAACAAAGCAATGTATTTAGAAGCAATGAAAAAGTTGAAGAAAGAGTAATGGATTCTAATGAAATTGAAAAAGAAAGAGGAATTACTATACTTTCAAAAAATACAGCTGTTACTCATACTGGAATAAAAATTAATATAGTAGATACCCCTGGACATGCTGATTTTGGTGGAGAAGTTGAACGTGTTTTAAAGATGGTAGATAGTGTTCTTTTAGTAGTTGATGCTTTTGAAGGTGCAATGCCTCAGACTAAATTTGTATTAAAAAAAGCTTTAGAATTAAGTTTAAGACCTATAGTTGTTATAAATAAAATAGATAAACCTAATGCTAGACCTGAAGAAGTTTTAGATGAAATATTTGATTTATTTATAGAGTTAGGAGCTACAGATGAACAATTAGATTTTCCAGTAGTATACTGTTCGGCTAAAGAAGGAATAGCTAAAAGGGAAATAGATGAGAATAGTGAAAATATGGATGCTTTATTTGATGTTATTATAAAAAATGTTAAGGCTCCAGAAGGATATTTAGATAAGCCTTTTCAGATGTTGGTTACAACAATAGATTCTAATGATTATGTAGGAAAAATTGGAATAGGTAAAATAGAAAGAGGAATAATAAAAAGAAATGAGCCCCTAGCATTAATAAGAAAAGATGGAAAAATAGATAAAGTAAAAGTTTCTAATTTATATGTTTATAATGGATTAAAAAGAGAAGAAGTAGAAGAAGCAAAACTAGGAGATATAGTTGCTGTAGCTGGAATACCAGATATAAATATAGGTGAGACTTTAGCTAATATAAATGATCCAGAGGCTCTTCCTTTTGTAGATATAGATGAACCTACATTAAGTATGTATTTTATGGTTAATGATTCTCCATTTGCAGGAAAAGAAGGAGATTATGTTACATCTAGACATATTAGAGATAGATTAATGAAAGAGCTAGAAACTAATGTAAGTTTAAAAGTAGAAGAAACAGATTCTCCTGATTGTTTTAAAGTAAGTGGAAGAGGAGAATTACATTTATCTATATTAATTGAAACAATGAGAAGAGAAGGATATGAGTTCCAAGTTTCTAAACCTAGTGTTATATATAAAGAAGAAAATGGAAAAAAATTAGAACCAATAGAACATTTAACTATAGATGTGCCAGAAGAATTTATGGGACCGGTTATAGAAAAATTAGGACCAAGAAAAGCAGAAATGGTTAATATGACTTCTGCAGTAAATGGATATACTAGAATAGAATTTAAAGTGCCTTCTAGAGGGCTTATTGGTTTTAGAAATGAATTTATGACAGATACAAAAGGTAATGGAATAATGAATCATGTTTTAGATGGTTATGAATTATATAAAGGAGATATACCAGGAAGAAGTAGAGGGTCTTTAGTTGCTTTTGAAAAGGGAACAGCAGTAGCTTATGGTTTATTTAATGCTCAAGAAAGAGGAAGTTTATTTATAGAACCAGCTTTAGAAGTATATGAAGGTATGGTTGTAGGTGAATGTTCAAGGGCAGAAGATATAGAAGTAAATGTTTGTAAAAAGAAACATTTATCTAATACTAGATCTTCTAGTGCAGATGAAGCATTAAAATTAGTTCCTGTTAGAAAGATGACACTAGAACAGTGTATAGAGTTTATTTCAGAAGATGAGTTATTAGAAATAACACCTAAAAGTGTAAGAATGAGAAAAAAAATATTAGATAGTGACATTAGAAGAAAAATGGCATATAGAAAAGAAAAATAAATAGTTTTTATATAAGAGGATAATTATGAAAAATAAATTTTTAAAAATAATATTATTTATTTTATTAATATTTTTTTCTTCTATATCAATATATTATTATAAACTAATTTCTCACCCATTTAAAATTAACAAAAATAATATAAAAATTGTTGTAGATAAAAATGATAGTTTATATGGATTAATTGATAAATTAGAAAAAAATGGACATATGCATAATAAGTATTTTCTTAAGTTTTATATAAAAATGAATAAATTAGAAACAAATATTAGACCTGGTAAATACAGTTTTTCAAATGATATATCTATTAAAAGTTTTATAAAAAATTTAAATGAAGGCATATATAGTGATAATATGATAAAAATTACTATACCAGAAGGATATACTGTAGAAAATATAGCTAATTTATTAGAAAAAAAGAATATAGTAAACAAAGAGGAGTTTTTAGATACTTGTAAAAAATATGAAGTAAGTTATATAAATGATAATGAAGTTAATAAAAAATACTTAGTAGAAGGGTATTTATACCCAGATACCTACTTTTTTTATGAAGATATGGAGCCAGAAGATGTAATATACAGTATGCTAGATAGATTTAATGAGATAATACAAAGTATTAAAAATACAAGTAAAATCAATATTGAAGAAAAAAATATAAATGAAATTATAACTATGGCATCAATAGTGGAAAATGAAGCGGAATTAGATGCAGAAAGAGATAAAGTAGCTTCTGTGTTTTATAATAGACTAAGTAAAAACATAAAATTAGAATCCTGTGCTACAGTTCAATATGCGTTAGGTCAACATAAGGAGAAGTTATATTACAAAGATTTAAAGATTAAGTCTCCTTATAATACATATATTGTAAAAGGATTACCTCCTGGACCTATATGTTCACCAGGTAGAAAATCTATTGAAGCAGCATTAAATCCTGCTAAAACTGAATATTTATATTTTGTTTCTAAGAATGACAAAACTCATTTTTTTACTAAAGATTATAAAGAATTTTTAAAAGTAAAATCTAAAACACAACAATATTAATAACGGAGGGTAAAATGAGTGGAATAACTTTTGATTATATGGAACAATATATAAGAAACCTTATAGGAGATAATGCAAATGTATTAAAAGAATTAGAAGATTATGCTGTGGAAAATTCTGTTCCTATTATACATAAGGAAGTAGCTAGGTTTATTGAATTAATTATAAACATTAAAAGACCTTTAAAAATATTAGAGTTGGGTACAGCAATTGGATATTCTTCTATATTAATGTGTAGTACTTCTAAAGAAATCAGAAAAATTCATACTATTGAAAGAGATAAAAATATGATTGAAATAGCAAATGAAAATATAAAAAAATATGGCTTTCAAGATAAAATAAAAGTTATATCAGGAGAATGTTTAGATGTTTTAAGTAAATTAGATGAAAAGTATGATTTGATTTTTATGGATGCAGGAAAAGGTCATTATAATCATTTTTTACCTTATTGTTTGAATTTATTAGAAAAAGATGGAATAATAATTGCTGATAATGTTTTGTTTAGAGGCATGGTAGCTTGTGATAAATTAGTTAAAAGAAGAAAAATAACTATAGTTAAGAGAATGAGAAAGTATTTAGAGATGGTATCTAATAATAAAGAATTTATAACTTCTATTATACCTATGGGAGATGGTATTGCTGTTACCATAAGGAGGAATAAGGATGAATAAACCAGAAATATTAGCACCAGCAGGTAATTTAGAAAAATTAAAAACTGCTATAAAATTTGGTGCAGATGCTGTGTACTTAGGAGGAAGTAAACTAAATTTAAGAGCTTTTGCAGATAATTTTACAGAAGAACAGCTTGCAGAAGGTGTAATGTATGCACATAAATATGGTAAAAAAGTTTATGTTACTATAAATGTTTTTCCACATAATTCGGATTTAGTTGGATTGGAAGAATATTTAAAGCATTTATATGAAATTGGAGTAGATGCAATTATAGTGTCAGACCCAGGAATAATAATGACAGCAAGAGAAGTAGTGCCAGATTTAGAGTTACATTTAAGTACTCAAGCTAATAATGTAAATTGGAAATCAGCTGTATTTTGGCACAAACAAGGTGTTAAAAGAATAGTATTAGCTAGGGAATTATCTTTAAAAGAAATAAAAGAAATTAGGAATAAAATCCCTGAAACATGTGAATTAGAAGCTTTTGTTCATGGTTCTATGTGTATGTCTTATTCCGGTAGATGTGTGCTTTCTAACTATATGACAGGTAGAGATTCAAATAGAGGTCAATGTGCTCAGCCTTGTAGGTATAAATATTATCTTATGGAGGAAAAAAGACCAGGTCAATATTTTCCTGTATTTGAAGATGATAAAGGAACTTATATTTTAAATTCAAAGGATTTATGCATGATAGAATATATTCCAGAATTAGTTGAAGCAGGAATAACTTCTTTAAAAATAGAAGGCAGAATGAAAAGTTCATACTATGTGGCTACTATAGTTAAGTCTTATAGGCAAGCATTAGATTCTTATATGGATAATCCTAAAGAGTATAAGTTTCAGAAAAAGTGGTTAGAAAATTTAATGAAAGTAAGTCACAGAATTTACTATACAGGATTTTATTTTGGAGATCCTAATAAACAAATATATGAAACATCCTCCTATATAAGGAATTATGATATAGTTGGAATAGTAAAAAAATATGACAAAGAGACAAATATAGCTACTATAGAACAAAGAAATAAGATATTAAATGGGGATGAAGTAGAAGTTTTAAGACCAGAAGGAGATAATTTTAAAGTTAAATTAAATAATATGAAAAATGAAAAAGGAGAACCAATTGACTCAGCACCAGTAGCTCAAATGATTTTTAAATCAGAAATAAATAAAGAACTTAATAAGGATGACATGCTAATTAAAAGTAAAAATAAATAAGTTTTAATAATTTAAAAGAATAAAACACCTTGCTTTAGGTAAAAATTTAGTCTATAGTGAGGTGTTTTTTGTGCGAAAATATATTTGTAAAAGTAATAGTAAAGTAGTGGGTTTTATTTTTGTAGTAATTTTTTTCATTTTATTATTTAAAATATTTAAATTTCAATATATAAGGGCAGATAAATTAAGTGTAATGGCAGATTCACAATATTGTTATAAAGAAAATATAAATGAATTAAATTATTTATTACTAGATTGTAATGGAAAAGAACTATTAAATTGCAATAAAGAATACTATGCTGTTATAATACCTGAAATGTTTATGAAAAATGATATAGATAAAAAAGGTGAAAGTATTTTCACAATAATATATATTTTAAGAAATTATAATAATAAATACGACTTAACAAAAATACAAAATGTAACATATAGTAGTAAGATTTATTATAAAATAGATAAAAATACTTATGAAAAGTTAAAGGATATTAAAAACATAAAAGGATTTTATGTATATTTTTGTAATAAAGTAGATAGAAAAAAAGCTTGGAAAGTGGAAAATTTAATTACAAACTCTAAAAAGTTACAAGATAATACTTTAAAGTCTGAAAAATCTTTAGAGATGAAAATTTATAATAAAACCAAAAACAATAAAAAACCAGAAATAATTTATAAAAAGGATATAGAAGGAAATATTTATTCTAAAGAATTTAATATACCTAAAAATAATATAAATGTAGTATCTACCCTAGACAAAAATATACAAAATAAAATAAAAGAAATAATTACAAATAATACATATAATAAATATGAACAAATAGGTGTGATTTTAATGGAAAGTTCTACAGGCAAAATAAGAGGTATGGTGCAAAAGGATGATACATTTCCCAATGTTAATTTAGGAGCCTATCAAGGATTTTATCCAGGATCTATATTTAAAACATTAGTAGAAGAAGCAGCATTAGAAACAGGCAAGGTTTCATTAAATGATAAGTTTAAATGTAGAGGTTTATATGAAAATCCTAATTATGAAACTCATGGAAGTTTAAGTTTAGAAGAAGCTTTTATAGTTTCTTGTAATGATACTTTTTCTCAAATAGGTAATAAAGTAGGTTATGAAGCCATATATAATATTGCTCTTAATCAAGGATTGTTTAATAAAATTTTAGATTTAGAGTATGAAAAAAAAGGAAAATTAGAAGTGGATAAACCTAAAATTAAAGATGGAAGTTTAGGGTTATTTTCTATAGGTCAAAATTTAAAAATAACTCCTATACAGGCCATAGGAATAGTTAATACGGTAGTTAATAAAGGAGTATATATTAAACCTAACATAATTGAAGGCTATGTAGATGGAGATAATAAGTTTAAATCTAGGGTTTACATTGAATCTAAAAGGGCAATAAATGATAATACAGCAGATATTATGAAGAATCAAATGATTAATGTAGTTAAGCATGGAACTGGAAAATTAACATATTTAGAATATATTGAAATTGGAGGAAAAACAGGAACTACAGAAAGAATAGAAAAAAAAGATAAAGAGTTTAAAGAATATTCAGATGGATGGTTTATAGGTTTTTTTAATTTGAATAATAAATATTATTCTATGGTAGTATTTATTGAAAACATAAATAAAAATACCCAAGGTGCTGGTAATACTGCGTGTCCTTTATTTAAAGAACTAGTTGAGGAATTTTCAAAAATGAATTATAAGTAATTAAAAAAATGTAAATTTTTTTTAATTATTATGCAATTTTTTTGTTGCCAATCATATTATAATAATAAGCATTATTAGGAGGATTGGCTTTTGTTTTTATCAGATTGTATAATTAATATGATTGGTAATTTAGTATTTTTAACTGCATATGTAAGCAGTAATACATCTTTTCCTCAACCTTTAAATAGTAAAGAAGAAAAGTACTATTTAGAAAAATTTAAAGAAGGGGATTTATTTGCAAAAAGTGTACTAGTAGAAAGAAATTTAAGATTAGTGGCACATATTGTAAAAAAATATTCCTATCCAGGTAAAGATGTAGATGATTTGATATCTATAGGAATAGTAGGTCTTATAAAAGCTATAGATTCTTATGATATATCCAAAGGTACAAGACTTGCTACTTATGCGGCTAAATGTATAGATAATGAAATTTTAATGTTAATTAGAAACAATAAAAAGATAAGAAATGAAGTATATCTTCAAGATCCAATAGGAGTTGATAAGGAAGGAAATGAAATATCTCTTATGGATATTTTAGGAACAGATGAAGATTCTGTTATAGAAATTGTAGAAACAAAAATACAAATAAAAAAGCTATATGATAAAATTGATAAATGTTTAGGAGAAAGAGAAAAAATAGTTATACAAATGAGGTATGGATTAGGAGATGGAAAAATAAGAACCCAAAGAGAAATAGCTAAAATATTGGGAATATCTAGATCTTATGTATCTAGAATAGAAAAAAAAGCATTGAAAAAATTAAATAAAGCCTTAAACCCTGATGGAATTTAAAATTATAAAAATTTATAAATTAAGTATTAATATATAGAAATATATGCTAAAATTTATATAAGTTAATAGAAATTTTTTAATATTATAAAAATATAAATACAGTAAAATTATGAAGGGAGAAAACAAAAGTGATATCACTAAATGATTTACTAAAGAAGACAGTAGAAGCAAAAGCATCTGATTTACATTTAACAGTTGGAATGTCACCAACTATAAGAGTAAATGGTAAGCTTGAGCGTATTAATAATATAAAATTAACTACTAATGATACAGAAGCATATGTAAAAGAAATACTAGATGATTTATATAATGAATATATTAAAATAGGAGAAATTGATACATCCTATTCTATAGCAGGACTTGGAAGATTTAGAGTAAATGTATATAAACAAAGAGGAAGTCATGCTATTGCTATAAGAGTAGTTGGTTTGAAAGTGCCAAATTTAAGTGAAATTAAATTACCTAAAGTAGTTAAGACTCTAACTAATATACAAAAAGGGTTAGTACTGATAACAGGACCTACTGGTTGTGGTAAGAGTACTACTTTAGCTGCAATGATTAATGAAATTAATAATACTAGGGCTACTCATATAATTACTTTAGAAGAGCCTGTAGAATATCTTCATAAACACAATAAATCTATAATAAATCAAAGAGAAATTGGAAGAGATACTTTAAGCTATAGTAATGCTTTAAAATCAGTATTAAGAGAGGATCCAGATATTATACTAATAGGAGAAATGAGGGATATAGAAACAATTAATATTGCTCTTACAGCAGCAGAAACAGGTCATTTAGTATTTTCTACATTACATACAATAGGAGCTGTAAATACAATAAGTAGAATTATAGATGTATACCCACCACATCAACAACAACAAGTTAAGATACAATTAGCCTCAGTTCTAGAAGGAATTGTTTGTCAACAACTTATTCCAAGATCTGATGAAGAAGGTAGAATAGCAGCTACTGAAATTATGATTTCTACTCCTGCTATAAAAAATATGATAAGAGAAGGAAAAATACATCAAATAGAATCTTCTATGCAGACAGGATCGAAGCATGGTATGCAAACCATGGACATGTCTTTAGTAGATTTGTATAAAAAAGGATTAATTTCTTATAATAGTGCTTTAAGCTATTCGGTTGATAAAGAAATGTTCGAAAAAATAGCAACATTATAAATAAAAAGAACCTAAATTTGATAGGTTCTTTTTTTATGTTAAAAAATTTTAAAGAAATTCAATATAAATAATCCTATTTAAGAAAACTAATTTAAAGTAAATAAGCTAACAATATTAATATATATTAGCATACTTCATATGTAAAAACAAATTAAAATTATACTATAAAGTATAGCTTTTAAATTAAAAGTATATAATAAAACTGAATAGATAAAATTATATTTTAAATACTGTAATTTGCTTTAATTTATGCTTATTTGTTATAGCATACAAAATATTTTATATAATTATTATAAAATGCTATAGTAATTAATATTTATTTATGCTAAAATATCTTTGAATTAGGGGGGATTTTTTGTGGATGTTTTAAAAGAAATAATACATTATAGTTCTAGAATATTAACATACACAGTATTCTTCATATCTATGTATTATCTATGTATATCCTTTTTCGGTATATGGAGGAAAAAAGATACTAAAAAAGTTAAAGACCAAAAAAGTTTTGCGTTAATAGTAGCAGCTCATAATGAGGAAATTGTTATAGCTAATGTAGTAGAAAGCTTAAAAAAATTAGATTACCCCAAAGAACTTTATGATATATTTGTAATTGCAGATAATTGCTCGGATAAAACCGCAATAAAGGCAAAAAATGCAGGAGCTATTGTGCATGAAAGATTTAATAAAGAAAAAAAAGGAAAAGGGTTTGCTTTAGAGTGGATGTTTGGCAAAATATTTAAAATGGAAAAAAAATATGATGCTGTAGCAGTTTTTGATGCAGATAACATTGTTCATAGAGATTTTTTAAAAGAAATGAATAAAAAATTTTGTGAAGGGTATAGAGTTGTGCAAGGCTACTTAGATAGTAAAAATCCTTTGGATACGTGGATTACGGGAAGTTACTCAATATCTTTTTGGACTGCAAATAGAATGTTTCAGCTTTCGAGAAGTAATTTAGGATTATCCAATCAGTTAGGTGGTACAGGTTTCTGTATAGAAACAGATATATTAAAACAATTAGGATGGGGTGCTACTTGTCTTACTGAAGATTTAGAATTCACTTGTAAGTTAGTTTTAAATGGTTATAAAGTAGGATGGGCTCATGATGCTATAATTTATGATGAAAAACCGCTTACTTTAAGACAATCCTGGAGACAAAGAAAAAGATGGATGCAAGGATTTGCAGATGTATCTAGTCGATATTTTTTTAAATTATTAAAAAAGTCTATAAAAGAATTAAGTTTTACATCCATAGACTGTGCATTTTATAGTATACAGCCTATAGTTATGATTTTGTTTGGAGTATCTATGCTTATTAGTTTATTTCAATATTGCATGAGCATATTTAATGTAATGTCTAATTTTAATACAGTGGTATATTCTATAAGTATAAATATGTTTACAATTACAGCAATATTATTATCTATACTTCAATTTATATACACACCTTTTATATTAGTATTAGATAAAAAATTAAATTTAAAAGTATTTTGGTACTATATAATATATCCTCTATATGCTATAACATGGTTTCCAATTTCTGTACAAGGTATTATAGATAAAAATAAAAAAGAATGGGATCATACTAAACATACTAGAAACGTAAATATAAATGAATTTGAAAAAGCTAATTGAGAGTAAATAATATAATTCATACAATGAGAAAGGTGAAAATCTTTCTCATTTTTCCATAGTTAGGTAAATAAAAATGTTATTATTTAATTTTATTAGATTAATTATTAAAAATAAAAGGAAATAATAAATTTATGTTGAATATATACCATTGTGATGTTCCTTAAATTAAAGGGGGAATAGTTGGATGAATGATTATGTAATAGGACTAGATATAGGATCATCTAAGATATGTGCAGCAGCAGGGAAAGTTGATAAAAATGGAGAACTTCAAATAATAGGAATTACTTATGTAAACTGTAGTGGAATAAAAAAAGGTATAGTAGTTGATATAGATGATACATCTGAAGCAATAAAACAATGTATTGAGCAATTAGAAAGAATGGTAGATATATCTATTTCAGATGTTTATATATCTTTACCAAATGGCATTTGTGAATTATTATATAATAAAGGGGTAGTAGCAATTTCTTCTGAGGATGGAGAAATAAAAAAATCTGATGTAGAAAGAGTATTAAAGGCAGCTAAAATTATTGCTATTTCATCCGATAAAGAAGTAATAGATGTTATACCCCAACAATATATAGTAGATGGCTATGACAATATAAAAGATCCTACAGGAATGTCAGGACTAAGACTAGAGGTAGATGCACAAATAATATTATCTCAAACTACAATTATAAATAATATTTATAAAAGTGTAAATAAAGCAGGAGTAAAAGTAGCAGGAATAGTGTTTCAACCTTTAGCTATTTCACAAGTAATATTGCAAGAAGATGAAAAAAACACAAATACAGCTATAATAGATATAGGATCTGATACTACTGATATTGCTATATTTAAAAATGGAAAATTGCATTGGAGAGATATGATTCCATTGGGTGGAAGCAATATAACTAATGATATTTCACTATGTCTTAAAATACCTTTTTCAGAAGCAGAAAAACTTAAAATAAAATATTCTGATTTGAGTTATAATGAATCAAAAGAAAATTTAACTATTCAAGTTAATACTAATTATAATAATGTTATAGAAATAGATAAAAATATACTTATAGAAATAATCAATGCTAGAATAGAAGAAATATTACAATTAATACATAAAAAATTAAAAAATAGTGGACAATATAATGAAATTTCCGGCATAGTTATAGTTGGAGGCGGAATTTCTTTAATTAAAGAAATAGAGGAATTCGGTAAGAATATTTTAGGCAAACCTTTAAGAATAGGCATACCTAAATTTATTGGAGCCTCTAATCCAATTTATGTTCCTGTAACAGGTATAATTCAAGATGTTATCAATACATTAAAAATTGATAATATAGATAATTATTTTGAAGAAAGTAATGAAAATTTAGACTGGGTAAAAGATAGAGAAACTAAAGAATCTAATGAAAAAAGTAGTGGTATTATATCGAAAATAAAAGAGTTTTTTACAGATTTTTTCTAATAAGGGAGGTATTATTGTGCTAGATTTTGATGTTGATGTTCAGCAATTTGCCCAAATAAAGGTAATTGGCTGTGGCGGCGGTGGTAATAATGCGTTAAATAGAATGATTTCATCAGGACTTAAAAATGTAGAATTTATAGCTATAAATACTGATAGACAAGCATTAATGCTATCTCAAGCATCCCAAAAAATACAAATAGGTGATAAACTTACGAAAGGATTAGGTGCAGGAGCTAATCCTGAAATTGGGAAAAAAGCAGCAGAAGAAAGTAAAGATGAAATTTCACAAGCAATAAAAGGTGCAGATATGGTTTTTATTACTGCAGGAATGGGAGGCGGAACTGGTACTGGAGCTGCTCCAGTAATAGCTGAAATAGCAAAATCTATGGGCATATTAACTGTAGGTGTTGTTACAAAACCTTTTCCATTTGAAGGTAGAAAGAGAATGATTCATGCAGAAATGGGAGTAAAAAATTTAAAAGAAACAGTAGACACATTAGTTACAATACCTAATGAAAGATTATTAAGTATAGTTGATAAAAAAACTACTTTAGTGGAATCTTTTAAATTAGCAGATGATGTATTAAGACAAGGTGTACAAGGTATATCAGACTTAATTACAATACCAGGACTTGTAAATTTAGACTTTGCAGATGTTAGAACAATAATGATTGATAAAGGACTTGCTCATATGGGCGTAGGAAAAGGTTCAGGGGATAATAGGGCTCAAGAAGCAGCTAAACAGGCAATATCTAGTCCTCTTTTAGAAACTTCTATTATTGGAGCTACAGGAGTTTTATTGAATATTACTGGAGGGGGAGATTTAGGTCTTTTGGAAATTAATGAAGCTGCAGAAATAGTGCAAGAAGCAGCAGATCCAGATGCAAATATAATTTTTGGAGCTGTAATAGATGAAAGTCTTAAAGAGGAATTAAGAATAACTGTTATTGCTACTGGATTTGAAAGTGATAAGGAAACTATAATTAATAATATGCAAAATGAATCAAAACCTAATAATACAGAAAGTGAAGCTGAAGTAGCAACTTCAGTAGACAAAGGAAGAGAATTTGAACAAAATGATTTAGAAATACCTGCTTTTTTAAGGAGACAAAAAAAGTAATTTTTTACTTAATAACTTGAAATAACCCCTTTAAAAAATTTATTTTAATTTTTTAAAGGGGTTATTTCAAGTTATTAAGTAAAAATTAGTATAATTTTAAATTTTATGGCATATTATAGAAAATAAAAATAAGATTAGCTCATTCAAAATGACAAAATTTTGAAAAAAATAAGTATATAATAATAAATAGAATTCTATTTAATTTGTAAGGAAGGTGTTAGTTTGGAAATATATTTAGATGTTCTCTTAGTAGAGAATTGTATAATAAATGTGTTTCTCATGTATGTAACATCTCAAACTATAAAAATAAAAGTCAACTTTAAGTATATATTTTTATCAGGATTTATTGGGAGCATATATTTATTATGTATTTTGTTATTTAAAAGTTTTTATAATATTGTATTTAAACTTATAGTAGCATTTGTAATGACATTAGTTTGTTTTAGAAAAAAGAATATTTTATTTAATTTAAAGGCATCCATAATACTTATTTTATATGCTATATTACTTGCAGGTATGTGTATATTTATAGAATTCAACAACAAAGGTTATATGCCATTAAATGGAGTTATATTAAACTTTTCCTGCAAAAAATTGATTATATCAATTATGATTATATATATGCTTATAGATAGAATAATAATTTATATTAAAGATAGGAAAGAAGTAAGTGGTCTTATATATGATATAGATATAATTTTAAATAATTCTAATAAAAAGATAAAAGCTTTTTTAGATACAGGAAATGAACTTAGAGAACCAGTTACCAATTTACCTGTTATAGTAGCTGAAAAAGAAATATTTAATGGAGTTAATATTAGTAATTATAGTAATTTTAAAATACCATATAGAGTAGTTAATGGATGTAGAGGAAGTTTAATAGCTTTTAAACCTAATTATATTAAAATATATAAAGATAAAAAAGGCAATTTTAAAAATGAGGAAGTAATAATAGCATTGACGGATTGCAAATTAAGTGATTATGGAGATTATAATGCTCTTTTATCTAGGGGAATTATATAAATAATGTATTAAGGAGGATACTATGATTACTTTAAAAGAAATAATTAATAATATATTAGTGAAATTTAAAATTTTTTCAAAAAAGATATATTACATAGGTGGAAATGATGTTTTACCACCACCACTAACTAAAGAAGAAGAAAGTGGTTTAATTAATAAGTTAGTACTAGGAGATGAAAGTGTAAGATCTATTTTAATAGAGAGAAATATTAGGTTAGTAGTGTATATAGCTAGAAAATTTGAAAATACCGGAATAAATATAGAAGATTTAGTTTCAGTAGGTACTATAGGACTTATAAAGGCAGTTAATACTTTTAATCCTGAGAAAAAAATAAAATTAGCTACTTATGCTTCAAGATGTATAGAAAATGAAATACTTATGTATTTAAGAAGAAATAGTAAAGTAAAAGCTGAAATATCGTTTTATGAACCTTTAAATGTAGATTGGGATGGAAATGAATTATTATTATCAGATATTTTAGGTACAGATGCGGATGAAGTTTATAACATAATAGAAGATGAAGTTGACAAGCAATTATTGTTTGTAGCTATGGAAAAGTTAAGCGAAAGAGAAAGAAAAATTATCAAATTAAGATTTGGATTAAATGGTTCCACAGAAAAGACTCAAAAGGAGGTAGCAGATATGTTAGGCATATCTCAATCTTATATATCAAGATTAGAAAAAAGGATTATTAAAAGGCTAAAAAAGGAAATAAGCAAAATGCTCTAAATTTATATTAGTATAAAAATAAGCTTCTTTGGAAACACTTTAAATGCGAATATTCTGAAGGGGCTGATAACTTTATGGCAATTAATAAAGTTGAAATTTGTGGAGTAAATACGGCAAAATTGCCAGTTTTAAAAGAAAAAGAAATGAAAGAATTATTACTACGCATAAAAGGTGGGGATAAAAATTCAAGAGAAAAGTTCATAAAAGGAAATTTAAGATTAATTTTAAGTGTCATTCAAAGATTTAATAATAGGGGAGAAAATCCAGATGATTTGTTTCAAGTAGGATGTATAGGACTTATAAAAGCTATTGATAATTTTGATTTGTCACATAATGTTAAGTTTTCAACTTATGCAGTTCCTATGATAATAGGTGAAATAAGAAGGTATTTAAGAGACAATAATTCTATTAGAGTAAGCAGATCTTTAAGAGATATAGCTTATAAAGCTTTACAAGTTAGAGATAGGTTAATAGGAAAAAATAATAAAGAACCTACTATATCTGAAATATCAAAAGAACTAAATTTACCAAGAGAAGAGGTAGTTTTTGCTTTAGATGCAATACAAGATCCTATATCTTTATTTGAGCCTATATATCATGATGGTGGAGATGCTATATATGTAATGGATCAAATAAGTGACAAAAAAAATTTGGATGAAAGCTGGATAGAAAATATATCTATAAAAGAGGCTATGAAAAAATTAAATGACAGAGAAAAGTTAATACTTAATTTAAGATTTTTCAACGGAAGAACTCAAATGGAGGTTGCAGAAGAAATAGGAATATCACAAGCACAAGTATCTAGATTAGAAAAAACAGCATTAAAACATATGAGAAAATACATATAATTTTATATGTTAATTAAAAAAGACTTAAAAATCAATTGATTTTTAAGTCTTTTTTAATTAACAAACTATTTAATATATAAATCTTATTATGAAAAGAATAATTAAATTTATTTATACATATAAGTATTATATAATGTTTAAAAGGTGGGATTGGAATTGTCAGAGTATACTTCTTTATATTCAATTCAAAGCTTAAAAACTATGGAAATTATAGACTTGAATTCTGGTAGCAAAGTAGGGTACATAAAAGATTTTAAAATAGATTGTAATGATTATAGTATATTATCTATTATAATTCCATCAGGGAAAGTTTCTATATTTGGGAAAAATAATGATATAGAAATACCCTGGGAAAATGTAAAAAAAATAGGTGTGGATGTTATACTAATTGATGGTAGCGATTTCGTAATAGAAGATAAATAGTAGTAATTATATATAAAATAATATATAATATATAATAAATAACATAAATAAGGACGTGAAAATAACATGAAATGCCCATATTGTGGTTACGGAGAGAGTAAAGTTGTTGATTCAAGATCTACTGAAGATGATATGTCTATTAGAAGGCGAAGAGAGTGTACGAAATGCAGAAAAAGGTATACTACTTATGAAAAAGTAGAAAGTACTCCTATACTAGTTATAAAAAAGAATATGAGCAGAGAATATTTTGATAAATCTAAAATTATTAATGGATTAATAAAAGCATGTCAAAAAAGACCTGTTTCTAGAAGTGAAATAGAAAATATTGCAGATAATATTGAAAAGGATATTAATAATAAAATGCTTACAGAAGTTAAATCAGAATATATAGGTGAATTAATTATGAAGTATTTAAAAAATATAGATGAAGTATCTTATGTAAGATTTGCTTCTGTATATAGGCAATTTAAAGATGTGAATACATTCATGGAGGAAATAAAGGCTTTAATTACAGATAAACAGTAAATATAAAAAAGAGCTTAAAAAGCTCTTTATTTTTTATGTTTATTGTATAATACTTATAATAAATTAATTATTTTAGGAGGCTATTATGGAGAAACTTAAATTTAATGTATTTAATGTAAAAAACTATGAATTTTTAGTATTTAGTTATAATACAGCAAAATTTGTTTTTTCTACAGCAAAAGGAGATTTAAACTTTCATAAAAAAAGTTTATCTAAAGAAAAAAATTTTAATATTTTAAAAAAGCACTTTAAATTAAACGAAATTTCATATCTAAATCAAATTCATAGCGATGTTATATATAATTACAATGGTAAAATTGAAGAAGGAGATGCTCTTATAACTAATAAATCTAATTTGGGTATAGGTGTATTTACTGCGGATTGTGTTCCAGTACTTATTTTAGATTCTAAAAAAAATATAATAGCAGCAGTCCATAGTGGATGGAAAGGTACTTTAAATTGTATTGTATTAAAAACTTTAGATAAAATGATAAGGGACTTTGATTGTAATACGGAAAATATCATTGCTGTTATAGGACCTCATATAGGAGATTGTTGTTATGAAGTTGGGGAAGAAGTTATAAATAAATTTAAAAATTGTGAATTGTATAAAAATCAAAACATATTTAAAGGGAATAAGTTAAGTATGGAGAAATGTATAATTAGACAATTAAATTATAAAAACGTAAATAAAATTAAAACATTAAATATATGTACATTTTGTAATAAAGAATATAACTTATATTCTTATAGAAAAAATAAAGATGGAAAAAGAATGTTTTCTTTTATATATTTTAAATAATAATTAGGGGGCAAGTTTATGATTAAGCAAAAAATATTAATTGTAGATGACGAAGAACACATACAAGAACTTATAAAGTTTAATTTAGAAAACAATGGATATAATGTATTGTGTGTAGATAATGGAATAAGTGCTTTGGACACAGTAAAAAGTCAAAAACCAGATTTAGTTTTATTAGATTTAATGTTACCTGGTATGGATGGTTATGAAGTTTGTAGAGAAATAAGAAAGGATATATATATATCTACCACTCCAATTATTATGATAACTGCTAAAAGTGAAGAATTTGATAAAGTATTAGGTTTAGAATTAGGAGCAGATGATTATATAACTAAGCCTTTTTCTATAAGAGAAATGTTGGCTAGAATTAAAGCAGTTCTTAGAAGAACAGAAAATAAACAAGAATATGTTTTTCACAAATTTGGAAATATTATAATTGATTTAGAGAAGCACGAAGTTAGAAAAAATAATAATAAGGTTGAACTGACTTTAAAGGAATTTGAATTGCTAAAAATACTTGTTAAAAATAAAGGAAGAGTATTAACAAGAGATTTTCTTTTAGATAAAATTTGGGGATATGAATATATAGGAGAGACACGAACAGTAGATGTGCACATTAGACATTTAAGAAAAAAAATAGAAGATGATGATAAAGAACCTAAATATATAGAAACTATTAGGGGAATAGGATATAGATTTAATATAGGGGAATAAGAAATGAAAAAAAAATTAATGATTTCTATACTGATAACTGTATTTTTTAGTTTTATAATTTCAGCTATACTTTTCATAGTAGTAGCTAATTATGAATATATAGAGGGTGTTAAAGAAAATTTAAGAAATAATAATAAGATTACTATTAGTATAATAGAAAATAATAATTTAATTGATAAAGATAAATTATTTAAAAATATTTATACAAACAATAAAATAAGATTAACTTATGTAGATAATAAAGGAGTTGTCATAAAGGATTCTTTAGGAAAAACAGAAGAATTTAGTAATCACAACAATAGAGAGGAAATAATTAAAGCTAGAAAATATGGTGAAGGATATACTATAAGATATAGTGATTCTACTAAAAAGGAAATTATATATTTTGCTACTTACTTTAAAAATGGATATGTTATAAGAAGTTCTATTCCAATAGACACAATTACTGGATTAAAATCTACTTATTATAAATATTATTTATTTATATTTATTTTAGTTTTGTTAATTTCTTTTATTATTTCTTCTAAGCTTTCTAATGCTATTATAAGTCCTATAAAAGAGTTGGAGTTTACAACATATAAAATAGCTTTAGGGGATATGAATAGAAGAGTAAATATAAAATCTAAAGATGAAATAGGTGAATTAGCAAATACTTTTAATAGTATGGCAGACAGATTACAAAATACGTTGAGAGATGCTTTAGAAAAACAAAATAGGATAGAAGCTATATTAAGAAGTATGGATAGTGGAGTTATTGCTGTGGATAAAGATCTTAAAATATTAATGATAAATCCTTATGCTAAGAAGCTATTTGGAATTAATAAAGATATAATAGGAAAAAATTTACTGGAAAATATAGAAATTTTTAAATCCGAAAATATATTTAAAGAAGATGAAGAAGGAATTTATAAAGAAATAACTTTGTTATGGAATAATAAAAAGTACTTGAGAGTTAGAATAGCAGATATTATAAATGGATACGAATATATAGGTAAAGTTGCTGTATTGCAAGACATAACTGATATTAAAAAATTAGAAAATATGAGAAGTCAATTTGTTGCAAATGTATCCCATGAATTAAAAACTCCATTAACATCTATAAAAGGATTTGCAGAAACACTAAAATACGTAGACGATGCTGCAAATAAAGAAAAATTTTTAAATATAATAAATGATGAAGCGGAAAGACTTACAAGGTTAATAAACGATATATTAACTTTGTCACATATAGAGAATAATAAATATGAAAAATCAGAATATGTAAATTTAAATGAAGTAATAAAGGATGTTTGTAATTTAATAAAAAATGTTGCTAAAAATAAAAATATAGAGGTAAGTGTAGTAGGGGATAAAATACCTAATATGTTGTGTGAGAGAGATAAAATAAAGCAAATGGTTTTAAATCTTGTAGATAATGCAGTAAAGTATACAAATAGTAATGGCAAAGTTGTTGTAGGAACTAAATTAGAAGATAAAAAGTGTGTACTATGGGTAGAAGATACTGGTGAAGGCATTTCTAAAGAGCATATAGAGAGATTATTTGAAAGATTTTATAGAGTTGATAAGGCTAGATCAAGATCTCAAGGTGGAACAGGATTAGGATTAGCTATTGTAAAACATATTGTAATGGGGCTAGATGGAGATATAACTGTGGAGAGTGAAGTTGGAAAAGGCAGCAAATTTATTGTTACCATACCTATTGATGATTAAAAGACAATACAAAAAATTGCCATGCAATTTTTAGTTAAGAGGGAATAGATAAGAGTTAAAAATTCTCCAATTAACTAAAAAATTGCATGGCAATTTTTTTATATTGTTAAGTATACTTAACAATAATATAATAGCTATTTAACGTTACTTATGTATTATAGTATTTAAAAGAAAACATAAATTTGAGGAGGTATTTTTGTAATGAAGAAATTAAATATTAAATTTGTTTTATTTTCATTATTGATATGTGTTTTTAGTATAGGAATAATAGGTTGTAGTAATAAAAAAGTGTCCAATGAGGCACAAAATAATAGTACTGAAGATAATTTGTCTGGCACAATTACATCATTAGGTTCTTCTGCGTTACAACCTTTAGTTGAACAAGCAGCAAAAAACTTTCAATCCCAAAATCCTAAAGTGACTATAAATGTACAAGGTGGAGGAAGTGGTGCTGGAATAAATCAAGTAATAGAAGGCTCTGTAGATATAGGAAATTCTGATGTATTGGCAGAAGATAAAGTAAAGGATAAATCTCAAACAGGTAAATTAGTAGATCACAAAGTATGTGGAATAGGATTTGCTTTAATAGTTAATAAGAATGTAAATGTTGATAAATTAACTTCAGAACAAGTACAAGATATATTTCAAGGTAAAATTACTAATTGGAAAGAAGTAGGAGGAAAGGATGAACCTATAAATATTATAAATAGAACTAAATCTTCAGGAACAAGACATACTTTTAAAACTACAGTTATGGGTGGTAAAGATGAAAAAGATGGTATAGGAACTATTCAAGATTCAAGTGGTAGTGTTGTAAAAGCTGTTCAAAATACTAAGGGTTCAATAAGTTATGTAGCATTATCTTATTTAACTGATGAGGTAAGAGATAATTTAAAAGTTTTAAATATAGATGGAATTAATCCAAGCGTGGAAAACATAGTTTCAGGTAAATATAAATTTTGGTCTTATGAGCATATGTATACAAATGGTAAACCTAATAAGTTAGTGGAAGCATTTTTAAATTATATGGTTAGCGATGAGAATTCAAAATTAATTGAAAAATTAGGTTATATATCAATGAAAAATTTAGCAAAATAATTAAAAAATTTTAATAAGAGGTAATTTTATGGAAAAAAGTTATGTGTTTCATAGTAATATAAAAGGTGAACCAAAAAAAAGATCATTTATTAAAAAATTAAAAACAGAGTATATAGGGAAGACATTATCTACTATATGCGGATTACTAATAGTTATTTTAACTTTATCTATTATAGGATTTCTCACAGTGAAAGGAGTTAGTACTTTTACCAAACACAATTATTCTGTAATTGAGTTTATATTTTCGTCAAAGTGGTTACCAGATGCTGAAGTACCACAGTTTGGAGCTTTGATATTTATAGTAGGTTCTACATTGGTTTCTTTAGGAGCAATTTTTATAAGTGCTCCTTTAGGAATAGCATTAGCAATTTTTATGAATTTTATATCACCCAAATTCGGTAATTTAGTACTTAAACCAGCTTTAGAATTGTTTGTAGGTATTCCATCTGTTGTATATGGATGGGTTGGAATTTGTGTATTAATTCCTTTTTTAAAAGGTTCTTCAAATAGTGTGGGGTTTAGCTTAATAGCGGGAATAATAGTGCTTAGTGTAATGATACTTCCAACTATATCAAGTATATCATCAGATGCAATGAAAACTGTTCCTAAAGATTATTTAGAGGCTTCTTATGGATTAGGAGCAACTAGATGGCAGACTATAACTAAAGTAATTATACCTTCAGCTAAAAATGGTATATTAACTAGCGTTATATTAGGGATTACTAGAGCATTTGGAGAAGCTCTTGCAGTACAAATGGTTATAGGAAATACACTTCAGTTTCCTAAAAATTTATATAGTCCAACATCTACATTAACAGGAGTATTAACAATGGATATGGCTAATACAATATCAGGAACACTTTGGAATGATGCATTATGGTCATTAGCTTTATTTTTGCTTATAGTATCTTTTATATTTATATTAATAATTAAATTCATATCTGCAAAAGAGGTGAAATAAATGTATGAAAGCTAAGTCTGTAGATAAGTTTTTTAATTCAATATTATATATTGTATCAATTTTCATTATTTTACTTTTAATATCCTTAATAAGTTATATAATTTTTAATGGAAGAAATTTTTTGAGATTTGAATTTTTATTTGGAAATCCTAAAATAGGAGAAGCAGGAGGAGGTATAGGTCCTCAATTATTTAATTCATTTTACATGCTAATAATATCTCTTTTAATAACAGTACCTTTAGGAGTAGGGGCTGGTATTTATTTAGCTCAATATGCTAAAAATAAAAGATTATTATATATTATAAGATTATGTTTAGAAACTATGTCCTCTCTTCCTTCCATAGTTGTAGGACTATTTGGATTATTAGTTTTTGTAAAGGCTACTGGATGGGGATTTACGCTGCTTTCAGGTTCATTAGCAGTAGCTATTATAAATTTACCAGGGCTTACTAGAGTAAGTGAAAATGCAATAATATCTTCAGCATCATTAGTAGAAGAAGCTAGTTTAGGGTTAGGAGCAACTAGGTGGCAAACTATAAAAAAGGTTGTATTGCCATCGGCAATGCCTCAAATATTAACAGGTGTTATATTAGCTTCAGGAAGAATTTTTGGAGAAGCTGCAGCACTTTTATATACTGCTGGTATGAGTGCACCAATATTAAATATACACAGTAATGTAACCAGTAAGTCATTTCCTCTTAATTTAATGAGACCTGCAGAGACTTTATCAGTCTATATATGGCAGTTAAATTCAGAAGGTATGGTACCAGATGCGGCACAAATAGCAAATGGAGCAGCAGCAGTGCTTATAATAATGGTTTTAGTATTTAATATATTTTCTAGAATTATAGGTAATAAGATTTATAAAAAATATACAGGAAGTAAATAAGGAGGATACACATGGCTATAATAGATACAATAAATTTAAATTTATATTATGGAAAAGTTCAAGCTTTAAAAGATGTAAATATAAGCTTTGAAGAAAACACTGTTACAGCATTAATAGGTCCTTCTGGTTGTGGAAAATCTACATTTCTTAGAACTTTAAATAGAATGAATGATTTAATAGATAGTGTACGTATAGATGGAGAAGTTCTATTTGAAGGTAAAAATATATATAAGGATTATGATGAAATTTATCTTAGGAAGAGAATAGGAATGGTATTTCAAAAGCCTAATCCTTTTCCTATGTCTATATATAATAATGTGGCCTATGGTCCTAAAATACATGGTGTTAAAGATAAAAATAAATTAGATGAAATTGTAGAAAAAAGTTTAAAAGGAGCGGCACTTTGGGATGAAGTAAAGGATAATTTAAAAAAGAGTGCTATAGGATTATCTGGTGGACAACAACAAAGAGTATGTATAGCTAGGACATTAGCAGTAGAACCAGATGTAATATTAATGGATGAACCAACTTCGGCATTAGATCCTATATCTACTTTAAAAATTGAAGAATTAATGGATGAATTGAAAAAAAATTACACTGTGATAATAGTAACTCACAATATGCAACAAGCAGGAAGAATAGCAGATAATACCGCCTTTTTTTTAAATGGAGAAATTATAGAGTTTGATAAAACAGAAGATATATTTCATAAACCTCAAGATAAAAGAACGGAAGATTACATTACAGGTAGATTTGGATAATTTTAAAAGGAGAGGTGGCATAAGGTGTTAAGAAAAAATTTTGATTATAATTTGCAAGTATTACGTAGTGATGTTTTGAGAATGGGAAATATAGTTGAAAAACAGATACATGAATCTATTAAAGCTTTAATAAATCAAAATGAAGAATTAGCACAAAAGATTATTGTAAAGGATGATTTAGTAGACGAGCTTCAAAAAGAAATAGAATATAAATGTGTTAAGTTAATAGCTAAAGAACAACCTCTAGCTGAAGATTTAAGATTTATATTTACAACTATAAAAATAGTTACAGATTTAGAGAGAATGGCTGATCATGCAGTAGATATATGTAAAATAGCTATATTATTAAAAAATGAAAAATATATAAAAGAGCTTATTAATATTCCAAAGATATCTGAAATAGTAAAAATTATGATAGAAAAAGTTTTAGAGGCTTATGTAAGTAAAGATATAAATAAATGCTATTATGTATGTAAAATGGATGATGATATAGATGGATTGTATAGAAAAACTTTTGATGAATTAATAGATATAATGAGGAAATTGCACAATTAAACTTCCTCAATTATATTTAAAAATCATTACTTTTTGTTAATAATTAACTATTTTGTTCAGAAAAAGATAATAGCAAAGCTAAGGTGCTATTGCACCTGTGGATAACTT